>JADZCR010000006.1:0-600000 GCA_020851465.1 Phycisphaeraceae bacterium | reverse complement strand
TGATCCTTCTGGTCATTGCGCTGATTGCGGTATCACAGATGCATTTCAATTACGACCTTCTGAAACTCCAGCCTCGTGGCGTAGAGAGCGCGGAGTGGGCCAGAAAAATATCGGAAGAGGGAGGTCAGTCGATTTATTCTGGGACATCCATCGCAAATAACATGGCTGATGCGAGGCGGTGGGCCAAGGAGTTTCGCAAGCTGCCAACCGTTGAATCACTTGGGGGTGTTGGTCTGTTGATGCCGGATCAGGAAGAGGAAAAGCTGCGTGTGATCTACGAAACGCGAGCAGTCTTAGGTCTTCCCGTAAACGCAGATACGCTGTCTGTTACGTCGGCGGCTGCCTCCATGACCAAGCCGAGTATTCCTACACACCCAATTGCGCCTAAGTTGGATTTTGTAACTGCCATAGCAGGAATGCAGCTACGACTCAAGCTTGCAACGCAGTTCGTTGAACTACCACCTCCAGTGCAAACTGCTATTACAGACCTAACCACGGCGATGAATCAAATCCCCTCCATGGCGCAAAAGTGGTCGCCAACAGAGCGTGCACAGCGGAATCTACAACTGCAACGGGCGTACGATGAATGGAAGCAGGATATTCTCGGCACACTCGATACAAAGCCACTGGAGTTAACGGATCTACCCGAAGAACTTCTGCGACCCTATATCGCTGAAAAGCCAGGGGATTCTCGCGTGATCCTTGAAATATTTCTCAAGCTGCCTGATCGTAAAACGACAGGAATCGACAGTGCGCTGCATCCGAAATTCCTTCCCGGATTTATCCGTGACATGCGCACAGTGGATAAGAACGTGACGGGTGTGATCGTCCAGATCTATGAATCCGGATCACTTATCAAACATGCTTACGTCCAGTCAGGTATTTTTGCGATGTTGATTGTTTTCGTTCTTGTTCTGATTGATTTTCGTTCACTGACCTATACGTTGTTGGCGATGGCTCCAGTTGCTCTGGGGTTTGCGGTGACATTCGGCGTGATGTGGCTTTGTGGTGTCAGCATTAATCCTGCAAACATCATTGTTCTGCCTCTTATGTTTGGAATTGGAGTGGATTCAGGCATCCACATACTGCATCGTTACAAACAGGATCCTGTAAATCGTCCGCTCGGATTAGCATCCGGCACAGGTAAGGCTATCACTATCACTGCGCTGACTACGATAATCGGTTTTGCAGCATTGATCTTTGCTCGACATCGTGGAATCTCCAGCCTCGGATTCGTACTCACGGTTGGCTTGACTCTGACCTTGATCGCCTGCATAGCAGTGATGCCTGCGGGCCTGGAATTACTTGAGCGTTGGAAACCAGTGAAGCGAGAGAGCTAGGCGCGTCGTACAAATCAACTCGTCATTTCTGAATGAAGCGAAATAATACGCACCGTAGATTTCGAAGTATCCGTGCGAGTTGCCGCTGTGCGTTCAAAGGTCAATGGATCTGTTTGAACGTGGCGTATGTTTCCGAATGAGATTCCATAACCACGAGTTCAAATGGTATCACGGGTCGGATATGGTTTGGGGGGCGGTGAATCGCTTCTACGATGTTTGAAAAACTCTTTCAATACTCGCCCGCATTCATCCGCGATTACATTGGGAATAACGCTGACGCGATGATTGAATCGCAAGTCGGTGACTAGATGATAAAGCGAATCTACGCAACCCATCTTGGGATCCAATGCACCGTAAACTAGCTTTGATAACCGAGCATTGATAATGGCCCCGGCACACATGGGACATGGTTCGAGCGTAACTGCCATAGAGCAATCATCAAGTCGCCAAGAATTAACCTTTTGAGCGGCAGCTTTTAGGACAAGCATTTCAGCGTGAGCCACCGGATCTTGTGTGGTTTCCCGTAGATTGTGTCCTTCTGCGAGTATTTCATTGCCGCGATAAATTACAGCTCCCACAGGCACCTCACCCATATCCGCTGCGGCATGAGCGTGCTGGAGAGCGATTCGCATCATTTTTATGTCGGTGTCTGAGGGAAGCATTAGACATAGTGTGCCGACAAGTCATTATTGACGCTACAAGAGTACTTGGTCCGTATAGAAGTTGGGTGATATTGGTTCGTGAAGATGCCGGATCAATTCTCGTATAAGACACAGCAAAGGAATGCACGGCATAAGCAGAAAATAATATTGCCATTTCAACGAGAGACTTCTACGATTTCGCCCTGCGCTATTGTGATGCTGGATTTGTTTCAGACGAATAATCGTAAAGGTTGAGGTGTATGGCCAAGCTGGATGAACTGGAGGTAGTTGCAAATGACAATATTTTGTGGGGAGGAAATCCGATCTGGGATAATGGACGTTGCCGGCTTGTATGGACCGACTCATTAAGCAAA
Source organism: Phycisphaeraceae bacterium (assembly GCA_020851465.1). Taxonomy (NCBI): domain Bacteria; kingdom Pseudomonadati; phylum Planctomycetota; class Phycisphaerae; order Phycisphaerales; family Phycisphaeraceae; species Phycisphaeraceae bacterium. Next base: position 597,645 of record JADZCR010000006.1, on the reverse strand, counting down.
CTCGTTCACCAGTTCAATCCTAAAACTGGTGCTAAAACGATCATCAGCCGTGAGGGCGCGTACACAGGTGTTGTACTGCACAAGACTCCTGGAGGATTTCTCTTTGCCAGTAGCGGCGGATTGGTGCGGTGGAAGAGCCCATTTGATGTAGAACCCATCCTCAAAGAGCATGCAAGCGAAAAACTCTGTTTCAGCAGCATCATCGCTGACGCAAAAGGTCGCGTGTATGCAGGCACGACGTATTGGGGGACGAAAAGGATCGAGAAACAGGGAAAACTTTATCTGATCGATGTGAAACGCAGGGTCACGATTGTCGATCAGGTTGGCGGCATGTTGAACGGTTTGGGGTTCAGTCCTGATGACCGAATTCTATATTGCACGGATTCGGCAGTACGGCGAATCTGGCAGTTCGATGTTGATACCAAAACAGGAATGCTCACGCGAAAACGAGTTTTTGCAAATGTGCCAAATACCGAAGGAATTCCCTGCGGCTTGACGGTGGATGCGGATGGTCACGTTTGGAGCGCACAAGTCTATGGTTCGCAGGTTGTACGTTACCGTCCAGATGGCTCTGTCGAACGACGGTTAACTATTCCAGCAAAACAGGTGACAGGCGTAGCCTTTGGCGGCGAGGACTTGAAAGATCTATACATTACAACCGCCAGCAAGCCATTCGAAACCCCCCTCAAACAACCCGGTTACGAAAATATGGGAGACCTCGGCGGCAGTTTGTACCGTGTTCGGGTCAATACCCAAGGGCGTACTGTACATCTAGCAGCAGTGATGTGATCACTCATTGTATTTTTGTGAAAGAGGGTTTGGGGGCGATTTGATTGATTGGTATTCAAAGTAAGTGAGTCGTCCGGTGGCATGCGCGTGGTATAGAAACCGGATCATGCTGCGATAAACCATAGCGACAGGTTTGACCTGGTGAGGTAGGTTAAACCAACCATTTGAGTCGACGTGTTCTTCCACGTTGACCATAGCTGAGTCGAGAAAACGCTCATCTCCGGTAAGTTCGTATCCGAAAGCCATACCCTGCGGTTGGCCGCCTGCGAGTCCCAGAGTCTGCCCATCTTGATGTGCTGCGTCAAGAGCAAGCCGCAGGTCATGCAGCAAGTTAACAAGCCATTCGCGTGCTTTAGTGTCATCAGTGCGCAATGCGTAACGATATAAGCCCTCCACCATACACCCGTATGCGAAATAACCGGAGATCATCTGTCGTTCCAGGCTGTATCTGGCATCCCCGCTGGATAAATGGAGAGCTCCGTGAAACTTTCGGCGATCGTAGCTTATAAAATAATTCACAATCTCCTTGAGCTGCCTTTCAAACCGCTCATCACCGATGAGGTCAGCGAGGAACTCCAGCGCAAGGCAGGGCCAGCCTAACTCACGGGTAAAACCCCAGAAGCCCGCACGTAATTCCGGCGTTGCCAGATTTTCAAGGATCTTTTCACCCAGAGCGATTGCCACTTCGCGTACGTCTTCATCGCCCGTAAGGCAGTAATACTCAAGCAGCCCTTGCGTCCAGAAATGGCTGAGGATCGCTCCGCTTCGGTTATGTCCTGCGGAATGTTGGGGCGTCGCCCGATGCTGCTGATGATGGTCACTCAGGTGGATGAAATCTACTTCAATGTTGTGCCTCACCGCCCATCGAAGTTGAGGCCAGAGATCCATTTGTCCTGTTCGCATCAATTCCAGCGAAAGAGTATGAATGATGTCGTACTCGTTATTAGTCCACACGGGTTCGTGGAAGTTAGGGAAGTCCCAGCTCACTACCGTAGAAAACGGACCGGCAGTGAAAGTTCGCGACATTTTGGGCGCATCTGTAAGAAGTCGCTGTGCGTTTCCTATGGGTATGTAATTTCTGAGGTAACCGGTATCAGGAGTATCACCTAGGTCGAACATGCTCGCGGGCATCTCAAGACTTACGGTTCGACGGATATATTTTTCAAACCGTACATTTGACTTGGGTTGCAGGAGTCGATGCTGCTCAAATTCTTCACAAGCAGCGAGCCAGTCTGGCAGCACGTTGGCACGTCCTTCCCACAGAGGGGCATTAAGCTGCGATTCGATTTGATTGATGGGGAGTGTCGGTTGTGCTCCAAATGCGAGTGTCACCACTTGGCGACGGGATCGTCCCTGACACAGGTCAAGACGACCAGCAAAGGGAGGCCATATTTCCAAAGCGATACGCGGTCCGTCTGATACCAGGCGTTTGGGACGCATATGGCAGAAATCCTGCATCTGCACATACACACTTCGTGTTCCATCATTCACGCCTAACCAATTTGCTGTATCCACAAGTGGAGGTCGGACGTGAAAATTGTATTTCTCCGTATCGAGAAGCATCGATTCCTGTTCGACATGCGCGGCTCCGCGTGTTTGATCGACCATCAATGCAACCGTTGCGGGATTCAAGACTTCTCGAGAGACATACAAAAGGGTGTGATACTGCTGCAGAAAGTGGTGATTGATCGTGTCGCCCAGATTGAAGTCCCACTCCATCGCGAGACGATCGATCGGCAGAGTGTCCTGCCCGGACTCCAAGTTGAAAAAGTGATAGTCAAGCCGCAATGTCGGAACACCAGCCCATACTTCGATATCGAGGCGATAATTCAACCGACGCCGATCCGTGCCGTCGAAATGTGCGCCTTCTATGCGAGCTCGCATACGAACGGAGGATTGTTCGATCAATCGAATAGTGCGTTTGGTCTCACGTGTGGAGTCGTAGCCATCGTTCATCAAGCGGAAAGCATTAGCTTTTATGAGGTAGTCGTGCCCTAAAGCAGTTAGTTTGCGGATCGGGCTAGCCCCAGTTTCCGATAGCTCGACATGGAGCAAGCCGTTGTCGAGAGTTACCACGTCCGCTGCCTGGTGAAGCAATACGGCATTGCTGGGGGACTGCCCATGATCCGTTACTATTTCGATCGAGTGAAGTCCCTTGACTTTCGCAATAAAGTTACAAAGTACCCATCGTGCGGAACCATCCTTCCAAGTTACGAGAGTACGCGCTCCGATGGGTAATCGCGTTCCATCCGACGCGATCGCAACAAGATTCCATTTCCCGCGAAGCCTGTTCTTTGGAAAGGGTACTCCGATTGAAACAGGTACCCCGGTGGGATCGGCATCGAAGACATTAACAACGGGATTTTCAAGCGGCATGATTATCCTTGTGGAGTGGCCTCAGAGGGTTTCATGGCTCAACTATTGATATCAAACAAACAAAAGCATCACTGTCAATGCCGTGATATTTCTATGGATTGACGTGGTGAGGTTATGTGATATTTCGTGCTTGATTCTGAAAGTTGACGAAGAGTCTCACCCAGTTGGACAACGCAGTAAGCCAGCAGAAAGAAAAACATAAGCAACAATCCTGGACCATAAAGTTCACGGGAGATGAGCCATACTGCGTCATATACGATCAGCCAGAGCATTGCGAATCGCATAAAGGCACTGCCTGTGGCTCGACGGATTCGGATTGGACGCATTCTGTGGCGCAGCATTAGCCAGGCAATACAGACAAAAATGGCGACAGCAATCATTGGTCCAATCCACATCCACGGACGGCCATGCATCGCGCCAGGTGAACCGTGATAACGCCAGTTCATCCATGTCACGAGGGTGAGCGTCCAGAAAATCCAACCTGCACAGATTGCCCACCAATCTTCGTCACGCAGTCGTGGCCGTTTCCCTTCCAATACGTGAACAATGGCGTAACAAGCCATTACATGGGTCATGGTTAGCCAGATAGGCCAGGCAAAGGCTATCCACGGAAACGGAATGAACATATTGAGAGCTCTCATTAAACCAACTAGTACGATCCCAACAGCAGGCAGGAATTTTCCTGTCAGGTTGAAAAATAAGATCGTGATAGCAGTAAGAGCGCAAAGCACCGCTGAACCCACGCCAAGAAATACCGATGCCAACATGGCTGCAAGCAGGCACAGGATTCCCAGAATGACCGCCGCAATTGGCCCAATGGCACCTGTTGGAATGGGGCGAGATGGACTGAACGTGCGGTCGTGTCGCACATCTAGGACGTCGTTTAGGGCAATGCCATAAATAGCCAGCCCCCCAGCTACGACCAGAGTGAGTACGAGCGCGAACTCCAGTGATTGAAACCCCGGCGTATGCTGGCCAGCGGAGCCTGGTTCATTTTGCCAAGCGAGAAAGACCACCAGCCACGCATTACTGATCGCGGAAAAAACTACCTCAAGGCGAAGTAATTGCACAGCATGAATGATTTGGTGCCAGCGTCTGGTCATCAGGGTTGCCTAGGTAGGCCAGAACGGAATTGTACGAGATCTGTCGCATGTACCCGCGAGCCGGCTGATGATTGAACGATTCATCCATAGCTTTATTCGGAAGTGATCGTTACCAAGTCATTCAAACCCCTTTCCGTCCGAGAATCCTGTGTGCTAGACGCGAGGATTACCGATAAACTTAACTACATGGATCGAACTCATCGCGATATCTGGGGTGTAAAGCTGCTTCTGTTTGCCGGACTCTGGGGCATTCTACCTATGTCAATAGGTGGTTGTGACGCCAATAAAATCATGAAGGACGCGATGGAACCTTTCTTCCCGCCATCGCCGGGCGAGGTCACTCGTGAAGTGTTCAACACATACGATGCAGATAAGCGTCGCCGTGGAATTATCCTGCTGGCCAATGCGAAGTTCGGAGGCGATGAACCCTATCTTCGTACCTATCGTATGCTCATCGATGATGAGGATGCCTCTGTTCGAGCTGCGTGCGTAAAAGCTCTTGCCATGCATGGGAAGGTGGAGGACGTTCCACTTCTTGTGCGTCGTCTGAAGGATGACGCATCGTTTGTTCGCTGGGAAGCAGCTCTGGCTCTTCAACGAATACACAATCCAATTGCCGTCGAACCGTTGATGCTTGCCGTCTCGAAAGACGAAGATTCCGACGTTCGTATGGCTGCCGCCACGGCACTTGGTCAATATGCCGAACCACGAGTGTTTGAAATATTGGTTAGTGCGCTGGACGACCAGGAATATGCTGTTGTACAGAATGCGCACGAGTCACTACAGACACTGACTGGGCAGAACCTTGATCCGGACGGTGCTGTTTGGTTGGCATTCAAAAAAGAACATCCGGGTGAGGCTCTCTTTAAAAACCAGCAACAATACCTCTGGAAGCCCTACACCAAACCCAAGGGGACACTCGACTACGTAAAGTTTTGGAAAAAGAAGCCAACCCCACAACCCGCACCGCCGGTTGGCGCGACCACTCAGACAGCGGAAGCAAACTGAGTATTACTTTGCTCGTCTGGTCCACTCTTCTTCGAGCGGCCTCAACTCGTTTGATAATTGTGATCGTTTCTCTTGGAGCCTTTTGACTTTTCCTCTGTCACGATAAATATCCGGGTCTGCCAGTTCCTTATCTAACTCTGCCAGCTTTGTCTCAATCGCTACTATTTTTTCTTCCAGTCCCTGTTGTGATAACTTTGCATAGGGACCAGAACTGTTGCTGGCATCTAACCTTTTATTTACCTGTGGTGAGGGGGCTTTTGTCGCAGTTGGAGGTGATGTGATTTTTCGGTGGGGCTCCGATGTTGCCTTACTCATTTTTACTTCCGCTTGTTGGGCAGCAACAAGATCACTGTAAGTCCCCAGAAAGTGTCTCGCGTTGCCGTGACCGTCGAGAATGATGAGTTGATCTACCAGGTCTTCAAGCAGCATACGGTCGTGAGTAATGAGAATGAGAGTACCTCCGCCTGTTACGTTATCTCCAAATCCTTCAGGTTTGGCAGTGAACTGTTTGAGGGCGTCTTCGAGTCGTTCGGCACTAGGGATGTCCAAATGGTTTGTTGGTTCATCAAGAACCAGCAGATTGTGGCCAACAGCCATTAGCCCCGCGAGTACAGCACGGCTGCGTTCTCCGCCGCTAAGTACCGAGAGAGGCTTGTCTTGGTCGAATCCGGAAAATAAAAAAGCTCCAGCGAGATTTCTTGCTTCCTGCTCGTGTCCACTTGCAACAAATTTCTGGAGGTACTCGGTGACTGTGCTGCGTAGATCAAGATGTTCGTGGGTTTGTCGGTAGTGGCCTACATCCACCGAATTTCCTACACGTACGGCACCGCTATCAGACTGGACGCCGCCTAGAAGTGTATTCACAAGTGTGGATTTGCCTGCACCATTGGGACCAATGATTCCCACACGATCACCACGCTTGATCACAAGCGATAGGTTCGTAAACAGCGGTTTGTTTTCGTAACCCTTCGTTACTTGGTCGGCAGTCGCAACCAGGTCTCCGCATCGGCTTCGAGGTCGAAGTGTCAAGCTCATGTCGTTCATCTCGACAGGCTTTTCGACCAGTTCGTCGCGTTTGTAGCGTTCCAGACGTTTTTCTCGTCCCTGCGCCTGGGCTGCCCGCTGACCTGCTCGATAGCGGTCAATAAACGCCTGTTCGTGCTTCACACGTTCCTGTTGCTTCTCATAGACACGTTGTGCTGCAAGCCGCCGCTCAGCCCGTTGTGTTCGAAACGCTTGATAATTTCCCGGGTACTCAACCATTCGTCCCTCTTCAAGCTCATAGATCTTGGAGACGACATGATCGAGGAGCCATCGGTCATGGCTTACGAGTACAACCGCACCGTTATAAGAGGATAAATATTCTTCGAGCCATTGACGGCCGGCGATATCGAGATGGTTCGTTGGCTCATCAAGCAACAAAATATCGGGCTGCCAAAGCAGAAGTTTTGCTAGTGCAAGTCGACCTTTCTGCCCGCCGGATAAATCCTTAACCTTGACGTTGAAGAACTCATCCGTGAGTCCCAGGCCATGCAAAGTCTCATCAATCAGATGATCGACAGCATAACCGCCTGCTGATTGGACTTTCTGTTCGACTAGTTCATATCGCTTGAGTAGACGATCGAGGTCGTCTCCCTCAGCCGTCCCCATTTCGTGTGCGAGTTCTTCCAGTTGTCGATGCAGGTTTTCCAGTTCGGCAAATGCAGTGGCAGCCTCATCACGAAGAGTGCGATCCGGATCAAGATTCGGATCTTGCGTCAAATAGCCGGCTGTCGCGCCTCGCGCTAGTTGAATCTGGCCTTCGTCATGTTTGAAAGTGCAGTGACCGGAGATCAGTTTCAATAGGGTTGACTTACCACAACCATTACGCCCAACCATCCCTACGTGCTCACCGGCGTCCACAGTTAAATTGACGCCGTCAAGAATACGTCGGTCACCGATGGAAAGCACCAGATTAGCCACACTCAAGAGTGCCATGAGCCCCGTAGAGTAGCACGTTATTATGATTAATGCGCCGCCAAGAACGAGTTTCCGAATGGATTGTCCCTGCTAGCCCCCAAGTACCACTCTGTCTTCTTGACCATCACGAAACATTCGTGTGTTGGTTCATCCGGATCTCGTATTAATGGGACGTACCTGCCGCCGCCGACCGCGATTTATGGGGCACAATGAGTATCATGCCGTGGTTAATTAGACGGTACTACAAAAGAAGTAAATTTATTGCGAAACACAAGTGGCGAAGCAATTCGATCGCATGATCTGCTCCAATAAGAACCATTTGAGAAGTGCGACTTTTATTACGACTAGAGGAACCTATGCCAACTCTCCTTCAACAACTCCAATCTGCTGCTTCACCGATCTTTTCCGCATGGGGCGATCCGCTGCCAGCATGGAATGACCAGACGCGTCGAACTGCTGATTGTGCTGTCGATGGAGTGTTGCTTTTCCGGTTTAATGGTCTGATTCCAACAACTATCGGTCGCCGGAATATTGACTGGTCCGGCAAGCATCACCAGCATCAGGAATGGCCTGCTCAACTCAATCGTTTTTTTACTCTAGGTTCGCTTGCCAGAGCATGGTTACAAACTGGCCAGTCACATTATGTACAAGCTGCACGAGACTATATTGAGGATTGGATTGCCTCTCATCCCACTCCACAATCGTCGGCGACGTTTTCGATGCAACGATATGACAATGTGCTGAACTTGGGGCTGCGCATGGGTGATTCGCAGCACAATGGCTGGCTGGGAACGCTACCCGCATTCATGAGCAGCCCTATCTTCGACGAAGCATTTGTCCGCTGTGTTATTGATTCAGCAGCAGCACAACTGAACTATCTCTCGGAACATCCGGCACCAACAATCAACTGGCGCATCGCCAATGCTGATGCGCTCCTGCTTTCAGGCATTCGAATTTCACATCACCCGAGTTCGCAGGTATGGCGTCGTGTGGGTGTCCGTTTGCTCAATGATGCGTTTCGTCGGCAAGTACTTCGGGATGGCGCGCATATGGAACGCACCCCCGGCTATCACCACTGGATGACTCGCGTGGCCGATAAGTTTGTCACCTTAGCGAGGCACGTACCTGAAATAGGGTTAGATCTCAATCACGATATAGTGGCGGGGCTTTACGACTATGCCGTTGCAGCATTGAGACCTAACGGCGCGCACAATGGGATACACGACAGTCAGGGTTCTCGAATTACTCCGGATAATGATGGCCCCGCACCGTCACGGAATGCCATTAGTACCGCTTTGCAAGATCGAGCAGCATTCCGAAAGAGTGTTGGACTTCCAGAGATAAATCCACCAACTTCAGCTTTTTTTCTCGATGCCGGTCAAGCATACCTGCGTACGGACTGGTCATCCGATGCCACCTACGTCACCTTTGACGCTACTACGTATGGTGGCGGCCACTGCCATCTTTCACGCAATACAATTCAAATTCATGCCTTCGGCAAGACCCTGTTGCCCGATCCGGGATGGCTCACCTATGAAGAGTCCGATCCGGCATCGTTTCACGGCAAGTCCACGCGTGCTCACAACACACTAAACCTCAATGGTTGGAACCAATCGAGTTCTAATCCATCGATTACACGGTATTTTCATGCTGATGCGCGACAAGTAGCCAAGGGAGCAACGCTGCCTGTGTATGACATCTGTCGATCAGATTATGAAGGGGGATATTGGCAGGGCAATTACAATTGGGGATTCGATCGAATGTCGCACGGTATCTGGGCTAGCCATTGCCGTATTGCACTTTTTGTACACGATCTAGGCGTACTCGTGATCGACAACATGTACCGTGTACCGACATCCCTGCCAGAGTCGGACGCATCTATCCCTTCTGTGGAAGCAAATTGGCAACTGATGGAAGGGGATGTCAACCTCGATCTTAATAATCGCGTGGTACATACAGCTCACGAGCGGGGTAATGTTGCTCTGCACATGGCGGTGATTCCCGAAGGAGCGAAGGTGACGATGGCAGCTGGTATTGGACGTAAAGAAGAAGCAACAATTCGAGGCTGGCTGCCAACCGATGACGGTTTGACTCCCGCATCACAGGTACGGATCGAATTGCCTCACATGCACAAACACTACGCAGACTTTGTAACCATGATCTTGCCATTCGCTGGCGCCACACCAGCGGCCGTCAAAATTAAAGCTCAATCTGCCTCCGGCATAAAACCGGGGTGGTTAGAGTTAGCACACGCGGATGGTCGATGCGATCAGTTCGCTTGGATGTACCGCATGGACATGATGCTTGGTAGCTGTGAATTATTCGGCGGCTTTGAGACAGATGCTTCGTTCATTCACATCCGACGCGACTCACAGGGTAAGGTGATGGGTGTTACTGCCTTTGATGGCACCTACATCACGCCAAGTGATGCTCGCCGTCAACTTGAGTGGAATTCAATTGCGGGCATAGCCCACGACGTGAGTGTGCATTGAGACTATGCAGTAATGGAATCAACCCTCCAAGTGCTGTAGCTGTTTCTCAAAGATCACAAGGTTGGCAGTTCGATCGGGATCCCAGCGAATACCAACGATGTCATATTTCTGTGAGATAGCCAAGTGCAACATCGGGCGATGTTGATTGTGGCATTCAAAGCGCATGCCTTCGTAACCCGCATTAATTGCCCAGGAATGGGCAGCTTCCATAAGCTGCGAGGCGATACCCATGCGGCGGGCATCAGGTGAAACGCCAAACAACCACGAAAAATAAACGGTTGGTTTTAGTTCAAACCCAACGTAAAACCCGACCGGCTTCTCTTCGAGACTGGCGACCAGGAGAAGTTGGTTGTAACGACCAAGGAATCTGCGACGGAAAAACTCCGCATCTCTTGCGGGATGGAAAATCTTGGAGTAAAGCTCTGCGATCAGTGGTATCTCAGCTTTACCGACAATATCAATCTTGGCGTTGGCCATGACTAAATGCGTCCATGCGTTACGATAGTGGATTCATTCTAAACGAAGCATTTCCACTACGAGACCCGGATCTGTCAAAGCGGAAACGCGGAATCCAATTCAAGAAAAAAATCAACAGTACGAAATGCGGACAATCTGGCTTCATATTTTACAATCGATAAAAGTCTTTAGTTGAATAGGTTACGAACGGCTTGGTGGTTGAATGCTGTAAAAATGGGTATGAGGTTACGTATAAGTTAACCTGTCGAGTAAGATATCCGTTAAGCCTCGGCAATTTCCGCCTTTCTTCGATCCGCTAATCAGGGGGCTTCTCATGTGCGCCAGACCAACCGAATCTGAAGGTCGCCACCGGCTTGTTCTGGGTGATGACGAGTTTATCCGTATCCGCTGTGCGCACTGCGCTAAAAAGTTACGTGTCCGTTCCGTGCATGCGGGGGAGAAGGTGAAGTGCCCTAACTGTAATTACATGACTCCGGTGCCATCACGGTTCGATGGTTTGCCATCTTTGGATGAGATCAATCAAGGTGTGCCATACGAGCGACAACTGTGGGGCATACCGGTGCATAGACTGGTTAAGTTGGCACTGGGCGCAGTTATTACTGGGATTGCGTTGTACTTGATCATGACGCAGCCGTGGAAGTCTCGGTAAATCACCATCATCATGACTAGCCCCCAAAGATAAAACTCAGCAGCGAGGCGCATCATCGCCAGTATCAGCCATCCACTTGTTGAGCATATCTCTTAGTTCTATTTCCACTGTCTTCTCTTTCACTTGCCCCGCGAGGTTACGTGTTTCTCGCGGATCTTCGATCACGTCATAAAGTTCAGCACGATCTCCAATGTTGTGGATCAACTTATGCGTAGCGGTACGCACCATACGCTGTGTAAATCCGCGGCCGGCATTACCGTCGTAGGCAGCAAATGTTTGTAATCGCGGTTCGTGATTGGGTTGACCTTCAGCCAGAGTACGCAGGCTGCGACCGGCGCAACCTGTTGGTGCGGAGATGCCTGCAAGATCAGCGAGTGTCGGAACGAGGTCTAGATGATCGGTCATTTCCAGCACTCGTCGGGAAGAGGTTTGGTGAGGCAGTTTGCATAGGAGTGGTACGCGGGTGGCCTCCTCGTAGAGGCACATCTTCCCATAGAGTCGATGACTTCCGAGCATGTCCCCATGATCTGATGTGAAAAGTACCAGTGAGTCGTCCAACATCGCAGCATAATCGAAGGCTGCCAGTACACGACTGACGCAACGGTCCATCAGAGCGACCATGCCAAAATACATAGCCCAGATTTCTCGCCATTGTGGAAGGCTTACATGTGCTCCTAATTGGCCAGGAATATTTGCCAATTGCAGAGCGGGCATGCCGGAAAACCACTTGCCAACGTGCGGCGGCAAAGAAATGGCATCAGCCGCAACCTTGCTCGCCCATACTTTTGGAGCCCAAAGAGGTGGATGCGGTAGCCAGAAGAATCCGAAAAGAGCAAGCGGGCGGGTATCTCCAGTGTTAACGTGTTGGTTAACCACTTCTACCATACGGGTTGCAAGAACTTCATCAAGAAACAATTCCTCCCGCAGAGGAAAAATCGCAGGTCGGGGCGATGATGTCGTGAAAACCGTTGGCTTGCCATTCTCTGTATCTATGATTGGATCGCGAAAAGCTTCGACATCACCTAGCTGAAGATTGCGAGACAGCAGATCACGAAGGTGCTCTCCGTTACTGGCAGGCCCTGAGTACTCGACTCCAGCAGCTTGTAATCGTGAGCCTTTTGACCCGCGGAGAAGTTGAATTCCCACATGCACAACTCGATACCCGGCTTCAGCAAGAATCTGTGGGAATAGTGTGATGTTTGGCTTTACAAAACCGAATGACTGCTCGCTGTGGAACCATCCACTGATGAGGGCACCGTGCTGGCGAGGCGAGAGGCCGGTGAGGATACTTGCGTGGGCAGGACCGCAGAGTGGACAAGGCGTGTAATGCCGATCAAAAATTGTAGATCGTTCGGCCAGCCGATCGAGGCCGGGGGTTGGACATTGATGATCGCCGTAGGCTCCGAGAACGTCATAGCGGAGCTGGTCAGCCATCAGAAAAATAAGATGTGGCCGCGACATGATGATGTGAAGCTAACGTGATATCAGGGTGTCGGCAATGGGGAATCTTCAATTAACGACCGTATTATCAACAAACCCTGAGGGTGTAATAGTTCAAGTTAAAATCGTTCCTCGTGCCAGCAAAAGCCGAATTGCTGGGATATTAGGCGGGAGACTCAAGATACTGGTCGCTGCACCTCCTGAGGATGGGAAGGCGAATCAAGCTGTATGCTTGCTCTTGGCCGAGACACTGGGGATTCCCTCTCGCGACGTGATTGTGGAGGCGGGTCACACCCAGCCTCAGAAGCGTCTATTGCTCCGAGGTATCAGTTTGTGCCGGGTAACAGAGCGTATGAAGAAGTATCTTGAATAGTGATGAAATCACGGACGGCTTTGACACTGGTCAAAGTCAATCAACGTATTGCACTTGCCCGCCTGAGTCGATCATTGATCGCCAGGCCAAGCCCTTGATCGGGAACAGGTTCAGCGTAGATGGCATCGAGTTCCATCGCATCAAGGCGGCGTATCGCTGCGAACAGATTTGTAGCAGCTTCAATAGTGTTTCCGGAAGGTGACAACACCTCTACTGCTGTATAACCACTCGTATTGCTGGGCGGGCCGAGTGACAATAAGCCCACACGTCCAACCGGTCGGCTGCCTCCAAAATAAAGTCGGGTTCTCGGGGCATAGTGGAGTGCGGACATGCCCGGTGACAGAATTCGTTTATCGGTTTTATCAAGTCGACGGACCGAACCGATGACTGCTTCGATGTCCTCAATGGCCACTGCTCCAGGACGCAGGAGTGTGGGTTCTTCAACAAGAGACAACACGGTTGACTCAACCCCTGCGCGGCAGGAGCCGCCTTCGAGTACAAGTGGAACAGCATTCCCGAGTTCCTGCCGAACATGTTCTGCAGTCGTAGGGCTGACAGAGCCAAATCGGTTCGCGCTAGGTGCGGCGAGGGGCACACGAACTGAGCGAAGCAGCTGTTGAGCGATAGGGTGATCAGGCACACGGATCGCTACATTTGGTAATCCAGCAGTGACGATATCAGGAACAATCTTATTTTTAGGTAATACAAGTGTCAGCGGTCCGGGCCAGAATGTGCCAGCAAGTCGTTGTGTTGTCTGAGAGATTTCTATAACCAGTTCCTCGAGTGAAGAAGTATCTGGCACGTGCACGATCAAGGGGTCGAATTTTGGTCTGTTCTTAATCTCAAAAATCATGGCAACCGCAATGGGATCGAGGGCATTCGCAGCCAACCCATAAACGGTCTCGGTCGGCAGGCCGACCACTCCGCCCGCAAGGATAATTTCCTTGGCACGGATAATGAGAGAGCTGAGAGTAGAGGATGGAACGTTCAAGGGAGAAGTAGTAAGAGATCACGAGGCAGCAGTTACGGGGCGAACTTCATTCTCCACCTGTGGGGGATCGGCATCCTGTGGATATGCGATACGACCGTGATACATTGCGGCCAATGTTTTAACGATTGAGTGAACGACTTTGTTTAACTCCTGAAGAGTGATATTGCACTCATCAAATTGTCCATCAGCAAGCCGTTTCTGGGACATATTGTGTACCAACTGTTCTAGCTTGGCGTGCGTGGGTTCAGCCATCGCTCTGGCTGCGCCTTCAATACCATCGCAGATCATGATGATTGCAGCTTCTCGAGTCTGCGGCTTTGGCCCCGCGTAGCGGAACTCAAACTCGCTGGGCGCTGGCTCATCCTGAGCTCCTCGCTGTTGCTTGGCAGCATGATAGAAATATTCAACCAGCGTGGTGCCGTGATGCGTCTCAATGAATTGTCGGATCGATTGCGGCAAGCGGTATTCGCGTGCCATCTCCACACCATCTTTTACATGCCCCATGATGATCAGCACACTCATTGCCGGGGATAGTTTTTCATGTCGGTTGGGGCCGCCAGCCTGATTCTCCACGAAATAGTGCGGCTTATTGATCTTGCCCACGTCGTGATACATCGCACCTACGCGACACAGTAACCCATCCGCTCCGATTGTCTGGGCCGCGGCCTCTGCCATGTCTGCGATACGTAGTGAGTGTTGGTACGTTCCCGGTGCTTCCTGCGCCAGACGCCGTAAGAGCGGAAGCGTCGTCTCGTTGAGTTCCTTGAGTGTCATCGCAGTCGTTACGCGGAACAATCGTTCAATCAGCGGTAACAATCCCTGCACGATCAACCCAACCGCCAGCCCGGTTGTGAGGGCAAAGAGCGCGTCATGGCCGATTTCCTTGCATGAGTCGAGCAGCGAGGCGTTGATATCGAGTCGTCGCGCAGCAAAGCCGGTAACAAATACCGCCAATGCCATCGCCAAGCCAGACCAGAGACCGGTTAAGGGAAGTTTAGAGCGGCTGCGTACTTCATTGAGCTGGCTGATCGCGGTAGCCAAGCCTGCGAGCAGTACGAAGCCAAAAGTCGCTGGCAGATTGAGCGAAATCATGATGAGCAGCGTATGAAGCGCACCAACGGTAAGGGCGAATCTCCGATCGTATGCAATTGCCAGTACGACGCCGGATATCAGTGTTGGGAGTGTTGCCGTCAAAAAGAGCAATCGAGGATAGGCGAGGGTTGCGGATACAGCTGCGGTCTGAGCTAAGAGCACAAGGCCTGTAAAGGCGATGCCTCTCATCGGGTTTGCCGCGATACGCGGATTGTACACGAGGATATATGCCCAGAAGCTGGCACTAACGAGCATAATCAGACCAACAAGCCCTGTACCCGATATCCACGGCATCCAGGGATTCTGTTGATCAATCTTCGTGTCATAGGCAGCTCGCTCCAGTTCCAGAAGTTCGATATCGGCCGCGTTGATTCTTCGGCCGGCTGCGACAATCACATCGTTCTCTCGAAATGTCTTCTCAACAACAGGCTCCCGATCCGAGGCCCTTTGTTTACACAGCTTTGTCTCTTCCTCGTTAAAAACATAAGTCGGATTCGTATTCTGGCTTATCAACGCAGCGATTACACGAGGCAGCAGGGGGGAGAAGAGCTTCGCTGCCTTGCTGTCGATTCGTTCACGAATAGCGATTGCGTCATCAACGCTAAGGATTTCGCTTCGCACTACCTCCAGATCACCCAGCGGATGTTGGATCACAATCTTGTAGGCGGGGTTCTTTTCATTACGTTCGATTAAAGCCCGGTCCGGTGTAAGGATGGCTAGCGTCAGCAGGTCATCGCGGAATTGTTGTGTCAGTCCGAGCCATTGTTCCTGTGGCAGACCATTGCCGGCGAAGAAGGACCGCAGTCGGGTTAGTGCTTCGGGTTTCATTTCCAGTGAAGCTGGAAATTGCCTGGCATCAGCGACATTGGGGTCCGTGGCCTTGCTTGCAAGGTAGTTAAATTGATCCTGCACAAAGGAGATAAATGCAGGGTTAGGCGAGTAAACGGAAGGCTCACGTGCGGCTGCAGCTTTCTTCGCTGTTTCCGTCGCAGCTTCATTGCGGGCTTTAAACTCCGCACGCGCCACGATCGAATCTGACACGATCTGGCCTTCCGCGTAATTCAAGCGATGTTGCGCGCGAAGAGCGGTTAACCCCGCGATCGCTCCGAGTGTGACTGCCAGTAGGATGGCCCACAGGACATCTTTCCGACGGGTCCACGCCAGCCACGACGGCGGCTCCTTCGGTAATGCACGACGAACTTCCTGTCGGCGCAGCGAGTTGTGCTGGCGAAAAAGTTGCATGAAAAGCGATCAACACGGGCCTGTTATTCATCGGCCGACAATGGTGTATTTATTGTAGTCGCTTAATTCCGGCGGCGTGCCATGGCAGACTTTGAGTTCGCTCGAAGAATTATCGGCCTTGCCTAGTTTTGGACTCTCAGAATTGACTTGATCTCCGAGCCTTTAACCGAGTCTATAAACTCCATCCTATGAATTACTTATCTAGCCTATTGGACTCTTTTGGCGGGGCATAGGCCTCGACGATACGTTGAACAAGGCTGTGGCGGACGATATCCGTTTGCTCTAGCGTAACAAACCCGATGCCAGTAACGCGGATAAGCCGTCGAGCGGCGTCAATCAACCCTGATTCCCTTGGTTCCTCAAGATCGATCTGCGACGTATCGCCGGTTACGACCATCTTACTGCCGTGACCAAGTCGCGTAAGGAACATGAGCATCTGCGAGCGAGTTGTGTTTTGTGCCTCATCAAGGATTACAGCGGCATCATTAAGTGTTCGACCTCGCATGAAAGCGAGTGGAATAATCTCAATTACGTCGGTCGCCATGAAACGTTGAATTTGCTCGAAGTCCATCATGTCATGCAGCGCGTCGAGCAGGGGGCGAAGGTAGGGATTGACTTTCTGCTGCATATCGCCGGGAAGAAACCCAAGTTTTTCGCCAGCTTCGACCGCGGGACGTACCAGCATGAGCTTGCGAACCTGACCTCGACGGAGCATTGCAACAGCGGCTGCAACCGCGAGGTATGTTTTGCCAGTTCCTGCTGGACCGATGCAGAACGTCAGATCATGCTGGTACATTGCGGTGAGGTAGCGTCGCTGCCCCGTGGTCATGGCTGTGATTTGTCGGCCACCAAGATAGACCTCTAGTTCCGTGCCATCTTCTCCATCACCGTTATTGGATTCTGACTGATGCCGCTGGTGTTGGCGGTCTATGTGCAAGCTCCCTGGCCCGCGGCTGTGAGAGTGACGTGTCGCCGCTGCGATACTATCAATCACCTGTTGACGGGTCAGAGGGCGGTTACGTTTTGCAGCTTCCGCAAGCTGTTCGATCACATGAGCAGCTCGACCTACCGCATCGCTCTCACCACTGATCTTCAGCGATTCATTACGGGCCGAAATATTGACCCCCAGGCCTTCGCGGATGATTTTAAGATTTCGTTCGCCCGAACCGGTCATGGCCAGTCGTTGGTCGCCGTGTGGCAAGCTGATAGTCAGTTCCAATGCCGAAACACTCCTCCTAGTTTGGCGGGGTTCTTTACCTTTATTATTCTACCCGCCTGATGCAATCAAGGATAAAAAACCACTCCGTGCAAATCCTCGTGGAGAGCGCACTCTGGATGATGGCGGTTTTATCAGTTATCCAAGGCTGTACGCCAAAAGTGAAAATCCGACCCGTCGCTGCGATGACGCAACCCGGCATCATCGATGATCGGTTTACTCAAGGTTCATATGCGGAAGTCAATGGCGAATATGAGCGGTTACCTACGGATATTCCACGCACCATCAAAAAAGTTCACTGGGGTTTGCTTTCAATCTCAGCATCCAATATTACTATTCTGCAGCGGGAACCGATCCATGCCAACGCCCTTGCGCCAGATGGACGGACGATCGAGATTCTCGCTTGGGAATTGCGTAAAGGTGTGATTGCAATCACACTCCAAGGCGGCAGGTTTGGCTCCCGCGAGCTTGAGTCCGTATTTATCACCCGACTACAGAAGGTACTCTCGGGAAAACCGATGCCTCATCGAGGCGGCACCTTCGTCATCCCCGATTAAATCATGATCACGCGTCCGTGGATTACGGTAGTCACGGGGTTACCACGTTCCGGTACGTCTATGGTCATGCAGATGTTGGCCGCAGGTGGTATTGAACCGTTGATAGATGATGTGCGCCCAACCGATGTCAGCAATCCTTTGGGGTACTTTGAACTCGATGCGGTAAAACGAACAGCGACAGATGCCTTGTGGTGTAATAGTGCCGTAGGTAAAGCGGTCAAGGTGATATATCAACTCATCCCCATGCTGCCGGAGGGAGTTGAGTATCGCGTGATTTTTATACGCCGTGAGATGCGGGATGTGCTTGCATCACAGGCCGCGATGCTTGCCCGACTCGGCAGAACCGGAGCGGAACTACCGAACGAAAAGCTTGCGAAGATTTATAGCCGACAAATTCAAGAAACGGATGCGTGGATCAAAACACAGCCACAGTTTCGTGTCCGCAAAATCGATTACGAGAGAGCAATCGCTTCACCAGCCTCTATCGCAGCGATCATGGATCGGTTTCTGGGAGGCGGTCTCAATGTCCATGCGATGTCCCGCGTAGTGGATCCAGCCCTGCAACACTTTTGCTGCCGACCTATTTGAACAGGCGACGAGATTTGAGTTCCGATGGCGATGTAGGGACGATCACTTGGCCATTAGGTAAAACTCGCTTCACAAGTTTTCCTGTCGCATCAAACTCACTGACCTGCTCTGGTTGTTCAGGACTTACTCGTGAGTAAACCAGACACGATCCATTCTTGCGAGGTTCGACACGTTCTGTCCGAAACGACACTTTTCCCGTTGCGGCTGAGTAGGCGTAAAAGCCAATACTCAGAGGCTTCTTGTGAGGAAGCAGCGTATCGAGCATTTGCAATTCGACCTGGGAAAGGTAAACAAATGGCAGTGGTTCCTGTTGTACAGGGGGTTTATCTCCAGGCTGAGTGGCTGGAAGAGGAGCGGTCCCCGGCTGATCCCACTTGAAGTCCTTATTTCCCGATCGGTCTGTTCGTTTAACGTTGATTTGGCCGCGCGATCGCACGCCGGTCTCTGCATTGGTATTCATATCCGCCATCGCAGCTTGAGCGACGGCATCTAATTTTTGATCTTTTTTAAGGACACGATGGGTGGTCTTGACTGACCAGAGTTCTTCCGACAGGTCATTGCTGACGAAAAAGTCTGCCTGCGTGTCATAAGCATGGGAGTCCACCAACATCCGCCCCTGGATCAACACATGAAATCCCTGATTGTCGAGCCGCTTATCCGGCTCTTGAGTGATACGCATATAGCCAATATCACGTTCGGTCGGCTTGGCGTCTTTTGCCGTGACCACCATGTCGTAGATTCTCAGCCATTGTTCGGCAACGAGTGCTTTCTTGATAGTTTCAGCATTAATTGACTGCTTCCATTCCGTGGCGGCGGCCATCATCGCATTGCGATCTTTTTCAATCTGTTCCTGTGATTCGACGGCCATTGAATCGAGAATCGCTTCATAGGTCGGACGAACATCTGCAAGCTTGGTTTCATCCACGTCCAACTGGAGCAACGCAAGTGTGGTAGGACTGATTTGCATGAATGCTTGGCCGAGAACCCAGAATCCACCTTTTTTTGCAGGAAAACGGAAATAAATCAGAAGTCCCGGAGCACCACCAATGCGACGTGTATGCTTGGCTTGCGGTTCGCCAAGGATGACCGCTGATGGATTCAGCATGCCGATCTGGCCGATTGTCAATTCTTCAAGCCGGTCCATGTTGAGCGGATCGTCGCTTTTTTTGATGTAGAGGTTAATGGCGTCTCGATTCGGGCCAAGCATGCGCAAAAGCGCATCATCCATATTCTGTTCGAGAACTCGGTAGCCTAACGGCGGATTCAACTGCAGGCCATAGGAATTCTCACGCCATATTTTGAGTGATAACAGATTAGTGTTGATTGTCGGTGGGTTGCTGTTTTCTTCCGCATGTGTACTGCAAACAATCATTAGCAGTGTGACAAAAAATATCGTGATGTTTTGGCGTTTCGCTTGCATGGATGATTACCGATCTCTGGGCTGTGTTGAACTTGCAGACGGGGGATCAACTTTGATCTGAGGAAATGTCTTGAGCAATTCCTCTCGTTTAACACGATGGAGAGTACGCACCGCCTCTCCCGCGGGTGACCCTGAAATGTTGACATCGGCCTGTAATAAATGTCCGCTGGAGTCGAACACCTGTATGTCAGCATCCATTCGTAACAATGGCCTCCAACTCACCAGTATGGCGGCATCGTTATTACCTGCTGCCACAGCTTTCGATTGGACTATACAGGCTATCGGCGGATCGCCCTCCGGAGTCACCCACAGCAGGGCAGGATCGCGGGTAGTTGTCCCTTCCTGGCTCCAAATATCATCCAGCATTGGGCCCAAATAAGAGTCTGGCAAAGTGGCGACCCAAACGTCCTTTTTCCCTCCCACATCGAGCATGCGCAGTTTGCCATTATCCAGATCAAGTTCCTGCTGCACGAGCAACTCTTCGCCTTTTGACGTCGGACGACGTGTACGCCACTGCTGTTGCCATCGAAACTGATGGCCATCCTCGCTCATTTGCCATCGTGCAGTAATCGTCCGTTCGCCATGAATCACGATCAACCGCTGTCCGGCAAGAGTTTTCTTGTCTGGTACCGGCAGCCTTTCATCGATGCGATAACCCAATGCGTCTTCCGTTCCCCCGCCTTTGGCGTCGATTCGATAGTAGATAGCTCCCGGGGAGTGGTGTTGTCTAGCCGCGATTGAGATTTCACGTGCCAGAACGCTTCCACGCTTGGCAGCTTCCTCGAATGTTGATTTGGGTTCCGAGCTGTCTGTATTTTCGGCAGGTTGCTTCAATTCATCGATAATTCGCGGCAATAGAATACGACAGCTCGCCAAGCCTTCGCGTTCCGTTACGATCTCAATCAGCAGTCCGTACCCCGGCTTGGGACGCGTGTACCACAACTCACGAATCAACTCTGAAGGAGCTGTGGAGTTGAATGCGAATGTTACCCTCCATGCGTCATCCATTCCGATCTTGGTCCGAGCGATCTCCTGTGCTGAAGCTGCTCGATTCATCACCTTGAGAAATTCAAGCCGAAATATGGTGTCCGGACTCAGCGGATGACTCCCTGCATCGATACCCGGATCAACACTGCCACGTACGCGAAAAAGACGTAATGCAGGTGACTCATCAACCGGCACCAGTGTGACCGGACGATCGAATCCCTCACTGATAGATACACGCGGCCCCAAACCTTCAATCTCTTTTAAAGTGGGATCATCCGAAGGAAGACCCGCATCTTTGAAGTCATCGGAGACCGCGTCTCGAAACTCGTGGTCGATGGCAGAAAGCAGAATTTCTTGGAATGCAGCGTGATCGTTCACAAGAGCAGCTTGGGCATTACGCTGTGGCGAGTTCATCCGCAGGTACACAACCCAATAGCGGCGGCCATCTTCAGTCAGTACGCCTAAAAAATGTTCGATTGTGTCGGAATGGCTGCGTTCAATGGCGGTGAACTGTCTTCCCACCATCAGATGTGCGCGAACGCCGCTGCGTTCGACAATTTGAAAGTTGGTTCCAAACAGACGAAGACCACTTTGTGCCAGTGCCAGAGCTTCGTCAGGCGAGCGGGGTATGGCGAACCGTAGCGATCCAATCAATAAGTGGGATCCGCTTTGATTTGCCGGGGCAAAAATTTGGAATGATTCAAACCCTGTTGTCGGAGTTGTTATAGCGCGATTGGCCCATTCTTCCGGGATTTCGATCTCAAGGGTTCCAACCTGCTGAAGTCGAGTACTCCAACCTTCGATGGCGATAGACTTCGTCTGCTTCCGCACAGCGATATACGCCAAGCCAAGCGTCCCCGCCAATAGAGCCAGCATGAGACCCGCAATGACCCATTCACGCAGGCGCTTATTCTCAATCAGAGGTTGCCACGGCATGTACAAAGATTAGCTGTGCTTGACGACTATGGGAAGGCGATAGGTGCCCATGTTCGGTGGATTTACGCAGCCTTGGCATAGGTCTGTATGGGAATAGAGATCGGTCCCGATTCGTGATCTATTGATGTATTTGGCGAAATCAATGTGTGTGGCTGGATCATTCCTTCAAAGGCGGGGCGTGTGCAGATTACCGCATTGAACAGCATCTCACGTTGCCAAATGGAAATAAGAGGGCGCAAGTCCTCGGCGGCAGTACTGACAGCCCTGACTTCCGATATGTAACGCATCAGGCGTGTCTTGAGCGAGGGATACTCAAGCACAATTACCTCCGCAAGCCATGTCAACCGTCGCCATTGCGTCAGACTCACCGGCCCATCATGTAAACACGCGAGGTACACAACACCAAGGGATGCAGCTTCGTTTAACAGATCCCAAGCCGCAACCCGGTCCACGCTACCTTCCGGCTGTGGGACACAGTGACTGATCATAAGTAAGGAGGCAGGTGCCTCGGTGATTCGCGGCTTTATTACATCGAGCCTTGGCATTACATATCCTTCCCGAGCAATTAAAAAAGGTCTCTCTCCTCCGCCCCGTGTCACAGTCTTCCCCACGCCGCCCCATCTATCTCTATGCGGATTTTCTCAGGTAGCTCTTTCGGATATTTGTGAGCGATCTATTTCCGTAGCCATAACCTCCATATCGCAGGTAATGCTGATTACTTGTCCGTTTCTGATCAGTCGCAATCACACCGGTCACCGGAGCGTTGAAACTCGCCAGATTCCGAACAGCCTGCTCAACTAACTCGCGTGGTGTGCGCTGAAGCCGGGCCACCAAGAGTACGTCTTCACTCTGCGCGCCAAGAATGCCCGCATCGGCCAGTTCTACCACCGGTGGAGTGTCGATGATGACGTGGTCATATTTTTCTCGCAGACGTATCAGCAGGTTGGACATCGCGCTGCTGCTGAGAATCTGCACTGCACAATTATCGACACAACATCCCGCCTGGAGCACATGTAGGCCAGTACCTTCTATTTCTTGAATCACTGCGCGAATATCCACGCCATCTTCCACGACGCCCACAATTCCCTTCGATGGCGGTAAAGCTAAAAGCATCTGGAACTGCGGAAGTCGCAGGTCAGCCTCCACCACAATCGTGTTGCGATTACGCAACTCGGCAAAACTCAACCCCAAATTCAGACATGTGATGGTTTTACCTTCCTGCGGAGTCGCACTGGTGATCGTATGAACGAGATGGCTCCGATGCTGCCATCGAGCCAACATGCTGGTACGGATCGAGCGATATTCCTCAGCCATCAAACTCGATGGAGTGGTCAGCGCAACCAATCGATCATCCACAGTGAATTTATCTAATGAACCCTTTGCCTCAGGAGTACGGAGAGGTCTCTTTGTGTCTGTGAGCACCAGACGTGGCGGTAGGGGTGCGGCGGATGGTTCACCTACAACATCCTTACGCGGTGGGGCAGATGACGGGCCAGTATCGCATCGTTTGAGAGCGTCAAAGATGTAACCCATTAGGCGCTCCTTGCAAGTTTGAATTTCGGCTCAGTTGGGATCACGATGTTCGGCTCATCAAATCGCGGCAGAGCATCAGCGGCGACCTGCGCTACCATATCGACTTCCACCTGGTGCACTTCCCGCACCATTGCAAGCAACAGGCAGTTGTCACAGGTAATGTTGAGCAGGCGAGGTAGGCCATTTGTAGTGCGATAGATCTGATGTATCGCTGCGTCAGAAAACCTTACTTGGATATTTTGGGGGACACGGCTGGCAACGCGGATTCGGTGCGAGATATATCTTTGCGTATCTTCCAGCGAGAGCGGTTGAATTTGCTTGGCGATAACAATCCTCTGGCGTAGGGCATCAAATCCAGGTTGCTGAATCCTCTGTCGCAACTCCGGTTGGCCGACTAATACAACCTGGACTAGTTTCTGAGTCACGGTGTCGAAGTTACTTAGCAGTCGCAATTCTTCCAATGCAGTGTCTGAAAGGGTTTGAGCCTCATCGATAAGCAGCACGATCGCCTGTGTGTCACCTGCGTGAGAAAGCAGCCGGTTACGAAGTTTCTCCAACAAAAATGTATGGTCATCCGTTGCACCAAAGGGCACTTGCATTGCGCGGAGAATCTGTCGGATGACCTGTCTCCCGGTACTGTGACCGTGCAGAATTGTGATGATTCGAGCACGGTCTGTACTCCGTTCGCAGACGGTGCGGCCAACGGTTGTCTTACCCGAACCGATCTCACCGGTAATAAGCACAAACCCTTTACGCATGCGTATGGTGTATTCAATCGCAGCTAAGGCCTCACGGTGTTGCTCGCTCTCGTAAAAGAAACGAGGGTCCGGCGTATTCTCGAAGGGCAGGAGATAGAACTGGAAGTAATCCTGATACATCGCAATTTACCTGTTTGCCGGGGAGTTCGTTTGCGCTGTCGCTGAGGTACTCGCCGCCAGTCGGTCCATCAGAAACTTTGTCGGACTCTGTTTGAAACGGTCGTAAAATTCTGGCCGTTCGAGGTCCATGTATAAAAGGCTCGCCAGGGACAGGAGTACTAGCCCCATAACTGCGATATTTGCTGGATAAAGGAATAACTGCTTGATTCGGCGGTTGCGTCGGTACTGGTTGGAGATGATCTCGCTGACCGAACCTAGCAGCGGAGCATTGGCTGTTTTTGCGAGTTCCTCACCGCGAATGAAAGCTTGGTTGTTTCGATGTGCCATAAACACACTTGCACCGCCCGCAAGCAAGCCCAGCACGATTGACGCAAGCAGTATCTGGGTCAAATCAGGAGAAATCGGTTGTGTCGGTAGATCACAAGGTTTGATAAAGTCGAGCTTTACTCCGCGATCGCCATTCTCAGCCGTCAGGGCCAGTTTCACTCGCCGTAAATTGTCTTCCCAGAAGGCTAGTTGCCGTTGGTGTTCTGCCGTCTGCCGCGTCAACTTCCGATAATCCGCACGGGCATCAAACATGCCTGCGGTTTGCGCGTTGAGCTTAGCGATACGATCTTTGATACTGGCATATTCGGCATCGAGAGCTTCTCGTTCAGCGACGACGCCGGCGATTAACAATTCAATCGCCGCTCGCTTGGGATTGAGCGAAATTTGTTTTTGCGTTACGACTTCCTGCTCAGTTCTATTGATCTGTGTCTTCACCGCATCGATCTGCTCACGCAGAGCTAACAGGTCCGGATGCTTGTCGGTCATCTTGTAAACACCGGTGTACAAAGCTAACTCAGCTTCTAACTCGCGCAGCCGGGTTTCTAGCCGGGTCAGCTCCGGATTACGGCTCGTCAGAATGGAAGGTGAAGTGGCTGGGGTCGTCTCAAGCGAATGACGCAGTGATTCCTCCTTGAGTTGCGCCGCCGTACGCTTCTGCTCCACCGCAGCCATTGCCTCCATGTTCTGATTTAATGTGGTCTGCAGATTGACCGGATTATCCGGCAGGAGTTCTGAATGATTTATCTCA
This sequence comes from Phycisphaeraceae bacterium, assembly GCA_020851465.1. Classification (NCBI taxonomy): domain Bacteria; kingdom Pseudomonadati; phylum Planctomycetota; class Phycisphaerae; order Phycisphaerales; family Phycisphaeraceae; species Phycisphaeraceae bacterium. The sequence goes on along the minus strand of JADZCR010000006.1, from coordinate 572,464 downwards.
AACGCAAGTAAAGCATCCTCCAGTTTCCCGATGCTCGTGCGTTCGGCGTCAGCCTCAGCTTGAAAAAAGTCAGCCGACTGCTTGAGTCGCTGTTCCATTCCCAAACGCGTTCGTTGGAGATAGTTTTCGATGAGCGTGTTGACAACTGTGCGGGACACATTCGCGTTTCCGGTGATCAGACTCACCCGCACGCGGTCCAGCTCTGCACTCGATACGTCGTAGCGTACAAGTATCCAACGCGGAAGCTCGCTGCGATGCGCGATTACCTCATCGAGTACGGGTTGCAGCGAGGGATCTTTTTCCGCGCGATGCCGCAGAATAGCGATGAGACTGTCAATGGCGGGACTGCCGGCTACTTCATCGACTGCGGAATTACGCGGAGCCTGGAAGTTCTGTGAAGCACCCCGGTTGGTGATCTCCGAGAGAACCATGTCATTGCGGCGTTCAAAGATAGCCTCAGCTTGATATTTGCGAGGCAGGAACATGCTCACTATCAACACGGCAGCAGAGACGGCGAAGCAAGGCAAAATGAATCGCCATCGGAAGCGGACACAGACGTCCCACGCTTCACGTATGTTGCCGGATTGAATATAGCCGCGGTTCATGGCTGTTTTCGCAATTGGTTACCAGGTGCTCGTATCAATTCAGGGTGTAGTTCGGGTTTGTGTGCTTGTACCGTAAGGGCGTGACTGCATCGTGCCTGAAATATCAGCCGGTCCGCGCACGGTGGCAGCTGCAGGTTGGATGGGCAGGAGCACCTGCTGCATTGCCAGCCCGATTGCCGCCAGTCCGTTTGCGGGTACGTACATGATGTCACCTTCCTCCAGCACTGCGTCGAGCGTGGTGTCACCTCGCTTAACCATGTCGTTCATGTTGATCGTCATGCGTTTAACGAGCTTGCCATGGCGGTCAGGACGCAGAATATGGATGTGATCCGGGTCAGCCAGTCGCGTAGGCTGGGCGACCGCGAGTGTGTCGAGGATCGTATTAGTCCCGGTATAGGCGTAGGGCCCGGGAGAATTAACCTCACCGAAAACAAATATCCGCTTACTGTTAAATCCAGCGACCCGCAGACTCACATCAGCGTCTTCGTAGTATTCCTTCGCCAGCTTTTCCAGTTCCGCACTGCATTCTTCAGGAGTCTTACCGGTTACGTTAAAGCTGCCCAGCAGTGGAAGTGTAATTTTGCCATCGGGACGGACCTGCTCGGTATGACCATTGATTTCCCGCACTCGCTTGGAGCTGATGGTAATGACATCCGGTGGGGCAATGCGGTACTCCGTCGTAGTCACAACCGGGCGAGGATCCTTCACAAAGGCTCCGTAGTCGCGGTAGGTCGTACAACCCATCAGCGAGAGTCCGCCAATGATCGCAGCCAATCGGAGTCCGCACGCGATAGAGTGCATGCTGAAGATGTGTTGGATTAATCTCATTGTGAGCTTCTCCGTCACAGAGCTGTCTGATCCCAGATTTTGGGCATGGTGGCGATCATCAGACGCAGGTCGGTTAGCAGTCCTCGACTGCGCAGATATCGCAGGTCAAGTGCCAGTTTGCGTCGGGCTCCTGCCAGGTCGTTGGTGTATCCATTACAGACTTGCGCCAGGCCGGTTAGCCCCGGCTTAGTCGCCAGCCGTCGTTCTATGGAGGGCAAGTCCTCGCGTAAACGCTCGAAAATTTCCGGTCGTTCCGGCCGAGGACCTACCAGGCTCATATCGCCAATCAGAATGTTCCAGAGTTGAGGCAATTCATCTATATGAGTTTTGCGTATCCACCCACAGCCAGCCAGAATGCGAGGGTCATTTGTGTCCGTGAATCGTGCATCACCTAGGGCTTCCGCATCTAACCGCATAGTCCGTAGTTTGTAGATACGGAACAGCCAGCCATCACGTCCGACACGCCATTGACGGTAAACGACCGGCCCACCGTGAACGATTTTGATACCGATCGCGCATCCAGCCAGTAGCGGCGTTGTAACCGCGATTCCCACAATCGCGCCCAGCAGATCTAGCAATCTTTTAATGAATGCATGAGCGGCACCACCGCGGTTGCAACCATTGCTTCGTGATCTTGTTGACTTATATCCCTTGGGTTCCATGGTCATCAGCTTTCACCAGACGTCATAGATCGGACAGGGCATACGACTGCTATCGTCGCTATGCGAGTACCACTTAATCCATGACTTCATTAACTGTCGATACTTCGCCCGATAGGCCGGAGAGGTCCGTTACGGTTATACGATCTGTGACGTTCAGGTCCGGCATGGAATTGCCGATAATTCAGCGGTAATTGAACCGTATTCCTCTGTTACGAGTCGATCCCATGCTTGAAGCCACCTGGACGGATCGTCAACGGCGTGAAGCTGCTTTCTATAAGAAATACGCAGTCCGTCAGACTCCTGAATCGGTTGACTTTGCACCTGTAAACGGTGAGGAGCAGAGGCCATGGAATCCATATTGGTATGTCTATGGATTGGCGCGGCATCGCCATGTGAGCCCTCGACAAAAACTGCTTGATTTCGGCTGTGGCGTGGGAATTGCAGCGGTGCGCTTTGCCCATCTGGGGTACGAAGTGGAAGGCTTTGACCTATCTCAGGAAAATATCAATGCCGCCCGAATTCTCGCACAACGTCATAGCCTGGACGAACGCTGTCGCTTTCGCAAGATGCTGGCAGAACAACTCGAATACGACGACGAATCTTTTGATCTGGTAGTGGGGATCGACATTCTGCATCATGTGGATATACCCCGCGCAGTTGCGCAAGTACATCGCGTATTAAAACCGGGAGGCGTCGCAATATTTAAAGAGCACGTGGAGGTGCCGATCGTCGATCCCGTGCGCAATACTGCGTTATTACGCGCGGTAGTCCCCAATGCTACCTCGCTGGAGGATCACATTACCGAGGATGAACGCAAGCTCACACATGATGATCTTGACCTGATTGACACACACTTTCACCGTGTTGAAAAGGTGCGATTTACGTTACTGAGCAGGCTGGACCGCCTGATACCGCATTGTGGCGATGCAATGCGCGGTCGTCTGGAGCGGGTAGATCAACGGATGATGCGTTTATGTCCGCCATTGGCCCGGCTTGGAGGCACCGTTGTGTTGATTTGTGAAAAATAGAAGATGGCTGCCTACTCATTGCTGGGAGTATAGGAGTGGGCAGGGAGGCTCATACCGGGTTCTTATAGAACCTCTCACTTTGCTAGAGACCATCATTAATGCAATACGCCCGGCAGGACTCGAACCTGCAACCTGCTGATCCGAAGTCAGCCGCTCTATCCAATTGAGCTACGGGCGCGACATCCTGTATGCCTTAGCGATCCGGTAGGGATTACTTCTTGGACGCTGGCTGGTTCAACAGTCGCTTGCGGGCGTCGAGTTCGAGGTTGCCATACGACTGCTCGTAGCGCTGTACTGCCTGTCCCAAAGCCAAAGCAAGCCGTTTGGCAGCCCAGGGGTTGAGGATGACGCGCTGATCAATCTTGAGTTTTGCGGTGTTGGGACCTGACGGACGGAGCGGACCGGCAAAATCGAGATTGATTTCCTCCGCTGATCCCCATACGCGCACTGTGGTGCTATAAGTTACGGGAGTTGCAGCATCGTCGATCTGAAGCTGAAGTTGCTGCTGCTGTTGTTCGCCGGCACTTGCGATAGTTTCGATCGATTCAGACCCTGTATCCTTGGACAAGGCGAGACTCCTTTAGGGCGGTCGTTATAAACGGCCCACCACGGCCTGACCGCCGGGTCAGACCTAAATCAGGTCCGGAGAACCCCGACAGCATGGGAAAAGAATAGCACGTACCTGCTACTTGTCCACCATCGACCAGTGGAAGCAGAGCTTATCGAGGCAGTGCTTTATCTAAATCTTCATCGTGTTTGAGCACATTCGCCCGACTGCGGAAGGCATCACGCTGTGCGACATTCTGGGCGCGATCAAATATGTGATGAAGGTAGAGCGGTAGTGGTTCTCTGTGGTTGGCATATCGCCGCCTTGCAATCAACGCCAGCCGCGGGGCATATTTGAGGACCAGATCGTCTTCCAGAGAAATAATTGCGCGACAAGAACCCGGATCACCTTGCCTGCCGGCACGACCAAATAACTGGCGATCAATCCGGCTGGCGGAGTGACGCTCGGTGAGGATGACATGGAGTCCACCCGCCTCGGCAACGCCAGGGCTAAGTTTGATGTCCGTACCTCGCCCAGCCATGTTGGTTGCTACCGTGATGGACTGGCCGTGACCGGCCTCGGCGACGATTTGCGCTTCAGCTTTATGGTGTACCGCGTTAAGAACCTGGTGTTTAAGCCCACGATTGCTGAGCATCTGGCTCAGCAGTTCAGAAGCTTCTATTGACCTTGTGCCAATGAGCACGGGGCGCTGTGCTTTGTGCATGGTGTCGATTTCATCGACCACAGCATTCCACTTCTCCTGGGCGCGTGTGAAAATCAGATCGGGCAGTCGTTTTCGTTGACGTGGACGATTGGTCGGGATGACGCGCACCGGCAGCCCGTAGGTCGTTTCCATTTCAGCTTTGGCATCAGCGGCTGTTCCCGTCATTCCGCAGAGATGTGGGTACTGACGGAAAAACCTTTGGAAACTGAGGCTCGCCAGTGTGTCGCGGTCAGCGGTGACTTCTAGATCGTGCTTGGCCTCGACCGCTTGATGCAGCCCGTGTTGCCATTGACGATCAGCCATGAATCGTCCAGTGTATTCGTCAACGATGACGATCTTTTCCTCGACGATCTGATAGTGTTGTCCGTGGTGATATAAATGGCTGGCAACTAACGCTTGCTCGACGAGTTCCTCACGACGACGAGCGGCACGCCAGATCGCGTGATCATTGGGCTTGAGCAGTTCAATCAGTTGATCGCGGCCACGGTTCGTTAGCTTGGCACGGCGGTCGGCAACATTAACTGTGAAATGATTGTTGAGCGTCAGTTGACCTGCTAACTCTTTGGCGCGATGGTACATGGCGGACTGAGCATCTTCCTGTCGTGGCTGCGCGATAATCAATGGCGTTACCGCTTCGTCGATCAGCACCGCGTCGATTTCATCTACTACTGCAATATGCAGTCCGGGGACAAGCACCATTGGGCCACGTCTGACCGCCCGGGCGGTTTCACGCAGGTCTGAGGTCAGCCATCGTGTTGAAACTGGATCGGCAATACGTCCGAGCCTTAATTGATCTCGCAGCCAATCAGCGACGAGTTCCTTTTGCGTGATATAAACGATGGGCAGGCGATAAATATCTGCTCGTTGTGCCTCTTGAGTTTCATTGACAATGGCGCCGGCGCGGGTGCCGCAGCGTCGGAATATGGGTTGCCGACTATCAGCGTCTCGTTGTGCCAGGTAATCGTTAACGGTGATTACGTGGATCGGACGGCGAAGCCATGAGAGTAGTGTCGAGGCAATCGCAGCCGTCAGCGTCTTGCCTTCACCAGTGGCCATCTCCACAATCTGCCCGTGAAACAGCCCCAGTGCGCCCATGACCTGAACCATGTAGGGCTTCTCGCCGGTTTCTCGGAAGGCTGCCTCACGGATCGCCCCCAAACCTGCACGGATTTCTTGGTCGGTCTGTTTACGTCGTGCGAAGATTTCGCGAAGTTCACGCATGCCGTTGTCAAGGGCGTCATCACTCAAAACAGCCCATTTCTGATCATCTGCGACGATTGCCTCGGCTTCACGCTTGAGGAAGGAACTGTTTACACGTGAATGCTTGAAGCGAGCCTGCCATCGCCGCGCCCTGGCATCCAGTCCGCGCAGCGACTCTACTTGCCGCCGCCGCGTTCGCAGCGTGCTCCAAAGCGTCAGATCAGATTGGATCGGTGGCGAGGACATCAATTGGCCAGTGTAGGATTAGTATTTTATCGGCTGATCTAATCGTGCTTGTTACCGTGGTAAGAAGCAACGGGCTGTTTTTAAAGTACGTAGCGCAAATTGTCGCTGGTAATGACTCCCAGCAGGCATCGGCGCAGAGATGTGGACTAATAATCGAGACCACTGCACCAGCAGGTAAAATGGAGCGTACCGGGATCGAACCGGTAACCTCCGCCTTGCAAAGGCGGCGCTCTCCCAATTGAGCTAACGCCCCAGAACGGAAGAGATTCTATCGACAAATCGATAGTTCGTCATTTGATGGATATCCGCAAAAATGGTCACTTATCATTTGAATCATGGTCGTAAAAGGAGGACAAAGAATATCGTTAGATCTACACGAATTCTTGCAGGAATATGCATGAATTTCGCCGGCTCGTGATTTGTTAAAGGTCAGGTCGCTAAATCTTTGAGAAATTGAAGTCGTGCCAGCACTGTGGGGATAGCCAGAATAGTAACCAGAACAATCAAGCGGATGGATGTGCGAACCCAGGAAGATCGTTGAGCGATGATGGGTAGCTCTCCGATCCATAACACTAGAGGAGCTAAGGCGAGCAGGATGCCATTGAACATCGTCAACTTTGCGAGGTAAATACCTTGAACGAGGATGGCCAGCAGAAGTATGGCTGCAGCACCTGAAACGCCTGCGGCTGCGACGGCTGAGGGTACCCACCAGGTGACGATCCACCCGCCAATCAAAGCAGAGGTGAGCGCGACCGCTTGCATTCCGATTGTGATCGAACCTGAATGAAAGATAACAATCGCAGTAGCTGCTGCACACAACGCTAGACCCCAAGCAAGGGTCCGCCCGATCCGACGATGTGCCAGACCGCCTAGCAAAGCCACCATTAATAGAGAGATCGTGCCGATGATGGCCAAAGTCAGCGCGATACGGCTCGCCGGCCAGCGTTTAATTAGATTTAACAGGATGAGCGTCCCGTAGCCATACAAGAGCAACAAGCTCAAAGCTAAGGCAACAAAACGTGTGCGGTTTCCCCAGAGAGCGGCGATGTCGATCGCAACTACCGCAGGGGCAATGGCCACGACCAGCCATTGGTGTGACTGTGTCACTGGCCAGGTTGGCCATCCAAAGTAATACACGTAACCAGCGGTAAACCCGCAACCGACTGCCAACGCCCATGCGAGTCGTATCACCCCACGCGACTGTTCTCGCCACGGTTGGGCGATCAGACAAAAGACGGCTGCGGCAATGGTCCCTGCCCAAGCCATCAACAGCAGAGTAGCGTTAACGTCAGGCATATTTGACGAAGTAGGATCACGTGTGACGCAAACTCACTTGGTATTTACCGCTTCGAAACTGATATCTAAGTGAATATCATCGGAGACCGGACCGATCATATTGACCATCCCGAATTCACTTCGCTTAACATCGAGTTGTGTAACGTAACCGACGCGGGAGGAACCCTTGGGGAATTCCGACTCACCAAGCTTGTGGACGAGCAGTGTCACAGGTTTGGTCACTCCATGCATGGTCAAATCGCCGGTTACACGGAAGGTCGGTAGGGCAGGCTTACCCTTCTCCAATTCAACAGGCTCGGCCTTCTCTACTTTGGTGCTCTTGAACGTGATGTCAGGGAACTCCGCAACACTGAAGAAATCTGCCGTCTTGAGATGGTCATCACGTTTTTTGACGCCGGTGTTGATGCTGTCAACATTGATCGTAGCCTCAAAGCTGGATTTACTGACGTCGGTTGCGTTGCTGACGACCTTGCCTTTGACATCGGTGAAGAAACCGTAAATGTGACTGATGCCGCCGTGGGTACAGCGGAATACGATGGACGTATGGGCGGGATCGATTTCAAAGGTCTGAGCGGCAGCAAGGGAAGTAAAAGCAAAGGTTGCGATAACGATCAGTGTGAACATGCTGCGATGAAACATGCGTCCTCCTGGTTTAAGGGTTGCTCAACTCGATGAAAGCATATGCTCCAGGATCACGATAGTCACGATAGCTCTTCACGACCCGATAATGTATCGGCTATATATGGGGCTTTTGCAATGCTAATCGCCACGTACACTGTGGGGATTCCAGAGGAGTGAACTGTCATGCGACGAATAACCATTCTCGTTCTTTTACTTTTGAGCCTTTGTTCCTGTAAATCGGCGTACTACGGCACAATGGCTAAATTGGGCTGGGAAAAGCGAGATCTGTTGGTCAGCCGGGTCAAAAAGGCACGCAATGAGCAGCAGGTTGCCAAGGAGCAATTTCGTGATGCTCTGGAGAAGTTTCAATCTGTCGTAAAAGTCGAAGGCGGCGAGCTTCAGAAGAAATACGATGCGCTGCGCGACGAATATGATGACAGCGTTTCACGTGCCCAGGCCGTGCGGGATCGCATCGATTCGGTCGAGGAAGTGGCGAAAGACCTTTTTGCGGAATGGAAGAAGGAACTGGGCGAATATAAGAGTGACCAACTGCGCCGGTCCAGCCAGGAACAATTACGCACCACTGAGCTACGCTACAACGAACTGATAAATGCAATGCGCCGTGCGGAATCGAAAATGGAGCCGGTGCTGATCGCGTTACACGATCAAGTGCTGTTTCTCAAGCACAATCTCAACGCCCGAGCTATCGCGTCGCTTCAGAGTACGGCTACGGAAATCGAGACCGATGTGGCGAAATTGATATATGAGATGGAGGCTGCGATTAAGGAAGCGGATGCATTTATTGCGGAAATGGGCAATGCCGAGCCTCCCAAACAGTAGCCCATTCCGAAATCGACTTTGTGAAGCACTTTTAATTACATTTCATCTGGTGAAAGAGGGTGGATAGCTAACACCTCATGTAATGCCGGAGATTTATTCCCGTGCGGGCACCCCCATCATTCGTTTTCCGTCCGCAATGTTTTTAACTACGACGGATCCCGCACCAATAGTGCAACGTGAGCCAATCTTCACCTGCGGCCTGACGCATGCACCTATTCCTATCAGCGTCAGATCGCCGACATCAACATTTCCAGCCAATGCTACCCGTGGGGCAATGTGCGCAAAGTTTCCGATGTTGCAATGGTGTTCAACTATTGCCCCAGTATTGATGATGACTCCTTGCCCGACATAGCACTCGGCGTGTAGTACGCTCATGGGGCCAATAAAGGTTCCGGTCCCGATCATCGCTGATGGGCTGAGCATCGCGCTCGGGTGGATGACGACCGCCAGAGTCCGGCCCCTCTCGATCAGGTGCTTAGTGAGGAGTTGGCGCTGGGTGTTATCTCCAACCGCCACGATCACCTCTACAGATGGTTGTTGTGAGGCGTCCTCTCCGATGACTTGCCATAATCCGACTTTTGTACCGATCGGTTTGGCGGCATCAATCAACCCTATCACGCGCCAACCCGCAGCAGTAGCTGCCTCCGCAACAACCAAGCCGTGACCACCAGCACCATAAATTGCAAGAAAACCCGTTTGCAATAACCGTTGATTCATATCGTGGACTTCTCATCTGTTTGGGTAATGCCGGAATGATCCGTCAGGTCGCGGTACTTCTCGCCAATGGCCAACTCCCAGGTTGGATGATCTTTGCGGATCGGCAATTTGCGAAATTCACTGCGACACCGATAGCACACGAGGCAACGGCCAGTGAAAAAATAAATAACCGCGTCGATAACCGCAACGGCAATGAGAATCCCTACCGCCCATAAAACCTGTCGAAATCCCACTAGTACCATCGAGATAATGCCCGCCAGCACAATGATGGCAAAACCGGTGACTTGTGGAAAATCCTTACGAACGAAAAGCTCTCGACAGCCGCAAACCGGACAGCGTCGCAGATGACCAAGATCATCAATCGTCGAGTCCCACTCCAGATACACCTCCGTTGGCAGCGGAGGAAGAGCTCCGCGAGGTTCCGCCAACGCCGCCGCCGAGGGTTTTACCGCACTAGGAGGGTCTTTATCATCGACCTCGATGGTAAAAAGTGGTTCTCGTTTGAGATTGCGGAGATTGATGCGCACGCCACTATTGTAATGGCTGCTCCGCTGGCAGGGATATAATCTAAGTTACACATTGACTTGGAAACCGTTCGGTTACCGATAATCCAACCACGGTTCCAACACGTTTGCGGAGAAGCTATGACCCTTCTGACCGTTGTGCTCCTGAGTGCGGCTGTTCTCCTTCTCGCTTACCGGATTTATGGCAAGGCGCTGACACGGTTGCTCCGGCTTGATCGTGACGCCCGCACGCCAGCGGTTGTCTTGCGTGACGATGTGGACTACGTACCCATCGAACCTAAATTTTTGATGAGTCAGCATTTTTCCGCGATTGCCGCTGCGGGACCGATTGTCGGGCCGATTCTTGCAGGGGTAATGTTTGGATGGTTACCCGCGCTGTTGTGGATTTTAATCGGAAGTATTTTCATTGGCGGAGTGCATGATATGACGTCGCTGGTGGCGTCAATTCGGCACAAAGCTCGCTCTATCGCCGATGTCGTACGCGAACACATGAGCAAGCGATCATATCTGCTTTTCCTGCTCTTTATCTGGATCGCTTTGATCTACATCATTGTCGCCTTTACCGATCTGGTCGCCGATTCTTTTGTAGGTACACAAGACTTAGGCGGTGGACGATCGACGACTGGCGGGGCGGTGGCGACTGCCTCATTACTCTATCTGGCTCTACCGGTCATAATGGGGTTATTGCTCAAGTACACGAAACTGCCGTTAGGATTGGCAACCGTTATTTTTCTACCGCTTATTGCGATTTCGGTCTGGCTGGGGCCCATCTTCCCGCTAGATATCAACACATTGTTTCATCTCACCGAGGCGACGAGCCAGCGATGGTGGGGCGTTGCGTTGTTGGCGTATTGTTTCATCGCATCAATCGTGCCCATGTGGCTCCTGCTTCAACCACGCGGACATTTGGGCGGGTACTTTTTAGTGGTTGTGCTTTTAGGCGGCATCGTCGGCGTGCTTATCGGTGCCGCCACTGGACGATTTCAGGCTGATTATCCCGCATTTACCGGTTGGACCGCTCCGAATGGGGCATCACTATTCCCCATGCTTTTTATCACCATTGCTTGCGGCGCGTGTTCCGGCTTCCACTCGATCATCGCATCGGGCACAACATCTAAGCAACTCCATCGGGAGACTGACGCCAAACCAGTTGGTTACGGAGCCATGCTTCTGGAAGCGATGGTTGCAGTTCTTTCTCTTACCTGCGTGATGGTGCTCGCCAAGGGTTCCCCCGTGTTAGAGGGAAATAAGGTGGACGTGATCTATGCTTATAGCCTTTCGCGCTTTCTGAATGTGCTCTACGTCCCAACAGCTTTTGCCTACACATTCGTCGCACTGGCACTGACGACATTCGTGTATGACACGCTCGACGTCTGCACCCGTTTAGGGCGTTATATACTCCAAGAACTTATCGGCGTGCAAGATCGCTCTGGTCGAGTCATCTCCACAGCAATTACCGTTGGTGTACCTCTGATCTTTCTGCTCTGGCAGCCTGTAGGTGCCGGCGGCAAGATAGAGTCGGCATGGAAGACATTCTGGCCGCTATTTGGTGCGAGTAATCAGCTTCTGGCTGCGCTCGCGTTGCTCGGCGTTACTGTCTGGCTTTGGCGTACTTATCGAGCGAAATGGATATGGTTCGCCACCGGGTTACCTACCGTAGTGATGTACGTAATGAGTAGCTGGGCACTCATCGCCTTTATCCGTAAAGGCTTTACCTCAGCATTTAGCATTACGCAAGACACCACCGGAGAAGTGCATCCCTTTGCTTCGCATTTTCTCAGCAGTTTGCCTCGGAGTCCGGTACCGTGGGCGGCTCTGGTGCTTTTAACCTTGGCACTTCTGGTGCTTGCTGAAGCGGTGCGTGTGTTTACCATTCCGCCGGGAGGGCCAACCACAGAGGGCCTGCCTGTAACCGCGGAAGCCGTGTGATTCTCTTCGTTTTGCAAATTGCTTCATCCGTCGTTTTTTCTTGTTATCTCTGGCAAATTAGCAGTTGTTTGAATACGGTTCTTGGCAGAAGACGGCACGTTCATCTATCCTTTTTTATCTCCTAACCGAGACTCCCATGATTAAACACAACGCATGGAAACTTACGGTCTTGATCAGCAGCCTGACTCTGATCGGTTGTTCGAGCAATCTCACTAATCCGACAACACGTGTCACAGGCGCGCGCGTCGTGCAGCATAGTGAGCAGGGGACGAGGGTTGAAGTAGAGATCGAGCTGACCAATCCTAATACCACACCTCTGCCGTTGATTAAGAGTGATTACACCGTAAGCACGGGTAAAGGGCAGGCCTATCATGCGACGGAGCGACTTAACCGCACGTTGCCTAGCCGAGGGAAGCAGACGATTACGTTACCGGCAGTATTTACCGGTGGTGCTGATACGGGTGAAAGTTCCTACAGTGTGACTGGCAGCGTAAGCTACGAACCTCCTGGTGAAATGCGGAAGTTGCTCACGGAGTCCCGCTACCCTCTGCCGAGTGTGAGCGTCTCCGGTAGCGGAGTGTTAAGTGTTCAGTAGAAAATATCGGTGAAACGACCTGCGACCTAAGTAAGCGTGATGCAGGTACGGACTCGAGTAAGCTGCTATGAATGACGTGTTTGACCATCGCCGTTACTTGATCCCGTTTCGTGCGACGCTGCTGCCACAGATTTTTACAGACGTGTTGGTTGTGGGCGCGGGTGTCGCGGGTTTGCGGGCGGCACTGGCTGCGGCGGAACATCCCGGAACAGCAGGCGGTAGTAACAGTTGCGATGTAATCGTCACCGCTAAAGCCGACTTTCAACAGTCGAACACCTACTGGGCACAAGGCGGCATCGCTACAGTGCTGGCCAGTGATGACACCTTTGCCTCGCATATCGAAGACACACTCAAGGCTGGCGCAGGACTCTGCGATGAGTCGGTGGTGAAAACCGTCGTCGAAGGTGGACCCGCAAGGATTCATGAGTTGATCCAATGGGGTATGAGGTTCGACCGCGCCCATGGACATTCGACTGCGGCACAAAGTACTACGCCAGCATTTAGCGAGGGGGAAATTTCCTTTGGCCGTGAAGGGGGTCATTCACTTCACCGGATTCTCCATTCTGATGGTGATGCCACCGGTCGCGAACTGGCGATCACACTCGACCGAACGGTACGAAGCCGTCCTAATATTCGGCAGTTTTATAATTGTTTCGTTCTCGACCTCATCACGCTCGACACCAATGGACACGGAGGTGGACGATGTGTTGGGGCTATCACGCACCACCCCAAGTATGGCCTCCAGGTGATCTGGGCAAACGCGGTTATTCTCGCTTCCGGAGGTGTCGGTCAAGTATTCCGTGAATCGACCAACCCCGCAGTTGCAACGGGTGACGGCATAGCGATGGCTTATCGTGCTGGAGCCAAACTCGCTGACATGGCCTTTATGCAATTCCATCCGACCACTCTCTATGTGGCCGGTGCCAGCCGTTCATTAATCTCCGAAGCGGTGCGGGGTGAAGGGGCTTATCTGATAGATCGAAACGGCTATCGCTTCATGACGGACTACCACGCAGACGCCGAACTGGCCCCGCGCGACGTTGTTTCCAAGGCGATCCTTGCGCAAATGGCCAAGACTAATTTTACGCACGTCTTTCTCGACTGCCGACACATTGGGTCAAAACAATTCGCTGAGCGATTCCCAGGTATCACTGATTTACTTAAAAAGTTCGATATCGACCCTGGAAAGACGCCGATTCCAATCCATCCGTCAGCTCACTATATGGTCGGCGGGGTTCACACCGATAAATCGGGACGAACTAACATCACGGGGCTCTATGCCTGCGGGGAAGTTGCTGCAACAGGACTGCACGGCGCGAATCGGCTCGCCAGCAACAGCCTGCTGGAAGGACTTGTTTATGGAGAGATAACTGGGCGTATCTGCAAAGAAATGCTCGGTGACTTAGGGGCATCACCAGCAAAGATTATCAGTGATATCCGGCCATCTGATCGTTCCGAGCTAGATCTGAGTGATGTCCGATCCAGCTTACGCAGCGTGATGTGGAGACATGTCGGTATCGAAAGAGACGGCCAGCAACTTGAAGATGTGGTTGAGATGTTTGATTTCTGGGCGAGGTACACCCTCGACAAGATTTTTGATGATCGCGCGGGGTGGGAGGTTCAAAACCTTCTCACCGTCGGTGCTCTGATGACCCGCGCAGCACTCTGGCGCTGCGAAAGCCGAGGAACTCACTACCGGTTGGATTGCCCAAATCCGTCGGATGAGTTCCGTGTACATGACATCTGGCAACGCGGCCAAAACGAGCCTGCTCAACTGCCAGTGCGGAGCATGAAAAGCACGTGATGATTCAATGACGAATCATTCACCGCAGCAATCGCATTTAGCGGTCACTTTGACCGTTAACGTCGCTGAGTATTTCGTATTTTCAAAACTATCGCCATTTTCCTTGGGTTCATTGTGGTGAGCCACAATGAGGTAATCGTTGGGTGATTCAGGCTCGAAGCTTGCAGTACCTTCCGCATCCGTCCTTCGCTCGTAGTGCTCGTCGAAGTCCTCTGCCAGTGTCACGCCTCGTGGAATAAAGGAAACAACTGTATCCGCCATAGGCTTGCCCTTATAAAGCAACTTCACCTTGATGGGTGTCCCAGGTTCCGTCGGAGCGACCGGATTACTCAGTGGAACTAATTCGAATGGAACGCCCGCGATACGGTCAAATCCTTTTTCATCTGATGATGGGCGATCCAGAGTGTCAGTGACGAGAAAGTATGTCTTAGCACATTTGATTGATCGAGTCGGGGCATACTTCACGACCTGATCCGATGTGACGACAACCATATGAAGTCCCTGTGAACTTCCTTTGAGTTGCGCGGTCCAACAGCCCTCCTTGGAGTCCAGCCTCGTATCAACGAGATCCGCACCAAAGTCACATTTTGTGCCATTGGGAGCAATCAACTCGCAGCAAATATTCTTTGGATCAACCTTACCCGATTGTTTGAAGTCGCGATGATTATTGCCATGGTTCCCCAAAAATAGATCAGTCTTGACGGTATCTCCTTCACGAACGATCGGCGTGCCGACTTCGATCCAGATGTCATGTGCATGTGCAGTCGAAAGCAGCATCAAGAAGAGAGTTACGGTGGCGAAGCACGTATGGAAAGGAGGCCAATGTTTCAACGAAGATCCCATAATTCATCCTTGTAGTTTGGGTTATTCGGATCAGTGATCCCATTACCGAGCCAGACGCCTGCCTCGTTGGGGTAAAAAGGTGGAATCATCTTCAGGGCTGATGCGTGTCCGTCCACAAACGCGACATTTACTGACTTGGAGTGTCGCGGGTTGGGGCGGCAGAGGATGTTATTGCTCAATGTTGACGGAGGCATTACGTGTGTTGCGGTGCGAGGGAGCAGATCGTCGTTGAGGCCTGCGTCGCACAAAGCGACTGTTTCTGCAGGCCGCATGATCAGTCGAAGTGGTATGAAGTTCAGATAAGTGTTAAACCCGTAGCTTGCTTCAACATCCTCGATGCCGGTGGTGACGTTGAGTTGCGTCTTTGCTTCCGGACAATGCCATAGCTGTCGAATATGGCGATCAGAATTACTGGTGCCGGAATTGGTGTATGGATACAACAACACCTTGCGATCGCTGCCGGGACCAGGATAGCCGACCCAGGCATCGCCGGGTGACTGCTGCGCGTACATGTGTGCTGCGACACCAATGAGACGCACATTAGATAAACAGATACTCGCCTTCGCTGCAGCACGTGCTGATGCGAGTACTGGCAATAAGATGCCGACGAGAAGCCCTATGATCGAGACAACCACGAGTAATTCAATGAGAGTGAAAGCATACCGAACCGCAATGCTGCGGTGACGGGGCAAAAACATATCGAACTCTTTCTTCTTTGAGGTAGTGGATGAGGTAGTGGCGTAACCACCGTACCTGAAACGTTGCGCCAGATCGAGTGGTTAATGAAAATCGATTAGACAGAAAAGAAAGCAGGTGGGCCGCGACTAAAGGGAGTTGTGAGCGTGGGTGGATCGGTAATATCACCACGTGAGACGACGTCAAGCACCTGGAGAAGCGTTAACTTAGGGATTGACCATTCAACAACCGGAGCCGTCTGGAGGAGTGCTGTTAAAAAACAAACCGCGCAGCGGCGAACCGGATCATTGGTTGAGTTCGGAACACCTTTGTGATGGGGTTTCGCTGGAGTCTCACAGCAAAACCGTGACACATCAGCGGACTGCCATGCCGTACCACCAAGTGTTACGGCCCCTCGCTCATGGAACGGCATTACATAGCCGAACCACACAGACATCCAGACCAATACAAATATTCGAGAGACACGATGAATCACGAGCGAATCGTAAGACACCAAGTAATCGAATTCAACTTTCTTGCGAACAAAGAGAGGTTACTGCTAAATTAATTGCGATTACTACAATCACCATATGACCATGCGCTTGATTAATGGTGCTTATCTCGCGGACACCGCTCGCGTTGTTGGTGAGGTTGAGCTTGGCCAAGGCGTCACGCTTTGGTATGGAGTCTCGATCCGCGGTGATGTGGCGAAGATCACCATCGGTGAAGGCACCAATGTTCAGGACAACGCGGTCGTTCACTGTGACGCCGGTTTCCCTAACGTCATCGGTAGTCACACAAGTATTGGTCACGGCGCACTTGTCCATGGAGAACGAGTCGGCAATGGCTGCCTGATTGGAATGGGAGCCATCCTTCTGGGTAGAACGAAAATTGGTAACGGCTGCATGATCGCCGCCGGAGCTGTTGTACCGCCGGGGATGGAAGTACCCGATGGCATGGTTGTCATAGGAGTACCTGGCAAGATAGTCCGACCGGTTACCGAACAGGAAAAGGAATATCTACGGGCGATCCCTCCTCGGTACATTGAGATGGGACGTCTTCATTCGTTAGGTAAGGACGATGTCCGGACCAAGCCGTTCGGGGTGTAAGCTGCAGGCGAATTCAATTCACACAAGCGGCAACGTGTGACGCTTCTTTCGGCATGCTTACTCCGCTTTTCCGCTGGACAAATCATAAACCCAATGATCGACCGCGCGGGTGAAATCATGGATCTCGCCGGCGTTAAAGAAGAGGTCCAACTCACGCTTGGCAGCTTCGGGACTATCAGAACCGTGGATAAGGTTGAACGAATTAGATACGCCGAAATCTCCTCGGATTGTGCCTCCAGCTGCCTTGGAGCCGAAGGTTGCCCCCATCATGTTGCGGGAAACTTCAATCGCGTTATTCCCTCGAATTGCCAGGACGAGGACGGGGCTGCTGGTCATGAACTTCACCAAGCTGGGATAAAACTTTTTCTCCTTATGTGCTTCGTAATGTCGAGCTGCGAGGTCGGTTGAGATCTTTAACATCTTCGCTCCGACAATTTGGAGCCCCTTGTCTTCAAAACGAGTGATGATCCGTCCCATCAGATTTCGCTGAACAGCGTCGGGTTTGAGGATGATAAGTGTCGTCTGCATGGTCGGTTCCTTGGAAGATAAGTGGTTATTACGGAAAGTGGGGCAAATATCATGGCGGATTGGATCAGTAACCGCAAGCAGTACTTATGCTCGTTACTCGATATTGGCATACTTGGTTTGCGATACTTGGTCTTTTGCAGGGTATTTTTAGTCGATTACGACTCCTGCGTACCCCACGACACGAGACGTGTCACCGCTAACTTTTGCGCTCGTGGTGTAATCAATAAGTATTGGTTTGATCTGTGACGTCTCATGTTGCAATGTCTTCATAATCGTCACCGCAGGTATAACTCCGCACATGCTGATGTCGTTCCTGACGCAGGTGTCATAGAGTTTTTTGGTATCGCCACTGGTCATGGCTTCGATGGCCAGTCCATCCAGCCTGCGGTTTTCCTCTTCTGAAGCGAAGTGGTTCATATCACTCGAAATGACCAGAAGCGGTCGCTGGCCTGTAGTTTCCAGCTCCTTCACGACGAAAGCCAGCGCTTTGGCAATCACATTGGTATCGGCATAGTTCACCTGTCCAAGCACCATCGGCACGATTTGGATGTTGTGATTCATTTGATACAGAAAAGGCAATAACACTTCCGTGCCGTGTTCCATACGGTGTGCATCGGCTTCACAGGGCAGGCTCGGCAAAAGAGTTGTTAACCGCTTCACAACGAGCGTTGCTATCGGTATGGCTGCGCCGGGAATATTCCACGCGGTGTGAGAAGCGATAGAAATGTTTGAGCCATATGGAGTGTGTCGTGGACCAATGATGATTGCCGTATTCGGAATCTGACAATGTCCCAGCGTCCTGCCAAGGGTCTCGCCGCAGTAAATCCATCCTGCGTGAGGAAGCATGATCGCGCGATAGGGATGACGGGGCTTCTTGCCAAGGGCAAGGTATTGGTCAGCCATTGCCTGCATTTCAAGTACATTTGATGGGTAAAACTGTCCTGCTCTGGCAGTGGCACGGATACAGCCTTGATGCGTTGACACTTAAGCTTCTCGCAAATGGATTACTTTTGATGGAAGTTTCAGTAAAGATGGAGCTTCCGTTTTTATGGGATGTCGGGAATCCGTACTGGCTGACGTTTGCGTCCCCACGTTCCAGCATGGTTCTCAAAAACCCCCGGTATGGTCGTGCCGCATCGCATGCAACGATTGTTTGACAAACTAAAACGACCGATTTCATACCAATCTCGTTCGATGAGTTGGCAGCCGCACCCGTGACAATAGGTACTGCCACGCATTACGTTCCTCACATTTCCGCAATAGGCGTAGCGTATTCCAGCAGCCAAGGCTATCTCATGTGCTCTGATCAGTGTCTCGTGCGGCGTATTCACTTTGTCACGCATTTTGAAATCAGGATGAAATGCGGTGAAGTGGATCGGCACATTTTGTCCAAGGTTGCTCACAATCCAATCGCACATCTGTTTGGTTTCATCCACGGAATCATTTTCACCGGGGATTATCAGGTTTGTCAGTTCTTGCCAAACCTCTGTTTCGCAAGAGAGATACTTGATTGTGTCGAGAACCGGCGCAAGCTGTGTTTGACAATTCCTGCGATAGAAGGCTTCGGTGAACCCCTTGAGGTCCACGTTTGCGGCATCCATATGCTGAAAAAACTCCCGTCTGGCTACCGGGCTGATGTAGCCGGCTGTAACTGCTACGGTTTTGATACCTCGTTCATGGGCAACTCTGGCTACATCGATGGCATATTCCGTCCAAATCACGGGATCGTTGTAGGTAAATGCGATGGAGCGGCAACCTGTCTGTACTGCGACTTCAACGATGGCATCCGGTGACGCAATCTCGCTGAGCCGGTCGATCTCACGGCTCTTGGAAATATCCCAATTCTGACAGAACTTGCAGCCCAGATTACAACCTGCGGTGCCAAAACTTAGTACCGGTGTACCGGGAAGGAAGTGGTTGAGTGGCTTTTTCTCGATGGGATCGATACAGAATCCCGTGCTTCGGCCATAGGTCGTGAGGACGAGTTTCCCGCCCTCATTAGCGCGAACAAAGCAAAACCCTCGGCTATGTTCAGGAATATGGCACTCGCGTGGACACAACGTGCAGATAACCTTGCCGGGTGTCCGGCTATCGACATGCCACCATCGTGCCTCGACCGCAGAAGCCATGAAATATCCTATTTCACAGGTCCGCGTATTTCTCTGATCTCAGATAAGACCTGCCAGAATATCTTTCGAAGTGACGGCAAGGCTTATCGACTGTGACATAGAGCGATCATCACCAAAGAGCATCGTCGATCAGTAGGCTGCGACCTTCGGCTTGGTCTTACGCGTCTTTTGATATTCCATTATCCATTGCTCCTCATCTCGCTTGAGCCTATGAGGACCGCCTGTAAATGCTAAGCTTCGCTGCCACGGACTCAGTCCTTTTGCAGAGGGATCGATTTCCTTCATCCACTCTTTCCGCAACCCCTGGCAGTGGAGTGTGATTCGTGGTGAGCGATTGGTAGCATGGTTGTTGTTACCTGAGTGTCCAACCAGATGGTGAAAAAGAAGGACATCTCCTGGCTCGGCGACGAACTCAAATGGTTCGACGTCAAAAATGTTGTTAAAGAACGGATTGCTGGGGAAAAAAATCTCCGGATGCTTGGCCAGTTCCATTTGTACCAGCTTATGAGTACCCGGAAGGATAGTGATATTGCCGCTGAACGGCTCAGATTTCACCAAGGAAACCTGGAACATAAACCCGCTGCCAAAAGTTGGGATCGGAGTTTCTACAAAATCAATATGACCGCCTTTGGAGAGTTCTGCCTTCGTATCCGTGTCGTAGGGCGTAACAAAAAGTTGCCACGCACGCTGGCCGTTCCATTGATCCGGCGAGCCGAACATTGTGTCAATGATTCTACGAATACCCGGCTGATCGTAAATAGCGTTACATACCTTGAATTCTGAAATCGGTACTGGTGAGCGTGTCGGGGTGTTTTCCTTGGTCCATTGCTTTAGAGGCAGGTTTTCGTGATCTAGCAACCGACAAACTTCTGCTAAAGCTGGATCGATGAATTCAGGGCCAACCACACCCTTGATTACCGCAAACCCATATTCAACGTAATGGTCAGCCCAATGCATCGATTGATCAACGGCAAATGTCATGAGTGGTCACTCGCTTTGGATGGTGGAAGCAAAACTTGGGTTTAGCCGTGTTAAGACCCGACGGTTGCGCATTATCTCAGACCCACCAGTGTATGCAAAGAGATAAGAGTGAATAGTATTTCACGCTTGGGATAGGTAGGCGAGGGGCTCTGATTTTTCTTGTAAGGCAGATTCAATCGTTTCGCTTCACTTGCAAAATCGCAGTGTCGGGAAGTTCATGTATTTATGAAAACTTTGACCGACGTGCTTCCACGCGAAATAGCGGATCATGGTTCCGTCGTAATCAATACGATAGACATTAGCACGCCATGTCATGCCGACCTCAGCACGAGCGTTACGAAGCGGTGCGAGAAGGTGGTAAGGGATAAAAAACTCTGAGGTCCAGCCCGTAACTTTAGCACCGGGCTTCTGTTCGCCGCCGCGGACGGTGACCGCCTTTTGTACCCGGCGTCGGCCTTGATAATTCCACGGCAACCAGGGAATGTGTTCGCCGTCAATATCTGGACACAAAATGGGAATCTCGTTGCCCATCGGACTGATGCAATATTCAAAATACGTCGAGACAGTTTCATCTGGCCAGATGAATACCTCAGCCACATCTTCGACCCAAAGATTTCCGTTATCAGGAAGACCGGTACAGGTGAGCAGTTGGTCCGCACAGTCAATCAGAAAATAAACACCCATCGGGGACCATAGAGCCTTAAACCATGTCTTGTAGTCAGCGGCATCCTGCAACTCCTGACGGCAGGGCATTGGAATAGCCTCGGCCTTTTCCCACGACGGATGATCGCCGCGGCCATTCACAGTGAATTGGGATGTGTAAGGAATATCTACGATCGTTTTACTGGCGCGACGCACAGCGGTCTCCCGTGAGCAAAGGCGGGAAGTATAGGCAAAAGTAGCTCGGTGTGATGGAAGACGGTCGATGGCAAATCTTCCAATCGCCCATGGAGGGCATCACGTCCTTTCCAAAGAGCCTGCTGTGATCGACAATTTCAGACGTATGAAGGTTCTCATCGCACCGGATAAATTCAAGGGTTCACTTACCGCGTCAAACGCAGCCAAGGCAATGGCGCGAGGAGTAAGACGCGCAGTTGCGACTGCACAAATCGATGAGTGTCCTATTGCGGATGGCGGTGAAGGCACCGTTGATGCTCTGATCTCCGCAACCCAGGGAGAACGAATACAAACCTATGTATCTCAGCCACATCCGCCCTTCAGACGAACCGTTATGGCAACATGGGGTGTGCTCGGCGGTGGGATGAATGTCGTTGTCATTGAGATGGCTGCAGCTTCAGGGCTGGTTCTGGTTCCGGCTGCGGAACGTGATCCTACGAAAACCAGCACCTACGGCACTGGTGAGCTTATCCTTGCTGCAGCCGAACGAGGCGCGAAAAAGATTATCGTCGGGATCGGCGGTAGTGCGACCAATGACGGCGGGTGCGGAGCAGCGCAGGCACTGGGTGTTCGCTTTGTGACTCACGCTGGCAGTGCGATCACATTACCCATCACAGGCGGTATGCTTTGTGATATCGCAGGAATAGACACGTCGCAGGTCGCCCGCTGCATACGTGAAATGGAAATCATCGTGGCATGTGATGTACGCAACCCACTCACTGGGCTAGATGGAGCATCCGCGATATACGGATCGCAAAAGGGAGCAACCCCGGATCAGGTAGTAGCACTGGATCGCGGCCTAACTCATCTGGCGATGCTTTGGCGTAAAGAACTCGGTAAAGAGGTGGAAGCAATGCCAGGTGCAGGAGCAGCGGGAGGGCTGGGTGGAGGTCTCGTCGCATTTCTAGGTGCCAGACTCCAGTCGGGAGCGGAGCTTATTCTCACAGCGGTTCATTTCCGTGAGAGGGTGAGGGGTTGTGACCTCTGTCTTACCGGAGAAGGGACGCTCGATGAACAATCTTTTTCAGGCAAAGCTTGCACGGCAGTGGCGCAGGCTGCGCAAGAAGCGGACGTGCGGACCATCGCCTTGGTCGGCAGTATGAATATCACCGCTGATCAGGCCCGTCATGCTGGGCTTTCGGAAGTTTACGTAATAGGCAAAGGATTAACGGTTGAGCAATCTATGCGTCGCGCCCCCGAATTGGTCGAGCAGGCCGCATATCACGTGACGATGCAATGGTTGTCGACAAGTCGAAGATGAAAGGACTCACTCTCGTTTGGAGCGAGGGAACAGCCGTCATGCGGGTATCCTTTACAAATCCTACGAGGTCAGCGTGAAAGACTGGCTCCCCCGTATCTTCATTGTCTCCCTGCTGGCGGTCATCATCGGAGTACCGTTTCTTCTCCATCCAGAGGCAAGCGATGACAGTTCGGCTGAGACACCCTTATCAAGTGATAGTGACGACCTCCGTTTGATCCTGCTCTCGCCTCACAACGAGCAAATCCGTTATGAAATCGCTCGTAGTTTCAATCGATGGCGTCGTGCTCAAAATAAAGCGGAAATTATTTTTGACTGGCGCAGTTCCGGTGGAACGAGTGATCTACGCAAACAAGTCATTACCGAGTTTGAAAACGCAGCTCGCAACGGACAAAAGGGTATCGGCAAAGATCTGTTTTTTGGTGGCGGTGATGTAGAACACAACATCCTTGCTGCAGGAACTGTCATTAAGCGCGGTGATCAATTTGAAAAAATAGAGATCAGTGACACGATTGATTTGTCTCCTGATCTATTTGAAAAAGCTTTCCCACAACCGAGGATCGCTGACATTCCGCTTTACCATCCAGAAAAAAAATGGGTGGGGATCGTACTTTCGAGTTTCGGGATTGTCTTTAATCGCGATCTGCTTCGGATGTACCACACCTCCGAGCCGCGTACTTGGGCTGATCTTGCGACACCTGAGCTTGAGGGCTGGGTGGCGTTGGCAGACCCTTCGCATTCGGGATCAACGGCGGCGGCGTATAACGCAATTCTTCGCCGACTTGGCTGGACCGAAGGCTGGTTAACACTACGACAGATGTTTGGAAACGCCAGGTACTTCACTTCCAGTGCGACCAAAGTGCCGGTTGATATCTCTGCCGGTGAAGCGGCCATGGGAATGTCCATTGATTTTTACGGACGTTTTCAAGCGGGTGCCATAGGCGGCGACCGAGTGGGATACGTCGATCCGCTGTTTATGAGTGCCATCACTCCGGATCCGATTACTTTGTTGCGAGGCGCGCCGCATCGTGAGTTGGCACTGGAGTTCATTGCATGGCTTATTTCCCCCGAAGCTCAAGCACTCTGGCAGCGTCGCGTCGGAACTCCTGGAGGCCCGGAGAAGTTTGCCTTGCGACGCCAACCGATCCGACGTGATATGTACAACGATGCAGAGATGAAGCTTTGGGCAGACCAGATCAAACCTTACGAGCTCGCGAAGGAACTACCGCCTGGCATGCCAGACTTCTACCGTACAGTCGCTCCGATTACACAGGCAATGGCCATTGATGTACAGGATGACCTTAAAGCTGCGTGGGTAGCCTTGCTCACGCATCCCACACATCCAAATCGGGCGGAGGCGGAGAAGGCTTTCTACGCAATGCCCGAGGAATTGACACTGACATGGCCTGACGAAGACCTCGCGTTAAATTGGTTCGTGGTGATGTCCGACCAATCGCATCCACGTCATGACGAGGCCGTCAATATTTTGACTACCTTCATGAAGTCTTACGAAGACCAATATCGAGGCGAGAGAAACAAGGATCGTCTGCTTGTTGCCAGATTGAGATGGACTCAATATTTTCGCAACCAATATCGACAAGTCGTGCAACTACTCAAGTAAAAGTAATAAGCAGTAGGTGATCTTGCGGGATCGGACAAGTAGGGTAAACCGCTGCGGAACGGTTCTAGACCGCAGCATGATCTATGGTTATAGCAGTGGTCCCTGAAGGCTCTGGGAAAAGACTTGGATTTACTTGTGCTAAAATTGATTCTCCGCCTTTAACCATCTGGCCTTGTCGTACCGAGACTTCCGGGCGGGCAGCATCAGGAATATAAAGCTCGGTTGTTGATCCGAACTTGATCATGCCAAATCGTTGGCCGCGCTGGAGCGTATCACCCACGTTCACGCCACATACGATAGTTCTGGCAATAAGGCCGGAAACCTGACGGACCGCGGCGATGGGAGTGCGCTTAATCGGATGGACGAGTACTAAGAGATTGGACTCGTTAACTTCCGCACTTTTGGGATTGAGGGCGTTGAGGTATAGGCCAGGTTTGGGCGAGATCGAGGCTACCTGTCCGTGGCAGGGGGCACGATTTACATGTACATCAGCCACGCTGAGAAAAATACGAATACATGTGGCCGGTCCTGAGAGTGGCTCAAAGTGGTCAAGGTGGTGGATGGAACTGATCTTTCCATCAGCGGGGCTGACCATGATTCCTTTCTGTGTCGGTATCCGGCGGTTAGGATCGCGAAAGAAGCTGAGCAGTACAAATGCAAAGATAACAGATACGCCACTGAGCCACCACCAACGAAACCAGACACCAAGGCCAGAAATGATTGCGCTAAGTAAAATGATCGTAATCCATTCTCGTCGTCCGTAAAGAGTAAGCTTCATTGTTGACACATCCGTGTAATTTTCGGACTCAATGACAAGTCGAGTCACTACCGCATTTACTTGTGTCGTGGATTGTAATCACCCACGAACTGTGTCACTTGCGACGCGGTACCGTGGGGGCTACTATTTTGCCCCGCTGAGTTATCAGCATTGTGCCCGTAGCTCAATTGGATAGAGCGGCGGACTACGGATCCGCAGGTTGAAGGTTCGACTCCTTCCGGGCACATTGGAATTTCCCGTAAAAGCTCTGTTTCTCAGAGGCTTTTGTTAAGTCAACTGCTTAACACTTTATCTATCCCCCATCCGTATTTGCTCGGAGATGTTGCAACAACAGGAGGAAGCATCGCCGAGTCCGCAACCATTCTGCTAATATCCTCCACCTGCCATCTGCTTTATCCCACATACCCAACGATGCCAAAGATTCACCCCAGCAGCATTGTGGATCCGCAAGCCAAGTTGGCTGAAGATGTCGAAATTGGACCGTGGTGTATGGTGCGCGGTGCTGTACAAATCGGCAAGGGCACGCGATTGCTCGAACGTGTATCTTTAAAAGGGCCGCTCATTCTTGGAGAGAGGAATGTTCTTTATCCCAACGTCTCACTGGGGTATGAACCACAGGACTGGAAGTTTAATCTTGAAACAGCCGGCGCAGGCACGGTGATCGGGGATGCTAATCTATTTCGCGAAGGGGTAACTGTTCATCGTGCTACGGGCACTAAACCGACGACGATTGGTCACCGCAACATGTTTATGGTTAACAGCCATGCAGGCCATGATGTCGTGGTAGGAAATGATTGCACTCTGGCAAATGGAGCCTTGCTGGCAGGGCATGTGACAATAGAAGATCGTGTCATTCTCGGCGGAGGGGCAGGGGTTCACCAATTCTGCCGATTAGGTCGGATGTCAATGCTCGGCGGTGGGGCAGTACTTGTACAGGATCTTCCACCCTTCTGCTTGGTCATTACTTCACGGGCTGTGGCAGGATTGAATCTGGTGGGACTCCGCCGTGCCGGACTGCGTGACAATATTGCTGCCTTACGTGAAGCCTTTACGGTCCTTTACCGCCAGCGATTACCTCTCCCTCGTGCGATTGAAGTGCTGGAAGCCAATCCCACGGTGACTTGTGACTCCATGGGGCAGGAACTGATCGCTTTTGTGAAAACGTCAAAACGGGGAATAACCTCATTCATCCCAAGCGGCCGGATGATGGCGTCAGAGGAAACATGAAAAGTAGCCCATAGTGTCATCTGTCTATATCCAAGATTTGAGTATTCCTGGCCGATACAATAGTTATCGGTGGATTGAACGGTGTATTCCGCCTTCCTAAAATTAAAGCGACATGGGCCTCAAACGTAAATGTGACCTTTGCGCCAAAGATGCAGTGCATCACGAGGTATCGATTATCAAAGGTCAGAAGGTCGAAAAGCACCTTTGCGAAGACCACGCAGCAGAACAAGGCGTGGTTAAATCCTTCACCTCGCACACCCCGATCAATGAACTATTGACCAATTTCGTGAAAAAACACAGCGGGATGACGACGCAGACTGAGATCGTCTGCGACAACTGCGGAATGACATTCGCAAAGTTCCGGGAGCATGGCTTGCTGGGTTGCCCACAATGCTATACCGCTTTTGATGCGGTGCTCTCACCTTTAATCGAGCGTGCACATGAGGGGGCAACGCACCATATTGGTAAAGTGCCACGGCGTGCCGGGCCGGGAGAGCAGCGACAAAACGATCTTTTACTGATGCGTAAGCGGCTGGCGGAAGCAGTCGCGGCTGAAGACTATGAATTAGCAGCTCGACTTCGCGATGACCTGAGAAAATTTGAGGGACAACCCTCATGAATCTGAGGCAGTTAACAGATCACGCTGGCGAATGGCTCCGTGGCGCAGGCCCTCATAGTGAAATTGTCATTTCAAGCCGAATTCGTCTGGCTCGTAATATCGCTGGGTATCCGTTTGTGGGTCATGCTAGTCGCAGACAACAGCTCGATCTGCTCGATCGGTGTAAAAATGAGGTGATGAGCGGACGGCTCGCAGATAATGTGCTCTGGGTTGATCTGGTTGAAAGCACAGATCTCGATCGTCTCTTGCTTGTCGAACGGCATCTGATCAGTCGGCAGCATGCTCAGGCCGGGGCCGAACTTTCACGAGCCGTAGGCGTCGGAGCGGATGAAACCTTCGCCATTATGGTTAACGAGGAGGACCATCTCCGCATCCAGGTTCTCCGCAGCGGCATGCAATTGTCAGAAGCTTTTGACCAGATCAATCGGATTGATGACGTACTCGAAAATACACTCGACTTTGCTTACAGCCGTCGCTTTGGTTATCTCACTGCGTGTCCAACAAATGCAGGTACGGGTATCCGTGTGAGTGTCATGCTTCACCTGCCTGCGCTCAAACTCACAGGGGAGATTGAGAAAGTGCGCCGTGCAGCTCGCGACATGCACCTGGCGGTACGAGGAATGTTCGGAGAGGGATCAGATGCTCTCGGCGATCTCTATCAAGTTTCAAACCAGACAACTCTTGGTCGAACTGAACAGGAAATCCTCGCTGATTTTCAAAACACCGTAGTTCCACAAATCATCGCTTACGAACAACAGGCGCGGCAGGCACTCCTGCGACAGCGTCTCTCGCAGCTCGATGACAGAGTATGGCGTGCATGGGCGCTTCTCACCAATGCTCGTGTCATGGGTAGCGAGGAAGTGCTGGGCCTTTTCAGCCATCTGAGACTGGGTGTGAATCTCGGCAGAATCGACCGAGTCGATATTCGTACGCTTAACGAGCTATTTCTGCTTACACAGCCGGCGCATCTTCAGAAGCTCACCGGTCACGAAATGGCTCCTGCTGCACGACGTGAAGCACGTGCGACTTTGATTCGCCAGCGATTGAACGACCGATAGCACTTCCTGAAAATACTATCGAAACTGCATTGCAAACAAGTCAGCATCTTGCATCACGAAGCGTACACGGGTGGGCCTTCCTGTAAGAGTAGAAACACTCGTACCACCGACCCAACGAACTTCACGTTCAATGTAATCACCAACGAGTGGAACTGATTCCTCAAGGCGATAACCAGGCAGCGGCTCTCCTGTGTCATCTTGTAATTCCACCTTGATTTCGCCTGCCGCAGAAGTAGCAAAATTGAGCAGGAGTTTCTGCCCTATA
Source organism: Phycisphaeraceae bacterium (assembly GCA_020851465.1). Lineage (NCBI taxonomy): Bacteria > Pseudomonadati > Planctomycetota > Phycisphaerae > Phycisphaerales > Phycisphaeraceae > Phycisphaeraceae bacterium. Next base: position 544,310 of record JADZCR010000006.1, on the reverse strand, counting down.
AATCGGAGAGGGTGAGAAACTAACTCGCCGCCAGCAAAGGGGGCATTGACACTTACAAAACCATCCGTACGAAGTATGTATCGGGCCGCGTGACAAGAGAGTTGCGCATAGTCACGGTGCGCATAAAAGCTCATTTCCTCACTCCCTGTAGGTACCACACCGAGTCCTGCATAGTTTGTGCGTGATACCCAGTTATTCAGCCCAGGCCCTGGCCGTACAAAACTTTCCATAAAACACCGGTCATACCTGTTTTTTCCTCGGCTGGTCATGAGAACCGTATCGGAGCAATCGTTGTAATATCCCTTGGCGACGCCGAGCATCATCGCATCCTGATCGCTGAGTATTTGCTTCTTCTCCATGAATCTCGCAGCAAGGCTTACGTAAATATGCGGAGCGCGAAAATAGGGATGCGTGCCTTGTGTGTAAATGTGTTCAGGCTGCAGCTCAGCACGATCTGAAACCACCATTTCAACCGGGTCTGTCCAATGCAGAAAATCCTCAGACGTTGAACGACTGACCCATCGATAGCCTGCCTCTCCCCACTTTTTAAATCCGTGCCAGGTACGAAAATAAAAAACGTAGCAGCCTTCCTGCTGTGACCAGAAAGCGACGTTTTGAGAATCAAATGCATATCCATTGGTTGACTTCAGCACGGGACTATCACTCAACTTCTGCCAGTTGATGCCGTCTCCCGAGGAATAGACAAAAATCCCGGATTCGTGCAAGCCTGCGACCGCCTTTAGCCTTTCCGATTCAGGTACTCCGGGACGGGTGTCGATGAACGGCGAAAAGTTATGTGAAGCTGGCGGTTGGTTGTAGATGATGATGTTGTTGCGCGTGTGCTCTGCATAAGCATGCCGGGAGAATTGAGGTTTGATCCAATTCACACCATCGTGACTTTCCGCATAGCAGGTGCATTCCGCCGTTGAACCGTCAGCGTTATCGTTGGGTAACCCGCGGTAGTACATGCGATAAAGAGCACCATCTTTCAAGGTGGTGATACAAGCTGAAAAACGACCTTCCCACGGTTCGTTGAAAGTTACCGCGATACCTGCCAGTCGTGGTTGCTGGAGCTGGAGCCGGCAACCAACTAGCCGATCAATGAGGTGGTAATCAATAAACAGCTCACGACGGGAAGCAATATCGCGCACAAGCGAAGACATAGCTGGCTCCACATGGATGGATGAGTCCCCTTGACCTTGCTGTGCCGAGGTTCTCTTATTAAATCAGAAACTAGAGATAAAAATGAAGTATATCCCTGCGATAACTTCACGGGGGCAAATCACGCTTGGTTGCTTTCCGGATTCCCCTGCATCTTTAACCAACGACCGATGCACATCACGGGGAAGTAGAGGCGGTAGAGGTGATAGCGCAGGTAGAACACTTTAGGGAAACCCGTACCGGTAAACCACGGCTCATCCCACGTGCCAGATTCCAGTTGATGATCAAGCAGCCAGGTAATACCTCGTTGCACACCGAGATCATTTGGACCGTACACGGCCAGCATCGCCATCGTGCCCCATGCGGTCTGGCTTGGAGTTGATGGTCCGATACCCATCAGAGCGCGGTTTTCATAAGTGTCTGCTGATTCACCGAATGAGCCGTCAGGTTTCTGTACGCTGCGAAGCCACTGTCCTGCCTTGAGCACCCAATCGGCCTGCATGCTCTGACCAATGGTTCTCAAGCCGCAGAGTACCTGCCAGCTTCCGTAGATATAGTTCACACCCCAGCGGCCAAACCAGCAGCCTTCCGGTTCCTGCTTGGAGCGAATAAATTTAATCGCTTTTTGTACGGAAGGGTGGCTGGGCTCGAAGCCATGATGTCCTAAACACTCGAGTGTACGACCGGTGATGTCGGGGCAACTTGGATCCTGAATCGCGTTGTGGTCTGCGAAGGGTACGTGTTCATAAAGTGAACGATTATGTGTGTTACGATCGAAGGCCGCCCAACCGCCGTCATCGTTCTGTAATGCCAGTAGCCAGTTCACTCCACGACGGGCAGCAAGCAGTGCGTCAGGGCTACCAATACGATGGAGTGCCATCGCTACCATCGCGGTGTCGTCCACATCTGGGTAGAACCCATTATTGAATTCGAAATACCAGCCACTAGGCTCCACTGCATGTCGCGCATGGGTCACCCAATCGCCGGGTTGACGACATTCCTTCTGTACAAGCCAGTCAGCACAACGTCGCAATGGTTCTTCAACACCTGTTAGCCCTGCCTCACTTAGGGCGTAAAGTGCAATCCCCGTATCCCAGATCGGACTGTGGCAGGGCTGAATGCGAATTTGATTATTCGCCTCATCATGGATCATGAGATCATCGAGATGCCTTTCCGCAGCTAATAGAAGCGGGTGATCATCGGGATAGCCAAGGCACCGTAACGCAATAGTGATATAGACCATTGGCGGGAAGATCGCTCCCAGGCCATCGGATCGCTCCGTATGGTCCACAAGCCACTGTTCAATACGCTTCAAGGCGCGACGGCGGAGCGGTGTCATGCCGAAACGGTCCACAACCTTTATCACTCGATCGAGAGATAAAAAAATGGTCGCCCATGTGCGATGAGCATCACCGCTGGCCAAGAGACGATGGCGGGCTTTCTGATTGAGATAAAGCTCATCAATGCTCTGCTCAGGCGTCAATGGCCGTTTTCGACAGTGCTTGTGAGTCGCGACGATCGATAGCGGTGTGATCATCGTGCGCGTCCACGCACTGACTTTGTCAAGGTTGAAATAAAACCATTTTGGAAGAAATACGATCTCAGGCGGGATCGACGGTACTGCGTCGTATCGCACCTGACCCAGCGCAGCCAAGTAAAACTTCGTAAAACTATTGCACAACTCCGCACCACCAAGATTACGAATCAGATCACGGGCACGCTTCATGTGCGGCGCATTGGGATCGTCGCCCATGAGCTTGAGAGCAAAATAGCCTTTGACCGTAGCACTTAGATCGTGCTTGGCTCCGGGGTACTGCACCCATGAACCCTCGGGCGTCTGAAGACTTCGTAAGTAGTTGGCGATCAGAGGAAGCCGTGGATCGTGTTCCTGCTCGATAATCCACTTAAGGAGGATGTACTCGCTTTCGAGAATGGAATCGCCTTGTAATTCTGCACACCAGTAACCTTCAGGCTTCTGTTCGCTCAGCAGAGTATTGACAGATCTGTGCAGTTGCTTGAAGGCGCGACGAAGCAACGCGGTTGATACCGTTGAAGTTGTTTCCTTGACGGACGCGCCAACTGGGATAGGGGAGGCAAGAGTCTCGACGGAGGCTTCCGCGGTAGAAAGAACAACATCTGGCAAGGAAGGACTCTTCATGCCGCTCCATCCGACTACAGGGACACCAAATCATAATGCTTCGTGGTCACGACAAAGCCTACGCCGGCCAAGAATACAAACCAAGACGCCCTCAATAAAAGAGGAGCCCCGACCAAAAAGCAATCATCATCTATCCAACAATCACACACAATCGATGTCGCTATCGACATTATTCTAGTATGAAAAATGGGATCTGTCGATGGTGATTCAGTTTAAGTTGTTTGCGCAAGATCGTAGTTCTTCGAAGAGACTTTAATCAACAACAGCAATAGAATTTGATTAATTCAAGAGCTTGTGCAGATGGTACTGAGGTAACAATCGCCGCTTTGCTTCGCCAGTATGATTCCCTACGATAATGCATCTCAACTATCCGCAATCGAAGCCTGCCAACATGAGTGAATCGCATAGTTCCAATCTTAAAAACAATGAGGCAATGCCTCTGCCACCAGGTGTGCCTCTGGGACAGGTAGATGCTTCCGTTACCTCGTCTCAAGATGAAGTTGCTATTCCACCTCCGCCGAGTTTTGCTCGACAAATGGCACAACTGGTTGTTATCCCAGCGATCATCGTCATCGTAGCGGTCGGGGTTGCACTGCTTTTTGGCAAGATCGCCGGTGCCAGCGATACCTTGGATAGTCAGATTTTGAAACTCAAGCAATCCAGCGGCGCGGGCAAGATGGCGTACAACCTTCAGGACCCTCGCTATAAAGATCGTTCGCTTGCAGCCTACAACATCGCCACGATGATCCCCAGCGTGAAAGACGCTGATAAGGCCAAGGTCAGTGATGCACTAGTCGAGATTCTGCGAGAAAATGTAGGGGACCACGAAGATGCGCTTCAGGCATATCTTCTCATGGCAATTGGCCGATTAGGTCAACCAAAAGGATTTGAAGCGATTGTCGAGCGATTGAGTTCCCCATTACCGCGAATCCGTGAAGGAGCCATATCAGGAATCCTGGCATGGCCAAACAAAGAGCAGGCCCGTACTGCAGTGTCGCGGCTTACCGTACTCCTAAGTGACGATACCCCGATTGTCCGCGCTAAGTCTGCCGCAGCTCTTGGTGAGCTTGCGCCGCATGGTGACGCAACTATCATCGCTGCGCTTCATGAGGCAATGACAGTTCAGGGACTCGAACAACGTGAAGCAGTGTGGAACTCCGCCATTGCCTTGGCTCGTCTCGGAGATGAGCAGGGGGCTCAATATGTAGCCGACCTTCTTCTGAACCGTGAATATCTCGCCAGCCAGCCGGAACTGCTTGAAGGTCCGCAACACCCTATGTCGCCTGGAACACAGGATCGCGTTATACTTTCTGTTCTCGCTGCGGCAAGAACGATGCCTTCTCAAATCGTGCGGGATAAAATCCGTCAGATTGTAGAGAAGGATCCCAGCCGTGTGATCAGAGCGGCTGCGCATAGAATACTCAGTGAAGATGGCGCAAAGGTGAACGAAATGCCTGCGCAGCCGTAATAGGAATAGGTAGTTACTCCAATGGCCGAAACACACAAGGAAGTCGTGAAGGTCTGGATCGCGCCAGGATGCATCGTCTGCGACGCGTGTGAAGCGGACTGCCCCGAGGTGTTCGATGTGCAGGAAGAAACCTGCGTCATCCGCCCCGATGCGCTGAAAGCAGAATTTACCAAACCATTAACTCCGTCGATTCTTGTAGCGGCCGAAGGTTGTCCGGTCGAGGTCATTAAGTTCGAAACAATTGACGTTGAAGGTCCGGAACCAGCGGCTTGGAAGGAGAAAGAGGCGGCCCCTGCAGCAGCGGCCACGGGTGGTGGGGGAGGGGCTGCGAAAAAATCTGCGGCACCAGTTTACGATGGCCCACCTGCTCCGAAGTGGGCTTCGCTTTTACGCACAGCTCATACCAGCGGCAGTCGAAGTGCTGGTGGGCCGCCTATCGAGGTGCGTCGTGCTAAGGCTCCAGCGGAGGCTATCGCCGCCGCACTGCCTGACTCCGCCCCTCCTGATGCCATGGCGGCGGCAATGGTCGGTAGTGGCTTTGCTCGTCCACGACCAAGTGTTGCGGAACGAATCCGCGCTAAGGCGGAAGGGCTCACCAGCGCAATGAACGTAACGCGACGTCAGTTCGCGTGGTCATTGGCCGTAGCTTGGGGATCGCTTGCTGCGGTTGGGGCGATCGCCGCTGGTGGATTTCAGACGTTTTTTGTTCCCAAAGTCACCAAGGAGCCGCCAAGCACTTTTCGCGCCGGCCGGCTGACTGACTTTGCAGAAGTCGGGGTATATGAACATTTCAAAGGCTCTCAGCAGGTGTGGATCGCACATCTTCCCGACCATAAGCTCGTCGCGATCAGCACGATATGTACCCACTTGGGTTGCATCCCCAACTGGTTGCCGGGAGATCAGAAATTTAAGTGTCCTTGTCACGGGTCGGGTTATTACATGAGTGGCGTTAATTTTGAAGGACCCGCGCCACGTCCCCTCGAGCGATTTAAGCTTTCGATGGATGGCGATTTTATCGTTGTGGACAAGTCACAGAAGTTTCGACAGGAGCTTCAGCAGTGGGGATTGCCAGGGGCATTTATCACGGTCTAGCTGAGATACTTTTTAGTTTTTTGTATTTCACAGGACAACTCCTGCCAAACCCGTTATCTTTGTAATCATTACCGATACTGAACCCCTGATTGCAGTAATTGTAAAATGATGAGCCCCCTTAGCTACATCCGTTCCACCCAAGTCTGGAACTCCATCTTTCGCCACGGCATTCCGCGAGATAGACGTACGCGCGTCATGGCGGTGATGTCCAACGTGTTCCTCCATCTTCACCCCGTCGCGGTGCGTAAGAGCGGTATTCGCCTTTCGTTTACGTGGTGTATGGGTGGGCTGACATTCTTTCTGTTTCTTGCAGAAACCATCAGCGGTGTCTTGCTGATGTTTTATTACCGACCGGTACCTGAGTACGCTTATTCCGACATTCAGGCACTGCGAGCACACGTGACGCTGGGGGTTCTCCGGGAAATTCACCGATGGGGGGCGCATGCCATGATCATTGCGATCTGGCTGCACATGATGCGTGTCTTCCTCACCGGCTCATACAAGCCACCTCGCGAGTTCAACTGGGGCGTCGGCGTAATACTGCTTGTCTTGACGATGTTGCTCTCATTTACAGGGTATCTCTTGCCTTGGGACCAGCTCGCGATTTGGGCGATTACCGTCGGATCAAACATGGGTAAAGCCACCCCATTCCTGGGCATGTCTGGACCATTCAGCGATGTCCTCATGATGCCCGGTGGTGTGCCGTTTGTAACCACGCGATCAGATGCCGCGTATCTGCTGCTGGCAGGTACGAGCGTCGGTGAAAACGCTCTCATGCGTTTCTACGTTCTTCACTGTATAGCGCTGCCTTTAGCTACTGCAGTACTCATTGCGGTTCACTTTTGGCGCATCCGCAAGGATGGCGGCATTAGCGGGCCAATGTGAACTGACTGCGGGAGAGTGGGGGAGTGTAGCTTTTCAGTCTTTCGCCAGATGCTAACAAGGACGTTTTGAATCCATGTCCACCACTGCTTCAAGTCCGTCGACCTACGTACCACCGCGCGATCCGGGTAGCCGCAGCCGCAACATCGTTGGCCTGCTGATGCTCATTCTGATGATCAGCCCTATGGCCTTGAAGCTTATTCGAGGAACGGTTCCGGCTCCAACATCCATAGAAGGGTTCAAATCGCTGGTTGACGCTTTGAGTGTGCCTGAATTAAGTCTCAGCTTTTTCTTCATGCCGCTGTTTGTGTTGATGCTCGTCTATTACCGGCAGTGGACCAAACCAGTTATTGCGTTGCCCTTGCTGATCATTTTCTGCTTGTTCTACTTTGGAAGTATGGTGATTGATCCCGATTACCGGTCGATTATCACCAAAGCTGACAACGTGCCTATCACCATCATGCTTCTTGGAACGATGATCACCCTGTGGGTCGCTTTTCGTGAAGCTGCCAGTAACGATGCTCGTCTTGAAGCTGGGATTCCTCTGGTATCGCAAGATCGTGAAGATAAAGTCTTGGTTTGGCCGGACCTGGTTTATATCGAGTTGCTCTGCCTTGTCATCGCGATGACTGCACTCGTCGTCTGGGCGATAGCCTTACCTGCGCCGCTTGAAAGCCCAGCTAACCCGGCAGGGCCCCCCAATCCTTCCAAGGCCCCATGGTACTTTCTTGGTCTCCAGGAAATGCTCGTCTATTTCGATCCGTGGATGGCAGGTGTTCTCTTACCCGGGCTTATTGTCGTTGGCCTGATTGCCATGCCGTATATCGACACGAACCCCAAAGGAAACGGCTACTACACGCTTAAAGAACGCAAGTTTGCCATCAGCGTCTGGTTATTCGGATTTCTGATTCTTTGGGTGGTGCTGATCGTTTTCGGCACATTTCTCCGTGGGCCGAACTGGAACTTTTTTGGTCCTTATCAGTATTGGGATTCTCATCTCCAGGTACCGCTGACCAACATCAACCTCAGTGAATATTTCTGGAACGGCAAAAATCTATTAGGGTTTGGCCTTGACCGTCCGTTGCCGACTCAGCAATCACACGGAGCCATTTACCCATTTGTTCGTGAAGCTCCAGGTATTGTATTTAGTATCTTCTGGATTTTTATACTGCCGGTGATCCTTGCAAAGACGGTGTTTCGGCGTCTCCGAGCCCAGATGGGCGGTCCGAGATTTTATGTGATGGCTGTTCTGTTCGTGTTTCTTGCCATGCTGCCGCTAAAGATGGTGCTCCGCTGGTTGCTTGTGTTGAAGTACTTTGTTTACTTGCCAGAATTTAATCTGAATCTCTGACGCATCTACAGACTGATTGCATGAAAAGCCCTGCAATGATGCGGGGCTTTTTTATGAGCGGGAGAGTTCCCTGAAACATGAACACAACAAGAGAACAGCAACGGGAAGCGACATTGTGCCGCGTGTGATTTGAGACCGGGAAATTGAGTTGCATCGTCCTAGTTATACATAACATACATTATCGGACGTTGTAAAACCTAGACTAGAAGTAGAGAGGCGATCTTCCGTTTGCTACTCATCTGTGGCTATTTTACAAACAATCGAATTGCCTCGGGATAGGCGATGCACTCTTGTTCAAATACGCGTTTGGCGAGTGTTTCTGGCGTATCACTCGATGATACCTGGCAGCATCGCTGAATAAGGATTCGTCCAGTGTCATATGTTTGATCCGCCAGATGTACGGTGCAGCCACTTACTTTGCAGCCAGCATTTAACACAGCCTCGTGCACATGATGACCATGCATGCCTTTGCCACCAAAACTTGGTAGTAAAGCAGGGTGGATATTCAAAACACGTCCTACAAAGTCAGGTGGGATTTCAATCAGGCTCAAAAATCCAGCCAGGCAGACAAGGTCTGACTGGGATTTCCTGATAGTGCCGAATATTGCATCCGAAAACTCTTTTACAGCAGGGATTGCCTTACGTTCCACGACCTGACACGGTAGGCCGAGTTGCGCTGCACGCTGGACACCATAAGCATCGGACCGTGAACTTATCACACAGACGATTTTCGCATCCAAGTCTTTGCGATTGATAGCGTTCGCGATATTTTGGAGTGTGGATCCGCCTCCGCTCAGTAAGACAGCCAGTCGGATTGGTTTGTTGAACTTTGGAATTTCGGGCGACTCAACCATGCTGCTACGATAATCATCCGTACTTCGCTTGACCACACTGGAATGCTGTATCGACTCGCCTCGCAAAACCCGTCTAGCTCCCTCCCCCACCGGTGCTCTTCACTTGGGGAATGCTAGGACTTTTCTCATCAATTGGGCTCTTGCAAAACAAAACAACTGGAAAATTATTTTACGTATTGAGGATCTGGATACCCCTCGAGTTAAGGCGGGAGCAGATATTCAGGCTATTGATGATCTTCAATGGCTCGGCCTTAGTTGGGATGAAGGACCGGTATTTCAATTAGCTGATTTATCTCCATACCAAACAGCACTTGATCAATTGGCACAGGATCACAAGATCTATCCATGTGTATGTACTCGACAGGAGATCGAACGAGCGCAAACTGCGCCACACGCGGACGAGCATGAGTTACGGTATCCAGGAACCTGCCGACCAGCTAACTTGAGCACGCCATTCGATGTAAGTTCGCAAAGTTCCTGGAGGGTTATCGCGCCGTCACGAGAGATTATTTTCACTGACTCTATTGCCGGCCAGCAAAGATTTGATCTTGACCGACTGGTAGGTGATTTCGTTGTGGCGACCAAGGCTGGTCTACCGGCTTATCAATTGGCGGTCGTTGTTGATGATGTCCGACAAGGTGTCACCGATATCGTCCGTGGCGACGACTTGCTTTCCTCCGCAGCCCGCCAGCGTTGGCTCTATGAATTGCTCGGCTACAGCCCCCTGCCTCAATATTGGCATGTGCCTCTTGTTCTTGGGAGCGACGGCCGTCGTTTGGCTAAACGTCATGGTGATTCACGGCTCGCCACCTATCGTAAGTTGAATGTGCCTGTCGAGCGCATTATTGGCCTCCTGGCCTATTGGAGTGGTGTTGAAGCCACACGGCAGCCTCTATCTGCGGTCGAGTTTGCTGAGCGTTTTTCACTGGCTCGACTCCCCCGCCAGCCCGCTATGTTTACATACGAAGATCACTCATGGATACTCGAACGATAATTTTGAGGTCAGGCTGTCTTTTCCTGTTGCTATTCGCATCTGCAATCGGGGGGTGCTCTGATTCTTCATCTCCGCTGACGAGTCCACTGGACGTGGAAATCAACGGGCACCAGTTTCATCTTGAACTCGCTCTTACACGGGAAGCAGCGTATCAGGGGCTATCAGATCGTTCTCAAATCGCAGCGGATGGTGGGATGTTATTTGTCTTTAAAAGTGAGCATAAACTTGCGATGGTGATGCGACGGTGCTCCGTTCCGATTGACGTTATATTTCTCGGCCCTACCGGACGTGTCTTGAATTGGTATGAAATGCAGGTCGAGCAACCTGAAATTCGTAACGACCCCTCCCGTGAGAATGATCTGCATCTTTATTGGAGCGAATCCCCTGGCCAATTTGCCATTGAGCTCAAAGGCGGAACGACCCGCATACTCGGCCTCAAAAGAGGTCAGAAGATCAACCTCCCGCTTGAAGAACTTAAGGCCAGCGTACGCTGAGACGATGAGGTCTTGGATCGATTGCCGACGATAAACGTCACAAGTTCTGTTATCGCCGGCATGATCCTCCGGTTTGGTTGACTTTCGTCTGTCAGCTTTTCTTCATCATGCCAACGAAGATCCTACTCATCGGGTCCAGTGACTCGGTCCTAAGAGTACCGATGGTCGAGGCTGTACTTGCGCATTGGCCGGACAAGGATCAGCCCCCTGTCACCTCGATCACGTTCGACCAGGTTTTAGAGGATGAAACCCATCTGGATCGCGCTGCTATCGCGTGGGTAATCCTTGATGAGCATCAACCGCGAGGTTTATATGCAGTGATGAGTCTGCTTCTGGATCATCACATCTGCGCGATGATCAGTCGCCCGGATGAGAGCCATCAAGTCGGCTCACTATTTCAAGAAGGAGTCGTCATTGCCCCGCTGATGGAATCCGCCGCAACCCTGTGTGCGGTACTGCGGACGTTGTGGGGCCAGGCTACTACTGTCCGACACTTGCGAACCGAGATCAAAGCTCTGCAAATGCACCAGGGCGGATTGTGTGACCAAATCGGCAAAATTGACGAGGAGCTTCGCCTCGCAGCACAGCTTCAGCGTGAGTTTCTTCCTTCAAAGCTACCAAAAGTCGGCCGTGTCGAATGTCGTGTCTTTTTTCGACCTGCAAGCTACGTCAGCGGCGACATCTACGAGGTACTCCAGCTCGATGAAGAGCATATTGGATTTTTTATCGCTGATGCTGTAGGTCACGGCGTGCCAGCCGCGCTTATGACCATGTATATCAAGCGATGCTTGCATACCAAGGAGATCGATGCGACGGCTCCACGCGGGTATCGCATCATTCCACCTAATGAGGCACTTGCTAAGTTAAATCACGACATGGTTGAGCAGCAGACCGGTAAGGTCCGCTTTGCAACGGCTTGTTATGGCGTGCTGAATTGTAAAACACTGGAATTGGCGTTTGCTCGGGCTGGCCACCCATATCCGCTTATTCTCAACGAAAATGGTGGCACACGCATGCTCCAGCCCGAAGGTGCTATGCTCGGTATATTCCCGGATGAAATATTCGAGCTGCACGAAACACAGCTGCAATCAGGTGACCGGTTGCTGCTTTACAGCGACGGTTTTGAAGTTGCATTTCCCAAAGTGTGTCCAGTGAATGGACGAGACTCGGCCAATCAACAATACACTGAAGAGTTTAAGCATCTCGCTCACGGTACTCTCGACGAAGCACTGGAACGACTGATTGCAAAACTCGATCTCCAGGTTGGCTCACTTAATCAGCAGGATGATCTGACGGTCCTCTGCATTGGTGTGCAATCAGTGGAGACAGAGCTTCATCGACAGCATCAGATGACGCTTTCTGACCATGTGGCTGTATGAAGGCTATCTCATTTCAATGCCCTATGCCTCAGAAATTACGAAGATCTAGTTGCTTGTCGTCGTAAATAATTGACCACGGTTTTCGCAATCGTGTCCGCTTCAAGATTGACTCGGGCACCTGGTTTTACTGAGCCTAGCGTAGTGATTTCGAGCGTAGTCGGAATTAGTGCTACTTCGAAAGAATCCTCAGCAATAGCGGCGATAGTCAGACTCACTCCATCGATTGCGACGGACCCTTTTATCACAATGTAATCCATCAGCTCAGCAGGAGGCATGATTATCAATCGCCGCTCAGATGCGCTGGCAACGACTTCACGTATGATCCCTATACCATCAACGTGACCTTGCATGAAATGGCCACCGATTTGACTAGTAGGCGTCAGTGATGACTCCAGGTTGACCTCACTGCCGACAGTCAGTAAGCGTAGTGTTGTTTTAGCAAGCGTTTCAGAAATGACATCGAAATGCAGACCCGCCGAGTTTTTTTGAACCAGTGTTAAACACACTCCGTTGACGCAAATGGAGTCGCCATGGCGAAGAGATTGATTGACGAACGCCCCCTCTCGTGGGGTGATAACCAACTTCAACCCAAACTGATAAAGTTGGGATGAAACAACTTGACCACGTGTTTGTACAAGTCCTGTAAACACGGCCACAGTGTAGCGATACGAAAAAAATCGTCCTTAGTTACCTTACCTGTGTTCACTCCACCGCGGCTCGGACCACCTGTGAACCTCGCGCGATACGGATAAAACGAGTATCATCACCGCCCTTCAAACGAGGATTTTCATGCAAAAGCGAACTCACAACTGCGGTGCCTTGCGGAGTGAACACGTTGGCCAGACTGTCAGCCTCGCCGGCTGGGTAAACAAGTACCGTGATCACGGCGGTGTCATATTCATTGATCTCCGTGACCGTGAGGGCCTGACCCAGATTGTTTTTCATCCGGAAAACAAAGAAGCACACGAGTTGGCGAATTCACTACGTAACGAAGATGTGGTATCAGTCCAGGGTAAGTGTGTCGCCCGCGAGGCTGGAATGGCAAACAACAAAATTGCCACCGGCCAGATTGAGGTGCAGGCCTCTCGACTCGAAGTGCTGAATAAGGGTAATAATCCACCATTTACTCCTGATGAAGCGGAGCGAGTGGGTGAGGAGACACGGTTAAAGTACCGCTTTATCGATCTTCGGCGTCCACGAATGCAGCATATCTTGCGCACACGACATCGTGTCGCCAAAATCATGCGCGATTATTTCGACCAAAATGGTTTTTTTGAGATCGAAACTCCATTCCTCTGCAAGAGTACGCCGGAGGGAGCACGTGACTTTCTCGTCCCCAGTCGACTCCAGGCGGGGGCTTGGTATGCACTGCCGCAGAGTCCGCAGTTGTTCAAACAAATTCTGATGGTTGCAGGTTGCGAGCGTTACGTGCAGATCGTCCGTTGTTTTCGTGATGAAGATCCACGGGCGGACAGACAGGCTGAGTTTACTCAACTTGATCTTGAGATGAGCTTTGTGGATCAAGAGGAAGTGCTCGATATCGTTGAAGGACTGATGCGACGGATTTGGAAGGAAATCCTTAATGTCGAGGTCCCCCCGCTTGCTCGCATGACTTATGCAGAAGCAATGGATCGCTTTGGTATCGATCGGCCTGATCTCCGTTTTGGTATGGAACTCAAGAACATAAGCGACCTTGCAGCCAAAACTACTTTCGGAGTTTTCAAAAGTGCATTGGAATCAGGGGGCATTGTCAAAGCGATCTGCGTTCCTGGTGGCGGCTCTATGACACGAAAGGAAACGGATGCTCTGGCGGAATGGTCCAAGGGGTTTGGTGCCAAGGGTCTTGCAGTTACGAAGGTGATTGGAGATGGCAAGTGTGATACCGGTATCGCCAAGTTCGTTGGAGAGATTGCTAACGAGCTTGTCGCTCGTATGGGAGCTAAGGAGGGAGATCTGATCTGCTTCGCTGCGGACACCTCTAAGGTTGTTCATCGCGTTCTGGGCGAGCTTCGCATTAAGCTGGCGAAGGATCGCGACATGATCAAGGACGGTGACTGGAAATGGCTTTGGGTCGTTGATTTTCCAGCTGTTGAATGGAATGCGGATGAGAAACGTTGGGACAGCCTGCATCATCCGTTCACCGCACCTAAAGATGAGGACATTGCCAAACTTGAAAGCGGTGACAGGACGCAGATCGGTAGCGTCCGATCGAAAGCCTATGACATCATCTGTAATGGCAGCGAACTGGGAGGTGGATCAATCCGTATCCATCGTCCTGAGGTTCAACAGTTGATTTTCCGCTTGCTTGGTATTGACGAGGAATCGCAACAGAGGAAATTTGGCTTCCTGCTCGATGCGTTAAAGTTCGGTGCTCCGCCTCATGGAGGGCTGGCGCTGGGCTTGGATCGCATCATTATGCACTTGGCCGGAACGACCAATATCCGTGACGTGATTGCATTCCCCAAGACACAAAATGGGGCTGACTTGATGCTTGACGCGCCATCACCGGTGGACGAAAAGCAGCTTAAGGAACTCCATGTCCGGCATGTGCTGCCTCAGAAGGAAGCAAAACCGCAGCCTCCTCAGATTTAGCCGCTACGGCCTGACGACACTATCCTACGCGCATGTGTGGTATCGCAGGCATCATGCGCCGTGACGATTATCCGGTTGACCGCGCTGCGTTATTGCGCATGCAAGGGGTTCTTACCAGTCGCGGACCTGACGATCAAGGTATTTTGATCGACGGCCGCCTTGGCTTTGCTCACACACGCTTGGCGATTCTCGATTCTACATTTGGTCAGCAGCCGATGATGCTCCCTGATCGAAAGTTGTCCATTGTTTTTAATGGTGAAATCTATAACCATCGTGAACTACGGACGGAACTTGCCGCAAAGGGTTACCGATTCACGACCGACCACAGCGACACGGAAGTGTTACTACACGGCTTCCGCGAATGGTTCGGTGACCTGCCCTCCCATCTGCGCGGAATGTATGCGTTTGCGATATGGGATGGTCAAAACCTCTTTCTGGCCAGGGATCGCGTAGGCAAGAAACCGCTGTTTGTGTACGAAGATGATCGTGTACTTCTATTCGCCAGTACCCCTGCAGCAATCTGTGCTGCGCTTCCTGAAAAGCCGAAGATCGACCGTGACGCGCTGTATGGTTACCTCGCCTACGGATATACACTTTCACAGACGCCACTAAAGGGTATCGTTGAATTTCCGCCGAGTACGATGATCCAAGCGAACCCGCGTCGCGTCTTGGCTGCGCCACATCACGTATCGGAAAACACCACCACTGTTGATGTAGACATCTTCACTCAGCTCATCATTGATGCGGTGCGGATACGTCTGGATGCCGATGTTCCATTAGGTTGTTTCTTGTCAGGAGGGATTGATTCCTCATTAATTGCAGCTATTGCGCAGAAGGAACTCTCCAAGCGAGGTGAGAGACTCAAGACATTTTGCGTATCGATGCCAGATATTTCATATGACGAGGCAGTGCATGCTCGTCGTGTAGCTGAGCATATCGGCAGCGAACATTACGAGTTGCACGCGGAGCCTCATGTTGAAGCTGATCTGCTTAACCTCACGCAGTTGATGGGGGAACCCTTTGCAGACAGCTCAATCCTGCCAACGTATTGGCTAAGCTGTGCGACACGCAAGCACGTAAAAGTAACATTGTCTGGTGATGGCGGTGACGAAGTATTCGCGGGTTACGAGCGATACATCGCTGCAAGAACTCTGCGCGCCCATGCTTGGTGGTTGAGTAAGTGTCCAGTGATACCATTCCGTACTGGAGAAAAATCTCTACTGGCAAAATATCATCGAATGGTCACAGCTGCGCGTATGCCGGTCGGCATGAAGCAGTACCTCAGCCTAGTTCGATTGTTCAATGATGAACAGATCCGCTTGCTGGGAGTTGATGAGCCTAATTCCATTGCAGATCACGATGCCGTAGGTGCGTATTCCGATCCCGCGGCATCTGCACGACAATGGGATTTGTTGAACTATCTTCCTGGCGATCTATTGCGCAAAGTTGATCGGGCGTCTATGGCGGTTGGTCTGGAGGTACGAAGCCCCTTGCTGGATGACAAAGTCTTAAATGCCAGTTTGGCCAGTGACTTCAAATCCCTTTTGTCTGGTTGGCAAACAAAACCATTGCTCCGTGAAGTAGCCAGGCCTTTTCTTCCTGAGACTATTATTCGGCGAAAGAAAATGGGGTTTGCAATTCCCCTCGGCAAGTGGTTTAACGGTTCGTTGCAAACAATGCTGCGTCGCTGGTTGCTTGATGAACCATACCTTGGAGCTATTGGCTTACATCGCGAAATGATTGAGAATCTAATGTACGAACATAGCCGAGGCCGCGAGCATACACACCGATTATTCTCGCTACTCTCGCTCGCCATGTGGTTGGCCTGGGTGGAAACACCCACACGATAAGCACTGTGCCTGTACTCTATGCGTTCCTATTGGAGCCTGTTCTATGCGTCATTCACTAAACCGAATCGCATGTCTGTTTTTATTAGTTGTAGTTCTCGCACCAATAGAATTACGAGCTCAGCCTAATCCGAACAGGCTGACTATCGCAGCATATAACGTCGAGTTTTTTCTCGATGTCTTTGACGATCCTTACACATTTGATGAAGGGCATGAACCCAAGCCACGTGCTGAAATACAGTCAATAGCCAAAGCGATTCGCGCGCTGAATCCTGATGTTATAACTTTTGAAGAACTGGAAAATGAAGGTGTTCTCCGAGCGATGAATCGTGAATTTCTTGCTGACATGGGGTATGAGTACCTCGCGGTGGCAAACACTAATAGTGATCGTGGGCAAAACTTGGGGGTACTTAGTCGCCGCCCTATAGTCAGTGTCACCAGTCACCGCTGGCGAGAATTGACACTTGCTGGAGAAACCCAGACTTGGCATTTTGCCCGTGACCTCTGGCAAGTCCGAATACAGGCGACAGCAACGCAGATCGTTGATCTTTACTCAGTTCACCTCAAAAGCAAGTACGATAGCCCTGACGATAAAGAGTCGGTGAAGTATCGACTCGCCGAGGCCACTGCTGCACGGCAGATCATTGCTGAAAACATGACAAAGCAACCCGATCAGCTCGCGGTTATGCTCGGTGATTTCAATGATGAGCCACAAAGCCTTACGCTTAAGACGCTACTTGCACCACAGACGGATGGTAAGCCATTTCTCATCGATGCTCACGCAAAGCTCGCCCCCGATACTCGTATTACATATCTCAAAGAACCTTACCGAAGCACCATTGATTACATTCTGGTAAGTCCTGCATTGGTAAAAATGAGTATTCCTAATTCTGCACGAGTTCTCTCCGATCCCTCTGTATTAGGCGGATCCGACCATGCGCCGATCTCTGCCAGCTTTGATTTATCACGAAATTAATTTTGCGTTTACAGAAACGGGTTTGTCCTGCGTTCTTGGCCGATTGTTGATGAAGGTCCATGACCAGGCAGGATCAAAGTTGGATCTGGCATGGAGAGCAGTTGCGATTCAATGCTGTGCTTAAGCGCAGATGGATCAGAAGTGGGAAAATCGGTCCGTCCAACAGACCCAGCAAATAACGTATCCCCAACAAAGGCGAGTTTCTCATCGGGCGCATAGAGCGTGACCCCGCCTGGGCTGTGGCCTGGGGTATGACGAACCTGAAATGCCACTCCATCCAGACGCAGCGTTGTGCCGGGTTCGAGAAAGCCAGTCGGGTCAGGTCCTTCGAAGGGTTCATCAAGTGCAATCGAAAGATTCAATGCAGGATCAGCAAGGAAATTATGTTCACTGCTATTGATCAGGATGGGAATCCCCGGCCAAGCTGCTCGAACAGCATGCAGTCCTGCAATATGATCGATATGCGCATGCGTAAGTAGAACCATTTCCGGTCCGAGTCCCTTCTGGCGGACATAATTGATGAGGGGCTCAGGGGAAAATCCAGCATCGATAATCCAGCACTTACCAGAAGGCGTGGAGCCGGGATGAAGGACGTAACAATTGGTCCTCCAGTCGCCAAGCGTAAAACAGTTGATAGCCAATCGGTTGGACATCCGTAATATTGCACCAATTCTCGTATCAGCGCAGGGGCGATGAAGTTAAGCTGTGAAGCTCTTACGCTTCTTACTCGACAAGTAGCTTTCAATAACTATTGAGCTGAGATTATCACTCGAGCAGTAATATGCGATGCCCTGTGTTAACCGGGTAAGTTGATCCACGAAGCCCACCCAGTCCATCCCCCAGTAGTCTTCGACCAAAGCGAATGTTGCTAGCCTGATGCCCTGCTGCTTGCATCGTAAGGCTTCCTTGAGTGTGATCGTGGTCGTACGTTCACTTGGTGGGTAAAGCAGATACAACATTTCCTGCCCTGTGTCCTGAATAGGCTCAACATGGGCAGTGGGCTGGCCGTCAGTGATAATAAAAATCTGCTTATTCGAAGCTCCACGACGGGTAAGCATCTGTCGTGCAAGCCTCAGGCCGAGGTGCAGATTCGTAAAGTGCTGAGGAATACGATTAGGCTCAGCTTGAGCTTGATCGAGCGGAATCCGGTATCGAACTTGGCTGTCGTGCGTACTGATCGGTCGAGGCATTGCCAACGGCAGTATTTGTTCGGGAATGCGCTCTGCCAACGAATAGAAGCCAGCAAAATCAATTGAGTCCTGCGGAAACTTGGATCGTACAAGTGCCGCCAGTCCCAAGGCTACGCGTTTTGCCTGATAAAAGCGGCCGTATCGCATCATCGACCCCGACATATCCAGAAGCACACAAGTAGCGCAATCACTTTGTCCTTCGCTGAGATGAATCTCTAGATCGGAGGGGCTGATAGGAATCCCTCTGTTCTGATGGACATTATCCGACTCATGCTGTTGTTCTCGATTACTGCGAAGCGCGTTGCTCATGGTCTCGGTGATATCAATTTCACTGAGCGGGTCGCCGTATTCGTAGGGTTTCGTTCCTTCAAGGCGTTCGTCGCTCCGTCCGCGATCTCGGGTCTGGTGTCCCTCACGCGAACCTCGCTGGAGGCCGGCGAAGATTTCCAGCAAAGCTTTATGTTCAAGGCCTCTCAACATTTTTGGTGTGAGTCGAAGAGAACCCGAGGCGCCATCACGATCAAGCAACCCTGCCTCAATCATTGCATCGATAAAGTGCTTTTCATCCTCGCTATCGAGCTTGTCCATCGCGTCAAGCGCATTCTGTCCATACTGGAGAATAAACTGAATTACTTTGTTTGGCGGAAACAAACTGTCCGACGTGGGAAACTCCTGCCCATCAAATTCCCCGTACTTAAATTTCATAACTACCTCGTCTTAGTGATGGGGTGTATCTCTACGGGCGTTACGACTAATCAACACACTTACACATTTCTCTTGTTCAATGATAGCCGCAGGCCAACACTGAACGGAAGAATATTCATCAGTTGGATGAAGAAGTGCATCTTGAAAGATACAACAGGTAACTTCTATCGCCCTGGATCTCTGCTAAAGCGGCATCTGCCGAGGTACTCCGGGGCGACGAGGATATGCTTTGGGCGTCGGTCGTTCCTTCGCAACCATTACGATTACCGTATTTCGATCAAACCCCTCGGGATAGGCGTCAAACACCCGTATTTCACCACCTCCCAGAACATCGATAGCATCACCAGCATCACGAAGTTCCTGTTCGGCTTTAGGTCCTTTCATTGCCAGAACGGCACCTCCAACTTTTACCAAAGGCAGCGTATATTCGAGTATCTCCCGCAACGGACCGATTGCGCGACATACCGCTACGTTGTATTGTTGTCGATGATTTCGATCCTGGCCGAGAATCTCAGCTCTTTCCTGAATGACAGTTACTTTCGGTAGGGGAATCTTCTCTTTGCATTTCTTTAGAAATGCAGCCTTCTTTCCGGTTGACTCTAACAGTGTGATCTGAAGATCCGATCGCGTTATCGAAAGCGGTATTCCCGGCAAACCGCCTCCGCTACCAACATCAATCACTGAATCACCAGCGCTCAGATGATCTAATCCAGGTAATGCTGTGAGGCTGTCAATGATGTGCCGTCGCCATGCGACTTCTGGCTCACGGATCGCAGTGAGATTGAATTGTTTGTTAGCTTCAAGAAGCATCGCGAGATATGTCGTCAGTGCTTCCAACCCTCCGGGGGGCAGATTGATGCCGAGATTTACAAGCTCGTGTGGGACAAATTCGGGGGTATTACTCATTGGTGTTATATCATCGATATGTCGTTACAGGTTCATCGAACTCGAAGCTTGGACGCATGACCAGCGCAGGCCGACGTGAGGCGAAATTGACGACTAGTCCCACGATCGCATAGGTCGCCAGAAGACTTGAACCGCCGTAAGACACAAACGGAAGCGTAATCCCTGTGATGGGCATCAGCCCGATGGTCATGGTGATGTTAATTACCGCTTGCGTGAATATCAGTCCTGCGAATCCCACCGTCGCTATCCGACAGAATGGGTCACTGGCACGCATTGCCACCATCATGAATGAAAGAAACAAAAGCAGATACAAACCGACCGTGGCAGCTCCCCCTATAAACCCCCAACGATTCATGACGACGGAAAATATCATGTCATTGTGATCTTCAGGGAGATGGTTAAATCGCATAATGATTCGGGAACGCTCTGCGCCGTAGCCTTTGATTCCTCCCGCTCCTGCGAGTGTGATGGCTTTGTGCTGCTGAAATCCAATGCCTTTGATGTATCGCGTGTCGCCCTGCGCCTGGCTGATCATTGAAGTGATGCGATCACGCTGATGTTGTTTAAGTATCTGCATCGAGTCAGGCAGGTAGAAGATTGCTGCGACATTAAGGGCTACGGCAAGAATCGCTAGTGAAAGAAGAATGCTCATGTGCTTTAGTTTTGCGCCGGCTGCAACCAGCATGACAAAAAGTGCAGGCGGAAACAGCATCGCGGTTCCCAGGTCGGGTTCCTTCAGAATCAGAATCACCGGAATAAACATGATGATGAACGGAGGGATAAGGCCGCGAAGTGTGCGGTAGTTTTCACGGTATTGGAGGTAATACGCCAGCGCGAGAACAAATGCGATTTTGGCCATTTCCGATGGCTGAAAGTTCATGAAATACAAGTTGATCCATGAGCGAGCACCATTTCGTGGCTTGACAATTGAGGATGGCACTCCTGGGATCAACACAAAAACTAAAAGAATCAGAGCCATCAACAACAATGGATAGCTGGCCAGAGAAATCTGTCGCGGGTGAGGCAAGATACACAATGCCAGCAACCCTAATGCAATAATTGTCCAGAGCGTCTGAGATCGGGCTAGTTGCGTACTTTCGCCATACTCGGCCGTCGAAATAGCAGCAATTCCCAGGCAGGTTAGGCTTACAGCAGCGAGGAGCGCAATCCATCCTCCATGAAATACAAAGACAGCACGAAGCCTTTTAAGCACGAGGTTCACAGATAGCCCTCTTGCCGCATTGCGTGGATAATCTGGCTAACCACCGGACCAGCCACCGCCCCGCCGCTACCACCATATTCCACCACAACCGCCACGATATATCGCGGTAGTGCATCACCAGGTCGCTGGAGCATCACGATGCACCAAGCGTGGTCCCCTTGACGAACGATTTGATCCCTGCTTGTGATCCTGCCATCACGATCACTGTCTATGCGTAATGCAGCAGCAGCAGCAGTACCCGACTTGCCATAGATTTTCAGGTTTGGCAGGTCTTTGAAAATCAACTCTCCATTCAGCAGGCTGAGATGGTTTGCGGTGCCGTCGCGTTCGTTAACAGCACTAAATAATCCTTCTAACGTAAGAGATAACCCCTTGGGACTTAAATGAAGATTTGTAGCTGACGCTGTTGTTAATTCGTTTTTAACGACACGTGGAGTCATTACAACCCCACCGCGTGCGACTGTTGCGTATGCGTTTGCAGCCTGCATCGGGGTCCAGAGCATTGGACCTTGACCGATACTCATATTGATTGCATCAGAGGTTCCAATTGCTGGCTGCCCCACACGGGACGATGGCGTGTATTTGGGTAACGATCCGCTGATTTCTTCATGAAGTCCACAATTCGTTGGTGAGCCGAGGCCAAATTGTCCGTACCACCAGACCAAACGATCGGCGCCGAGCCGATCACCTAAGGTATTAAAGAAGATGTTACAACTCCGCATGATCGCCTGTGGCGCGGTCAATGGTCCATGTGTTCTGCCGCCATATGCTTTGTAGATCCAACAACGAAAGTGCTGTGTGTCCTGCTCGTAATAGTGACCTGTACAGACAATTTCTTCGCCGGGTGAAAGCCGTTTATCGGTAACCGCAGCATTGAGCACGAGTGCTTTGACCGTCGACCCGGGTTGAAAGCCACGAGCGATAGCGCGGTTGGTGAAAGGCGAGTTTCGCTGATCGTTCCAGACTGAATCGGGATTTTCGCGAAGTTGCCGCAGGCTGATGCCGGGCGTGCTCACCATCGCCAGCACATCGCCATTGCTGACATCAAGGACTACCGCAGCACCATTGAGTGCTTCGCCGAGCGACGGCTTCATAGGCTGTTCTTCACTGGCTTCGGGGTCTTTTGATTGCCAAGGTTGAACTTTCATCAACCCGAAAGATGGCTCCATGATTGCCTGCACTCGAGCTTGCAGAGCTATGTCCAACGTCAGAGTGATGTCGCGACCGGGAACAGGTTCCAGTATTTCTTGTTTTTGTGTATCGAGGTAACGCATTTGTCGACCCCGCGCACCACGTAGCACCGCTTCCTGCGACCGCTCGACACCCCATGCCCCAATAAGATCGCCTGCCAGATAGCCGCCAAGATTGGCGGAATCATTCTGTTCCGCGTTGAACGGTCTAGCTTGAACATCTTCCTTCCAAACATCTCGTAAAATCCCCAACACGTGCAAACCAAGGCCTTCGACGGTTACGTTGGACGGACGACTGCTCGCCAATGGTGTTGGGAGAGATGAACGATCTATCTCCAGATTTTTCACCGTTTCCAGGGGATAAGCCCGAACTTTTGACGAGATTACACTGACTTGAGACCAGACATTCGGCAGCTTTGCGCTTTCTGCCGCCGCGACTAGACGCTTAGCACGGATGACCGCAACGTTGTCGACATTCTGCAAGAGTGGATGGCCGGCTTGTTCCTCTCGAATCTCTTCAAACTGGTCCGATTGATCCGCATCAGCCAGTTCCATGGTCCGTTCAGTGAGCCAGTCAGGTAACCATGCCTGTACTCTGCCGGATTCATTTTTTTTGAGTTGTTCGCGTCGTCGCTGCTCTGCAGACCATCGCGCCAACATGAGATGACTTGAAATCTGTTGAACGCGCTCCTTCACCATAGCCTTGCGTCGTTCCAATTCCGCACGATTAATCCGCCCCATTTCACATAGCGTCTTCCACAGGCTCTCAACCTGGGCATCAAATGCTGGCTGATAAGAAGCGATAAGTTTCTCTCGCTCCTCATAGCTCATCTCAATAAAGCGAGCCACGTTGGAAGCACGAGCGGCACGTTTGGCCATCAGATAGGCCCATTCCCCTGTAATGACGCGGTAATTGACTGCGATGTCGTCGCTGGGGCGATCCTCTGCCAATACACGACCTTTTGTATCAAGGATACGACCACGAATTGTTGGGATCAGCTTCCACTGAGATAGGGCATTTTCGGACTCAATCCGCATTGATGCCCCTTGCACAAGGCTAAGGCGAGTAATCTGCGCAAGCATGACCGCACATACCGCCATCGCGGCAATGATGAGTAACCACAGCCGCCGCTGGAACATGCTGGGGATAAACTCTCGAACTACGCTGTGCATTGGATAAGCCGACCGGTTCCATCCGGGAAGTCGGCAATCGCTTTATTTAGAGGTGTCGGTCATGGACAGCCGTGGCTCCGCCGCGCGCTGAACCGACACTTGAATAAGTCTAGCATCGACCGGTTTGGAATATGGTCTGGAGATTTGTTGAGTAGCAAAGAAACCCAAGAGATCGGAATATTCCGATCTTCCAGATTGCTGTCCGCCTGAAGCAGTTCACTTCTTACCTGAAACCTCAATCAGGCCGCGAGCACGTCGAATTTCACTTTCTTTTCGAGCAACCTCATCATCCGACCGTGCGATTCGGGCTTCGGCTTCCTTCAAGGCAGCTTCGGCCTCCGCCCGTACAATCTCCTCAGTATGTCTTGCCTCTCCGGTAACCAGCGATAAGTTGTTATCCTTCATTTGTGCGTATCCCCCGCCCACGAAAAACCACTTAGACCCACCTTGAGCCAGATCGAGGCGCAGAGGTCCCGAGCCAAGCTTAGCGAGCAATGGAGCTCGTTGATGCATCAGGCCAAGCTGACCATCCCAGGCAGGGATCGACGCGTAAACAACTTCTTCGTCAAATAATTGACGTTCGGGGGTTACCAAGCTGCAACGGAAGGCATCGGCCACGGGAGTCTCCTGGAATCGTATGAGCTAAACGGTTAAGAACACTAGATTTTATGGATTGTTCAGAGAACAGGCAACCTTCTGCGTGTTGCACGTCCCCGTCATGGACAACCCGGTGCATAGTCCGCAGCTATCACACGGCTACAGTCTGCTCTTTGAGTACTTTTCGCAGATGTTGTCCCGTATAGGATTCCGATTTTTCAGCGACCTGTTCCGGTGTACCTTCCGCAACGATCGTGCCGCCACGACTGCCTCCCTCGGGTCCAAGATCCACGATCCAATCAGCACACTTGATCACGTCGAGATTGTGTTCGATTACAAAAACGCTGTTCCCTTGATCTGCGAGGCGTGACAATACCGTGAGCAGTTTTGCGATATCCGCGAAATGGAGCCCCGTCGTTGGTTCGTCGAGCAGGTACATCGTATGTCCTGTTGCCCGCTTGCCCAGTTCAGTGGCAAGTTTGACTCGCTGTGCTTCGCCGCCGGAAAGGGTTGTAGATGCCTGACCTAATTGCACATAGCCCAGGCCAACATCATCAAGAGCGGCCAACAGGCGGCTTGCCTCTGGGAAGTTTTCAAAAAAAGTCTTTGCATCTTCAACAGTCATGGCCAATACATCAGAGATGGACTTCCCCCGATATAGCACTTCGAGCGTCTCGCGGTTGTATCGTTTACCTTTGCACTCTTCACATGTAACAAAAACATCAGGCAAAAAGTGCATTTCGATTTTTTTTGTCCCCTGACCTTCGCAGGCCTCGCAACGCCCACCTTTGACATTAAAACTGAACCGTCCGGGCTTGTAGCCGCGAATTTTCGCCTCTTTTGTCTGACTAAAGAGGGTTCGAATCAGATCAAATACTCCCGTATAGGTAGCTGGGTTGGAACGCGGCGTCCGACCGATCGGAGATTGGTCCACTTCAATCACACGATCGACATGATCCAGATTCAATACCTTCGTATGGGCACCCGGTTTCTCTCGCGAACCTAGCAGAGATCGCTTAGCTGCGCGAAGGAGAATCTGATTAACGAGCGTACTCTTGCCGGACCCAGAAACACCGGTGACACAGAGGATACCGCCGAGAGGAAACTTGACATCGATCGACTTCAGGTTGTTCTCTCGAGCACCTAGTACGGTCAAGGGATGGACGTGATCAAGTTTACGTCGCACAGCAGGTGCTGCGATAAACAACTCTCCGGTGAGATATTTACCCGTAATGGATTGTGAACAGGCCTCAATTTCTCGTACGGTCCCTTGCGCAATTAGGCGTCCACCATGTCGGCCAGCTCCTGGGCCGATATCGAGTACATGATCCGCAGCACGAATAGTGTCCTCATCATGCTCAACGACAATCACGGTATTGCCAATATCGGTCAGGTGTCGGAGTGTTGAGATAAGTCGGTCATTATCTCGCTGATGTAAGCCGATCGTTGGCTCATCGAGAACGTAGCAACAACCGACGAGACCTGATCCAACCTGGGTTGCCAACCGAATACGCTGACTCTCTCCTCCTGAAAGCGTTGCGGTTGATCGGTTTAGCGAAAGATAACCCAACCCGACGCTTAGCATGAATCCGATGCGTGCGGTGATTTCTTTGAGAATTGGTGCTGCTATCTGTTTCTGCTCCGCGGTGAGTTTCAGATGAGAAAAGAAGTCTGCAGCTTGTTCGATCGTCATTGCAGTAACGTCAGCAATGTTTTGCTGCACCGGCCCAAACCTCCACGGATATGAGACGGTATTGACGTTTCGATCCGCCAGATCTGTGTGCATTCCAGTATTGCCACGTATTTGGTTCCCGTCGGAACCAGTGATAAATACATGCAGAGCCTGCGGCCGGAGCCGAGCTCCTTTGCAAGTCTCGCATGGAGCTTCTGACATGAAGCCGTGTAACAGAGTTTTGACCCACTCGCTTTCTGTGGATTCAAATCGACGCTGGAGGTTAGGAATCACTCCTTCCCAGCTTGATCCATATTTCGTTTCGTCCTTGCTGGTTGTGCCGTGAAGCAAAATGCGTTGACATGCCTTGCTAATACTTTTGTATGGAGAGTTGGCATCAACGCCAAAGTCACGACAGAATCGCCGGATCAGATGGTTGTAATAGATCGTCATCCGTTTGCCGTGATGACGCCACGCATCCACTGCTCCATCCGCAAGGCTGAGATTATCGTCATCAATGACAAGATCAGGATCGAACTCCATGATCGTGCCCAGACCATGACAGGCGGGACATGCACCATATGGGCTGTTGAATGAAAACAGCCGCGGTTCAAGGTCTTCCAGACTGCATTCGGGATGGATTGGGCACGCATATTTCTCACTATAAAGCGTATCAATCCACGGTCGCTGACCAGGGGGCAATGGTGGACTGGCGGGAATGGAGTCACTCTCGACGCTGATGATGACCAAGCCCTCAGCAAGCTTAAGACTCAATTCAATCGAATCCGCGACTCGAGAGCGTACACCTGCCTCATCTTCACCCCGTTTAACGACAATTCGATCGACGACTGCTTCAATCGAGTGAGCCTGGTAGCGTTCCGTCTTGGTCTTAAACGGCGATGGTACAGAGCCGCCTGTTTGTCTTAAGTCCATGACGCTTCCATCAACACGCGCACGGACAAAGCCTTGTCGAGCCATCGCCTCAAAGACTTCTTTGTGATGTCCCTTTTTACCTCGTACGAGCGGAGCAAGCACCATGAGCTTCGTACCTTCGGGTAGGGTCATCACGGTATCGATGATCTGCGATGCCGACTGACTGGCGATGGGATGGCCGCAATATCCAGGATGAGAAGAGGGTAATTGTGAGTGCCTGGCAGATTCGTCCCCCAGTGGATCCTGATGTTTATTGTGTGAACTGGAGTTTTCATCCTCCACATGCCAGCACCGTGGCTGGCCTACTCGAGCAAACAATAAGCGCAGGTAGTCATATATCTCCGTCGTGGTTGCCACAGTCGAGCGGGGATTATGTGACGCCGATCGTTGTTCGATGGCGATAGTTGGCGGAAGCCCCTCAATGGATTCGATATCGGGCTTCTGGAGTTGCTCAAGAAATTGCCGAGCATACGCAGAGAGTGATTCCACGTATTTTCGCTGACCTTCAGCATAGATCGTGTCAAACGCCAGCGTGCTTTTCCCGCTGCCGGACAAACCGGTAACAACCACAAGCTTGTCGCGCGGGATATCGACGTCAATATTTTTTAGATTATGTTCTCGTGCGCCACGAATAGAGATAGTCTTGGCCGTCATAAACATTCAGATGTCAGGGATGCTTAAAAGCTAAGTGTAGGCGCCTGACGAGTAACTGACAGCTTAACGCGAAATCTCTGAAATCGATTCTGAATACGAGAATAATTCCAACTTGCTTACTGCGTTACATGGCCAGCCTGGAATCTAAACGCATAAAAACGAATAAACTTAGATGTCCAAAGAAAGGCTGACGTCTGCTGAGCCTGTAGCATCGCGCAATATCACCACTCCGACACCATTTGTGTGGTGATCAATATCTCCCTGCACATGGGATCTCAAAGCGATAAAAATTAGAGCGTCGCGGAGGTGAATGGCAGGAGCGACATAAATCGTGCCCGTTTAATCGCTTGGCTGAGCATCCGCTGTTCACGGGCGGTCATCCCCGTACGCTTTCTGCTCTGGATTTTTCCGTTGGGCGTGAGCATTCTGCGGAGCTCTTCGCTGTTTTTGTAATCGATAAATACTGTGCCGTTACTCGAGGTACGAGTTACTTTCGGGCGGGGGGCTGTGCCGAATTGGTTGAATTCTGCCATCTGGTAATTCTCCGTCTTGGGTTACAGCCCGAGCAAAATGCACGGGCGACGGTTTCGAGATCCGAATCCGAACCTCAAATGATAACGAATATGATGACCTTTGCAAATCATTAAGGTCTGATTTCCTCCGCATAAGCCGATGAAATTACAGGTATCTTCAAGTGGTTATCGAGGAATATTGTCAGGGTACATCAAACTAATTTTGACGGTATCACGTCCGCTCGACTGACCATCCAAGCGACATCCTTCCCAAGGATATTCTCAAGTCGGCGACGGTACGCCGGCAGGTAAGGTCGTTCAGTTTGAGTATGTCCCGCCAAGAGTACCATCTGCCCTCGAGATTTTGCAGCGAGTACCTCATGATGTCGCATCTCACCGGTGACGAAAGCGTCTATTTGACCTGCCTCTTTCAATAACGATCCTCCCGCGCCAGGGACAAATCCAATCGTTCGCACAAATCGAAGTTTCTGAGGCCGAGCAACTTCGATCTTACTCACGCCGAGGTGCCGTTTCACACGGCGAATCAATTCACTGGTAGCCATTGGGCGAGCGAGATTTACCAGCCGACCTTGCCCAACGCTCTTGCTGTCAGCGGCTGGGATATTAATAGGTCGGTACAAATCGAATACCGGTGCTTCATAAGGATGTGCCTGACGAAGCACACGCACGATTTGATGCATGCGATGAGATGGACACACCATCTCCAATCGCAGTTCACGTACTCGCTCGAATCGGCCACGCAGGCCGATTGTCGGCGCAGTATCCTCGCCAGGTAGAAATGTTCCTTCGCCCATTACGCTGAAAGAACACTCGGTGTATTTCCCTATTTCTCCCGCGCCGGCATTTGACAATGCATTTCTCAATCGGTCTGCATGTTCGGGGGGAACGAAAGTCACCAAAATAAATCGGGAATCTTTGCTGGTCGGAAGCTCTATGCTTTTAATCGGCCGGCAATCTCCCGATTGGGGGAATGGCCCCGCCGCTTCCGCGAGCCAATCCCCTAATCCCTCGGCCGCGGCGTCGAGCGCAGTATGCGGGCTGTAAATGGCGATCCGCTTTGCTATCGCATGGCGAATTATTCGTTCACGAGGGGAATGCGTTGTCAGAGTTCGCAGGGGATCAAAAATCGGTGGATGATACGCAACAATCATGTCCACTCGCCGATGCATCGCCTCTCTCATCACATCTTCTGTCAGATCGATGCAGAGCATGCCACGCTGTACGCGCTGCTCTGGATCACCAACGTGCAAACCGACTCGATCCCACTCTTCAGCTAGCGATTCGGGAGCGAGTTGGCGAAGACAATCAAGAACGTCGCGTAGTTTCATAGGCTGAAAGGATACCTTGGATATCGCTACATCAGCGATCTGTAATTGCTGCCCACTTTTCGCTGATATTGCAGCTTACTGGCCACAATTGCCGATTCTCTTACATGGTTCATATTGTGAGGGATTTATGAGTCAAACGACAATACCTATTCGTGATCTTCCCAAGCCAGTAGCGGGGCTATTAACACCGGCGAATCGTCCCTTGAGCCCGGAACAACAACTCGAAGCGCTGCGCCGCGTACAAGCTCAGGCAGACCAGCGAGTGAAACTCGGACTGCAACTATTCAAAGCTGCGGAAGCCCATACCAGCGCACACCGCCAACTTCTCGAAGAAGTCAAGGCGGAACAGTCAAAGTTCCGTACGGAACTCCAGGATGACGTGTCCAGAAGTTTCGAGAGTTACGATTTGGCGATGGAAAAAATTGAGGACGACTTGACAGGAAAGCTTCGCGCACTCGAAGACAAGATTGCTCGGCTTCAAGACGATTGGAAAAACGCGCAGAACAAAATCGAGGGCATGCTTGCGCGATCAGCATCGATGATTGATCAAGGCCGCTCGCTTAACGACGGCAAAGAAGCATCGCGAATTTCCGCCGTCACTACTGACCAAACAGAAGGAATTACCCAGACCACGCCCCCCACTTCCAGCGAGGAATCTGTCACGGAAATTAATCTGCAATCCACTAGCTTGCCTATCTACACTCGGGTAATTTCAAAACTCCGCGAACGAGAGGACATGCCGCCAGCTGCTTGATCCGAATGTCTGATTTGCAATTCCACTCTGACTTTAACATCGCTCAAAGCCAAAATAATAATTGCAGAAACTCAACCGAACTCGTACGTTGGTACGCTGATACCGAGTCGTGCGTTTCATCCTATCCAACTTGACAAAAATCTTGCTTTTGTTATCATTATTGATTCGACATAAACCGTACACTGCCTGTGGATCTTCCAAGGCAACCGAACTTTGGTGAACTTATGAATCGTCAGACGTTTCAAGCAAAACCCGGTCAAGTGAAGCAAAATTGGGTTGTGATTGACGCCGCGGATCAAGTCCTCGGCCGTCTGTCCGCCAAAGTCGCCATGCTCCTGATGGGTAAACACAAGCCGGAATATACGCCGCAAACAGATACGGGTGATTTCGTCGTCGTGATCAACGCTGACAAGATTCGTATACTCGGATCCAAGCCAGAACTCAAAACTTTTCAAACCTATAGCGGATATCCGGGTGGGCAGAAACGGATGACCTACAAATGGATGCTCGCCAACAAGCCGGATCTGCTCGTTGAACGTTCGATTCGCCGTATGCTTCCCAAGACGAAGTTGGGTAGCCACATGATCGGCAAACTTAAGATTTATCGTGGTGCAGAGCACCCGCACAGCTCTCAGAAACCGCAAACGGTTCAGGTTTGAGAAAGCCTTGTATGGCGGCTTCGAGTGACTACTAAACCAGCGGTAACTGACTAAGACAGAAACGATTACTGAACCAGATATTGCGATCAAAGAATTGAGAAAACAATGGCTGAAGATACGCTGACGATTCCCGTATCCGTAACACATACACCCGCACCGGTTGTAACTCGAAAGAAACCAAAAGGGCCAGATAAAGCTGGCTTTCATTGGGGAACGGGTCGTCGTAAAACGTCAGTAGCGCGTGTCCGAATCAAACCAGGTTCCGGAAAGATTCTTGTTAATAATCGCGAATTGAGCAGCTATTTTACCGAAATCCGTGATCGCAATGATGTTCTCTCTCCGTTGAAAGCGACGAAAACGGAAGCGAGTGTAGATGTGTGGGTGAACGCCGATGGCGGCGGGATCACCGGTCAAGCCGGAGCTGTGAAACTTGGTATTGCACGGGCGTTAATGAGTTTTGACGCGAGTCTCGAGCAAACTCTCCGCGACAACGATTTGCTTACCCGCGATTCACGTGAAGTCGAGCGGAAGAAATACGGCCAATCAGGCGCACGCCGTCGGTTCCAATTCTCGAAGCGATAATCTCACGCTCTTTGTGTCGTGTGGCGATGAGTCTCACGATCTTATAGCTATTACACGACTAGTAATTGTCGGCATTTCTTTTGTTGTGCGGCAGGTGAATTCAATTCGTACTTACATGATTGATTAATCCGGATCGTATCAGTCAATCCTCATCTGTTGGTTGTCGCTATACTTACGATAGAGAAAAAGTTCAATAATTCACTCATGCTTCTACTTTCCCGTCGAGCCTTTTTCTGAGACGATCACCATGAGCAACTCACATATCGATTCGGCATTAGATACTACTAATACCACTGTCACAGACGCCACTGCCTCACCGACGGAGGCATCCAAAGTCGGAGTACTCACGCAGGATCAAATTGATTTCTTTTTTTGCAATGGCTATCTGCCCTATAAGAAAATATTAACGGATAAGGAAATTGATCTATATCGCAGTCAATACGATTTGGAGTTTAAGCTCGCGGAATCTAATGGATCGTGGCGCAACCTCTCGGCAGCTGAAGGCGCTTCTCACACCGAGCAAAAACAACACAGTTTGCAGATGCTCCAGATTATCCAGATGTGTGAACGCAATATTCATTTTATGAAGCTGATCTATGACACGAGAATCCTCGATGTAGTCCAGGATCTGCTTGGGCCGAATATCATGTTGTTCCACGACCAGGCTCTTTACAAACCAGCATTCCATGGCGGAGAGGTCACTTGGCATCAAGACAATTCTTACTGGAAGTGCCGCCCTGCGAATCTGATTTCCTGCTGGTTGACGCTCGATGATGTGGTCGTTGAAAATGGAGCGATGCAGGTTATTCCTGGATCGCACCTGACTCCGGTCTGGCATACCAAGAAGAACGAAAAAGACATTCTTTTCAACATCGAAGATCAGATTGATAAGTCAAAAGCCGTAGGTGTTCCGCTGCCTGCGGGAGCCTGCATGTTCCACCACTGCCAGACCTTTCATTACACGCAGCCGAATACTACAAACCGTCAGCGGCGGGCGTTTGCAATCCATTTCATGACTCCGGGGACAATCGTCGGCACGGGAACCAAGCTCGAAGTGGGGATCAAGCATCCTATGCTACGGGCAGCATTGTGAGCGGTGACACAGTCGTTTTAAAATAAAAAGTCTACAACCCCGCGACCGGCAGAGCTTAATTGGTTTACCGTGGATTACGCACTGCAGGCAATCCGCTTGTGGTACTTTTCGGGGTTGAGCGAAGAGGGGTCGCAGGTTGAGTGATACCCGCTAGCCTGCATAGTTCCTCACGATCAATCCGTCGTATCAACGGCGGCAAGCGAACACATAATTCATTGAAATGAAAGCCCCCCTCCCGCATTTCATTAAGGGCATCCTGATTCAACCATCGGTGATAAACAATTCGATAGGCAGCAACCATTGCTCCTGTACGGTCTGCTCCATAATGGCAGTGAATGAAATAAGGCCCATGATGCGGATCATTCACCGCTTTTATGAATTGAACAAGCTCCTGTTCATCCATGGTGTATGACGACGAAGGAATCTCGATGTATCGAAGGTTTGTGCCTTTGATGAGATCCTCATCGCTTTTGACGGATCGCACGTTGATGATGGTCTTTACCCCCATTTGTTCGAGCTGTCGAAATCCCTCCTCAGTAGGCTGGCCGCCGCGATAGAGATTGTCATCCACCTTGTAAAAGTTAGGTATCCCTTCACGATGAATCGGTACAGCCCACGCGGCTCCGCCTTCATCGCTGAGCCGAGAATCCACCGCTCGCGATGATCCACATCCAACGAAAGTCGTAAATACAAGCAACAGTACGCCGGCGACGTGGAGCCGCTGAAATGAATGCGCAAGTAGTTCCATGTGAGATTTTGACCGTGATGACGTTACTGATACTCACCCGGCTCAAGGCGGGCCTGCCACTGATTCACCAAAAGCTGCGCACATTCCTAGCACTGGGCTATACGTCGAGATTTTTAACTTCAAGCGCATGGCTCTCAATGTATTTACGCCGCGGCTCGACTTCTTCTCCCATCAGGATTGAAAAGAGCTGTTCGGCCTGACTGGCAGCATCCCAAGTCACTCGCATTAAAACTCGATTTGCGGGATTCATTGTTGTATCCCATAGCTGCTCAGCATCCATCTCGCCCAGTCCCTTGAATCTTTTGATCTCAACACCTTGCTTACCCAAATCAAGGATCGTCGGGGCAATACGAGCGAGATTGGGTACTTGTGTTACTTGCACGTGCCCCTTGGTATCCTTGACTGACAGTTCAAACCGGGTTGGCATCTTCTCTCCCGCGGCGGATTGTTCCTGAACCAGCGCGTAATCATCAATGGAAAGGCCGTATTCTCCGAGGCGTGCAAAGATTCTTTCAAGCTCTTTGACCTCATGAAGTTCCTGACGAATTGCAGTCGCAGGTCTATCGTTCTGGTCCGGTTGGGGTGATGCCGCATCAGAGGCAACGTGATACAGCTTGTGCTGCTGCCTGAACTGGTCCTCCTGGGCATCGGACCAAAAATAGTGTTCACCTGTAGCTCCGTTATTTCCTCCCGCGATCTGGAGGCGAACTCGCGGCAGATGGTTTTTCCCTTCAGGATCACGACTTCGTAATGAAAGTAGATCGGTGAAGACAATGCCGCGCCGCTGCACGATTGCAACCATTTCGCCAAGCTGTTCAAGTAAATCGAGGACAGACTTCAGTTCGAAACCGGTAAGTCGTACGGTTTCTTTGTGTTCATCGTCGAAAACAATGAGCGTCGCGCCTTCGAGACCAAGCCCCCCGGCAACCTCACGCATTCGCTTTTCGTTGAGTACGTACTCTGACTTTTTCTGGCGCACCACCTGATATAGAGGTGGTTGAGCGATATACACACGGTGCTGTCGGATTAATTCCGGCATCTGACGGAAGAAAAAGGTAAGCAACAGGGTGCGAATGTGTGATCCATCGACGTCGGCGTCGGTCATGATGATGATCTTGCCGTAGCGCAGCTTTGTCAGGTCAAAATCTCCCTCACCGATACCGCAGTTGAGTGCCTGGATGATTGTGCGGATTTCCTCAAATCCAAGAATTTTGTCTAGTCGCGCCTTTTCCACGTTCAGGATTTTTCCCTTCAGTGGAAGGATGGCCTGATAGCGATGGTCGCGTCCACCTTTGGCTGATCCGCCTGCAGAATCACCTTCGACGAGATAGATTTCCGAAGCTTCCACGTCTTTACTGGTGCAGTCGTAAAGCTTGCCCGGCAACCCCCCGCCGTCGAGGGCCCCCTTACGTCGAGTCAGCTCTCTGGCTTTACGAGCAGCCTCACGTGCATGAGCTGCCATCACACCCTTCATACAGATTTTTTTTGCCTCAGTCGGATGCTCTTCGAGCCATGCTCCAAGTTTGTCCCCGACAATGGAATTGACGAATGATTCGACTTCGCTGTTACCCAGCTTCGTTTTCGTTTGACCTTCAAACTGAGGATCAGGGACTTTGACCGAGACAATCGCAGCAAGCCCTTCGCGTACGTCTTCGCCTGTGGGCGCAACATCATCCTTAATGATGTTGTTGGCACGCGCATAATTATTGAGGGTGCGAGTCAGTGCGGTTTTGAAACCTGATAAATGTGTTCCGCCTTCAAGAGTATTGATGTTGTTTGCGAAGGCGAGCAGCGTCTCGTTGTATGAGTCGTTGTATTGAATAGCCACATCACAGACGAGGCCGAACGCGGGATCGCCTTTTGAAGCATTGGATTCGACCTTGAAGTAAATCGGCTCGATGATGACACTTTTGCCTTCATTGAGTGCTCCGACGAACGCGAGAATGCCCTCTGGGAACACGTAGGTGTGCGATTTGGCGATACGTTCATCTTCAAGTGTGATTGTGAGGCCGGGGTTTAGATAAGCCAACTCACGTAAACGCCCCGCGAGTGTATCAAAGCGGAACTCCGTGTCGGGAAACACAAGTGGATCCGGCTTGAAAGTAAGCTTTGTACCACTCTTGACTGCTGCTCCGATGACGTGGAGTGGCTCTACAACCTTGCCTCGTTCAAAAGAAATCGCATGGATTTTCCCATCACGAGAAACCTCGACATCGAGCCATTCGGAAAGCGCGTTAACAACGCTGGCTCCTACGCCGTGTAGCCCACCGGAGACTTTGTAAGCATCGTGGTCAAACTTACCGCCGGCATGTAGGACGGTGAGGACGATTTCCACTGTAGGCCGGCCATTGAGCTGCGGATTTTCATGTTTATATGGCCGTACTGGAATACCTGATCCGTCGTCAGTAACGCTGAGCGACCCGTCGGCATTAATCTTGACTCCGATTACACTGCACCGCCCTGCCATATGTTCATCAATCGAGTTGTCAACGATCTCATAAACCAGATGGTGCAGTCCTCGTTGAGTCGTGTCACCAATGTACATCCCCGGCCGTTTGCGCACGGCTTCGAGACCTTCGAGAACCTTAATGCTTTCTTCGTTGTAGCCAGCCTGTTGTGTTCTGGGGGTGCTGCTGGCGGTTGGAGTGACGGCGGCAGAAGTATCTTCCATGGTGGACCCGGCCTTCCTTGGAATCGGCGAAATACGGTAAAGATCGATGAATTTCGGGTCCGTTTCGGCCCCGGATTTCTGCAAGTTATTGTAGGCGAAATGCCGTCTCGTATCTAGTCCCGTAAAACAGCCAAAGCTATTAAAAATCCCTTGTTTTAAGGGGTTTACGAGTATATTATCGCGCTTTTAGTTTACGGTGCCGGAGCCGGGGAGGTAGTGGGATTTGGCTCCGCTGGACGGCTCGCTGATGAGCCTCCCGGTACATCGGATAAGGGCACCGGTTTGCCCGATTGCGCAGCTTCAATTTTCAATCGGATACGTTCACCCAACCCTATTAACTCACGATCATTTTCTGCATCTTCCTGCGCAAGTTTGATCTGAGCTCTAGCCCAAGTTGTGATTGCTTCCTTTGAACGTCCTATCCGGTAATAGGCATCGGCTAGGTGTTCGAGAATAACCGGGTAGTCTCCGCCTGGAGCATTACGAGCACGTTCCAGTTGCTGCACTGCATCGGCAAAACGCCCCAGTTTGTAATAGACCCATCCGAGCGAGTCGAGATAAGCCGCATTGTCACGATCTTTCTCAACTGCTTTTTCGATCATGATACGGGCTTCATCGAGATGTTCTCCTCGATTAGCCCATGAGTATCCAAGCCCATTCATTGCGCGATCGTGATCTGGCTGATCTCGCAGTACTTCTTGAAGCAATACTTCGGATTTTAAATGATCGCCCATGCGATCATAGACTGTCGAGAGCTCTACCTTAAGATCATTTACCTTTTCCGGGTAGGTTCTCATCGCCTCATTTAGAAGGGCAATTGCTTCCTGAGTACGGTTTGTGCGTGCATAGAGGTTGGCCATCGCAGCCGCACGCGAGGGACTGGCTGGATTAAGTGCTATCAGCTTTTCCTCTAGTTCATAGGCTTTTTGCCGATCAGGAACCCGTTGAAGATAGTGGCCGCGAGCCACCATAAGAATGCCCCTGTCCTTTGGATTGGTAAGGACGGCCTCGTCGATCAGCTTGTTGGCTTCATCGCGTCGTTGTCCCCTTACAAGCAGGTCCGCCAGCGATGCCAGAGCTTCTGCATCACGGGGATTATCCTTCAGGAGCGAACGGAACATCTCCTCTGCCTGCGATGTATCGCCACGGGCAGCAAGTATCTCTGCGTTCATCAGACGAGCCAGACGACTGTTGGGCAAGGCTCGTGTGAGCCGCAGCATTAGTCTTTGAAATTGTTTGGTCGCATCAGGCGGAGCCTGCGGGGAGTTATAGAGAGCAAAGAGAGCCTCATAAATTGACTCAGACTGTGAATTACTGTCGAGAGCATCCAGCAGAGTGCGCTCTGCCCCGGAAATATCATTGGTTGCCTGCTGAAGTGCTGCCTTTTGTATAACAAGAGCTACATTGGTCGGAGATTTGGTAATTAAGCTCTCCACCAGAGCCAGAGCCTCTGCGTGTTTACCTGCATCTGCAAGCAGGGCTACGCGAAGAGCAACCGTATCCGAATCTTGACGATCCCCCATCGAGTCGAGAATTTCGTTGGCACGGGTTATATCGCCTCGTAATGCCAACAATCTTGCGAATTCCACTTTCGCAGCAGGAATTGCTCCGTCACCTCGACTCGCAACCTCATAGGCTGTGGCAGCTTCGTCCGCCTGGCCTGCTGCTGCCAGGGATCGTGCTTTCAGATAGCTGCACGCTGACTGGTATTTCGTATCTACATTGGTCGCATCTATTACACCTGGTAGGTGAAGGCTCCGTGGTGCGGCTTGAATCATCGAGTCGGAATATTCTCGCGCCAGGTTAGGCTGGCTGGTGATGGCTCGGGATGTCAGCCTCACTGCACGAGTCGGTCCAAGAGGATCACTCGCGGGAAGCGCCAGTGTTTCTTTGACAAGCTGTTCAAAGACAGCACGATCGCCAGGCTTGGCATCCAGGTGCGATTCGAGGAACGCTAAACCATTAGGCGTTCCAAGAATACTCGCAATAGCTAACGCGAGTTGTTGTGGCTGGCCATCTTTTTTGTAAATAGACTCCAGCTTCGATGCAAGAGGATTAGCATCAACACCGTTGGTGACGATATATCGCACAAGCTCGATCGACGCTGGAGCAGCATTACTCTGGTTGACGTAGGAGATTACCGTGTCCTGAGCGGCATCTCGCCAACCCGCGCGGAGTTGTGTATACGTCAGACGTGCGATGATCTCCGACTCAGGTTTATCTTCAATAGCAGCTAGGCTGTCTGTATAGGCCTCCATTGCCTCACGGATTTTCCCCAAGCGATTTAAGGTATCTCCTAGAGATTGAAAAGTGGACGCCCTTTGTCGTGTCAGGAAGGAAACCTCACGCCCCAAACGCGAACTACGGCCGGCAAGATTTGAATGATCCAAGGAAAAACGGTATTGCTCTGCAGCTGCGAGGTCATAGCCCGCACTATCTAAAGCACCACCTAGCGAAAAAGCGATCATTGGCCAGAGAGCTTGATCAACATCGTCAACCTTGCCAGCGACTTTCATAGCTGCGGAAAAATCCACAATCGCTTCTCCCTCTTTGCCTTGCTCCAGAGCGTAGCGGCCGAGCAAGTAGAGACTCTCTGCATCGTAGGGGTCGAGTTTGACTGCTTGTTCAAGGTAATACCCGCCACGAACTTTGTTACCAGAGTAGCTATAGATCTGCCCAAGCAGGCTCAATATTTCAGGTCGATTTGGTGCGAGTACGTCGGCGGCCTGAAGCTCACGAATAGCATCAAATGCGCGGCGGTCCAGCCATGCCTCACGGGCTTCAACGTATTTAAGTTGAGCTGCGAGGGGTGGTTCGCTCTGAGAGGCAGCAGGCTGCGTAGCTGGCTGTGTCGTCGCGAAAAGGTACTCAGGGCTCGGCAACGAAGCGATAATCGCATCGAGCGACATTCGAGCCTTAGTCAATGCCTCACCTTCGCGAGGTGCGAGTACTTTAATCTCGACACCCGGAGGCGGTGGGACATGAATGTCCAAGATCGAGCGGAGCTGTGGAGAATGAGAACCCGTAACGGGCTGCGTGGCTGTTATGCGAGATTTACAACTCTCGATCGAGGCTGTGACAGCCAGCAGGCCGATTGAAAGTGCCGCAGCGAGGGTAAACGAGAAATCACATCGCCTATCGCACAGATACTTCTGTTGTGAATCTCGCAAGACGATTCTGCCTCTCCGTTAGGGGATAACCTTCTTCAACCCATAGCTGATGATGCCGGTCGCACCGGTACGGCTAAGCCGTGGGACAAGCTCGCGTTCTACGTGTTCCTCAACAATTACCTCCAGAGCAACCCAACCCGGATCGGCCAACTCGTTGACGGTGGGTGATTTTTCCGCAGGCAGTAATTTCAAAATATCAGCCAATCTGTCGCGAGGAACATTCATTTTTAAGCCCACCTTCTCCCTCGCCGCGATTGCTCCCTTTAAAAGCAACGCCAAGTCTTCAATCTTATTCCGCTTGGTGGAGTCCTTCCATGCCTGATGATTCGCAATTAATCGCGTGGTGCTGGTCACCAGTGTGTCGATAATCCGCAGCTTATTGGCTCGGATACTCGATCCTGTTTCGGTAGAGTCAACGATTGCGTTAACCAGTCGGGCTTTTACTTCGGTTGCCCCCCATGAAAATTCGACTCGTTTGATACGGATATTGCGATCTCTGAAGTATTTCTGGGTGGTCTGGACCAGTTCCGTGGCGATGATTCCATCCTGGAGTTGTTCAGGTTTCTGCACAGGTGAT
This sequence comes from Phycisphaeraceae bacterium, assembly GCA_020851465.1. Taxonomy (NCBI): domain Bacteria; kingdom Pseudomonadati; phylum Planctomycetota; class Phycisphaerae; order Phycisphaerales; family Phycisphaeraceae; species Phycisphaeraceae bacterium. Next base: position 504,705 of record JADZCR010000006.1, on the reverse strand, counting down.
TCTTCAGGTACACAGAGAACCCATCGCACCGGTTTGCTCGTGCTTTTGGAATAGGTCAATTCGCAGACCTCGTGCACATCAGAACCTGTTTCGACAACCCAATCGTGGCCTGTTATGCCGACGTCGATCACCCCATCCTCAACGTACCGACTCATTTCCTGTGAACGAAACATAATGGCCTGAAGATCGGGGTCATCGATCGTGGGGAAATAGGATCGTTCTGGAATGTGGATGTGATAGCCTGCTCGCTGGAAAAGATCGATCGTTGAATCCTGAAGACTACCTTTCGGCAACCCTATTCGGAGGAGAGATTTACTAATGCTCTGAGTCATTGGTGGTCCTGAGGATCAAGAATCAAGTAGAACGGAACCCAGCTAATAATTTAATTCCAAGCCGTTGGCTTTTTCTGCTTTTTTACTGGTTTCTGATGGAAGCAAACGGATCCTGCATCTCGAATGTGGTGCTACCGGGGAATCAATTATGATCTTGCTTTTCAACTCAGCGTTTGTTTTTTGATGATTTTTTAGTCGATTTTGGTTTCTTCGTTGATTTTGCAGGTTTAGTCGGTTTGCTTCTGATGGTCCGCCCGTCTGCCCAAGCTCGCATGCACAGGTGAACTTCAACAGCGTCATCAGCCTTCACACATCGCTCAAGAAACGCACCTATTTCCTCTACTGTGGCCGCTGGATCTACTACCCCTTCTTCTCTTAACAGATCTGCCATGTGGTCGTCTACAGGTATCGCATGACTATTACAGGCAAGCAGAGTGACCTGTGCGGCAACGTACTGAGTTATGCCTGGTAGTGAATCAAAATAGGTACGGACTTGTTTTTTGGATTTATCGGATAGGTCAACTTCGATTGCGTGTTCACGAAGATATATCTCTTGAAGTGCTTCATGCAGCCGTGCTGCTCGTTCCTCTGCTCGCGGATAGCGTTCTCCGAGTATTGCCACGATTTCATGAGGATGGCTCACACGAAGATCGTTGTTATCCACCATGACGCGCATCAATCTCGCATGTGCGTCTTTGGCTGATTTGCGAGTAGCATTCCATTCCAGATATGCGATGACCAACTGTGTCACGGCGTCATGTTGTGTATGACTCTCGGCACGGTTAGTTGACCGTATTTTCTTGAGCAAGGCTATCAGTTTTTTTACGTATGAGTTCTCGTTCTTCACGGGGTTTCCTCAATTGAGGGATCCTGGGGTGGAGACGGTTTGAGAGATTTCGACGTTGATTCCATCGGCTTGGAACGTATCTCTTCCTGCTCCATGCCGCGCCGAATGGCACTCAAAACCGCGGCTTCTTTTTTAAACGCGGTATCGAGGCGAAACTCAAGGTTGGGTAATGTTTTGAGAGCCACTTGATCGCGCACCAACTTATAGATGTGGCCAACCGCATGACGGATTCCATGCAGGGTTGTCTGTTGTACGGTGTCAGGCATCACCGTGATATAAACAATCGCGTTGTGAAAGTCCGGGCTCACATCCACATGGGTTACGCTGACCATACCGGTCACTCGCGGGTCGGATAGCCTCTGCGTGAGAACCTGGCTAACAGCACGCTTCAGCGTGGACTCAACTTGTTGTTTGCGGAAACTCATGATGATTCAAAGCAGGCGCATCAACGGTTTGGCTTTTGACCTGTCAAAATCTCCTGTGCATGGTCCGTCAAAATACATTCCTGGTGGCGGCGGAGCTGATTGACAATTCCATCCAGCACACTCTGGCAATGCTTCACATCGTTGGATGCCATTGTGATACCGAGAATTGCCACATTGTGATCGTCGAGAGCGTCCACTTCCGCAACTGAAACCTGGTGATCATGATGCAACTTATCCTTAACACTACGAACAACACGACGTTTATCTTTAAGTGACGTTGCGTCGTCGATCATCAACTCAACCTGAAGAATACCCACAATCATCGGTTCCCTTGTGTGAAGGCAGAGATCCAAGAACCGCTGTCGTGTTTCTATTCGAGTTTCCGTGCGAAAGTCTTAGTGTTGTAGCAGGCGAGTCGATCACCGGGTTTAATGTCATCGAATCCCTGAAGCTTGATGCCACATTCCAAGCCAGCCCTGACTTCGCGTAAGTCATCTTTGATGCGGCGTAAGCTGTCGATATTTCGATCTTCCGTAACAACAATGCCGTCTCGGATGACGCGTATTTTCGAATTACGCTGAATCGTGCCTTCGGTGACCAGGCAGCCAGCCACCGTGCCGACCTTACTGATGCGGAAGACTTCTCGTACCTCAGCAGCACCAACTTCTTCCTCTCGCTTCTCCGGTTCCAGCAATCCTTCGAGGGCCTTCTTCAATTCGTCTGTCAGCTCATAGATAATTCGATAGAGCCGGATATCCACGCCACGGGCTTCCGCAATCTCCCGCACCGCGGGCGGAGCGACGACATGGAATCCAATAATGACTGCATCTGACGCATCTGCCAGAAGAACGTCGCTTTCCGTGATACCTCCGACCGCAGCATGAATAACTTTTACAGCCACTTCCTGATTACCGATTTCATTGACGCTCTTTTTGAGAACGTCAATCGACCCCTGCACGTCAGCTTTGAGCACGACTCGCAGTTCCTTGGTACTGCCTTGCGTCATCTGAGACGCAAAATTATCAAGCGTGACCTTAGTCTGGCTGGCGAGCTGTTTATTCCGCTCTGCCTCACGGCAATGCGTAGCGATTTCTTCTGCTTCACCCAGTGTGTTGGTGACATAGAACTTGTCACCAGCATCTGGAATCATGTCGATGCCTGAAAGCTCCAGAGGTGTCGCAGGACCTGCATCAATAATTGCTTTGCCGTATTCATCAGTCATGTCGCGTACACGGCCAAAGGCGCGACCAATCACGATGAAATTACCAAGGCTCATTCGCCCCTGCTCAACCAGGACGCGGGCTACAGGACCGCGACCTGGCTGCATCTGCGCTTCGATCACTGTGCCACGTGCCGTCCCGCCGTAGTCCGCTTGCAGTTCGAGCAGTGCGGCCTGATAGTCCAGAACTTCTAGCAAATCATTGATGCCGGTTCCCTGTGTCGCACTGACACGCAGCACTTCAGTATTGCCACCCCACTCGGTTGGGTTCAGTCCATGTTCCGCCAACTGCCCGAATATTTTGCGAATGTTGGCTTCTGTGGCTTCGGTCTTGTCGATTTTGTTCAGCACAACGATGATCGGGACCTCTGCTGCCTTGGCGTGGTTGATCGATTCAATCGTTTGTGGCATCACTCCATCATCAGCAGCGACTACCAAAACCACCAGATCCGTCATCTTGGCTCCGCGAGCGCGCATGCTCGTAAATGCCTGGTGGCCTGGAGTATCCAGAAATACTACCGTCTTCTTTTTCCCGTCGGAACCATCAATGGTCACACGGTAGGCACCGACGTGCTGCGTAATTCCACCCGCTTCGTGAGCGGCAACGTCAGCCTTGCGGATGCGATCCAACAAACTTGTTTTTCCATGGTCAACATGACCGAGCACGGTCACCACTGGAGGACGCGGACGAACATCGATAGGTACCCGGTCTTCAAATTGCTTGACGACTACCTGTTCAGCAGTCTGCTGCTCCTGCACCACGAGATCAATGTCGTATTCGAGTGCGACTTCCATGGCAGCCTCAGCACCTATTGCTGAATTAAGCGTCGCCATGATTCCCTTTTTTGTAAAAAGGTACTTGATGATGTCAGTGGCCTTAACACCGATCACGCTGGAGAGCGACTTGATGGTGATAGGTTCAGCAATCTGAACCGGCCCGCCAGTGGTACTGGGAGATGGCGTAGTTGTTCCAGTGGTGGCCTGATGCTTCTTAAGATCACGACGTCGCTGCTTAAGAAAACCTGATGCATGATTGAGGCGGCTATCGAGCTCCGCCAAATCCTGTTCCGTAAACTTGGTTGGTCCAACAGGTAAAGCCTCTGCCGATCGACCGCGTCTCGTGCTTAGCGAACGGCGTTTAGCTGGTGCTTTGCCTTCGTCACCGCCAGCCGATGATGGGCCGGCACCTGCACCACGACCGCGGGCAGGACCGCGAGACCGTGAAATCCCGGTATCTTCGCCTCCGATGTTTGAGCGAGCCGCAGGCGAGATCGGACCGCCTGATCCCGGCGCACGGCGGGGGCGTGGAGGTTCAAGGTTTTCGGGTTTCTCAACACGGATCAGCTTCGGCCCTTTAAGCACTGCTTGTGTTGGTTTATTGGCAATGCCGACAGGACGAACAAATTGAGGGCGTGTAGGAACATTCGGCTGGCCTGCAGGACGAATATCCGGGCGTGGCGCAGCAGGTGCTGCGGGCGGAGGAGGCGGTACTACGACAGCAGGCGAGGGCTTCGCTTCGGGAGCAGGTGGCTTGGGAGGTGCGGCAGGCGGCGGGGCAGCTTCTTTTACCTCAGATTCAACGGGTTCAGGCGAAGGTGTGGGTTCAACTTTCCGTGATGGCGTGGGACGTGCGAGTTTGGGTGTAACAGTAGTCGCTACGACGGAAGGCTTGGCGTCTTCCTCGACTGAAACTTTAGTTGATGCCTTTTTCCTAGCTCGCGGAGACTTCGCTTTTGCAGGGTCAATTTTCTCTGCTTCCTCGACTGCAGTAGCTGTAGCTGTAGCTGTTGCAGTCTCGTCAGTGCCTGCCGTCGCACCGACACTACGAAACCACTGGAGGATCGTCTGCTCCAGGCCAAACTTCACCGTGGAGTTGTGCGTCTTGAGGTCAGAGATTCCCTCTGCCACGCATTTGGCAATGATCGCCTTGCTATCGACGCCAAGCTCCTTGGCGATATCGTGAACCTTTTTCTGCTTAGCCAAAACCTGCTCCTTCGTACATCAAGCCTCGTCCTCGTTACGCCAATCTCCATAGACTCCGACAGATCGACCTGTGAACAAAGAACTACTGCCTCTGCTCTTGAGCACTGTTGGCAGCACTGTCATCCGCAGAGATATCGTTCTTTTGCTGCCGCGCTTCGAGCATCGCGACGATGCTTGAATCATCATCATTGCCACCCGTAGAAGTCGTACCTTGAGTCGGTGTCTGTCCGTCTGACGAAGCACCACCTGACGCCTCACCGCTTGGAGCCTCACCCAGCACCGCAGCGGCCTGTTGTTCACCAGGCATTGCCGCAACCGCAGCAGCAGCTTCCTTCTTCCTCCGTTCGGCTTCTTCCTTCTCCTTCGCCTGCTCCTCGGCTACTACTTTCGCTTTATCGCCAGCGATCTTGACCATCTCTGCCGCTTGCTCGGCAGTAACCTGAAGTTGTTCAACCAGATAATCCGCACCGACTTCTTCGACATCGAATACGCTGATAACACCCAGTGCCGCAAGCCGGTCCGCATGCTCTTCAGTGATCTCAGGAACCAGCTTGAGCGTAGCCTCCATCGTGTCGAGCCCCTTACTGAACTCAGCGGGCGTGAGAATATCAACATCCCATTGTGTCAGACGGGCTGCCAACCGAACGTTCTGCCCTCGTTTACCGATTGCCAAACTGAGTTGATCTTCATTAACTACAACGGTGGCACGACCCAGTTCGAAGCACAGTGATATTTCAACAACCTCAGCCGGCTTGAGTGCATTCTGGATAAGAATTTGCGAGGACTCGTTCCATCTCACGATGTCAATCTTTTCGCCGCCAAGCTCATCAACGATATTTTTGATCCGGCTGCCACGAACACCAACGCAGGCTCCGACGGCATCTACTTTTGAATCGATAGAGGAGACCGCGATCTTTGTTCGGTGTCCCGGCTCGCGTGCCATGGCCTTGATTTCAATAATGCGTTCCGCAACCTCTGGAACCTCAACTTCAAACAATCGCTTGATGAACTCCGGTTGTGCCCGGCTAAGAACGATTTTTACCTGATTTCCCGCATCACGAACGTCCAGGATCAGGCATCGCACTCGCTCGCCCGGCTGATGTTGTTCTCCGGGGATCTGCTCACTGCGTGGCATAAAGCCCTCGGCCCGTCCCAGCGAAACCACCAGTGCCCCCCCCTCATATCGCTGAGCCATGCCGGTGGTCAGTTCGCCTACACGGTCGATAAACTCGTTGTAGATGCTCGACCTTTCATCCTCACGGAACCGCTGGATCATCACCTGTTTAGCAGTCTGCGCTGGGATGCGACCAAGCGACTCCAGCGAAATCTCTTCCTGACCTCGGAAAATTCGAATCTTGCCGCTGATACGATCAAGTTCACAAGTAAACTCCTCCGTATCGACAGCATTGAAGTGTTTGCGGGCGGCAGAAACCATTGCCTGCTCAATGTCTTTGTAGAGCGACTCTTTGTCCACGTTGCGGTCACGGGAAATCGAATCAATGAGGCGGAGTAGTTCAGAGGTATTCATCTTGATATTCCTTCTCTATTAAATTGTCGGGCTTACCACGGATGATGTCCGTGTTTACCCAAGCCAGGTTGTCCAGATTTATCAGACATTTGAAACTGTGAGATCCTGTGTGTTGCTCACCTAAAAACAATGGCCACGATCCGCTCTTTGAAGCGCTCGTGGCCCGAGGTCTTGGCGAAGCAGTGATGCGTAACCACATCACTGCATTGCCGACAAAATGCACTTACGTGCACTAGGCCATGGATGCCCCCTCCTTCTTCGCGAGACGGGCAAACTGCATGCGTGCCTTGCGGCAACGCCTCGCAGCCTTATGCATGCTAACTCGGTGCTGGGTCGTTAAACGCCCCATCACCTTGCTCGCAGGCTCGTTTCGGGCTGTGCAGGCATGAGCATCATCCAAACCTCGGTACCTCACCCACCATCGAAGCCCCATGCCTCGAATCGGATGAAGTGTAGTCCTAAAGTTTACGTAGGTCAGAAAATGTGTCAAGTTTCGATAGATGCAGACCATAACTCCAACATTACGACTGTTCCCAGCTACCTACTTGGAATACGACTTCAAGGATTTTCGTGCTGTTACGTCATCTGACAAGGTTGTTTACGGTCGCCACTGAACGTAGAGCTTTGCTTTAGAGGCATCAAAGGTCAACAGGCAATCACGTAAAATCCCCATACCAATCCTCCCTACCGGTAGGCCATCGTACTCTAATATACGAGGCGTCCACTCCACGTTCGCGGATGTGTTAATCAACTCCATTCCAAAAATTCGTAATGAGCGTGCAATTGTTGTGACGTTGTTCACAGGACCGGTCGCACCCCAAGACTGAGTGTGACGATTATTCTTCATATTCAGAAATCCTGACCAGCGTTCAACCGTCGCCCCTGGCAGCATCAGTGTCGCCGATGCCCCGGTATCGAGAATCAGCCACATTGCATAACCCTCAACTTCAGCACGTACTGCAGGCAGACCTTCAATAAGGTGAAGTTCTTCAACACTGGAATAGCTTGGAGTCGCAACATCTCCCGCGTTACGAATTTGAAGTGTCTGACCTTTAAAGTCGAGTGAGAATACTCGATTGCCGAGCGTATCAAATCCTAGTAGCCCACCAACTGTCATATTTCTTGACCCAAAGTTTCCGACTTCAATTTCAGAGGCAATGCGAGTACCAAAATCCAGATTTCCTGCCACGAGTGAGTCAATTCGACGTCGATTAACTACTTTCCTCGCGCCGATACCCTGTACGAAACTCTGCCCCATGTAGGGCAGATGCAGACGGTTTGCCATCAAAGAAGTCACGCCGGTGTTATTACTGCCGGTATCGATCAGGAAGTAGCCTGCGTCTTGTCCGTTTACGGCAGCTCTCAGGAAATAGACGGAATTGCTGGGGACGATGGATAATGTGAATGCTGTTGTATTCTCGTTCTGAACGTAGATGTGAGGTTGAGGTGGAGTTGAGGGGTTACTTCGACAACACGTCAGGTAGCTCAACCCGGCACTCAAGAAAAAGGATATGGCAACACGTCTGTAGGACTGCGTAATTTGGAATATGCCAATATTTCCAACAAAGTTCATAAAAGCTTACTTCCGCAATCCAGCAATATATTCCTGACGTTTTCGCATGTTTTCGATTTCGACTTCTGGCGTCGTTGCGACGGGGCCATTCAATGCCAGGCTTCGTTCCCACGGACTCAGGCCAGGTTTTGATGACTCAACAGTGCGAAGCCATTCCTGCCGGAATGCTTCTGCATGTAATGCGATGCGGGGCGTGCGGTGATTCGCAGCATTTTCATTGCCGGAATGAAAAATCAGATGATGCATGAAGCACACATCGCCAGCCTTACCCACAAACTCAACAGGAGCGGGGCTTGGCAGATCCATCATGCCGTTATTAAAATGAATCAGAGGTTGATCAATGATCGTTTTCTGCACAATCTTGTGAGTACCGGGATAAAGCGTGAGGTTTCCGCCATATTTTTCGTTATCCGCCATTAGTACCTGAAACGTGAAGCCTCGATATAAAATCGGTACGCATTGTCCTGGAAAATCAATATGTCCCTGCGGAGACAGCGACTGTTTAGCGTTGGGATTGAACGGAGTGAAGAACAGGTAGTAATTTTTCATCCGATCCCAATGGCCATGCCCTCCGAACATTTCTTCAATTGCTTCACAAAGCAATGGTTCTTCGAAGACACGTTCGAAGACTTCATCAGGCTCATTACCGCCTTCAAAATATGGAGTGTAAAGACGCGGGAATGGGCCATACTCCCACTGATTAAGAGGGAGGTCTGTTTTAAGTAACTGGCGCACTCTCGCAACACCAGCTTCGCAGAATGATCGGCTCACCAAACCAGATACATGCGCGAACCCATATTTCACATAGTGTTCAGTCCATGCAAGGGTGGAATCAACAACGGCTGCCATGAATCAACCTCCATGCCACCAGTGTAGTCGGATACTGGATCGTATTGCTTTCTTTAATGCTTGACAGATATCTATGTGGAATGAAAATCTTTTAGTAACAACATATCCTGATACTCGTGGAATACTTCAAATGGTTCGTTTGTTCATCATGCCGCTATTCGCGATGGTTTTGTGCACCACGGGATGTCAAAGTTATCCAACGGTTTATGTGGATGCGGTTTCTGTTACGAACAATGCCAATGACTTGACCTTTGCTTTGACTACACAGTCACACGGCATTGGACGCACTCTTCTGGCTCAGAACCTACCGCTTCATATCAACGAATTTATTCGTGAGCACGGATGGCGGCCAGCACCGGATGCCCCCACTCTGTTGGAGGCTCTTACTTCTGATGTAGAGCAGACATGGGTAATGGAGCAGGTGCGTCAAGGTTTGTTAAAGCGTGGTTATACCGAAGACCACGATCATCCGAGCTTAATTATTGCCGTTGCCTATCGATACGGAGCTGTCTATTTCATCGAACCACGGAAAATCGAATACGAACGAGATAGTCACGATTACACCTTGGATGATCACAAACGTCGTGATGAATATCGCAGAAAATGGGGGCACTATCCGTACAATAACGATCCCGCTATCGAAATGCGTGAAAAAACAACCATTACCGAAGGCGGCCCACAGAGCTTGATGGGGGGCGGCATAAGTATTCAGATTTATCAGAATGGCAACGACAATAACCCACAAGCGATTAGTTGGGAAGGCAGTGTCGTTACGCTCGCCAGCGACTGGTCATGGAGAGCGTATGCGCCATTGATGATCGACGAACTATTTACCGAGTACCCCGTACCAGCGAACGTGCCACACAAGGGAACACTTCGCCCTAAGGCAAATTAGTCGATTGACTGTTCCAAAAGAAAGTATTGAATTCGACGTAGCCGTGCGCTCACGTCTTGCTGTATCAGTGATGTTTTGCCTCGGTCTTAGCGTGTGCATGGCTATGTGCATCATCATGATGATCCGCATGGTGGTCACCATGTGCCGCGTGCGCATCGTGTGAATCTGCGGGATCAGGTGGCAGCGGGCCTCGGATTTTCAGAGCTGGAATACCCAAGACAATCGCTGCGACAAACAATGCTGCTGCGGCCCAAAGAACTCTAGGAAACCATTGGATCTGTTCAGGTTCAGGCACGATCTGCTTTGCCGCCAAGGCACCAGCTTCAGAATGTCCCCCTTCATGATGATCACCAGCCTGTCCGGGAGTACCGTGCTCAGAAGTCCCGGATGCCGCCTCATGTGTCGGGGGGCTGTTAGCGGAATGAGATTTCACTTCCTCGGAGTTTTGCGAGACCGAGTGTTTCTCCGCAACTTCTGTATTCGGTTCTTCTCGGAGCTTAGGATCACTCTGTAATGACGATGCGGCAGGCGTTCCCTCTGTTGAGGTTGCTTGCGCCAACGATCCGGGCAGATGCCCTGCAGCAAACCAGCCGAGTAGGAGTCCTACGAAAACCGCTAACGTTCGTCGTGCAAATCGCTTCATGTTGCGAATCATACCACACCCCACGAGGTACTTAGCGACGTCTCCTGTTTTATTGCTACACGTTATGGATCGCGGTGATTTATTACTCCCGTGGATTTCATTAAGGGCTGGTTATTTTTTCCGTTTCTTAAACTGAGGTCGATCCTCATTGCTGTCGTCTTTTGCTGAAGCCGCCGCACGACGTTGTTTACGTGACAACGCCGCTGCTGCAGCCTCGCCATCACCGGCGGCCTGCGCCGCATCGAGATCAGCCTGCTGCTGGGCTGTTGCCTGGACCGCTGCAGCCTCGGTCGCAGAAATTGCTTGAGCTTTCTGCGCCTTTTGTGTTCCATAAACATTGCGTACTTCCGCATTGGCTGTGATACGTGCGCGGAAAATAAGCTCCGTCACTCGATCGCGGACCACTCGTTGCATCTGACGGAAAAGATTCGCCCCTTCCTTCTTGTACTCAATACGAGGATCCTGCTCTGCCGTGTAGCGCAAGCCAACGGAATCCTTAAGCTGGTCCATCGCGTAGAGATGATCTTTCCACGCTTGGTCGAGAATCTGCAAAAGCAAGAATCTTTCCAAAAAGGTGAGCTCTGCGCGATGCATACGCCGGCCTCGCTCGATCAACTCTTCACGCCATTTCATAGGATCAGGCAGGTCTGCCGCAGAAATCCTCGCGCCGAACCGCTGTTGCGCCCATGTCGCCAACGCTTCGGCAGTTTTATGCTCCGCTAATGCGCGGTCCACGACTTCACTAAGTTTTCGACCATCCGCCCACGCCTCTGCGGATGAGGTGAGGGTCGCACGCAGATCATTACCCGTTAATTTTGCGACGGACTCGGGAGTCCATCCCAGCTCGTATCGCATATTCGCCCAGTGGGCAAGCTGCTGTGCTGCCAACGGCCCGTTGGTCTGAGCCATCGCAAATATTGTGTCAAGAGTTGTCTCTATCGGATATTCGATCTCTCGCCGACGATACATAGCCGAGGCTTTTTCAATGATCGTCTTGGCTACACGTTGTTTCCATGTCGAAGGGTTCTCTCCCTCTTCACGGTCGAGGCTTTCGATGGGCAGGTCGAATTCGAACTTCTGCTTTGTCCAAGCAGCGAGGTCTTTCACCGCGTACTGCTGATCCAGAAACTTAGCGACTTCTGAGAGATCGATCTTATCCGCCTGCTCCAAGGCAGCATCGACGAGCAACTTCTTAACTTCACCGATGTTCATTGTTCGCAACTGTGACTCACGCAGCTCAACCCCGAAGCGCCCTTTCGCCCAGGCACTGAGGCCGTGAAGATCCCACTCTTCAGGCGGGAGATCGTTAGACATGTACTCTCCCAACGTCACGTCCACGTTGAGCCTCACCTCATCTCTGGCAGCGCTTCGCACAGTTTCGATCAGATCGTCAGCATCATTGCCGCGAAGTTTGTAGGTCTCGATAGCAACATCGATCTTGCTCCGAACCCACTCGCTGATCTGTGATGCTACGTAATCCTTGTCGAGATATGTTTCCGTAGCGTCATTTACCGCATCCGAGATGTACTCAAATATGACACGATTCACTCCGCGGCCATCGAGCACATTCTGGCGCAGGCTATAGAAAGCGTTCCGCTGGTGCTCCATCACTTCGTCGTATTCGAGAAGATTTTTGCGAATCTCGTAGTTTCTCTCTTCAACCTTACGCTGAGCGCGTTCGACGCTGCGAGTAATCCAGCGATGTTCAATGGCATCACCTTCTTTCATCCCCAGCCGCGAGAGCGCATTGAGCGTGACTTTGCCGGCAAACATCTGCATCAGGTCGTCTTCGAGGGCGATAAAAAACCGTGAAGACCCACGATCGCCCTGCCGCCCTGATCTACCGCGAAGCTGATTATCGATACGTCTCGCTTCGTGTCGTTCAGTCCCAACGATGTGCAAGCCCCCCATTTCTTCGACGTACTGATAGATCCGAAGTCGATGGAATAAAAAGCCGGGAACGCGATCTAGCATTGCCTCGGCCTGCTCGCGGCTTAATTTCGCAGCTTCCTCAGGCGTTGCGAGCATTTCTTGCGCTACCCAATGACGCAAAAGTGCTAATCGCAATTCCCCGTCGTTTTCAGGATCGATCTGTTTTAAGGCTGATCCCAAATAGACTTTAGCCATGTGTTTGTATGCGAGTGAGAGGATCTGCTCGTCGTTCATTTCAGGTTTGGCTTCACGAGCAAGAATGCCGCGTAGCTGCCAGTGTCGAAGTAGATCCTCTCTCTTGATTGGTTGAAGCTTGATGTCGGTGCCACGGCCGGCCATGTTCGTCGCGATCATCACTGCGCCCAGCTCCCCGGCATGCTCAACTATCTGGGCTTCGCGTTCATGTTGCTTGGCATTAAGCACCTCGTGCTTAATGCCGTGTTTCCGGTTCAGTTTGTCCGACAGTGCCTGACTCTTTTCGACGCTTGTTGTCCCCACGAGTACCGGACGGCCAACGTCATGCATCTTTTTGATCTCGTCCAGAATCGCAGCGTCTTTATCCTTGATCGAAAGGAACACCAGATCGTCACGATCGATTCGAGCAACTGGCATGTTGGTTGGGATGCACACCACATCGAGCTTATAAATCTCGTAAAACTCAGTTGCCTCGGTAATTGCGGTACCGGTCATTCCTGCGAGACGGTGATAAAGTTTGAAGAAGTTCTGGATCGTTACAGTCGCTAGTGTCTGCGTCTCCTGCTTGATCTTTACACCTTCTTTAGCTTCAACCGCCTGGTGAAGACCATCCGACCACTGCCGGCCGATCATCTTTCGACCGGTAAACTCATCGACGATGATGACTTCTCCACCCTCTACGACATATTCCTTGTCACGCTGATAAACCGTGTGGGCTCGAAGGGAGTTTTCGAGTAAGTGCGGAAAGTCCATATTCGCACCGACATAAAACGATCCGATGTTCGCTACCTTTTGCGCTTCCGCGATACCTTCGTGTGTCAGGTGCGCTGCCTTTTTTTCTCTCTCGATCTCGTAGTAGCGGATATGCCGATCTCTGGCGGCTTCGAGGTCAGGGAGTTTGGCCTGAAGAGCTTTCATCTCCTCGCGCATTTGCGCAGAGCGTTCTTTGTCCCGTGAGTTACGGATATCACCCTCAAGTCCTTTGATCCGCATCGTAGCCTGTTGAACCACGCCATCCGCGGCATCCCACTGACGCTGTTTCTGCAGCAGGTGGCGGGATACCGTATCCGCCAAGTCATATCGCGGTGCATCATCGTGCGCGGGGCCGGAGATAATCAGCGGCGTTCTCGCCTCGTCGATCAAAATCGAGTCAATCTCATCGACAATACAGAAGTCTCGACGTTTCTGGACCTGCTCGTCGGAAGAAAGCTTCATATTGTCGCGCAGGTAGTCGAAACCAAACTCACTGTTGGTTCCGTACACCACGTCGCAGAGGTAAGCCTCTGCCTTTTTTTCGTTGCTTTGCATGTGGTACGGATGAATCGCACCGACTCGAAGCCCCATGTGAAAATAAAAGGGGAATACCCAGTCACGGTCACGCTGTACGAGGTAATCGTTGACCGTGACTACGTGGCACTGAAGGTTTTCAACGCATGCAACATAGCACGCCAATGGTGCGACGATGGTTTTCCCTTCCCCCGTCTTCATCTCAGCAATTCTGCCCTCGCCCAGCACCATACCGCCGATCAGTTGCACATCGAAAGGTCGGGCACGAAACGGAGGTCGGCTCTGAGGATAGAGTTCACGAACCGCTTCATAGACTGCTATGGGAATCTCGACTTGCTGCCATCCGGGAACCGGAGTGTTATGGCCGAGCTCTTCAATAGGCGGGATCGTCGCAGCCTCAGCCGCAATGCGGTCAAAGGTTGCCCTGACCTCACCAGTGAGCTTGGTGGGATCAAAGTTTTTTGCGGGATCAAATATATTTCGTATGCCTACGTTGCGGTCCATCGCCTCGCGTGCGGCTGCCATGATCTCGGGCATTACGTCTGCAACTTTCTCACCATCAGCGATCCTCTTACGAAACTCACTGGTTTTTGCCTTGAGTTCTGCGTCTGTCAGTCGGCGCATCTGTGGTTCGAGTGCATTAATCTGCAATACTCGACGGCGATAGTTCTTCAATAACCGCTCGTTGCGTGATCCGAAAACTTTTGTAAAGGCCTTACCGATAGCTGCGACGACCATGAGTTATTCCTCAATAAAAACCACGGAAAAATGCGGAGCAAGCAGCATTAAAGTCAGAAAGAAATCCGACCGTAGCACTCTTGCTCGAAACGCACGCAATTAAACAAAAAGTAGCTGGAATCCTGACGCTTCGGAGAAAAGGTCAGAGAGCAGGAGGCGGCAGATCTATAAGATAAACAGCAACGTCCGGAGAGGATGATAGATAAAGGTCTTCAAACCCTAATTGCTTCTTATTCCATAGCAAAACCTGCGGGCTACGGAAACGTGTCCGTGCAATGGCAGCCTGACCATGCAGACGTTTCACGGTCTTTGCAAAACAGGAGAGCAGGGAATAAACCGAGTCGCCCTGTGTGGTTCCACTAAATGCTGTTGACCGAGTAGGAATTACCGCTATCGACGAAGCCTGTGCAGCTGCGCCGAGGGTAAGAAGAATCGCTAGCCCCAGAAAGGCCGTAGCATGAAAAGTAATATTGCTTCGCGGTTGACTCATTCGCTAAGGTAATTATCGGCAGATAATGAGGCCATGGCAAGCAAGATGGCGGAACGACTAGGGGCTACATGCTAGCTCAGCCTCGACCCGATAACACTGTGACGTTACGCTGCTCTCAACATGACCACCACTGGGAATAATCCAGCTTCGACTATTCGTGTTGCCATCATTGGCGGCGGAATGTTCTTTGACGACATCATTGGTCAGACTTTCAAAGACTTTATGCAAGGCGGGATCGCAGGCGGTCTTTCCTCAATAGGCATGAGCCATCTTGCTCCAGCCGTAGCCAATGTCGGCGTCGAAGTGGTTGCCATCGGTACACATAGCCCAAAGTCCGGCACAGCAGCCAAGCTGGTCGATTGGTTTGCTGCTGACTTCCCGAACCATCGCATCGTTGCAGCATATGGTGAAACCGTTTGGCGGGACATTCTCACGCAGTGCAAACCGGACGTGCTGTTTATTGCAACCCCTGACCACCTCCACGCACAACCGATTCTTGATGCAATTGCTGCTGGCTGTGACGTAATCACTGAGAAACCTCTATGTCTGACTACTTTTGAGTGCGACGCGATTATTTCAGCTGCCAATCAAGCGGAGCGGATCGTGGCGGTTGATATGCACAAACGCTATGACCCATTCATCCGCGAAATGATGAGTGCTGCCCGCAAGAAGTACGGCCAGATCAACCGCATACGGGCAGTACTCGAAGAGCCGCTGGCCGTGAGCACTGAGATATTCGCCTGGGCTGAACAGAGTAATCCGTTTGCGTATGTCGGCTGCCATTGGCTAGATGTCGTGCATCATTACCTTGCGGTTAAACCAGTAGCTGTGTACGCCACTGGCCAGAAGAATCTATTGCTCAATTGGGATCGTCACGTTGTCGAAATTGCGAAGCGGCAAAGTCGAGCGGTCGATTCGTTTAAAAAGCAGGGGAAGATTAAAGCGTGGGACTCCATTGACGTCGCGGTTACCTATGCGGACGGGATGCGTGGTGACTACAACAACAACTGGATCAATCCGCCTGAATTCGAGGGCGCGGTAAATCAGGAGATCGAGGTTTACGGTATTTACGGGCGGGGATTCGTGGACCAGCAGTATCGCGGGTTCCGCGAAACGATCATTGGTGACGGATCTCGCACACGGAATCCAACCTTTGGGGGCAGAATTAAACATCACGGCGGTCATCTAGAGGTATTCGGATATGGTAAGGCGTCGATTGTTGCAGGCATGCTTGCCATCATCCGTCGGCGCATCCTTGGCGAAAGCTGCACCAGTTTGGATGGCACTTACCCTACCGCTGCCAGTCAGCGCGATGTCGTTCGTGTGATCGAAGCGGCCGGTATCGTGGCGGAGAGAAATTACCAGGCTTGGATGGCCAATCGTGGCGCACCTGTCAGCGCACGTATTCATGATGATGGGATTGAAATCGTCGGTGACTGATAGATGTTTGAATTGGGCAATATGTTTCAAGTTGACCAGCATGTCGTCGGTCCACTGACATCTACGGACTATTTTTCACCCCGCATGATTGCGGGATTGCGTCCCTGCTTACGCTTGGGTATGGGAACTGCGGGTGTTGGCGGGATGCATGGCCCGGCAGATTGCGAAGAAGCTATCCGTATACTCCATGACGCTTGGAGTAATGGATACTTACTGGTTGACACGTCACCACATTATGCAAACGCGGATGCCGTACTGGGCCAGGCACTTCAACAGTGGAAGGGTGATCCACCGGTTATCTGTACAAAACTAGAAGGCTATCCTCGCTTCACGCCTCCTGGATATGCAAAAATTTGGCGGGAGTCATTGATCAAGCAATTCGAGGAAAGCTTACAGCATTTGGGAGGAAGACAAATTGATGGCTTGGCAATGCACGATGCTGAAACCGCACCTCCTGAATTTCAAGTTGAATGCCATCAGTTTCTAGCAGATTTAATTACTCGCGGGGAAATCGGAGCTGCAGGACTAGGCGGCGGTGGTCCGGCACTCCAAGTTCGCTATCTCGATACCGGCCAATATCGGTACGCGATCACCTATATGCGTCTAACCGCACTAAGTATTCAAGCACTTTGCGATATCGTGCCCGCATGCCGAAGAATCCAAGCGGGAGTTATTGTTGGAAGCCCAATCCATATGGGCTTTCTCGGCGATCAATTTGACCACTATCTCTCAAATCCTCCGCAACACGTTCCCCCGGCATTTGTAAGTCGTGCCAAACTACTCAAGCGTCTTGCGGATGATGCAGGTATGCGACTCACACACCTTGCATTGAGATTTGCATGGTCGGTTCCGTACGCAGATTTTGTTCTGACCGGGTCATCAAACCTGGCAGCATGGCGCGATACTAAGGCAGCATTTGAGAACGGACCACTGCCCGCAGATCTTTATCGGCGGGTATGGCAAATCGCGCAACATGGAATGGAACCTATAAATGGCGGTTGATTACCGATCGCCCGCTTGATGGACGCGCGACTATGAACGACCGTATCCGTATCATTCAAGCTGAATCATTTGAATTGGACCCTGGGCCATTACCGGTGCCTTTTTCGGATTCGACCATGGGGCCATTTACACATTGGAAAATGCCATGGTTACGACTTACTGCCGACGACAACACTATCGGAGAAGCGCCAACTAGCTTGCACCCCATCGTGCGACCGGCGTTGTTTACCGCGAGCGGTTCCCATGGACTGACGCCTGAGGAATGGCATCACAAATTTTTCTGGATGCTTCGCAATAATGGTCACCGCAGTCCGGACACGTCCGGGTTCCTATGGGGATTTGATGTAGCGTTACGGGATATTCTCGCAAAACGTGCTGGTCAACCCTGGCACCGCTATATGGGAGCTGTCAGGGATGTGGTACCCGTGTATGGCTCCGGCGGCAGTACAGGTTTTACAGAGGATGAACTGCTTGCGGATATACGAGGTATGGTCGCAGCAGGGTTTCGTACCGTAAAGATGAAGGTTGCAAAAAACTTCGGTCAGCACATGCATGAGGACGTGGCACGGGTCAAAGCTGTACGTCGTGAAATCGGTGACGATATTGGCTTGGCCATTGATGGCAATCAAGCCTGGACCGCAGAGCAAGCGACTGAATTCGCGAGACACATTGAGGATCAAAATATCGCATGGTTTGAGGAGCCTGTGCAAGCTGCCGACCGTCAGGCGATCCGCAATATCTGCAAGGCATGCCCTATTCCCATAGCGATGGGTGAGAGTGAAAATAGTGCGTTGTCTTTTCGAGAGCTTTTCGAATGCGGCGTACGTCACATCCAACCAAATCCCGGTGCTCTTCCCGGATTTACCGCATGGAAACAAGCACTCGCTTGGGCTGAAAAGACGGGTGAGCTATGGACCTGCGGAGGTTTTTCTCACCTGACCGCAATGTTTGTTGCCACACGACAGGATGGCATGGTTGAATATCTGCGTTCTATTATCGGGCACCTTGCAACGTGCTGGAAGCAAAAGCCTCTCGAACTAAATGGAACTTTCCTTCTTCCGAATACACCGGGGCTGCCCGTGACAGTGGATTGGGAGGGGCTTTACAAGCGTCATGCTGTACGTGTGATTGCAATCGATCGCGCGTAAATGATTACTCGATTGACAAGCGTGTAGGTGATCAGAAATGAGCGGTCCTATTTTTTTACTTCAGTTGCTAACGCCTGTATCAGTACGACCCGCTCATTTTCCTTTGGCGGTAACCAGAAATTGGTTGTGGCCGTCGTTCCATCGGGGAAGTGTGCGACCGCACGGTATGCTCCGGCGAAACCTCGCAATCTAGCGTTGCCAAGTGCATCCGTTGCAATCGTTGAAACAGTACGCCATTTCGTATGGACGAGTTGATCCAGTAATCGGCCTGCTGAAGTGACGTTACCCGTTGCGTCGATTAAGGCTGCTTCGGGATTGGTGAAGGAATCGCCTGTCAAGCCTGCAAACCAAATCCCATTCACTCCCGGAGAAGCAAATGCGGTCAAGAGAAGTGTTTCCAGGTTAATTGCGGCACTTGTAGGTGATTCGCCAGCGACTTCCACATTAACCAGTTGCGATTCCAGCCCCGCATCGGCGACCCATTTAAGCGAGCGAGCAACCGGAGCTTGAACGAGCGTTCCACTCAATCGGACTTCTAGATCGACCTCATCAAGAGGAATGAACTGATCTCGCAAATCCGTCGCCATGCGGACTACAGCTTGTGTGCGCTGAGGGGACAGGCCATCGGCAAAATACATGCTTAACCGTGCATGTGGGGACTTCGTCCTCGCTGCCTCATACAGCCGTCCGTAAATCGGCGAGCCGATCCGTTCGGTAAAGATATCCTGCCCCACAGCGCAACCGATAACACAGAGCGATTCCATTTCATCACCAAATTCAGTACTAACTCGCTGAACATGTGTCTGGCACGCCAGAACCATGGCCGCAGGATCAAGCTTGTTAACCCAATCTGGCAACCGACCGGCATCGTTGGAAAGAACAGGCCCCCACCGTACGGCTAGTCCTAGCCGTTTTATTTCACCGATTGTCTTTCTTAGTTGGTCGGCATTCCATTCGCCTGGACTTGGTTCGGCTTTGGGCCATGCGGTCATCGCTTCCAGACTCACACCGTTAAAGCAGCGATAAACAGGTGCATCCTGCTTCAGGTTGACGACGCCGTCTTTGATCCACGTCGGATCCAGTTTCACCCCCCACTGAAAGGCATGAGAAACCTGTGTCACATCAAGCTTCGCATCTCGCACCGGCTTACCAGCAGAATCCACGACGATGAGCCGCATGTTGCTCTTGCGTATTTTGTCGATCTGAACATTGGCATCATCCACCCATTGCCCCTGGAGTACCTGGGCATGGGTGGGGATAGCAATCAACGAAACCATTGCGATCCAGAGGATGTATCGCATGAGTAATCCTTGCTTTGCACTTAAATCATGAGAGCAACTGCAATGCCTCTCCGAGAGTCGTCACGCTGATGATTTCACAACCGTGAGGAGGCTTAATTCCCGCCTTTGGGCATATCGCATGAGTAAAGCCGAGTCTCGCAGCTTCACGTAATCGCTGCTCGACTTGCTGAACGTGTCGAACCTCACCGCCAAGACCGATCTCACCGACAGCCAATAACCGAGAACCAACCTGCTTGTTGTAATGAGCTCCCGCAATGGCCAATGCAATCGCCAGATCAGCGGCAGGTTCTACGATCTTCATACCGCCGACGCTACTAACGAAAATATCTTGATCCGCCAACCGAAGTCCGCCTCGCTTTTCAAGGACAGCAATAAGCATTGCCAAACGATTCGCATCCAAGCCGCTGGTTTTGCGTTTAGCTGAACCAAGAAACCCCGTTGCTGTCAGTGCTTGGATTTCGACAAGCAGACAACGTGTGCCCTGAAGCACGGGGCAGACTACGCTTCCACTCATTGGTCGGTACTCGGCTGCGAGCAAGCCCGCACCGTCTTTGACCTGTTTCAATCCGCTGTCAGTCATCTCGAAAATACCAACTTCCAGCGTCGATCCAAAACGATTTTTTATTGCACGAACAATTCGATGGCTGTGGTAACGATCTCCCTCAAAATAAAGCACGGTATCCACCATGTGTTCAAGCAGTCGGGGACCTGCGAGACGGCCTTCTTTCGTAACATGACCGATGAACAGCATTGCACAATTTGTCGCTTTGGCGAGGTAAACCAGCTCCAGGCAACATGCTCGCAGTTGTGTGACACTGCCCGGAGCGGCAGGTAAGTCCCCTTTGTAGATCATCTGTATCGAGTCGATAACCACGATACGAGGTTGGACCTTGCGAACCTGCTCGGTAATACGAGCGAGATTCGTATCTGCCAGTACATAGAGTTCATCATTATCGAGAGCCGCACCAAGCCGACCTGCACGGAGTTTAAGTTGATTAGCGGATTCCTCACTGGTGACATACAGAACGCGCTCCCCGCGTCTGGCCCAGTGAGCTGCGGCCTGAAGTAGTAGTGTGGACTTCCCAATTCCTGGGTCACCGCCTACCAGTACGGTACTTCCGCGTACCAGACCAATGGAGAAATCTTGAGAACGAGAGGCATCATTGACAGCAGTGCCACCCAGCACGCGATCGAATTCGAGTATGCCTGTTGGCAGCCTTGCCCCATTTGCCGATTGCGATCCGTCAACAACCTCACCGATAGGGACCGCTCGCGGGCTATTCTCTACAGTGAGCACGTCCACCGCCGAGCCGCGTTGAGTGTCCCTGTTAGCACCAACCGACTCCCGGAATTCTTCAAGCGTGTCCCACTGGCCGCAATCAGGGCATTTGCCCAACCAGCGGTTCTGCACACCGCCACACGAGTTGCAAACGAACTTTACTTGAGTCTTGGCCATACAAATGATGAGCATATGTCATTTTCAACACTTTGGTCCTCATGAAACCAGGAACGACTCGGCCCGTCACCCCGCTATAGAAATAGAAAACTATCTCGGTAGATGCATGACGATATTTTCGAACCGCGCCGAGGCAAGACGCATATTGTTCATAATTCGTGAGTTACAACATGCCCAGTCTCGTCGGAGACAACGCCGCGCAGACACAAAGGACTGAATATGTGTTGCACCTGAGGCTCCTACAGGAATCCAGTTCCTGACGGGCTAAGCTTTCAGAATACACCGAGTTGTTGATTACAATCCTCACCGACAAAACTGTCCGCACACCAGATATTGGAACCTCATGACTTTTCACAACAAGACCGCTTCAAATCCCTGGGTTCGCGTTGCCACCTACGTCATTCTGGCGGGAGCCTTACTCGTCATCGTTTCAGAAACGGTGGCTCGACGTGGCGGAGTCTTCGATCAGCTCGACCTTCTTGTTGATGTCCGCCACCAAATCGTTGGCGGATATGTTGAAAAACCGGACGAGAAAAAAATGATGGAGAGTGCCGTGCGAGGCATGGTCGAGTCGCTCAACGACCCGTTCACCATCTATATTCCACCAGATGATTTGCCACAGTTCACAAAGGCTATAAGTGGTACGTTTGTTGGCATCGGTGCTGAGGTGGATACCTTTCAAAACCGTGTTCGGATCGTATCCCCGTTGGAGGAATCTCCCGCATGGAAAGCCGGTGTGATGGCGGGCGACATCCTGCTTGAAATCAACGGCCAAAGCACTCTGAATATGAAAATCAACGATGCCATTACCAAGCTTCAGGGCGAGGAAGGCTCAATCGTCAAAGTCAAGGTTCGGCACGACACAGGCGAGGAAGTTGACCTAACGATCACTCGCGCTCGGATCAATGTACAGACAGTCAAGGGCTTTCGACGTAATGGTGATTCGCACTGGGAATTCATGATCGATGAATCCAACAAGATCGGCTACATACGGATTCTGCAATTCACAGACAAGACTGCCAGCGAACTCAAAGCTGCGCTGGATCGATTAACCGCTGCAGGCGTAAAGGGACTGATTCTCGACGTAAGGTTTAACCCCGGCGGACTTCTCCAGTCAGCGGTAGATGTTTCAAACATGTTCCTCGACAAAGGGAAACGCATCGTCTCAGTCAAGGGACGTATCGTGCCTGAAAGCGTCGAGTATGCCAATGGCCAGGGCGAGATTCCGCCGATTCCAATGGTGGTGATCGCCAATGAAGCCAGTGCGTCTGCAGCTGAAGTAGTGACTGGAGCGTTGTCTGACAACAACCGGGCCGTATTCATTGGCACTCGCACTTTTGGTAAGGGAAGTGTGCAGCAGGTGTATCCGCTCGACAACGAACTTGGGGCGCTGAAAATGACGAATGCTTATTACTACCTGCCTAACGGTCGCAATATTCACCGTCGCGAAAATTCGGAGACCTGGGGTGTGGATCCGGCGGATGGTTATTACGTGCTTATGGCTCCAAATGAGATCAAGACAATGATCGAGATTCGTCGAGATAGTGACGTGTTGCGTAAGGGCAACGGCAAGAGCGAAGCATCCGTGACACCAGAGTGGATCAAGACGAAATTGGCAGATCCTCAGCTTGCAGCAGCTCTTCAAGCAGTACAGGGGAAATTACTAACGGGTGTATGGCCAAAAGTCGGGGAATCCGGCGCAGCGCAACTTGCCAAGCGGACAAAACACGACAATCTGCAACGTCAACGCGAACAACTCGCACAGAGACTCGATGAGATTGACGCGGAACTGGATAAGCTCGACGGGAACATCGCCACTACACGGCCGACTGCGGGCAACACGACAATAGACACGCACGATTTTGAAGAGAATAGTTCCCTCCTATCGGCCCCAGAGGGGACCTCAAATGCCGACAAAGAGAAAAACAAGATTCCTCCCGAAATCCTGCCGGCGACGCAGCCACACTCGAAGTAATCTTGAGTCAGGAGTCGCGTAACCGCATTGGTTTTGCGTTAATCGCGGACATTACTGTCACTTTGGATAGATCTCGGCGCTGATATGTCATTGATTCTTGGTTTAGAAACCAGTTGCGATGAAACCGCAGCAGCCGTCGTCCAAGATGGCCGCTGGGTGTTGTCAAACATTGTCTCTTCACAAAATGATTTGCATGAAAAATATCGCGGCGTAGTACCTGAGATCGCCAGCCGAGCGCATTTGGAGCGAATCCTCCCTGTTATTGACGAAGCATTGGCACAAGCGGGAATCGCGTTTTCTTCCGGAACAGCAATCGACGATAGCCCACGGATCACAGCGATCTCCGTCGGCAATAGACCCGGATTGATCGGATCATTACTAGTAGGGGTTAGCGCAGCAAAAGCCCTTGCATGGTCTCTCGGTGTACCGATTGTGGGAGTTGATCATATCCAGGCACACTTGTACGCAGCAGCATTGGAGTTCGCTAAGGATGCGGATCATAGAAGTGGTCGAGGATCTACCGTACCGTTAACGACACCGACTACGAGCGAACTTGGTTTTCCGAATGTCACTCACTCCACCTCAAACAGTACACAAGATCTCTTGAAGTATCCTGCTCTGGGCTTGGTCGTTTCCGGCGGTCACACGAGCCTTTTTGTGGTTAGCTCGCCTACAAGGGCACGCCTCATCGGACGTACCATCGACGATGCTGTAGGTGAAGCTTACGACAAAGCAGCTGTGATCCTTGATGTGGGGTATCCAGGCGGTCCAAAACTTGATGCTCTTGCCCGAAAAGGTAACCCCAAGGCAGAGTCCTTGCCGCGATCCCTGCTTTCATCTGCAAACCTGGACTTCTCGTTTAGCGGATTAAAAACTTCTCTTCTTTATAAAGTTCGTGGCCATCCCATAGGCCGTGGTGAAAAGGCGATTTTCCCTCGTTCTAATAAAGACCTGTCGCCCGAGCGCCGAGCAGACCTCGCTGCGGCATTTCAACAGGCGGCAATCGAAATATTGATTATCAAACTTGAACGCGCTCTCGACGTGCTATCTCAAAATGAAGAATCGGTCCGGAGTATCGTCCTCGGCGGCGGCGTAAGTGCGAACTCCTTGTTACGGGAAATGGTCAAAGACCTTGAGCACAGGCGCGGTATTCCTGTCCTGATCCCAGCTATGCCTTTCTGCCTCGATAACGCAGCGATGATAGCCGGCCTTGCGCACCATCACCTCGCTGAAGGTCACCATGATGACTTGGAACTACCCGCAATAGCTTCGTCGTAACCAGTCTCAGATAACAAGACCGTTCAAACTGACGGGATGTCTGCTTCCGTCGTCGCCAGTTCGCCTTTCAAAACACGTTGCCGTTCCTTGGCAACCCATTCGATCTGCTCCGCGTTGCGATCCATCCAAAGTGGAATCGGCGTGCGAAGGCCTTTCTTATCCAGTTCCTGGAACTCAACCACCATATCTTCGCGGCGGTAAGCGGAAAGGTCATGGTTTTTACCCATATGGATACAATCCGTCGGGCAAGGCTCAGTGCAGAGGGCACAGAACATACATTTCTGGTAATCGATCGCATAGCGAAGAAGATCACCACCCGTTGCCTTACCGGATTTCTTGTCGATTTTGCGCGGAGCAGACTTATCGATGTAAATGCAATCGACCGGGCAAGCCTTGGCACACATGTCGCAGGCGATGCACTTATCAGCCTCGAACTCGTGGATGCCACGGTATCGCGGTGCGAAGGCTAGTTTTTCGTAAGGATATTGAACGGTAACCACGCGGGAGAAGCAATACTTGAGTGTGATCCGCATTCCGATCAGGATGCTTTTGAGCGACTCGTAAATATCGCGGAAATATCCTTCGCCGGCGTTTCTCGGCTGGCTAAGTTGCGGTGTAACGGAACTGCTCGCGGCCATGCGTATCTCCAGTAACTCGTTCAGGCGTGTTGCCCAAACTCCATAGGTAGAGATCAAATTGTAGCGGGCACACAGCCTGCCGCCAACGCTATCATTTTCCTATGTCCCTAGAACTACTTTTTCTCGGCACCGGTACAAGTGCTGGAGTTCCCATGATCGGTTGTCGTTGCGCGGTGTGTACTTCCAACGACACTCGAGACCAGCGCACACGAGCTAGCGTGCTGATTACTTACCCCAACAGTACGCGTGACTCCGATATGTCTGAGCCACGACGCATTCTCATTGACACTGCTCCTGAGATGCGGATGCAGATGATCCGCCATGGCATTGATCATGTCGATGGAGTGATCTATACCCACACGCATGCCGACCACATATTTGGTCTTGATGACTTGCGACGAATCAATGCCCTGACAGAAAGGCCCATCGATGTCTATGCCGAACAGGATTCTATTGACACACTGCGGTCAATGTTTCGCTATATCTTCGACTCACAATCCAATGTTAATCAGAGTTTTGTCCCCACACTTGTAACCCGACCGCTTCAGCCTGGCGTAAAGGTAGAACTGCATGGAGCACAATGGACGCCCTTACGGTTAGTTCATGGCCACTTGCCTGTTCTGGGTTTTCGAGTCGATCACAGGGGGCCGAGAGGAGAATTACAATCGCTCGCCTACTGCACTGACGTGTCCGGCGTACCATCAGAGACACTGCCATCGCTTGCCGATCTTGACGTTTTGGTAATTGATGGCCTGCGTTACCGTCATCACCCGACACATTTCACCGTCGATCAGGCGCTGGAAGTGATTCATCAGGTCAAGCCGCGCCAAGCGTATCTGACTCATATTGCCCATGACATTATGCACGCCGACCTGGAGCCGAAGTTACCTGAAAATGTGGCCATCGCATATGACGGCTTAGTCGTGCGATGCAACAGAACCACCAGTAAAAGAAAATGACTCCCTCAGATCAGTACAATGCTCCCTCATCACCAACGAGTCAATCTATATGTCCACGGTTGCACCGCTACCTTCTCATCAGAAATTCACCTGGCCCAACGGAAAAAGATGTGCAGTCAGCTTGAGTTTTGATGATGCCCGTGTTTCACAAGTCGATACCGGCTTACCTATTCTCCGGTGCCACGGAGTTAGAGCGACTTTCTATGTCATTATGAGCAATGTTGAACAACGCCTTGCAGGTTGGCGAGCTGCTGTGGATGCGGGCCATGAAATCGGCAACCATACAGTGACACATCCGTGCAGCGGCAACTTTATTTTTTCCCGAGCCACAGCTCTCGAAAATCGTACGCTCGCAGACATGGAACGAGACCTTGATGACGCGACTTCCCAAATTCAGGCACGTCTTAGTGTGACACCTACTACCTTTGCCTACCCGTGCGGTCAGACGTGGGTTGGCCGTGGGGAGGAATTACAAAGCTATGTACCTCTGGTAGCGAGGAAGTTTGCTGTCGGACGAGGATTCAAGCAGGAATCCGACAACGATCCCGCATTCTGTGACCTCGCGCAGGTCGCCGGAACCGACTTCGATCGCCAGCCTTTCGAGCAACTTTCAGCACTCGTATTAAAAGCCGCAGAACATGGACGCTGGCTTGTACTCGCAGGACATGATGTCGGTACTGAAGGCAAGCAGTCAGTCGCAAAAAATGTGTTGGATGAGTTCTGCCGCTACTGTCTTGATCCTGCGAACGGGGTTTGGATCGATACGGTTGCCACGGTGGGAGCGTATGTGCGCAAGATTCGTGAGGGATAAGCAGCTTTCATCTATCTGGAAAAACATATGTATCGAGTTGGCCAGCCCGAAATCGATGCGATAGCCAAGGTTATTCGAAGCAGCCGGTTGTTCCGCTACAACGATCAGAGCGAATGTGCCCGCTTTGAATCACGATATGGCAAATACCTGGGTGTCAAACACGTCCATCTCTGTTCCAGCGGCACCAATGCGCTGACCGCTGCGCTTTCCGGTTTTGGAATCGGTCCCGGTGATGAAGTTGCGGTACCTGCCCATACCTACATGGCTTCCGGCGCAGCAGTATTAGCGGTCGGAGCAATTCCCATCATTGTGGATATCGATGACTCGATCACAATTAGCCCTGAGGCACTGGAAAATGCGATTGGTCCACGCACCCGTGCAGTAATTCCTGTGCACATGTGGGGACAGGTATGCAATATGAATCGCATCATGCAGATTGCGAGAAAAAAGAAATTGCTTGTTATCGAGGATGCCTGTCAGGCGGTTGGTGGAGCTTATGAAGGGCGTATGTGCGGCTCAATCGGACACGCTGGAGCCTTCAGCTTCAATTATTTCAAAAACATGACCTGTGGCGAAGGCGGTGCCGTTGTCACCAACGACACCAAAGCCAGCCAACGGGCACGGTGCATGATCGATTGCTGTGGCTTCTATTGGACCGGTAGAAATCGGGATGTGATTCCCTTTATTGCCAGTGGCGCGAGAGCGAGCGAACTCGAAGGCGCAATGCTCAATGTACAACTTGATCGTTTGCCTGGCATGATCCGCGAGATGCGGAAGCAAAAGAAACGCATCCTTCGAGATACGGCAAAAACAAGTCTTACTGCTGTACGCTCAAATAGCCTGGATCATGAGTGTGGTGCGTTCACCATGTTTACCCTACCGACTGTTGGCGAAGCGCAAAAGCTTGCGGGCTTGCTCAAGGCAGGTATCTGCGGCCGTACCGGCAGGCACACCTATACAGAATGGGATCAGTTTTTCAGTCAAGAAGGTGCACCACATCCGTCACTGAACCCCTTCAAAATGCGTGAAAATCGTGCCTGCCGGAGAAAATACACCAAGGATATGTGCGCCAAGTCACTCGATATTCTCAACCGTACAGTCATGATTGGCAATCATCCTGACCGCAGCGCTACCGAGATCGAAGAACTCATCCGAAAAATAAAGTCGGCTGCACAAACCGTCCTCACCTGAATTACTCAAGAATATCTATGAACGGCGAAATAGTCCTCCAACTCGATCCGACAAGAAAAAATGCTAGAAACAGCGAGGGAAGCTTCGTCACGCTAAAGTCTGGACGAATCCTGTTTGCTTACACCAAATACGAATCTGATTTTGAAGACGATGGCTCCGCAGTAATCGCCTCACGTTATTCCGATGATGGTGGCCGTACTTGGTCCGAAAAAGACCGTATCATCCAGCAGCGAAACGGAGCCAAAAATGTAATGAGTGTGTCGTTACTGCGACTGCATGACGGCAGGATTGCGTTTCTCTTTCTGCAAAAGGAAAATGTTGGGTCACAACAAACATGCATGGCTCGCATCTCCTTCAGCCATGATGAGTGCAAAACCTTCAGTAAACCTCTCAATTTTATCGCCCCGCCTGGTTACTACGTGGTTAATAACGATCGACTTGTGCAGTTAAAATGTGGGCGTCTGATACTGCCCGTAGCATTACATCGATTCCGAGGAGCCTCCAGTCCCGCCAATACTGCAACGCCCGAAGTCAGCTTGTCTCAGGCCGCCATCATTCTCTTCTACCTCAGCGATGACGGCGGCGCGCACTGGTTTGAATCAATTACCAATAATTACGCATATTTTCCCAACGGCTACGGCTTGCAGGAACCGGGAATCATTGAACTAAAGAGTGGCAAGCTCTGGAGTTGGTCCCGCGCTCTTCCCGCGAATGATCACAGCAAAAGCTATCAGTGGGAAATATTCAGTAGTGATCGCGGTATGACGTGGACACAGGCAAGACCCTCCAAGTTTGTTTCGCCTTGTAGTCCTATGTCGATCAAACGAATTCCACAAACTGGCCATCTGCTGGCGGTATGGAATGACCGTTCAGGGAGGTTCAAGCTGCCGAAACCTACGCCATCGAGTTGGGGACGCACACCATTAGTCTGTGCAATCAGTACCAATGATGGCAAAACATGGCAACACCATCGGATTCTTGAAAAAGCTTCCGATCACGGGTTCTGCTATGTCGCGATTCATTTCACTGAGGATGCGGTACTGCTGGCTTATTGCGCGGGAGGTGCCAGCACAAAGCTGGTGTTGGATCGCTTGCGGATGCGACGGATCCTACTCCAAAAACTCTACCAATAAGTTGTGGGCTAATAACTGTAACCACCGAAATCTTCATGAAGCATCTGCATCATCAATAGATTGATTCCTCCCCTGCTCAATCAATTCTCTCAATGCTGCCCCAACATCAGGTTGCCTCATCAAATGTTCACCCACCAGTATGCGATGCACACCCGCAAGTCGTAAGCGTCTTACATCACGCGGCGTCTTGATGCCGGATTCGCTAACGAGGATTTCTCGATTCTCAACCAGATCGAGCAATCTAAGTGTGTGATTCAAGTCCGTAGTCATTGACTTTAGATCACGGTTGTTGATGCCTAGCAGCGTATATGCGGGATGAGGAAACCCGATATGCGGCCTTACCTTCAACAGACTCTCCACGTCGTGAACTTCGACCAGAGTTGTCAACTTAAGCTCGGTTGAAAGGATGAGAAGATCCAGAAGTTCCGCCTCTCCGAGGCACTCGGCAATAAGCAACACGGCGTCGGCTCCAGCGGCGCGAGCTTCATATATTTGATAGGGATCGATGATGAAATCCTTGCGCAAAACCGGTAGCGGTATGGCATCCTTGATCCGGGCGATGTATGAGAGCGATCCCTGGAAATACTTTTCGTCGGTAAGACAGGAAATCGCAGCGGCACCTGCTTCGTAATAGGACTTAGCTATGGCGACAGGATCAAAGTTCGGCCGGATGATCCCGGCAGATGGGCTGGCTTTCTTTACCTCCGCAATAACACGTAATCGACCTCTTGGTCGCGTTACAGCGGAAAAGAAGTTGCGTGGCTCGGAGCTTATTGCCGCGCGTTCTTTCATCTGCTCAAGGGGAATGCGAGCCATCGCATCACGCACTTCCGTGCGCTTATGATCAACGATTTGAGCAAGGATATCGGCCATCTGTGCGATCGCTCCTGAGCGGGAAAGCATAGCGATCCGATTGATGATGGGAAACGTGACAGTGATTGCCACTACGGCAAGAGGTAAACTGTCTCCTATGTCAAAATATGGACTTTTATCTGATTCACATGGACAGGCAATTAGAACAAGTCATGCAGCCAAACTCCTGATTGATGCTGGTGCAGAAGTTTTGCTTCACATGGGGGATCTCGGCAGCATCGATGTACTAGATGCGATTGCTTCTGCAGGAAAAGCCAAAGGTGTTGAGCTTCGTGTTGTTTACGGGAATGTTGACTGGAACACCAAAGGCTTGACACAGCATGCACGGCAACTCGGTATCACCGTGGACCATCCAATGGGTTGGCTGCAACCAGCTGGAGGTGATCTGGTGTATCTCCACGGGGACAATGCGGATAATGAACGC
Source organism: Phycisphaeraceae bacterium (assembly GCA_020851465.1). Taxonomy (NCBI): domain Bacteria; kingdom Pseudomonadati; phylum Planctomycetota; class Phycisphaerae; order Phycisphaerales; family Phycisphaeraceae; species Phycisphaeraceae bacterium. Next base: position 474,140 of record JADZCR010000006.1, on the reverse strand, counting down.
ACCGCTATAGCAGCAGGTGTCCGGTACCTATGTCATGGACACACGCACATGCAATGTGATCATCGAGTAGAGAGTACGCGGGTTATCAACCCCGGCGCACTCCATCGTACCCAGATGTATACCGTAGCTCTGTTGGATACCGAGCAAGACATGTTGACCTTTTTTCCTGTAACGTGACTACAACTGTGATTGATCTCTACGGAAGTAACCTCATAATCACTGTAGATTTGTAAGCAAATGTCCAATACTAAGCTGGAACATCTTGTTAATAGTGTGATCATCCGGGCCTATCAAGCGGAGGACCGTCCTGCTGTTGCGCGACTTTATACGCAGGGGTTGCTCTCTGGACAGCTCGCGCCTAACGATACCGGTGCTGATATTGAAAATATTCAGGACGCTTATTTCAATGAACCTTCCAACTATTTCTGGGTAGCGGAAATCAATTCAACCGTAATCGCAATGATCGGGCTGGCGCGTGACGAAGGACTAACCGCGGAGATTCGTCGTCTGCGGGTCGAGCATGATTGGCAAAACACATCTATCGCTGAAAAACTTGTACAGACAGCCCTTCAGCATTGTCGGCATCACGGATATCTCAAAGTTGTTCTCGATACCCGTGTTCAACAAGGAAAAGTTCAGGAACTCTTCGAAACCGCGGGATTCCACCATACACGAACCAAGAACCTCCACGGCAAGGATCTTCTCGAGTTTTATCTTGACCTCTACCGTTCACCAAGAAAAGAAGACGAGTAACTACCCTGCAGGTAATACCTGCTTAAGAAACGCGGAAGTAGATTGCCGGATAATTTTCACGACCGGAAGAGTCTGCACTTCAAAATGGATTCCATCGACAAAGACGACGAAGCCAGACTTTTTTATGAAGGCATCCGGTTGTTTAACGCTGGGGAGTGGTTTGATGCTCACGAGGTCTGGGAAGAAAATTGGCGTCTTGCCAGCGGCCAGCGTAAATATTTTTATCAGGGCCTAGTTCAATGTGCGGTTGTACTTGAACACGTAAGGCGAGGGAATCCTCGCGGAGTGCGCAGCGTATGGCAGACCGCTGTGAAAAAATTTGACGGCCTACCCGACGTATTTATGGGAATCAATGTGCGCGAACTTTTGGCACAAATGCGACAGACGATTAAGCCGGTTTTATCATTACCCGTGGAAGAATTTGATCCCTCACGGCCTCGCGGGCAGACACTCCCATTTGATTCAAACACTGCTCCACAGATCGTGCTCGAATCTGATCCTTTTGTGTAATCGTTTTTAGATGGAACCGGGAGCGCTGAACCGTGATCCTTCGAGCGCAACTCTTCGGTTAACGGGTGGTCCGGTAGGAATGAGCGGGCTAATGATTATGCCGCCTACTAGCACCGCTACGTCAGCAATCGTAAACCACCACCAGCTACTGACACCACGATAAACGAGTACGCCAGTGACCAGTAAAATCACTAGCGTTATGGGGATTAACGATCTCCAGGCAAGTCGCATCAGTTGGTCAAAGCGAAATCGCGGCAACGTCCAGCGAATCCACATCATGACAAAAAGCAGTAAGACCACCTTGATCGCATAGATACCGAATTTCGCCAATACCAGTCCTAATCCGCCAACGAGGGGCAATTCATCGACGAAGGGAATCGCATCCCACCCGCCCAGGAACAGCAGCGCAAAGAAAGCACTGCCGGTAATCATGTGAATGTATTCTCCCAGGAAAAACAGTGCCCACTTCATCGAGCTGTATTCGGTGTGATAACCCCCAACGAGTTCTTGTTCAGCCTCGGCCAGGTCAAACGGCGCACGGTTGCATTCCGCAAGCACGCAAGTAAAGAAGATGATGGCAAGGACGGGATGCGCAAAGATATTCCACACTCCTGCCGATCCGCCGCTAGCTTGGAGATCAACGATTGTTTCCGCACGTGATGAATGCGAGGTAAGAATCATGATGAGAACACAGAGTCCCATCGGTATCTCATAGCTGAGCATCTGAGCAGTCGCGCGGAGTCCGCCGAGGAACGAATACTTGTTATTGGATGCATATCCGCCGATGACCACGCCATATACGGCAAGAGATCCAATGGCGAGAATGTATATCACACCAATGTTGATCGATGCTGCGGTCACACTTAGCACCTGTCCATGCCAATCGAGATAACCGCCCCACGGAATGACCGCCCATCCAAGCAACGCAGGCACCACCACGAAAACCGGAGCAAGGAGAAATAAAACGCGGTCCACATGCGGCGGTGTGTAATCCTCCTTGAGAAACAGCTTGAGGCCATCAGCTAACGCCTGCCCAAGACCAAAGTGGCGTCCTTTAAAGGGCAAAAGTCCAAATGAAAAATTAGTACGATTCGGACCGGTCCGGTCCTGTGTCCACGCTGCAACCTTGCGCTCAAGGAAAATCAAATAGGCACAACCCAGCAATACAGCATGGATGACAACAAGGATCGTAATCAGACTGACGACAAATTGTGCGATCATGAGATTGCCAAAAGCCTTGCTCGGAAGCCCAATGGCAGGCAGCCAGCTTGGCGGTGCGGTTTAGAATGCAACTTTTAACGGAGCGGGAGCATCGGAGCAAATCTCGGAACCTCAAAGGCAGGATGACGTTCTTCTCGCTGCGCTACGGCTGGCTGTGAATTTAAGCATCACGGCCCGCACAGCCTGCGATCGGTACATCCAGCATCGTGCGCAGACCAGGCCTGGCTTCGTGGACGACATGAATGTGGTTAACCAGTGCCGCCACAGTGGCGGAATCACCTGGAACGCCGCCGGGGATATCTAAGTGGAGTTGTACCGGGCCTTCGAGCGTAACGTGATCGCCGGGGTTGCTTGTACCCACAGCCATCGTCAGATCGAGTTCGATGGTAATGCCATCGCCGGACCACTTACCCGTATTATGAATGCCTGCCACATAACCAGGCCCCACCAGCCCCAGAGCGGACGGAATCGGACGATCGGCGATGATCGGATCAAGCGTGATTTCGATCGTTCCTGGAGGTACATGACGCCCCAGACCAGCCGCAATCATCGCCATTGACTCCGGCAAACCTTCGTGACCGATCTTGCCTTGTGCGGTCAATTCACGAAATTTATCCGGCTTCATCGTTGCGCCAATTTTTGCCTGAAGCGGCTTGCGGCGCAAGGCGGCTTCAACACGACGTTCGCAACGAACTTTCGTTACCCGGCGGATCTGTGATGCCAGAACAAGCGATAGAAAATCCATGACGAATCCCGGATTGACTCCCGTACTCAATAATGCTCGCCCCGCCGTCTGAGCTTCAGCATCAAGCTGCCGAGCAAGAGCTTCGTGTCGGTACCACGGCCAAACCATATGTTCACAACTGCTGACAACCGCCAAGCCGTTCGCCAAACACTCGCGAAGAGTCGGTGCAATCACAGCAAAGTCAGATGACGTCGTGAGCATGGCCACATCCGCGCCACCAGCATCAACAACGGCCTGTCGGATGGAGTCGACAGTTTTAGGTGATTCCGCTGTAGATACGGGTTGGTTGGCAACTTGCTCGAGGGTCTTACCGACTTTGGCGGGATCAAGATCCACAAGGCCGACAAGCTTGAGGTTTTTTTCGGCACGAACCGCTTGAGCGGCAGCGAGACCGATGGGACCGAGTCCAATGACAATAACGCGCAACATATCCGCCTCGACTTTCACGTACAGGGAATTAGAAGATGAAGTTTAGCGAAAGCGTTGTCTCTTCGAAACAATGAACACGTTTACCCGATACTTTTTACGTGTCATGTGAAGTATGACATGCAACTCATTTTGGAAAACAAAATATTACCTCTTTGGCGGTCCTTCTCCATCTTGGTTAGACGACGGTCCACCATGGCTCTGGTCATCACGGTTTGGGCCGCCACGTCCACGTTTGCGACGTCGGCGGCGGCGACGTTGGCCATCACTCTGTTGCTCATGGCCGCTCTGATTTACAGGGGTCCCATTTTGGCCTCGCGGCTGGTCCACATCCGAGACCATCTCCGGCCCGCCTTCAACATCAGGGGCATCCGACGTGCCTGACTCTATCTCCACGGGAGGTAACGCACTGGCTGGCGGAGGCTGGACGGGTTTCTGACGTTGAGGATCGCGTGATTGTTCCCGTCCTTCGCGATCATTCCCCTGGTTGCGATTATCTATTTGACTGTCATTTCGAGACGCGCGGTCATCTCGTCGTCGTTCATCCCCACGCTGCGGCCCTCCTTGAGTTTGCGATTGTTTGGCACGGATGACTGCATCTTCTTCCTTCGTCAACATCCGAATATTTTCGAGCGGATATGCTGCGGGGGATTGCGTTCCATCAACGATAACCAATACCAGTTGCGTCAGAATCTGTGTGTCCAGAACAGTACCCGGACCATCAGGCGTCATCATGCGAGATTGACGGTTGGGTAGTTTTTTTCGTAGCGATTCATAGGTTTCGTCTTCGTAACGCAGACAACACATCAACCGTCCGCATCGACCACTGATTTTCGTCGGGTCCAGCGTGGCTTTCTGTACTTTGGCACTGCGCATCGAAACCGGCTTGAGCACCTTGAGAAATTGCTTGCAACAACAGTGTTGTCCGCATTTCTCATAATCGGCGGTAATTCTCGCTTCATCTCGCGCATTGACCTGATGCATTTCGATCCGTGTCTGATACTCCGTAGCAAGCCGTCGTACCAACTCTCGAAAATCAACCCAATCCTCAGCCGCGTAATGAAAGAGAATCCGCTCCCCGCCCAGCAACAGTTCAACATCCACTAGTTTCATCGGCAGGCTTAATTCGGTGATCAGCGTCCTCGCAAACTTGATCATGGCAGGCTTCTGCGCGTCGAGACGAGATTGCTCATTGAGATCTTCGAGGGTGGCGACTCGGAGCACTTTTCCTTGATTGCTGAAGGGGTAATCGCGCCCGCCGGAATTATCAATGTAATCGAGCATCTGCTTGCGACTGATACTCTTACCGCATCCGCCGTTACCGCATGTCGTAGTAAGCATTTCGCCGATTTCGATGCCGCGACGTGTGCGAACAACTAGTTTAGACCCGCAGCCGGGTTTGGCTTCACCGTCATAGGGAAGCTCTGCGATCATTCGCATGTAGCCATAGCGGATGACGATTGATGATGGAGCTTTGAGAGTTTCGTATTGCCTGCGGTCCTCCTCTTCGAGATCGAGGACAACTTGAGGCAGAGTGATGGTACCTGGCATTACAAAATTAACTCCGTGATGGCATTCGAAAATCCACGCCGACATCTTCACCTCCTGATAGGGTGAAATAACGTGAATTTCGCATGTCGCCGGGTATTGCGGTTATCAGGTTCTCAGGTCTCACCCAGCAGAGACCCAAGAGGCCAAACACGGAATTAACATATTAGATGATAGTCGAAGGCAACCTCTCTTGCGACGAGCGTCCTAGCGAGAGGATTTAAATCGTTACTCGTTCACGCGAAGCAACCAATCTTGCGATTGACTCGACTAGCTTTTCCACATCCAACAAATTAATGAGCTGCACCCTCCTCCTCTTTCTCACGAAGTGCTTCAAACGTAGTCTTGTTGAATGCTTTCATGAACGCAGCTTCACCGGTAATGAGTCCGGCCTTGTAATGGGTCATCAGTGCTTGATCCATCAGTTGCATTCCGTCACTGCGGCTCATTTCGATGAGCGATGTAATTTTGCTGATAGCCCCTTCGCGGATCATGTTTGAGAGGCCTTCTTTCTTGAGCAAGATTTCCAGAGCTGCGACACGACCTTTGCCTTCTTTTTTTTTCAGCAGTAGTTGCGAAACCACTGCTTGCAGACTTTCCGCCAGCATGGTGCGCACCATTGGCTGCCGACCGGCAGGGAACACGTCGATCACGCGGTCAATCGTCTTGGCAGCACTGTTGGTATGCAGAGTGGCAAATACCAGCAATCCCAACTCGGCGGCGGTGAGAGCAAGGCTGATCGTCTCCAGATCCCGCATTTCACCGACAAGGATTACGTCCGGGTCTTCCCGCACAGCGGCTCGGAGTGCCTCGGCAAAGCCTTCCGTATGAAATCCGACCTCACGCTGGGTGATAACTGAAAGTTTGTTTTCATGAACGAACTCGATCGGATCTTCAATCGTGATGATGTGTTTGCGATACGTCCGATTCATCTGATCGATGATGGCTGCCAGTGTGGTTGATTTACCCGAACCGGTCGGCCCGGTTACCAGCACTAACCCACTGCGCAGATTAGCCAGTTGGCTGATCGCTTTGGGCATTCCCAATTCATCCAGCGACTGGATTTTGTCCGGAATCTGTCGGAACACCGCGCCGCGTCCCCAGACCTGTTTTAGAAAGTTACAGCGAAAGCGTGCAACTCCTTCCAGCCCATACGCGAAGTCAAGGTCCCCGGTCGTTTCGTATTTCTCAATCTGCTCGGGACGACAGATTTCATGAAGACATTCCCGAAGCATTTTTTCCGTAAGAACGGGATAGTGCTCCACAGGTTCCAGGTCGCCGTGAAGGCGGATTTTCGGCGGCTGGCCTTCAAGCATATGGAGATCGCTGGCACCTTTTTCGCGGACCATTCGGAAAAGTTCATCGAGTTTGGCCATGTTCTTTCTCGCAGCGAGGAATACTTTCCCGAAAAAAGGAATTCGATACAAACCAGCAAGTCGATTTTTTTATTTCTTCTTGGGATCCACCGGAATTGGCGCAGGTTCCTGAAAGTGTTTTGGATTCTCCGCTGCTTTTGCAGCTTCTTCTCGCGTAACAAGCCCTGCTTCGACCAGTTCGTGCAATGAATCGTCCATCAATTTCTGGCCGATTTTTCGCCCAGTCTGCATCAGCGATGGAAGCTGGAATGTTTTACTGTCCCGAATGAGGTTGGAAACGGCTGTCGTCGCGTGCAGTACTTCAATAGCAACGATACGTCCCTTTCCCTCTTTCCGCGGAATGAGCTGCTGCGAAATAATGCCACGTAGCGATTCCGAAAGCATCGTACGAATCTGCGCCTGCTGGTCGGCAGGGAATACGTCAACAACCCGGTCGATCGTTCGAGCAGCACTTTTAGTCTGAAGTGTCCCAATAACCAGGTGACCTGTTTCAGCAGCACGGATCGCCAACGATACGGTCTCAAGGTCTCGCATTTCACCGATCATGATGACGTCGGGATCTTCACGAAGTGCCGCTTTGAGAGCCGACGCAAACGAGCCGGTATGTGTAGGTACCTGGCGTTGCGTTACGTTACAGCCTTTGGATATGTGAATAAATTCAATCGGATCCTCGACGGTAATAATGTGGTCGCGGCGTTTCTCATTGACCAGGTTGATCAGTGCTGCTGCCGTTGTACTCTTGCCGCAACCAGCCGATCCGGTGACCAGCACAAGCCCTTGATGCCATTCCGTGAACCGTTCGAGTGCCGGAGGCAGACCTAATTCTTCAAGTCGCGGCACTTTATTCGGAATAATGCGAAAGATGATGTCGGTACCGCGGAACTCCTCCAGTGCATTAACTCGAAATCGTCCCAGCCCCTCCTTTTCATAGGCAAAGTCAAGGTCATGTGTCTTGAGAAACCGCTGCTGCTGCCCGTGATCCATAAAGCCTAACGCCATGCGTTGGCCTTCTTCCGGAGTGAGTTTCTCACGCTCAAAAAACTTCAACGATCCGTGTAATCGCATGAATGGAACGGTACCTGATGACAAATGAAGATCGCTGGCTCCCAATTCCACAGCCTTGGTCAGCATCGCCATCGCCTCTGGATCAACCTGACCTGGCGGTACCGGACTGGGGATCTCCTCCTGGGGGACTTCCACGGCCGCCGGTGACATGGGCGTACCTGATTTCTCTTTGGTTATCGCTTTTGAAGTGGGTTTAATGTATGGACGATCGTCTCGAATAATTTTTGACGGCCGATTCTCTGAGCCCGTCAACTCATCCTCACCGACCAAATCAATGCGTTCGACATCCGAATCTAATGTGGCGGTATCTTTTTTCTCTTTACCCTCAGCACCAGTTTCGTCATACCACTCAGCATCGCTGGGACGCCATGGTTCGGTTCCATCTGCGACCCCATCAGCCAGCGGAATTGAACCGTCGTCGGCTACAGGCTTGGCGACTTTGGCTGGTGCTGCAGCAGTGGTTGTACTAGCGGGAGCATACGCCCCCCCAGGTGAGGTGGGCTTTACGCTGGCCGGAGTTGGGTTAGGTTTGGTTGGTGTACCTCCACTTTGGCGGGCGAGCAACTCCTCCACTTTTTTCCCAACGACATCGACACCTTTGGGAGTGAGGTATTTCTTGTCCAGTAAAATTTGCGCGATCGGCAGCTTCCCGCCGGCAGACCGATGAATGCCGACACACTCATTCCATTTGTCCTGAGTCAGGAGCTTGTTTTTCGTCAGAATCGCGTGCCAGAGTAGCAGCGCGGTAGGTTGCGTTTCAGCCATAGCTTTCTCCGGTTCTGCCTGACTGTATTATCAGAGCGGAAACGATCCAGTTAGTACCAAACGAATAAAGCAGTACTCGTGGAGTGACTCAATTGTAGGGAAACATCGGAGGGATGAGACTCTCTCCAACTCGAATTTTATCAGGTGAATATCCGGGCAAGCCAGTATATCGGAGTCAACGCAAAGGAATGCTGTCACGGACTCCGAGGTTGGCATAAATTTGACGTGTCGCGTCCGAACGATTCAGCGTGTAGAAATGAACCCCACGGACCTGATGGTCGAGCAAATCCGCGCATTGTTCGGTAGCCCAACTGACACCGACTCGTTTCACAGCATCATCATCGTCACCACAACGCTGCACACGACGCAACAGACCCGCGGGGAAATGCACACCGGCAGCCAGGTCGGCCATCCGCTTCAACCCGGTACACGATGTAACCGGCATGATGCCGGCGATGATCGGGACTTTGATCCCTGCTAGTTCACACCGTTCGCGGAAATCGTAGAAGTTATGGTTATCAAAAAATAGCTGAGTACAGATGTAGTCAGCCCCGGCATCGATTTTGGCTTTAAGATGATCAAGTTCAACCAGTCGGTTGGATGTGGCAGGATGCCCTTCTGGAAAACCCGCTACCCCCACACCAAAGCCACGTCGATCGGGATGTGAACCGGAGGCGTTGAACTGCTGGATAAATCGAACAAGGCCAGCCGCATAACGAAACGCATCTACACTGCGATCGTAATTTGGCCTGTCGCGAGGAGGATCCCCCCCTAGTGCCAGAATATTTCCTACTCCTGCCTGCGCATAACGCTCAAGAATCTGTCGAATTTCATCCTCCTGATGACATACACAGGTCAGATGAGGAACCGGCTCTACGCCAGTGGTCTGCTTAACCTTGAGAACCAGATCGTGAGTAAGTTGACGGGTTGATCCGCCCGCACCATAGGTCACAGATACGAATGACGGCTTGAGGTCTCGTAGCTCTCCGACAGTCGTAAGCAGTGCTTGGGATGCTTCGAGTGTCTTCGGAGGGAAAAACTCAAATGAAAACGTCGTCGGATGTTCAGCAAAGATATCGTTTATGTGCATAGCGACTCACAAGCATGCAATACTTTGACCCAATGGTTCATACTGCAGACACCCGACAGTTTATCGGGCGAATTGCTACTGGACCACGCGAACGATGCGATCAAGTACGGCACAAAAAAGCCGTGCATTTTCTCGCACGGCTAAGAAGGGACCAATTCTTTGATAAGTCAATGCTGCTCAAGGGCAGCTACATCCTGACGTCCAGCATAGCCAGCATCGATCTCATGCCACGTATGCACCGCCTTCTCACCACGATGCCAGCAAAGATAGATTTCTCTGCCTTCATGGAGCGAAGGGAAGTCAAGAAGCCCTTTTTCAAAGTCTTTAAGCTCAACTCCTACCTGTTGAAGTTCATCGACCAGCTCGCTGAGCCGATCCATGCCAGCTTCTAGCTCGTTTTCGAGTAGTTCGCGATTATCGGTTGGGCTGAGAGTCGCAAGATGTTGCCGAATTTCTACGACACGATCATAGCTGACAGTGAGATCCTCAACAACCCTCGTCACATAAGGGAGTGATCGATTGGCCTCACCCAAGGTGAAATACTTCTTACCAGGTCTGGGGCCTTGCGGAATGGCAGTTGGTGCATTGGACGCATTACTGGCCATATTCACCTCTCGCGTAATTATTCGATCAATGTTCTGTAAGTCAACGCCGTATCGAACTGGTTCCACACTTACGACCAAGGCATTTTAAGTCAATCTATGCAATCTGGAGATTCATAACTTCGCCGGTTTGCATCAGGGTGTGTATTCCCTATCGGCAAAGCGAGCAATTAACATCGTAAAACTTTGAAATAAGGTCGGCTTGGATGCCGCCTGGCCATGCAAAACAGCAGCGGCACAGATACTTAAGACATGTTCGGGAGTGGATCTACCGCTGCAATAGGATCAGTCCGCGTATTCCCATACGGTGACGGGAAGTGATTGACGCCCCCATTGAAGGGCAATTTCATGTGTTGGGAATAACAGGTCGAGCCGGTGGCCTTTGATCGCCCCACCGCGGTCCAACACAGGCACGGGCTGGCCGTCGTTGTATCCGGGAATTGATACCAACGTGCCAAAAGGCAGCAGCCGAGTATCCGCGGCAACTAGGAACATTCCATTCGTCCAGACACTGTACCCCGACGCTGTTATGCCATCCGCACTGGCGCCGCAGGATCGAGCATCCGGGCTATAACCGGTGACAACCATGTTCATGGTACGTTTACGGCGTATTGGTCGTCCATCAAACATCGGTGTCGTACTCAGATGGCGTCCTACTGCGCTCGTCGTAGAACGCCTGACGACGCGTGTATTGATCTCATTCGCCGCAGTTGCAGGGGAATTCGCAGTCTTGGCCGTGTACGCATCAATCTTGATAGAAGGCATAACGGTGGAGTTCACAGCAAGCATTTCACGGGTGTGAGAAACAGGCAATGGGCTCGAAGGTTTAACCGACATAAGCTCGATCGGAACTCGATCGATTCGTGAGTTGACAATCAAGCCGACTCCCAAAGATGCAAAGCCCGCGATGATCAGAAATCCGACGACCATGATGATGACACGACGCCCCATGCGAGCACTAAGTACAGGGCTTACAGTCGAATGGGATTGGTTAGTCATCCGCTGATCTCCGCGAGACTGATCGCTTTCGAGTAATGAAATACGTTTTGATCCGAGTCTTAACCCGCTAGGTGGGACGACGCATGAGACAAAACCACGCCGGCCCATCAAAACCGGCTCGCGGGAGGAAAGTAAAAGTTTACTGCGTTCAGGCTATGACGCAACATTTTCTAACCAAAATTTCAAGTATTTCATGAAAAATAGACGAATTTATTGAGTTTTTGCTCCGTTATGAGCAGGAAATTGGGGAGAAATGGATGAATCAGACGGCTGCGAGTTGTTGCCCTCAACGAGTTAAATACTTTGTGTTAATTTGGCAGGATTTGCGAACTACCTGTCGCATGCTCACCTAGTATGTGATACCGCCGACTATGTCGTAGTTCCCATCACAATACTTGGGAACTAATCTAGAACTGGCGGAGCAGGATTTTCGGAAGCAAGAACTCATACAACGAGTTTACCGCTTCATCGATTAAATCAGATGTGTCTGTGATCAGGGAGCAGGAGATACTCCGTTGGACGATGTGCGGTCGAGTTCCGATGTGGTCACCTATCACACTGGCAAAGCAGCGAAAAAGCCACTCGTTTCTCATCACATGCGTGCCCGTATTCGCCACGCGGCCTTTACACAAGCACCCGTTTGGCTAACGCAAGGGAGAATTTCTCGCGTTCGTTCAGATCGTGGCTTGGCCATGACGCAGCGATCAGTGGTGCTCCCCGATCTACCTGATGCGCTTGATGGGTTGAAAATTACCCACCTGAGCGATCTGCACATAGGTGAACTGACAACGACTGCTCATCTGCCGCAAATTATTGAAGCCGCGAAACGATGCGAGGGTGATCTTATTGCAGTAACGGGTGATTTTGTTGACCTGTCGCTGAATGTTCTCGATGACGTCATCGAAGCCCTTACTCGGCTGGAAGCACCTCTTGGTGTTTACATGGTTCCAGGAAACCACGATTATCTTTCCGATGGACCGGAGTTTGTTCGCCGCTTTCGCGGCGCCAAACTCAAACTCCTGCTCAACGAAGCTGTAAAGCTGATACGTGATGGTAAGACAATTTCGGTGGCAGGCATTGACTATGCGGATAAGCCTCATCATCTTGCCCGAATGGTTCACCGCACGATCCGAGTTACTCGGTCATCAACAAAAAGCGATTTATCCCTCCTGCTTGCGCATCATCCTGATGCTTTTGATCAAGCGGTTAAACAAGGAGTGGACCTGACACTTTCGGGGCACACGCATGGCGGACAATTTGTCCTTTCCAATAATCGAGGTAAAAAAGGATCGATCGGCTTGGGAAGCCTTGCATTTCGCTATCCACGAGGGCTTTATCAACGAGGTAACAGTTACCTTTACGTCAACTCCGGCGTGGGTAGCTGGTTTCCGCTTCGTGTGAAATGTCCTGCTGAGGTCGCATGTTTAACACTGCGCAGTCGTGCTCAGGACATCAATGAATCAAGCCATCCGTAGATAACTATTTGTGAGTGTAAGTTTGCGTCGGCAATCGGTGCTGTGGTTAATTTTTATCCGAAAGACCAATTTTTGAGTCCTTGCGATTGCCCCTTTCCGCAGACCCGCTATCATCGCTGCCCCACTGGGAATACATCACATGAAGATTCATGAATATCAAGCTAGGGAACTATTGGCGAAGTATGGCGTGTCTGTACCACCGGCAATTGTTGTTTCTTCAGGGGATGAAGCCGCCAAAGCTTTCACCGAACTGGCGAAAACCGGTGCGACGCTGGCTGTTGTAAAGGCACAGGTTTATGCAGGCGGTCGGGGTAAAGGAGGCGGCGTGAAGCTGGTGAGATCCGCCGATGAAGCCAGAAACGTAGCTCAGACCATCCTCAGCAAGCCACTGATCACTCCTCAGACTGGCCCTGGAGGCGTGAAGGTCTCCAAGCTTTTAGTCGCAGCTGGAGTGGACATCGCTAAAGAATATTATCTGGGCATGGCTGTCGATCGTGCTAGCGGAACGCCGGTTTTAATTGCAAGCAGTGAAGGCGGCGTCGAGATCGAAGAAGTGGCAAAAAAGAATCCCGACGCAATTATTCGCGAACGGATCGATCCCACCGCTGGCCTGAGACCCTATCAGGCAACTAAGGTTGCGTATCGTCTAGGGTTCAAGGGGGCGCAGGTTCGAGCGGCGGTAAAAGTCATGCAACAACTGGCTGATTTGTTTGTCAAAACAGATGCTAGCCTGGCGGAAATCAATCCCCTGGTTGTGACGAAACCGACAACCGCTAAGCCCGATGGCGAAGTGCTGGCTATCGATGCCAAAATCAATTTTGATGACAACGCCCTCTTTCGTCAGGCGGAAATCGCCAGAATGGCGGACCCCGCGGAAGAAGATCCGTTTGAAGCTCGTGCCCGCAAACATGAGCTTTCCTATATCAAGCTAGACGGTCAGATCGGCTGCCTGGTCAACGGCGCCGGCCTTGCGATGGCGACCATGGACCTTATCAAACTTCACGGGAAAGAACCTGCGAACTTTCTGGACGTAGGCGGCTCTGCTACCGAGGAAGCTGTGACGGAAGCTTTCCGGATTATTCTCGATGATAAAAACGTCAAAGGCGTTCTGGTGAATATCTTTGGCGGTATCGCCAAGTGCGATACCATCGCCCGTGCAATCATCACCGCTGCCAAACAGGTCGGGTTCAAGGTTCCTTTGGTTGTCCGCCTTGAAGGTACAAACGTCGAAGCTGCACGAAAAATACTAGCTGAAGCAAAGAATGAAATTCCCACCATGCAGATTGGTACGGACCTGACCGATGCTGCAAAGAAGATCACCAGTGCTGTCGCGGCATAACCCGATATGAAAGTCGAACCTTTTCTTGCCGAGCTGAACCGCCTGAGAAAAGATCTCGAAGGCGACAATATCGATATCGAGTGGCTAGCGGTGCACCACGCATTCGTATTTATTTCCTATAAATTAAACGACTTTCAAAAATATCTGGACGAAGCTGAAAAACGCGGTGAGTTCAAGGAATACCTTGAGACGCTGGATGATTAAACGGCAGTGCGAAAAAATATCAGGCCATTGGTATCCCCGACCGCACTTGGCCAGTTACACGCTTAGTTTTTCAGATTTAATTCATCCCGGTCGATTCGACCGTCTCTGAGACGCACCACACGCTGACACCGCTCGGCAACGGATTCGTCATGCGTGACCATGATGATCGTCAACCCTTGCTGGTGAAGACCGTCAAAAAGTTCCAACACCTGTTTGCCCGTCGTGGAATCAAGATTACCTGTTGGCTCATCAGCCAGAAGCAAGCTCGGTTCATTGACCAGTGCCCTTGCGATGGCGACGCGCTGTTGCTGCCCTCCGCTGAGCTCCGATGGCCGATGATCTCCCCTCTCATGCAGACCGACTCTTGCGATGGCAGCCCGTGCTCGATGTACCCGTTCATCATGCGGCACACCTTGATAAAACAAGGGCACTTCCACATTGTCGAGTACCGTCAATTGTGGAATTAAATTGAACGCTTGGAAAACAAAGCCTAACCGCTTACCACGGACGCGACTGATCTGCGTATCGCTCATACCTGCGACGTCTTCGCCGTCGAGCAGATATCGACCGGATGTCGGGCGATCAAGACAACCGATGATGTTCATCAGTGTGCTTTTGCCGCTGCCGGAAGGACCCATGATCGCCAGATACTGTCCACGCGGTATATCTAGATCAATACCGCGCAATGCGAACACTTCCGGGGCTTCGGCTCCTTTGCGATAAATCTTCTGCAATCGCTGAATCTGTGCGACCAACTCCATAGTGGCGTGTCTCGATGCTTACCTAAACAAATTCAAGTCATCAATCATCATGGCCGCACAACGGTGAGAGAATTAATGCTTATGAATCGTCTCGTCCACGGCATGCGTCGCGCGAATCGGATTCAGTGGTACTTTACTGTTGGGAGCCGCAAGGCTGTACGGGCTGCCCACGGTCGGGGTACACCACTTCACGGCATTGGCGATGACTTTCTGGACATTGGCGTCATGGTATGTGGGAAACGTCTCATGGCCGGGTCGAAAGTAAAACACCTTGCCTTTTCCACGCCTCCATGTGCAACCACTGCGGAATACATCCCCTCCTTCAAACCAACTGATCATGACAAGGTCTTCCGGCTCAGGGATGTCAAAGAACTCTCCGTACATTTCCTCATGTGCGATTTCGAAATATTCGCCCAAGCCGTCCGCTATCGGATGGCTGGGATTCACAATCCAGACTCGCTCCTGTTCAGCAGCTTCACGCCACTTCAGGCCGCATCCGGTACCCATGAGTCGTTTGAAAATCTTTGAGTAGTGTGCCGAATGAAGCGCGACCAGGCCCATGCCTTCCAGTACCCGCTTCTGAACCCGATCCACGATGACATCTTCCACTTTGTGATGCGCTGCGTGACCCCACCAGGTCAAGACGTCCGTTTCTGCAAGTATTTTTTCGGTTAAGCCATGGTCAGGTTGATCGAGTGTAGCTGTCCTTACCTGAACGGCATTACCCAGAAGTTTTTTAAGGCCCTCAGCTATCGTTGCGTGCATTCCGTCGGGATAGATTTTCTTGACGGCTGTGCTGATATGCTCGTGAACATTTTCGCCCCAGACAGTGACACGGGTGGGTCCAGCCATGATGATGCTCCGATACTGACGATCAACGTATCAACAGGGTGCAGTAGTTTTGTACGAATATTGCATGCTACCTGTTGGTTTTGGGTTGCACACAAGTCCTGAGCGGGTATCAGTCGGACGCCAGCTCGTGATTATCAACTCGTCTCACAATCCCATTAAGAAATACGATTTCTGCTGAGTTAGGGGCAGGTGTTGCGCGCGATATCACGCAGGGCGGATAAGCCTTCACCGATACCCCAAACGACTGCAGCAGCGATCAGCCATGCTGTATCCTGGGGCACAAACGTCTTGGTTTCACCAAATGTATCCACGATCGCCTTAATGCCCACGATCAGGCCGATCACAGCCATGACGCGGAGTACCCACGAAGCGATTAAGAGAGCGGTGTAGCCAGGTATCGGTCCCTGAGGCTGCGGTGCAGAAGCGGCATACGTCACCGGAACTGCAGCCGTATGAACCGCGGCATAGGCGGGCACAGGTTCAGGCTCTGGACCGGGGACGGGTTCAGGTTCTGGTTCTGGTTCCGGAGCCGGCGAGGATGCTATGGGATCGGCAAGTTCTTGCTCGAACGGTGATTCATCCTGCTCCGGAGGAGACTGGTCGGATGGGCTTACTTCCTCATGCTCTTGCCGTGGAGCCGGCTCTGATATTTCGACAGTCACCGGAGGTTTAGGCGTATCACTCCGTAACGGGATACCGGCGGGAGGCGACTTGGCGCGAGCAATCGGGATGTCTTCGATGCGTGGTGGAACCACAGGCGGCTTTGAATGTTCTTCGACTATTTCCGGTGCTGGCGGCTGAGTTTCTGCTTCGGAAACGGGAGTAACTATCGGTGGCGGGGTGACGGTTTCGACCGGTTCAGGTGTAACTGGCGCGATTGGTTCAACCGGCGGAGGCGGTACGTCTTCAACAGGCTGAGGTACAAATCGTTCAGCCACAACCTCTGGTTGAGGACGCACTTTTGCTATCGGGATCGAAGGCGGTGGCGGAGGTTGTTCCGACTCAACCTCTTCGTTTGACTGGACGGACGCAGCGGCGGGTTCTACCGGGGCTGATTCTTCATGAAATAAATCGTCTGGCAGAGTTTCGGGGCCTGCACTATTGCCGGCCGCAGCCGCAGCAAGAGCAGCAAGGGGATCGTCCTCGTCCTGATCCTGTGGCGATTCGGGTACTTCAACCGGCGGAGGCTTCGGTGGTGGGGAGGACTTGGTTTTAACAGGCGTAGCCGTCTTGATGGACGGACGACTTTCAGCAGGTGGTGGAGCTTTAGTTTTTTCGGGCGCAGATGCAGGAACTGGCTGGGGCTCTGTTGATTCCTCCGGCACACGCTGAGTCTCACCGCAACGAGGGCACTTTACCTTGCGCCCTTCCGTGCCATCGGGAACCTTGATCTTTGCGCTGCACGCTGGGCAGAGGAATCGAATAGGCATGGGTCTAAATCGGGTTTGAGGTCAAAGCTCAGAGGGAGTCGCATCAATAACGCGCGGCTCTGATGAACCCTGGTATCGCAACCAGAAGCCCTTTCTTCATAATCCAACGATACTGAAACCCGCGTCCACGTGAATTGTTTCACCTGTAACGCCACTGGAAAGATCGCTGAGGAGATATACCGCAGTATTGCCGACCTCTTCGCCTTCGATATTGCGACGAAGTGCGCTCTTGCGTTCCTGAAGATCAAACATTTCCTTGATCCCGCCGACCGCTTGAGCAGCTAACGTACGTAGCGGCCCACCTGAAATCGTGTTCACCCGAATCTTTTTTTCGCCCAGTTCCCACGCCAGGTATCGGGTAGTGTGTTCAAGCGCCGCTTTGGCTACGCCCATGATGTTGTAGCCGGGAATCACTTTTTCACCGCCGTAATACGTCATCGAGATGATAGACCCGCCATTAGGCGCAGGCATCACTTTGACCGCCCGCTGTGCCATTGCCAGCAGAGTGTAGGCAGAAATATCAAGTGCCTGGCTCCATGCGGCTCGCGTCGTCGTGTGAAAGTTGCCCAACTGGAGAAACGCACGATCAGCGAATGCGATGGAATGGACGATGAAGTCGATTTTTCCGTAATCCGCCGCAATTTTCGCAAACACCGCATCGAGATCTTCATCCTTCGATGCATCGCATGGCTGGAGCCACGTCTTGTCGGCTGGTACGCCCAGTTCCTCGATGGCGAGCCGGCAGCGGTTGGCCATCTTGTCGCCGGGCAGATGCGTAAATCCGCATTCCGCGCCATTGGCAAGGAGTTGCTTGGTGATAAAAGTTGCGTAACTGCGGTCGTTGGCAATGCCGAAAACAATGCCACGCTTGCCGGTCATGAGTCCCATGCGTCGGGCTCCCGTGGTGCTTGAAGATCACATAGCTGGAATCAGGATTGACACGGAAACCATACAGGTTCTCCGGCCAGCGATGTATTCCAACCTTAGCGATAAAACTCGATGATCAGGTTCATGTTCACATCGAACGGAACCTGATCGCTGGTGGGTACGGCTACGACACTGGCTGTCAGTGTCGATGGATCGAAGCTCAACCATCCTGGCGCCTGATGACCTGCGAGCGACTCCATGTTTTCGCGGACAACCTTCTGGATGCCCTCTTTGAGAGTGATGGTGTCCCCAACCTTGATCTGCGCGCTGGCGATATCAGTCTTGCGACCGTTCACCAGCACGTGCCCGTGATTGACAATCTGTCGCGCCGCCCAGATGGTCCTTGCCCAACCGAGACGACGGATCACGTTGTCTAGTCGCTGTTCGAGGAGGCGCAGGAGCACTTCGCCGGTGTTACCTTTAGCACGGCCGGCTTCTTCGAGATATTTACGAAATTGCCGCTCCAACACGTTATAGTGATAACGGAGCTTCTGTTTTTCGTTCTGACGAATGCCATAGTCCCGCAACCGACGGCCGCGGAATCCATGCATACCCGGCGGATTAAGCTGCCGCTTGGTGGTGTGCTTGGGGATGTCAGCAATTGGAACGCCGACGCGACGTGAGAGCTTGACCTTTGGGCCGGTGTAATTGGCCATAACTATCTTCCCATGCCTCAACCGGAATATCCGGGGCAAGGGCTCCTTAAATTGCTTGGGCGTGGCTACGCCGTCGCAGGTTTCAAGAACTTCAGAGCGGTCCATCCGCTCTGCGATTTCGAGCCAAACATTAGAACAGGTGACGATTGCAGGGTCAAATCCACGCCTTACATACGAAAGCCGCGGTAGCTGATTTATCCGACGTTAATGCACTACATCAGCCTTTTCCGCAGGTGGAGCAGGTAACTCGCTCTCATTCACCAATGCAGGGTCACGCCCCTCTTCGATCGCAGCGACTTTCAGTATTCGCCGGGCATGTCTTCCGCCTTCAAACTTAGTCGTCAGCCAGGTCTTGACGATTCTGTCAATAATCCGCAAGCCAAGCATGTCGGCAGACAGACAGAGAATGTTTGCATCGTTATGTCGTCGCGCCAGATCCGCACCGATCTCATCATGCACTAAAGCTGCGCGAATACCGTGCACCTTGTTGGCTGCGATACTCATACCGATACCTGTCCCACAGATCAGAATGCCGCGTTCAACCTCCCCCGATGCAACGGCCTTGGCTACCAAGTGGGCTGCATCAGGATAGTCACTGGCTTTATCGTTGCACTCCCCACGAAACTCTACTTCGTACCCCTGCTGCTTAAGCCAATCGCTCAAGTGGTTACGCACCTCCATTCCGCGGTGGTCAGCCCCGATCGCGATTTTCATTGCTGTTGTTCCTTAAGTCGCTGTGCGAGTCGGCGACGAAGCCTTTCCGCACATCGCTGATAGGTCGTCAAGTCGGAGCCCATGGGATCTTCGATATCCCCCCCAGGATCGAGAAGAACAGATTTCCCGTCCGCTGCGGGTGACATCGCTAGTACCGCCTGAAGATGCGCCCCGGTCATGCAATAGATTACATCCGCTTCATGAATCAATTCGGGAGTAAGTTGTCGTGAACGGTGCCGAGACAGATCCACACCGAATTTTTTCAAGGCCTCGACGGCTTCCTCCGCAGCGGGAGCGCCCGAGTGAGCCAGAGTACCAGCCGAGATCACACGCAATCCTGCAGGTTCCAGATCCTCTACGTTGATTCCTCGCTGCTGCGCAAGGAGCATTTTTGCCAGTCCCTCCGCCATCGGAGATCGACAGGTATTTCCGCTGCACACGACTAGCATCGTCCAACGCATAAGCTTCTGGATAAAGCGAGTGTCGTACACGCCTTCACGCTCAACCGTGATCTTCAATCCTCCCGGAGTTCCCGGCAACGGATAACGAACACGCACGACAGTTGACGGCTTCGCATAACGGCTGCGACCGCCGTCGATAATCAGGTCCACTTCTCCATCAAGCCTAGCCGCTGCTTCGGCTGCATCATACGGCGGATCTTCCCCTTGGCGATTCGCACTGCCCGCAATGACGGGAATACCCGATACGCCAAGAACTGCTTGCGCCAGCGGATGATCCGGGCAACGCAGGGATACGGTGTTCTGATGATACAGCCGTGTCGCGGCGTCGGGCGGCAATCCCAGATCACGGAGTTTGATGCGGATCACATCATCACTCACATCAACCATCAGTGTTACGGGGCCGGGAAATACCTTCTTGATTAATCGTCGCAGCATCGGGCTCGATGTGTCGATATAGCGTTCCGCAGCAGCGGGATCAGGCAGGTGCACGGTAAACGGCCTGCCTTCCTCCTGCGATTTGAGTTCACATAATGCCCCATATCCTTTGAGGCTCAGTGAAGACGCTCCCACTCCATATACCGTTTCCGTCGGGAATACCACGAGACCGCCCTGTTCGAATATTTCACCAGCTCGGCGAGCTGTAACAGCGACAGTTTCAGAGGCAGCAGGGATGAGAGTAGATACGGGCACAAGACAATTATTAAACGTCACCTCAATGGGGGCAAATCGCGGCGGACAGGGTAAGATGATGTGCCTGTATTTCGATACTGAATTCTCTCGGAGGCAGACAAATGAAGGTTCCTATGGGCAAGGTCGAGCTTGAAGTCGGGAGCAAATATTTCGACCTCAATCTCCGCGAAAGCAACGATATTCTAGGTGATCCCACCGCTCTGCGTCAGCGGATGAAGGAGGATGGTTATCTGTTTATCCGGGGCCTTCAAGACCGCGCCAGCGTCCTTCGCGGGCAGCAAAGAATCCTTGAGTTTGTCGCGGAACAAGATGCAATCGCACCAGGCACAGCACTCAATGACGCCATCGTCAATCCAAACGGCAAGTATCCCCGCACAATGGGACAGCCTGTCATAACGCATGACCCGGCGGTCAGATCGGTTCTTGAAAGTAAAGAGATATTCGAGTTTTTTAACCGCTACTTCGGCAAGCAACCACTTACGTTTGATTACAAATGGCTGCGCTGCGTCCGAAATCCTGACCATACCGGTGCGCATATCGACATCGTTTATATGGGCCGAGGCAGCACGGAAAATCTGTACACCTGTTGGACGCCGTTCCAGGATCTTTCCCTCGACATGGGCACGCTGGCACTGTGTGTCGGCTCACATGATGGAGGAGGGTTCACCAAGCTGCGTGATACATACGGCCGCATGGACGTGGACCGCGACCGAGTCGGCGGATTCTTCAGCGACGATCCAAAAGAATTGGTGGACAAGTTTGGGGGAAAGTGGCGTACAACTGAACAGTTCCGTGCGGGCGACGTGCTTATTTTCGGCATGTGGACGATGCACGGCTCGTTGAACAATCAGACGAACCGATGGCGAATAAGCTGCGATACCAGGTTTCAACCTGCTGATGAACCCGTTGATGATCGCTGGATCGGAGAAAACCCCAAGGCCCATTACGCTTGGCTTGTCGATCCCGATAAGGTAGTGCCAATGGCAAAGGCACGAAGTAAATGGGGTGTGTAACCGACGCGCGTTGCAGGCCTACCGGTTGAATGTCGGAATCAATTGATAACTGCTGCTCCGCTTCTGGGGCACGTAAAAGCATAGACAAGGAACTACGCCATGCTTGTAAAAATGGGAACTCGAGAAATCGATCTGCCCGGCAAGTACATCACAGATGATCTGCGTGCGAGCAACGACATTCTGAATGATCCGGCAGCATTGCGGGCGAGGGTGGAAGAAGATGGATACCTGCTCATTCGTGAATTTCACGATCCCGCCATGGTTCTTAATGCGCGGCGAGCTTTGCTCGAAATGGCTGCCGGTTCCAATGATCTCGACCCCTCCGCACCGTTGATGGACGCGGTTATTCATCCGCACCCCAAAGCCGGTGCCATGCGTCATAATTTCACGGGTAACCCGACGTTCCGCGCTCTGGTCGAGTCCCCTCGAGTTATGCGTTTTTTCGATCGCTTCCTTGACGGCAAGGCTATGACTTACGACTACAAATGGCTCCGTTTTGTCCCCACTGGCGGAACTACCGGAGCTCATTACGACATCGTTTACATGGGTCGTGGGACACAGCGACTTTACACAACCTGGACGCCACTGGGGGATATAGATATCGCAACGGGACCACTCTGTCTCTGTCTGGGATCACATCGGTTTGAGAAAATCAAACAGACTTACGGCAAGATGGATGTGGACCGCGATAATGTCCTTGGTTGGTTCAGCAATGATCCCATTGAAATCGTGGAAAAATACGGCGGCCGCTGGGCGACGACAGAATTCAAGGCGGGGGACGCGCTGATATTCGGGATGTATATGTTGCACGGCTCCCTTGCGAACACAACCAATCGTTACCGCATCTCCTGCGACACGCGATACCAACTTGCAGGCGATCCAGTTGACGATCGCTGGATTGGCCCAAACCCCAAGGCACACCTCAGCGAGTCGGAGCATACGGTCAAGCCCGTACCGATGACGGAAGCGAGGGCGAAATGGGGTGTCTAGCTCGCCACACCGTGAATGGTCATTCGTCCTGTGGTTCGACTTGTGTCACCACAGCGCGCAGATAGACATCCAGATACTTCTGACAGAAGAGTTTCAACATGACAGAGGCGTGACGATGATCCTCCGCCAGGAGACAAACGCGCAGATCGGTAAATTCTGAATCGAGCAGGATACAGAAACTGTCTTTTCGTTCCTCTGCGACAGTAAGTTTGTCGCGGTAATAAATGGAAAGCGCGTTGACGTTTGTCCCTCCGATACTCACCGTTGGACGCATATGTAACGCTTCATTATTCATGTAATGAATGTCGGAACACACGACCGGCCAAGCCCTCGTGTTCAACTTCATGCCGTACTTTTTCAGCTTGGCGTATATCTGACTGCGTAACTGGTACGCCAGTGGTCGGTCAAGATGTTCAGCTTGCAGACAAGTGCCGGTGACGATCAGAAGGAGATGTTCGGATTCCCCTGGTACAGCCATTAGTTAATCATAGCAGGGCATGTCTGACACTTAACTTGCCGATTCAGACGTTTCCGATCAGTACCGCAAGCAACGCCTTCTGAGCGTGAAGCCTGTTGTGCGCTTCCGGGAAAACTCTGCTCTGAGGCCCGTCCAGCACATCGTCTGTAATCTCGACATTTCGATACGCGGGAAGGCAATGCAGCACAATCGCATGCTTAGGAGCTCCGGCAAGCAACTGACGATTGACCTGATACTCGCCGAATACTTTTTTCCGTTGCGCAGCTTCCGCTTCCTGGCCCATCGAAACCCATGTGTCGGTGTAAATAACATCCGCACTGCGGACCGCTTCCATGGGATCCCGAGTCATTACAAAGTTCATATCGGGAGACTGTGACATGATTCGATCGGCTTCCTCTCCCTGGAGTTCATAACCGGGAGGACTGGCGATGATAAAGTTCATACCCAGCTTGCCGCAGATCGTTGCGAGGCTGCGTGCAACATTGTTGCCGTCACCGATGTAAGCGACGGTTCGTCCCGTGACATCTCTGCCAAACTCATCCATGACTGTCATCGCATCCGCCAAAACCTGGCAGGGGTGCGAGAAATCGGACAACGCATTAATGACCGGCACCGTGCTGAATTGTGCGAAGTCGAGCAGCTTTTGATGCTCAAAAACTCTGGCCATGATCCCCTGCACCATGCCGCTGAGAACTCTCGCTACATCGGCGGCAGATTCACGCTTTCCAATGCCGACTTCAGAGTTAGACAGAACAATTGCATGTCCGCCAAGTTCGAGCATTGCCTGCTCAAAGCTGACCCGTGTCCGAAGACTGGGCTTCTCAAAGATCATCGCTAGTGTCTTGCTGCCCAAGATCGCATCGTTAGGTTTACCCTGCTCGCGTTCGGCGCGCAATCGAAAGGCTACATCAAAAATATGCTGTAATTCAGCATCAGTCGCATCAGTAATGGAAATGAAGTGTTTCATGGCAACAGCTTGACTACGTGGATCCATCCATGCCGGTGCTAAAGGACGATTTCTGTCCCAATACCCGTATTCGTATAAATCTCAAGCATCAACGAATGCGGGATACGGCCGTCGATGATGTGTGTCTTGGGAACACCGGCTTCGATTGCCGTTATGCATGCTTCCACTTTGGGAAGCATTCCGGCGGTGATCACCCCTTTATCGGTCAATTCGTCAATCTGTTTTCTGGTCAAGGTACTTGCCAGGCTTTTGGCATCATCAGACGTACGAATGCCGTGAGTATCGGAAACGAGGATCAGCTTCTCCGCCTTAAGCGCCGCTGCGACGTGTCCCGCTACGCTGTCTGCATTGATATTCAGCCGCCCCCCGGCTGAATCTCGACCCACCGGAGCAATCACGGGGATGTAATCAGCTTCGAGGAGTGCCAGGATTAATCGAGCATTGATCGACTCGACCTCACCAACGTATCCGATATCTACTTTGCGCCCCCCGCCTTCTCCGGGGACCTCGAGAAACATCCGTCTGCCAAAAACAACCGCGCTGCCAAGCGTGTGCAGTCCCATACCCTTATGCTCAAGACGGTTGATTTCATCAACAATTGACTTATTCACTTCGTTGACCAATACGTGTTCGACGATCGCCAGCGTGCGTTCATCCGTGTAACGCCGACCTTGAACAAATTGCGCTTCCAGTCCCGCCTTCTTCATTGCGTCCGTGATGCTCTTGCCCCCGCCATGGACGATTACCGGCCGTAATCCCACCGCATCCATGAAGCAAATGTCCATGATGAGGCTGTTAAGCGTTGCTGGCTCGTCCATGATGGAGCCGCCGACTTTTACAACAACAACTTTGCCTTCGAACCGTCGAATGTATTCGTGCGCTTCGACCAGTGCGGCTGCTTTGGTAATCGCATCTTGCATGGTTGTCGGTATTGCTCCGTAAAACGGTATCCCCATCCAGAACACACGCCGCAAGCTCCCATTCTGAGCTATTCGAGTGAACTGAATGGATCCGGGGGAATCGGCGAGTTTAGCTACGCGCAATGCGCCATGCAAAACGACTGGTACGAGTAAGGCAGTACTCCATACTGACAAGAAGATTTACCCAGCGACTCTCGCTCGTGATATAGTCTGTTGTAGTTGCCTGCTGGTGGAACTCATCCACGGAGATATAGCGATGCGGCGCAAAATCGTTTGGATCACACTTGGCATGACCATGGCGTTCTGGTTCGGCTGTGCTGGCCAGGACGGAGAACAAAATTACAAAGAACTTGAGAACGGACCACGTGAACCAGTGATGCAGCCGGAAAGGTCTATCGGTGGCCCCAATCCTGCTGACCCGCGAGGTGATGCGACCTCAACGGAAAGCCAGCCGTATCGGGAAACCTCCGCACCCATTTCGACACTGCCTGTGGCTGCAGATACATCTTCCGAATCATCATCGGAGATGCACGTCGCGGATCAATCAACTGTACAGTCAATCAACTCGTCTGCTAATGGGGTTACGGTCGCGTCCTCCAACGTCCTTGACCGCTCTGATTGGCCGCGGATAACTGTTACTCCGAACGCTTCAGGGTTGCGCACCCATCCCACCTATTTCAGCGACGGCGTATCGGAAGTAAATGCACGCACCCTTGACACAACAGCGGATACTGACACGCAACTCACCGCAGCACTTGATGGGGCACACTCGAAGACGCTTAACAAAGCTGATATCGAAATTCTCTATTTACTCCCACTGGAATTCAGTCGGGATTTAGTTCTCATGCCATTGCGCGCAACTCAAACTCTGCCGTGGGAACTCCAGCCAGCCCATGTATCGACAACAACCGCAACGGAAGTGAATCAAGGTGCGGCTAACGACATTTCGACAACACATCCTGAAGCGCAGCCGTAACACGTGTAATGACAGTTTCGAGCGGAGCATCGATTTTCGCTCCAGCCGCTCTGGCGTGTCCTCCGCCTCCGAACTGGCCTGCGATTTGGGTCACATCTATTGCGTTCGGTCCCGGCTTACTACGAAAGCTCAGTCGCACGGGTCCTGGAGGCATGTCTTTTTCTACCGGTGGTTCAGTAATCAGCACAACAACCTGAACTGATTCAACCATCTGTGGTATATCAACGAAACGCTCAGTCTCTTCGATGAGTGATCCCGTTTCTGCAAAATCATTGCTGTGCAGCACCATCACCGCAGCTCGATCACGTGAAATCAACCGTAGACTGGATACCGCACGGATGAGCAATTGCAGTTTTTCCGGCCGTTCCGTCTGTTCAAGTTTCTGAAAAAGTGCAGCATGATCAACTCCTCGCCGCAGAAGCTGTGCTGCCAGTTCATGTGTCTGAGGGCGAGTATTGGAATATCGAAACCATCCTGTATCTGAAGCGATACCAACAAACAAGGCCTCGCAAACGATGGGATCAAGCAGAGTATCGATTGAGATTTCTGTCTGATTTGCGATCGATTCGATCAGTTCAGCGATGATCTCACATGAAGATGCAGCGTGGCTGTCGATGTAACGATGTGCGGCTTCCACGCCACCTGTCAGATGGTGGTCGAGAATAAGCGTGCGATCAAGTCTTTTCGTGAGGAAGTCTCGTGCTGGAAGGAGTTGCGACCAAGCTCCGGTGTCCACGATGACGTAGAGATCGGCTTGAGGCCACTGGGTTACCTCTTCAATAACGATTGCTTGGTCGAACCCCGCGAGTGAGCGAAAACTCGAGTGTACCGGCGGCATAAAACATGCGTAAGTCTCCGCGCCAGTACGGCGCAAGGCATTGGTAAGCGCAATAACCGCACCATAGGCATCGCCGTCGGGTTTGGCGTGAGTCGTGACCACTACACGCTTGCTGCCTACCAGCAGAGCTCCCGCCGCTTCACGGCTAAGATTGGAAACATAATCGCTCATGTGTAATACCTGGTACGGTTCTTCAAGTCGTTAGATCACAATACTGGACTCGAAACCTTGTTTATCCCCGCATCGCACGGAAGGTTAGTCCCTCTCGTTCGATCACGCCATAGAGAAATACGAGCGATATCCCGCATGATCTGACGCTTAAGTGCGTCGATACTGGGAAACGGCTGCTGGTCTCGAACCCATTGGTCAAATACAACCTCAATCGTTTGACCGTAAAGATCATCCTGAAATCCAAGCAAATGCGCTTCGATTAAGCGATGGTGTTGACCAAAGGTCGGTTTGACCCCAATACTTATGGCTGCTGTAAATTCTGCTCCTGATTTCAGTCTGACACGGCCGGCATAAACACCATCCGCAGGTAACGCACGCCCAAGCATGGGCGCAGGATCGAGATTCGCTGTTGGAATTCCAATGATCCTGCCTTGTTTGTTTCCAACGATAACATTTCCTGATATTGAGAATGGTTGACCGAGGCAGCGTGTCGCATCTGCCACACGGCCTTGTGCAAGTAGCCAACGGATCAGGGTACTGCTGACCGGAGCAACGAGCTGATCAGAAAGTGAAACTTGAATCTTATCCAGCAAATAGGTTGAAAAGCCCAACTTACTGCTGAGCTGTTGGAGAAGGCGGACGTCACCCGCGCGGTTATGTCCAAAGCGAAAATCGGCACCTTCCACCCACGCCACGGGACGATATCGTTCGACAACCTGGGCAACAAACTGTTCCGCAGTTAAGGTCAGTACTTCGGGGGTGGGTGCCAGAACAACAACTTCGTTTACGCCAGCAGCACGAAGTGCTGCCAACCGTTGGTCACGATCCATGAGACGAAGCGGCTCGAATCCCGGCCTGAGTACTGATGCGGGAGACGGGTAAAAAGTCATCGCCACGACCTTGGCCCCGACCTCTTGCGCGATTTCAGCCGCTCGCGACACGATTCGTCGGTGACCGACGTGCATGCCGTCAAAGTTACCGATGGTGATGACCGTTCGTTCAGCCATGATTATGCATTGACGAACTTCATGACCTGTTCGACATTCTTTTTCCCACCAATGATAAGTGGCGTACGCTGGTGCAGACTGTCAGGTTTCACGTCCAGAATTCGTCCTTTGCCATCGGTCGCTGTCCCCCCTGCCTGTTCCGCAATGAAGGCGAGTGGGTTAGCTTCGTACATTAACCGCAATTTCCCCTCCGGGTTCTTTTTCGTCGGGGGATAAAGGAAGACTCCGCCTTTGAGAAGAATGCGATGAAAATCCGCAACAAGTGATCCGATGTAGCGCAAGCTGCATGTGCCGCCGTCAGCGTGCTTCGCCCAGTCTAAATATTTCTGATAACCATCCGGGAAAGTGGCGCGGTATGCCTCATTACAACTGTATTGGTTGGCATAAGCAGGCATTTTGATGTTTTCTCTAGTCAAGACATAAGCACCGATGGATGGATCGAGTGTAAACATATGCACCCCATGACCAGTGGTGTACACCCCTACCGTGCTGGACCCATAAACGACATAACCTGCCGCGAGCTGCCGGGTGCCTGGCTGAAGTACACTCTGGCTAACGTGATTTTCTCCTTTTATTCGTTCAAAGACGGTAAATATGGTGCCGACTGGAACATTCGCATCGATATTCGATGATCCGTCGAGCGGATCAAACATCACGATATATTTGCCGCCGCGTCCGAGTTCCTGCACGACCTTCGGTTCATTGTCTTCTTCGCTGGCGATGACGCCGACATTTCCGCGGTAACCAAGTGTCCGTTTGAGTGAATCGTTTGCGATGACGTCAAGTTTCTGCTGGACCTCACCCTGAACATTTTCCTTGCCTCCGCCGTTGGCTTCGCCGAGAACGTCCACGAGTCCAGCGCGACGGACACTGGCGGAAATAATTTTCGTCGAAAGCGTGATGGCACTGAGCAGCCAACTGAACTCCCCCGTCGCCGTCGGATGGGATATTTGCGCCTCAATGATGTGTTGCTGCATCGTAACGATGCCGCCATTTTTGATAATTGGCATAATTCTTAGCTCTCTGACTCCGTCAAATCCGCGATTTGAGTTGCCGTTTATTGTGAGGCAACATGTTCACGCCACCAGTTAATAGTCTGCCTGAGCCCCTCTTCAAACAAAACTTCTGCCTGCCAACCGAGCAGACTCTTTGCCTTAGTCGTATCGAGGCAGCGTCTCGGTTGACCGTCCGGCTTACTGGTATCCCATTCGATGCGACCTTCAAACCCGCAGAGTTGAGCGATCAGTGTTACCAGATCTTTGATGGTGATCTCACGTCCCGTGCCAAGATTAATGGGATCGGGAACAGTCATTCGTTCAGCAGCGCGGATGATGCCCTCCGCCGCATCCGTGACATAGAGAAACTCACGGGATGCTGATCCCGTACCCCAACAAACGATTTTGTCATCCCGTCTGATGCGGGCTTCCTCGCATTTTCGGATGAGCGCAGGAATTACATGCGAAGTGTGTGGATCAAAATTGTCATACGGCCCGTAGAGGTTTACAGGCACGACAACGGAACTGTTCATTCCGTACTCGCGTTTGTATCCATCAAGCATGACAAACAGCGCTTTCTTGGCAATACCGTAAGGAGCATTGGTTTCTTCCGGATAACCGTTCCACAGATCGGACTCGTTAAAGGGTACCGGAGCAAACTTGGGATATGCACAAACGGTTCCGGTTTGCACAAACTGTTTGAGACCGTGCCGCCGGCCGTGCTCGATGAGGTGAATCCCCATCGCCATGTTTGCAAAAAAGAATCGCCCCGGATGATCCCGATTCGCACCGATTCCGCCGACTTCAGCAGCTAGATGAAGCATGACGGATGGCTTAGCTTGTGCATATAGTCGGACGACATCCGCCTCACGGGTTAGATCAAAATCTTTACGGCGAGGAACAAAGATTTGCTCTGGCCGAACCCCTCTTTGACGCAACTTCTCAACAACCTGACGCCCCAGAAAGCCAGCGCCGCCAGTGACGCACACTCGCTCTTTAGACCAGTCCATCAACTCCATCTCCACTTTTGCTTCGAGTGATTCTAACGGTCAAATGGTCTGACTCAGAACGATTGCATCAAAAGGTATCCGGTGAAGGTTATCACTCACAATCAAGTTTTATGGAACGTGATAAGCCGCGACCAAGAATGCAGTCCCTGACCGTACGTTGCTTATCGGCGTTTCGTCTGACATTCTCCAACACTACAAGAGCAGACGTGCCAGCCGCTCACGCCTCCATGCGACTCATAACTTATACAACGTTATTGATATCGTTGAAGTGACACACGCATCACAGCTATACGAGTCAAGTCAGTTTTCCGCGGGGGTTGATACTGAGTGCCCCGCACGGATCAAGGTTCGCTCGCGTTCTGCCAGATCGAGATCAGCATCCACCATCATGCCGACCAGTTCATCGAAACTCACCTTCGGATTCCAGCCCAGAATCTTCCTGGCCTTGCTGGCATCCCCCAGCAGCAGATCAACTTCTGCTGGGCGGAAATATCGCTTATCGATCTCGACAAAGTCCGCATGATCCAGTCCGACACGAGCAAATGCTTTTTCACAGAATTCTCGAACCGCGTATGTCTCTCCCGTGGCGATGACAAAGTCATCCGGTTTGTCCTGCTGAAGCATCAGCCACATCGCTTCGACATAATCACCTGCGAAGCCCCAGTCACGCTTGGCATCGAGGTTTCCCAGATAAAGCTTCTTCTGGAGTCCGCACTTGATGCGGCCTACGGCACGGGTGATTTTTCGCGTTACAAACGTCTCGCCGCGACGCGGACTTTCGTGGTTGAAAAGGATCCCGCATGAAGCATGTAGATCGTAGCTTTCGCGGTAGTTCACGGTGATCCAGTGAGCATAGAGTTTAGCCACGCCATAGGGAGACCGCGGATAGAAAGGCGTCGTTTCCCGCTGAGGTGTTTCTACAACTTTCCCATAAAGCTCGCTGCTTGACGCCTGGTAATACCTGATCTGATAACCACTGCTCTCCTGATAATCACGTACCGCTTCCAGGAGGCGAATCGCACCCAGCCCGGTGGCCTCTCCGGTGAAAATGGGTTGATCAAAGCTCACCCGTACGTGACTTTGCGCACCGAGGTTGTAAACCTCAGTGGGCTTGGTTTGCCGAACAAGCTTTGATAAACCGTTTGCGTCACTGAGGTCCGCATAGTGCAAGTGCAGCCGCGCCCCGCTCTCGTGCGGGTCTCGGTACAGGTGATCGATACGATCCGTATTGAAAGAGCTGGATCGTCTGATCAGTCCATGTACCTCATAACCTTTACCTAGCAGAAGTTCTGCAAGATAGGAGCCGTCTTGTCCTGTAATACCTGTGATAAGTGCGCGTCGTGGATTCATGGACCGTGCGGCTCCGTTCAACCATGGGAAGCAGCGACCCACCAAGTCGCTTCTTAATATGTCGGCTCAAGGATACCGGACGTTGAGCCGTTGAAGATCGATCTCCTACGCCGACTTCAACGAGTCAGAACGTAGGCCAGAATGTCCGCATTGATATATCGTGCATTTTGAATCTCATTACCTCCACAGCAGCAGCAGTTACCCCCCGCGTTCACTGTGTCGTTTAGGCCGAAAGGCGAATAGATCATCGCCAAGCGACCTTCTATCTCGATGCCGTAAATGACGACTTTTTCATCAGTCGCCTGGCGGGTCTGAAGATTGTCAATATCAAACAGAGTATGAAACACCGCGTGATCCAATGTCAATGCCTTCAACTTCTTGTCGTAATCCTTCGGCATTACCTGTTTCATTGCTGCTTCGAAAGCTGATGCCCATTCGCCGCTGGAGCATCCACTGGAAGCGAGGATGAAGCCCCCCTTTTTGATATATGCACGGAGGTGTTCCACCTCTTTATCAGAAAGCTTGAAGTCACCTTCGCCGGACATGACCACAAAGGGGTAGGAAAACAGTTCCTTGCTGTCGAGGGCAACGTTTTTAAATTCACGTTTGACTTTTAATTCCGTCTTGCGTGCGACATCATCTAGAAAGCCTGCTGCAAAACATTTACTTCCATGACCATTGCCATAGGACAGCATTCCAACTTCGATTTCACGTTTGTCTTTATCTTCCGTCTTGTTGGATCTGGAAGCGACCTCTGCACGAGTGATTGATAACATTCCTGCTGTTGTCAGCATGAAGACCGCGAGGACAGATGCGATGAGTTTGATGGACACGAGATTTTCTCCAACGAGCTTTCAGTGAATGATGATAGCCAAAGACAGTCGCTCCGTATCTCACGCCGCGGATTGAGACGATGATATTTCCTACAATGATGTTTTGGGAGTAATGGCATGGCCAAAAAAACATCGTCGCAAACAAACTATGTTGAGGTTGGATTACCAGCCCCTGCTTTTGAACTCAAAGATCAAGACAACCGAACACATCGGCTGAAAGATTACCGGGGGTGCTGGCTCGTGCTTTATTTCTACCCCAAGGACAACACCTCAGGTTGCACGGTGGAAGCGTGTAAATTTCGTGATGCGATCGCGACAATAAAAAAGCTCGGTGCCGAAGTACTCGGCGTAAGCCCCGATGATCAGAAGTCGCACCACAAGTTTGCCACAAAGTTCAGTCTTCCCTTTTCGCTTCTGGCCGACACAGAAAAATTAACGAGCAACGCCTACGGTGTATGGCAAGAAAAGAGCATGTATGGCCGCAAATACATGGGCGTTTCACGTACCACGTACCTGATTGATCCGCAGGGAAAAATTGCGCACCGCTGGGAAAAAGTGAAAACGGCTCAGCACGACCAGGAAGTACTTGACAAACTCAGAGAATTACAAAAATCTTAACCTCAATTGCTGAGTTTGATTTGAAATCAACTAGTCGTCTCAACGAGGATTGGCACCACTCTCGAGAACTTCGTTAAAGACGTCCTATTCCTCGAAATGAAAATCCGAACTCGTCGTTCTTCTTTAACGTACCTATGATTGGGGAGGTGTTGAAAGAAAGTCTGAGTTAAACTTGTGATTCACCGGGGAGAAATACGATTCGTGTTTCAGAATAGATGTGAGAAAGGATTCTCGGATGGCAAAGCGTAAAACTTCGGCAAAAAGCGGTAAAGGTTCCCCAGGTAACACCAAAGATCTGGGAACAAAAGTGCCCAACTCATCTGTTGAAGCCGCATCAGTGAGACCAACGGGAACTCTGGCAGCCAACCGATCCGATAGCGGTTCTCGAACGCCATCGATCGCTACCCAGACGGCAAAACCTGCCACCAGCCCACGGCCTGATACGCCCTCTCAAGAACAGATCGCAAAGCGTGCTTATGAGATTTGGGTTGCGCGTGGTAAACCGCAAGGTAAGGATCTGGAAAACTGGCGACAAGCGGAACGTGAACTGCTTGGCCGTTGAGCTTGTGCTGTTCAACCTTCAACGACGTCCGAATTCAGTCCTGATGACGCCCCATTGTCGGTGGCGTTGACACGGATCAATACTCGACCGCGATCGTCTTTGATTGCAATACCCAACTCCGTCAGCGCGATAAGTGCCGCCTGTTGCTCGGCTTCCTTTTTGGAGTTGGCCCACGTCGAACTGAACCGTCGGCCATCGATCTCTACACATACCTCAAAACATTTTGAGTGGTCAGGTCCTTTTTCGTCGAGCATCACGTACATCGGATGTGAAGGCATGCGCTTCTGGGCATAATGCTGAAGCACGCTTTTGAAATTGTGCTGGTGGGCGGATCGTGCCGCCTCATCAATATGCGGGATCAAATGTTTGAGAATGAATGTACGAACAGGCTCGATACCACCATCGAGATACATTGCAGCAATGATGGCTTCAAGTACCGCAGCAGTGATACTCGAAGGTAAGCCTGACTTGCCGCTCATACCTTTGCCAAGCGTGAGCATCGATACCAGATCCAGGTCAGAGCTGATCTGCGCACAGATTTTGCGGCTGACAACCGCGCTTTTAATCTTGGTCATCTCTCCTTCCAGCAGTTCCGGATAGTTGCGAAAGAGATATTCACATACAACAAAACCAAGAATCGCGTCGCCCAGAAACTCCATCCGCTCATTACTGGAAAGGCGATGATCAGCACTGCTGGCGTGAGTCAGTGCCTCGCAGAGAAGCTTCTCATTCTTGAACTGATAATTCAGAGCACAGGCGGCTTTTTCAAACATACGATCTTTCGTCGCTATCTACGGCCCTATCCGAACGTCCAGCGACTTCACGCGATTGAATCCGCTCAGGAAAAAGTATCCGAATCACTTGATCCCTTGTCAATGCTGCGCAGCGTGATTACGCTTCACCCATGAACCATTGCCCATCTCGTGCCGCAGGGTTGTTCACACTCATTACCGCGATCTTTCTCACCACTGCAACTGCATTGGCAGCCGATGCTCAACCCACCCCGACGCTCAAACTGAATGAAGTCAAAATCGGCATGAAAGGCTATGGACTGACGGTGTTTCACGGCGACAAAATCGAACCCTTCGAGGTTGAAGTCGTCAGCGTGGTACCTGAATCTGGCGTTTCCTATCCCGGCCCTGCACGACACGGCATGATCTGGATCCGATGTCCCGATCCACGGATGCAGAAAACCGGGCCGGTACAGGGCATGAGTGGCTCGCCAATCTATCTGTGGGACGAAGGTGAGCCTCATGAATTGGGGAAGGGCGGAAAATTGATCGGAGCATTTGCCTTTGGGTTTCAGGCCACAAAGGACTGTCTTGTCGGCGTACAGCCGATCCAGTACATGCGAGGGGTAGGAGACCGCGCATTAGAAGATGCAAAGCACCCGGATCAGGTCACTGCCACTGATTTCTCGTTACCTGAGGCTTCGCTCCAGACTCTGCTCAAGACGGTATCACAGGACAATCTTTCTCCCAGTGTGACTTGGCGTGCTCAGTTACTGGGCAAAATGCAGCGACACCTATTGAAGGACAACCCTGCGACGTTTGATACATCCCCCCGCGTAACTGCTCCCGTCAACGAGTCTGCACACGGAGAATTGAAGCCGCTTATGTTGACAATGGGGGTACATACACCCAAGTTCGCATCTTTGATTGCTCCCATGCTGGCTCCCATGGGTATCGCACCGTTTGAAACGCCGATCGGGGTTGTTGTGGGTTCGGGGCCGCCTGATGTTGATGTTAAAGCAATACCTCTCAAACCGGGTGGGGTTCTGGCGATTCCTCTCGCATACGGAGATCTGGATTTGAGCGGTGTCGGCACGGTGACCGATGTGCTGCCGGACGGCCGCGTGCTTGCGTTTGGTCACGCCATGTTCGGCCAAGGATCCTCAGCCGTTCCGATGGCGAGCGGCTACATCCACCTGATTGTTCCAAGCCTGGGCAGCAGTTTCAAAATAGGTGGCAGCGGTGTGATTCGCGGGACGATCACCCGTGATGAAGCCAGCGCAGTTGCTGGCATACCTGAAGCTAAATTTGATACCTCTCCGGTTCGAGTTAGAGTCCAGATGCCCAGGCAGAAGCCCGCGGAATACAACTATCGAGTTGTACATCACAAGGGACTCATTGCCACGATCACTTCGATGCTCGCGGTCGAGAGTATGACTGCGCTGCAGAATCCTCCGATCGAGAGCACTGCATATGTCACGACAAATATGACCTTCGCTGGTAACCGTAAACTCACATTTCACTCCATCATTCCTGACCCTCGACCGGAGAGTCTGATGATGGAATTCCTTCCACCTATCTCGACGATGGTTGATAACGAACATGAATCCGTCATGCTGGAATCAGCGGACATCAACATTGAGATTAAACCCAATTTCAACATTGGCTCAATCGCAAACGTCCGCCTTGACCGTACGATCTTAAAGCCTGGACAGAAGCTCGGCATGACGGTACGTATCGATCCCTACGGCAAGAAGTCGTTTGAAAAACGTGCAGAGATCACCATTCCTGAGAATTTATCCGATGGTGATTACCAGCTCTATGTTTGTGATGCTTCCTCGTACTCTTCCCTGTGGTCCTCAAACCGACCGCATTTGAATGAAACTACGAATGTCGATGAGATTTACACCAATCTGCAGCGTGTCATGGCTGTACCGAGCAACGCGCTTTTTCTCGTACTTCAGATTCAGCAGCAAGGACTTGCCGTTGGTCGTCAGGAGATGCCTCATCTGCCCTTAAGCCGAAAAGCCATGATCAGTACCCCGACCAGTTCCCAGGCGACAGCCTACGGAGAATCGACGGATCGAATCATCCCTATGAATCTCGTAACCGTAGGCAGCATGGAATTCACGATCAGCGTTCGCAGGAATCCATTACAGGATTAGACGGCGCAGGAATGAACCTCCCGACGCCTTGTGCCGGTGTCTCGTATTTCTTGAGTCCGACCCCAAAATATCGACCCCAAGGACCATGTATGACTTGTCGTAATACCTGTATTCCACTCAGCCTCGTACTCGCACTATGCGCCGCAGCGGTCGCCATTCAGCCCGGCCGCTGGGTGCATAACTCCGAAGCAGATTTTGAACCCGGCAAGAGCGAGCGCGTCGTGGTGACTAATCTCGGCGACATTAAGCTCGCCAATGCGATAACCACTATCGCTCAGATCCCCGAACAGGCGGGCATTATTTATGACCTTGAACCCGGCAATAAAGATGACCTGATTATTGCTGCGGGGCCGGAGGCCAAACTCCTCCGTAAGCGAGGAGACAAAATTGAAACCATCGTCAGCCTTCCCAATGAGCAGGTCTTTGCGCTCGACCATGATTCCAAAGGGCGGATCATTGCTGCTGTAAGCGGAACAACCAGTCGCCTGGCGATACTCGACGGCGACAAACTGACCACACTCATAGATCTCGGAGATGTTCGATATGTCTGGGACATGATCGTTGACGGGCACTTTATCTATCTGGCTACCGGCATAGAGG
This sequence comes from Phycisphaeraceae bacterium, assembly GCA_020851465.1. Lineage (NCBI taxonomy): Bacteria > Pseudomonadati > Planctomycetota > Phycisphaerae > Phycisphaerales > Phycisphaeraceae > Phycisphaeraceae bacterium. The sequence goes on along the minus strand of JADZCR010000006.1, from coordinate 437,307 downwards.
GGAAACTCCTTCGTGTTGATCTCAACAAGGCGGAAGATCTCGCCAAACATCCAGTTCAAGCTGCTCTTGCGACCCATCCTGCGTCTCAACCCAAAGATGAGGAAGCTCAGACTCAAGCTGCGACAGAACCAATACCGCAACCAGCAAATCCTGCGATTGAGGTGCTCCTTGATGCCACGCAGGCCAATCTTCTCTGTCTGGCCCGTGACAAGAAAGGCCGCATTTATGCCGGCAGCGACACTGACGGCCTGATTTACCGTGTCACATTCAATCGTGATGGCGGAGTCGATGAAGTATTTGTTGTTTACGACGCAGCTGAACCGGAAATCGGAGCACTGCTTGTTACCGCAGACGACACGGTTTATGCAGGCACAGCAGACGCCGAGCAGGCAAAGCCTGGCCGCCTGAACGAAGCATCGGAATCACAAGGCCGCCCGGAAGTACCCGACGAAGCGGATAAACAACCCGCCAAGCAACCTAACCCTGCGGATATTCCACAGGTTCCTCCACCCGCAAATCCCATCGGCGAATCGAATAAAGATTCAGATGAGCAATTGGAAGAGAGTGATGATCTGGGTGCAGCGGACAATATTGAAACTGGCCGTCATATCGCAGCAGCCGCTCCGAACGTGGTCACTCAAAAGTCAACCAATCTCATTAACCTTGTAAACGACGCGCCCGTTGCGTTGGATGACAAACCCATTATCGCCTCTTCTCCTGAGACAGAGCCAACGAAGGCACAGCATGATGAATTGCGCGAAGTAATCCGTAAGCGACTCGAAGCCGCGAGGAAAAGCGGTGTGATTCCGATGGGAGCAAACCAAGGACGACCAACCAACGTCATGGGCGGACCTATCGCAAGAGGAAAACCACAACCAGGAGCGGCTAGCCCCGCCATGTCCAAGGGGGGCAACGCGATCTATCGCATAACTCCTGATGGATTTGTCAATGAGGTATTCCGTGAGTCGGTAATGATCTTACGCATGATTGAAGATCCCGCCGACGCAGGACGACTGCTGGTGGCAACGGGTAATAAAGGCCAGATCTTCCGCGTCAATCCGGCAGCGGGCGAGACCACGATCCTTGCCAGACTTGAACCACAGCAAATACCCGCGATGCTTCCAACACGAGACGGCATCATTCTGGGTACAGCAAATCCGGCCCACATCATTCGGCTTGATTCCGGCTTCGCCAAGGATGGCACCTACACAAGCATCGTGATGGACGCGACACAGATCAGTCTGTGGGGCAAGCTCCAGTTTTTCGGCACCGTTCCCGCAGGATCGTCAGTCCTCGTCGAAACCCGCAGCGGTAACGTGCAGGATCCTGAGCAGGCAGCCTGGACCGCATGGGCTAAATCCGGAACGATAGAACATGATGAACATACGGCACCACTGACTCCGATTGACCTTCCGATTGAGAGCCCCCCCGCACGTTTTCTGCAATACCGGTTGACACTAAGCGGCAAAGACCAGGCGACACCAGTGGTGGATCGAATTGCCATGGCGTATGTGCTGCCGAATCTAAAGCCGGCGATCAATTCAATCACTGCGGCGTATGCGGACGAAACTTCCGGGGCGGCAGAAGGCGGGCCGGGGCCAAACCGTGCGGCTGCGCGACCTGGCGCAGTCGCAGCAGAACCCGAACCGCAAACGGCTATGAACATCGAATGGGAATCCAACGACCCCAACAACGATCGGCTCAAGTACGTTCTTGAGTATCAACCCGCAGGCACTAAAGTCTGGTTACCGTTGGCCAAGGATCTCGACGCTGCGACGTTTGAGTGGCAGACACGGCGTGTACCCGACGGACGCTACATTATTCGCATAACAGCCAGTGACGCCTCTGATAATCCCGGTGGGATGGCGTTGTCCGCAACACGCTATAGCGACCCCGTACTCGTGGACAATACCCCGCCGTCGTTGAAAGATCTCAAAGCCATCGTGGATAAAGGCGTGGTCAAGCTGTCCGGCGAAGCCGATGACAAACTGTCCAATATCCGTTCGATTTTCTATGGAGTGGATTCTACCGAGCAGTGGCAACCCGTTCTTTCGAGTGATTTGATCTTCGATTCGACATCAGAGAGGTTTTCCATTAACATTTCCGGTCTTTCCGCGGGCCAGCACATAATTACCGTGCGGGTTCTGGATGCACGGAACAACGCGAAGTACGAGTCGGTTGTTGTCGAGGTGAAGTAAACGAATCTCGCAACACTGACGGAATCGGAGTTACCAATGCCTACGCATTATGAAAAGAGACGCAGTTTAGTGAAACGTCGCCGGAAGTTTGGCTTCCGCGCCCGCATGAAGACAAGCAAAGGCCGCCGCATGATCAACCGCAAGCGCCGCGTCGGTCGGTCAGTCAACGTCCGTAAGCACTAAGCCTCGGCTGATCAGTAACCAACCTACACAAAGCCCAGGCACCACCATGCCTGGGCTTTCTTCAAATCCACACGAGCAAAACACAAGGATGTATTCCCATGAGCTTTGAGATCGAATCCGTTCACGGCAGGCAGGTTCTTGACAGTCGCGGCAATCCCACGGTCGAAGTCGAAGTCACACTAAACGGCGGTGTCCGCGGACGGGCTATGGTCCCCAGCGGAGCCAGCACGGGAGAACACGAAGCCATTGAGCTGCGTGATAAGGATAAGTCGCGATACCTCGGCAGAGGAGTTTTGCGAGCTGTCGAAAACATCAATACTCATATCGGCCCTGAGTTGATCGGACAGGATTCCCGCGATCAGGAACAGATTGACGGACTCATGCTTGATCTCGACGGCAGCGAAAACAAAGGCAAGCTTGGAGCAAATGCGATTCTCGGCGTGTCCATGGCTGTCGCCAAAGCTGCATCTGAGGCATCAAACTTGCCGCTATTTCGCTACCTCGGCGGTACGAACGCCAAAGTCCTCCCCTGCCCGATGATGAACATCCTCAACGGCGGGAAACATGCGGATAACAACGTAGACTTCCAGGAGTTCATGATCCAACCGTGGGGATTTGACGATTTTCACGAGGCACTGCGGGCCGGCGTCGAGATTTATCACGCGCTCAAAGATGTATTGCACAAAGCGCATCTCTCAACAGCCGTTGGTGATGAGGGCGGTTTTGCTCCTAATCTGAGAACTAACGAAGAGGCGCTAAATATCATCGAACTGGCCGTTATCCAGGCTGGCTACAAGTGGGGAGAACAAATCTTTGTCGCACTCGATCCTGCCACCAGCGAACTCTGGAACGAAGGTGTAAAGATCGGCAAGACAGGATACTGCTTCTTCAAGAGTAATCCCGGTGATGTGATGACCAGTGGCCAGATGGTCAGCCACTGGGTCGAGTGGTGTAACAAATACCCGATTCGTTCCATCGAGGACGGTCTCGCTGAGAATGATTGGACCGGCTGGAAATCGTTGACCGAGAAGTTAGGCAACAAAGTACAACTTGTCGGGGACGATCTGTTCGTAACCAACCCGAAGTTCCTCAAGAAAGGCATTGACACCCAGACTGCCAATGCGATTCTCGTGAAGGTGAATCAGATCGGCACGCTCAGTGAAACATTCGAGGCTGTGACAATGGCTCAGCATGCCGGCTATTCGGCGATCCTCAGCCATCGCAGCGGCGAAACTGAAGATGCGACTATTGCGGATCTTGCCGTAGCGACAAACTGCGGACAGATCAAGACAGGGGCCCCCTGCCGCAGCGACCGTAACGCCAAATACAACCAACTCATCCGCATCGCTGAACATCTGGGCGATACGGCGGTCTATGGCGGCAAATACTGGTCGAAACACGCTTAACTTTGTCTGCCGATTGAACAGGACAAAGCGAGCTTAACCTTGAAGTGCTTGCGGTTTTAGTTGTTTTCGCCAGCCGACGACTGTGTAAAGTTGGAAGGCAAATCCGAGTAGTTGCCCGCTGAGAACGTCAGGTCCTGCGTGACGTTGGGGACAACGGGACCGGACAAGACCAGGCTGTCACCGTTCCATTTGGCGCGGATTGATTCCATGTTGGTGCCTTGGCCGCCGCCTTGATCGAGAGATTTATCTCCGCGGAGCATCAGAAAGTCACCACGGACTTCGTAGCTGCCCTGCTGAATCAATGCCGGGTCAGCACCGTCTCCCTTGCCTGTCGCAAGACTGAATCGATTGTCCGGGCGAAGTTGGAGACGGACTTTGTAGCCTTGTCCTGTCGCTTCCCATTTACCCGCTACCGAGCGGTCTCCAAGCTGATTGTTAGCCGTTGCCGCCGCTACAGGCTGAGTGGTCGGAGCCAGGCCGGAAATTGTCGGGGCTTCGTTGAAGTTGATGTCCCGTTGCTTTCGTCCCACGATCGTGGCACGGTCGAGATTAACAGCCTTGGTCGCACGAATACCTGTATCAGTAACCGGGACTTCGCCGATCCGTTCGACGCGCCATGATGACATGCGCTGCGGCTCTGACACGACATCGATATCAAGAACTACGTGATCGCCGGTGTCTTCCTTGATGATGACTGAGCCGAGCAGTTTGTTGGGCTGAGCGTAGAAACCATCACCCACATCTCCGGCGTCATAGCCAACCAGGAAGTTGGCCTCCAGTTCATCGAGTTTGATCTCGTGCCCAATCGGTGTGTCTTTGGGAATGACGATCCAGACACGCTCAATCCTCCGATCCTTGTATTCGGGCTGCGGCAAGGACGGATCCTTGATATTCGGCAAGTTCGGATCATTCGCGTCCGGCCAGGATGTGATCCTTGTCACCACAAGCAACCGATCCTCGCCCGGCACAAAGGCATAACGCCCCAAGTCCCAGACCGGCTGCGTGCTTTCCTTTGCCAAAGCAGCATTCCGGACGAGTTCAACTTCTTCTCGAGTCTTCGCCAACGATGGCTTACCCTTGGACTGCCAGACTCCAAAACATCCAGCAAGAGCGAGGGTGCTTGTAAGCATGATTGCAGCAGCCAGCCAGCGTGTTTGTGTTCGAACGCGCGTCATCGCTTGCTCCATAGTTAGCCGCGCTAATACAGCGCGGTTGGAATTCGTAATGGGTTTATCGGCCCGATTCGAGAGGAAAGTTATGTTTCAATCGTACTTCCCCTCGGTTATTGCACCTCAATCATATCGCATTTTACGAAAACTCCTCATCAAACCGGCATCGTGAAAATCAAAACCCCCTGACAATCTGCGTCCATTCCGATAACCTCATCCGTTATGACACGCCGTCTTTTCCCGCGTATCAGGCCCTTACTGATCAGCCTATTAACTCTGCTCGTCCTCAGTGGCGTGGTAACTGCGATTTACTGGCCTGCCATTAATCGCTGGTACCGTCTGAGCTACCTCACCTCGCCAGATTTGAAAAAACGGGAGGCAGCACTCAACTATCTCATCCTGCGCGGACCACATAATCCCGCCATCATCGCTGGAGCAGTCCGAAAGTTAAACGTCAAAGACCAGCAGAATTTTTTACAGATTATCAACGCCCTCGATCGCGCCCGGGCATGGCGTCGCAGTAATGTCCCGGATCAGCCTTGGCTTCGCTGGCTCGACATTCTCAGCCGCGAGCCGCAGACACTCGCGCGAGTGATGACTGCGCGTCGGCTTGGTGATCTCAAAGATTTGGCTGATGACCAGCGTGTACGATCGTTGATCGATCGCTTACAGAAAGACGCTGAAGATGATGTTCGATATAACGCGCTGGTCGCCGCCGCCGAGTTGGCTGGCCGTGCAAAAACACTCGACCCATGGAAGCCCATCCTGGCCCGGGGGGCGGAAGACCCCAATACGGAAATTGCTCGACAAGGCTGGGTATTTCTAGGTCTGTTTCATCTCACCGATGAGGTCAAGACGAACTGGAAAACCGCACCCCCCAAGGTAGCTGCCGCTTTGATCTGGGCTCGGACTTTCGATCACCCCGACAACCCCGTCATTGCCATCGAAGCACTGCAAGATAGCACCTCGCCGGACCTTGTACGCGCTGTCGCTGCATACTCACTCCACCTTTCCCCGACACCGACTGCTCAGTCAGCTCTGCTCGAAGTCGTTGACAACGCGAAGCTCGCCAACATGACTCTCCTGCATCAACGCCTGCTTTGGCGTGCGATCCTGTCCTTAAATCAGAACTCTCTTGATCGACCGGGAGTTCGTGAAAAACTGAATGATCTAGCCAGACAGGCTGTCCAGGCTCCTGCGTCAGAACGTGCGATGGCAGCCCCGATAGCCATCGCCGTCTCGTATCGGCTGGGGGTGTATTTCACGTTACCTCCTGACCCTGCCACACAACCAGGTGATGAACCATCGCGGCCACTGGCGGACCAACTTTCCCTGCTCGCCTCTCTCGAAGGTCAGGCCGTCGGCCAAAACTCGCAACCCATTCCACACGACGCGCCGGAGCTAATACGACTGACCTGGCTTGGGAAACAGAAAGCTCCAGCACCTGAAGATTTTGTGCCCTTCTGCTCATCAGAAGATTCCATGTTGCGTGATCTAGCCTGTATTACCGCAGCAGCACGCCTTTCACAGAAACAAATTGAAGAACTGGTCATCAAACTTCTGCACGACTTTGATGATCGCGCCAAGATGTCGGGTGCCATCCTCGCGGGCTTGACGAACGCAAGACCACCAACACGCGGTAACTCGGGTACACCATCCGATCTTGTCCTCGACAAGGTTAATGCGGAGGACGTGCGTCCAGTGATGCAGGTCATGCGGGTCGGGTTGTGGATGCAGGATCGGGCGCCAGATGTGGCAAAAGTGATTGACGGCCTGTTCGGTCGCCCTGACATGCCGCGATCAACTCTCCTTCTGGCGATGCTCCATAAACGTAGCCCTGTACCCTTTGACTACATTCTCAATCCCCGTGGGGACCCTCCTTTCGATTTAGTTGACTACTTCGACACACAGCGATGGTGGCGGATCGCCTCACGATATCTTCCCGAGGAGTCACCTCCGTTCTGGGTTTGGGGAGATCATGAACTGGAACTGTTCCAGATCGACGTTCTGAGGAACTGGTATCTGATCCACCGTGACGATTTATATCCCGACGCCAAACCTTGACCGTGCAGACGTGACAGCAGCAGATCAGTAGTTGTCCCAGACACAACTTGTCGAACCGACAACCATATTGTCCAGCGAGCGTGTCTCGAATGACCGCCCGCTTCCGTCAAACATGACCGTATTGGTGTACCTGCGCAAGTGACGGTGCGCCATCTTTCCATAGCCGGAAATATCCGCATAGTAAGGATCGTATGGCGTGGAAAAATCCATAGTCGTGCCGCTCATCCGTGGATCATTGGCCCAATCGTGGTGTTCGTAGGCTTCGGGAAGCGGGTAGTTCGCCCATCCGCTGGGTTTCAATGCATCGGTGCGTACATCTGCGACATTCATTGTCTGACTTGGTCGGAGAATCAGGGTCGCCTTGAAGGGCAACATGCTTAGATTATGAGTCCACGTCCCGCGATACACCGGCTGCTCACAGATGTACAGATCATTGACCGGCCATCGACCGGGGTAGTTGAGGTTTCCGTTAGCCCCGTAGCCTCCGCCGTAGTTGTAGTAATAAGGCCCTTTGTATATGGGTTGTGAAGGGCAGCGAAACACCCCTGTGATGTTGCGTGTCGCGTCGTATAGCCAGTTGATATTCGAAGACGTGTCATACACATTGAATGTCGCAACGAGACTTTGATCCTCCAGCGTCAGCGGCGCATATCCGCCGACGATGAGTTGGCGGTTAAAGTTGTAAAAGCCGTTCCAGTAGTAGGTGCCCCACGCATTGAGGTCGCCATTGTGTCCCATTGTGGGGCTGATGGCATATTGCTTGAAGTCGGTGCCATAGGCACCGCCCATGATCCCGATCTGGTGGAGATTTGCCTGACATTTCACGGATAGCGCCGTTTCCTTCGCTGCGGCGAGCGTCGGCAAAAGCAGAGCAACCAGCAACGCGATGATCGCAATGACTACAAGCACCTCAACCAGAGTGAAGCCGTGTGTCTTTCGCGGTCGGTTGTCGAGAAAGAATTGTCGCTGTCTCCCGCCAGGCCATCGCCTCGCACTGTCGGGAATATGCACCGGCCAGTGTCGATACGGTCTATGCCATACCGGGTGGCGTCGAATCACGATGTTCGTCCCGCAGAAATGGACTAACCAAAATATCGGCTACGACTCGTCAAAGTCAACATCTGTCGTAACAACGGCCCTGGTCAAAAGTCTTACCGGCAGCGGAGGTAATGCCTCGATGAACATTCGTCCATAAGGTTTGGTCGCCATTCGGCTGTCCACCACCACCACGCAGCCGCGATCCTGTTTCGAGCGGATCAGGCGGCCAAACCCTTGTTTGAACTTCAGTACAGCTTCAGGCAATGAATATTCGGCGAACGCATCGCCACCACTGGCCTTGATCCGATCAATCCTCGCCTCCACGAGTGGTCGATCTGGGACAGCAAATGGAAGTCGTGTGATGATGACGTTTCGCAGGGCATCCCCTTGCACATCCACCCCCTGCCAGAAACTGTCCGTCCCCAGCAGCACGCTGCGCCGGTTGCCTCGAAAGACCTCGAGCAGTTGTGATCGTTGAGTACCCTCGGCTTGCACCAGCATGGGCATTCCACGGGCGTCAAGAAAAGGCTTGAGCCAGTCTGCGGTTTTCTTGAGCAGGCTGTAACTCGTAAAGAGGACAAACGCTCCGCCTTCGGTGCGGTCGATGTGCTGAAGAACTCGTGGTCCAAGTTCGGCAAAGTATTTCGGATCGTTCGGTTCAGGCATGGTGCTTTCGATGAAAAGCTCCGCCTGTTGAGCGTAGTCGAACGGCGATCCCAGCAGCAGTGTCGGCGAATCCTCGCAACCTAATCGAGACTGGATATGCGAAAATCCCGCCTTCCTACCCGCGCCTGTCTTTCGACTCCGAATCGCTTCATTGCGGCCGCGCGAAGATAAGTCGGGTGAAGATGTTCCGTTGACCGCCAAAGTTGCTGAAGTCAACACGACACTCATCGGCTCTCCGTGTCCGTTTGTTGCTCCGAATAGCCTTTCTTTGAGGAGTACCCCGACGTCGATGGGTGAACTTTGAAGCGTTATTCGCCTTGTCCGACCCGCCTGCCCAAGCTCGATCCAGTAAACGCTGTCCGGTGCAGTCTGTTCCAGCAAAATCTTAAGCGTACCGGCAGCCTCCTCGCATCGACCCGCGTAGCCTGACAACTCAAATCGGTCCGGCTCCTGATCCGTATTGTCCTTCACCAGCTTGAGCAGCAGAGCCAACTCCTCAAGCTGCAGGCTCAACACATTTTCAACGATATGCGCCGCATCAACCCGACCGTTACTGCGTCCCTTTTCCTCATGGAATCTCAGCAAGGAATCGAAAAACTCGTGCGATGCCTGTTTGGTCTCGTGTACCGTGTTAACCGCGCGGTCAAGTAATTCCGTTTCGCATCGCCCTTGCAGACTCGACAAAAAACCCTTTCCCGTGCGATCCAGGTACAGACTGTTGAGGAGCATGTTGACCTGGGATTCAGAGATGGACAGTCCAAAGTGATCGCTGGCTACATCTTCGATGGTGTGCGCCTCATCAATGATCACATGGTCGTAGGGCGGCAAAAATCCGATGCCGGAAGCACGGAGCGCCAAGTCAGAAAAAAACAGCGCGTGATTCACAATCAACAGGTCCGCATTCTCCATGCGGCGGCGGGCCTGCTGATAGAAGCAACTGCCATACGTCGGGCATCGTCTGCCCATGCAATTTCCTGAATCACTTTGCACTTTGTCCCAGACACTGGGCCGTTCCAGCCGTGGCAGGGTGGCCAGCGATCCATCATCCGTCTTGCGCACCCACGCCTGGATCGTCTCCAGAGTTCGCATCATTTCGGGTTCGGGAAAGAGATTGATCGCTTTATCCGATGCCTGCTGTAATCGGCGGAGAGATATGTAATTCCCTCGCCCTTTCGCCAACACCGCGGAGAATTCGACATCTGCGACGGCTTGAATCAGAGGAATATCTTTCTGGACGAGTTGCTCCTGCAACGCGATCGTGTGCGTTGAAATCACCACCCGTTCACGCTTCTCGGCTGGCGAATTAACGACCCGCTCAATGGCCGGCAGCAGATAGGCGAACGACTTACCGACACCCGTGCCAGCCTCAATAAGTTTGCTGCCCCGTGCATTCAGCGTCTCACGGATAGACGTAATCATCTGATCCTGCTGCGGGCGATGCTCATATCGTGTGCCGAGTCGCCGTGCGACCGGACCATCCTCCGCGATGATCTGGAGAGGATTGAAAGCCATGGTGAACTGTCGATTGTAGCAGTGTGCAATCAAAGACCGGTGACAGAATCATGCTCGCCGATGGTGCCGTGCCTGTTTTGTCGTGCGGATAGTCGAATCCTCAACCAATGGATTGCCTACGGACGGCTGATGGATGTGTGCGGAATTAAAAATGCCGCGCCCGTTTCCGGACGCGGCATGATGAAGTCATGCGATGCGCAGCCAGCGGCCGCGACATGCTGAAATTCGTTTGACGAATTACTTGAGCTCGACCTCGGCACCCTGCTCCTTGAGCTTGGCAGCGAGAGCTTCGGCCTCGGCTTTGGGCAGAGCTTCCTTGACGGTCTTTGGCGCACCGTCCACGAGATCCTTGGCTTCCTTGAGGCCCAGACCAGTAGCCTCGCGAACAACCTTGATGACCTGAATCTTCTTCTCGCCGCCGTTCTTGAGAACGACGTCGAAGCTGGTCTTTTCCTCAGCCGGGGCAGCCGCGCCACCCGCGCCACCTGCTGCACCGGCGACAACGACCGCGCCGCCCGCTGCAGGCTCAAGGCCGTAGGCCTCCTTGAGGTAGTTCTTGAGGTCAACCGCCTGCTTGATCGTCAGGCTGGCGATCTTGTCGCCGATTTCCTTCACTGCTGCTTCTACTTCTGCCATGGGAAACACTCCATCGAAACTCCGTCCAAGAGGTGATCGACCGTCGATCATTTAACCCCCGAAGGGGCCAGTCGGAAGCGGATAGAAACTGTCTTATCTGCCTTGAACTACCGGAAGATCCCTTGCTCAGGCGATCTTGGCGATCGTTTCGCCCTTCTCAAGCTTGTCCTCAACAGCCTTGATCAGGCTTGCAATCGTGTTGCCTGCGCTGACGATCGCACCGATCGCCTGTGCTGCCGGACCGAGGAAGACCTGGATCACCTGCGCCTGCGCTTCGCTGCGGGTCGGGTATTTGCTCAAGGCTTCGACTTCTTTGCCCTTGAAGATGATCCCGTCCATCAATGCGCCTTTGACCTGGATGTTCTCCATGGTCTTGATCTGGGCGAGTACCTCACGAGCCACCGTCACGACGCTGTCACCGCCGTAAACAAGGGCGCTGGGGCCGTCCAGCATGTCGCTGATGCTCGCCATCTTCGTACCGTCGAAGGCACGACGGGCGAGATTATTCTTGACCACGGTAACGCGAACCTTCTTCTGCTGAAGGCCGGCACGGAGTTTATTGTTGTCGTTGGAAGTGATGCCACGGATGTCGATCAGCACCGCGCCTTCGAGATCACCAAAACGCTTTTTGTATTCGAGCGTCGTTAGGTTTTTTACTGGCTTGCTCATGGGATATTCTCGGATTTAGTCGTAGTTAGGAGTTCGAGACCAATCATCATCTGCATGAATCAACTTGGAACGATGAGGAGCACGTCTCCTCTGGAATCCATCTGTCTGACTCACACCTGTACCAAAACACCGGGCGTCATCGATCCCGAAATAGAGATTTTCTTCACGTACTGACCTTTGGCCGTCGCCGGTTTGAGGCGATGGATGTTTTCAATGAACGCCTGCGCGTTCTCCAGAAGCTGCTTTTCATCAAAGCTCTGCTTGCCGATGACCGCCTGTACGTTCCCGCCCGTGTCGTTGCGGAATTCGATTTTGCCTGCGGAATACTCACGTACCGCCTGCTCGATCTGAGGCGTTACTGTGCCGCTCTTGGGTGAAGGCATGAGACCCTTAGGGCCAAGTACCTTACCCAGGCGGGACACAACACGCATCATATCGGGGCTTGCCACAGCAACGTCAAAATCAAGGAATCCGCCCTCAACCTCTTTCACCAGTGCATCGCCGCCAGCCTTGATGGCTCCCGCCTTCATGGCTGCGTCGATTTGGTCGTCCTTGCAGAAGGCAATCACGCGCTTGCTCTTGCCGATTCCGTGCGGCAGGGCCAGCGAACCACGAACGAGCTGGTCAGCCTGTTTCGAGTCGATACCCAGATGTACGACGATCTCGATCGACTGATCAAACTTAGCTTTCTTGAAAGTCTTGAGTCTCGCGATCGCCTCGGGGAGAGGCACTACTTTTTCGCGGTCCCAACCTTCGATATCAGCGCGGTAGCGCTTGCCGTGAGGCATCGCAGTTCCTTTCGAGTCCCCGCATCGGGCGGATGCGGGCGATTCTCCCAGGGTTTACGGCCCCTGGTATGCCGTTTACGAATCCCGCACACACAATGCGGGATACTTGCTTATTCAATCGTCACACCCAATGAACGGGCGGTGCCAGCCACCGTGCGCATCGCTGCTTCGAGCGTGTGGCCGGTCATCTCTTTCATTTTTTCTTTGGCGATCTTCTCAAGCTGAGCCTTGGTGATCTTGCCTACCTTTTCTTTGTTCGGAACACCGGAGCCTTTTTGTGCGCCGGCAGCTTCGAGGATCTGCACAGCCGCCGGTGGCTGCTTGACCTCGAAGTCAAACGAGCGGTCTTTATAGACCGTGATGACGCATCCGACGACTTTACCATTCAGAGCGCGGGTTGCTTCATTGAATCGCTGGATAAATTGGCCGGGGTTCACGCCGTTTTGTCCCAGTGCGGGGCCGATTGGCGGAGCGGGAGTTGCCTGACCACCCGGAGCCTGAATCTTGAAGACAACCGTGACTTCTTTCTTTGCCATAACCAAACTCCTGCGGAGAACGCCCGCTCAGCCGCGACATCGGCGAGCTATGGCGAGCCGGGAAGTATAGCGAGTTCCACTAAACTTCGCCAATACGCAGTTTGTGTAGTTGCTGAGGTTTCCACAAAAAGTCCATCGTTCGTTTCATTGCCTCGTGCGCTGCGATGGGCTTGGGTCGATGGACTCACAACAATCAAAGGCTAGTTGTTTTTCTGCTAGCCGCCCTCGCCCCCATTAGTCATACGACTTCGGACAGAACATCTTTTTCAATGCAGAACAATTCAACGATCCAGAACTTTTAATAATTTTTACCGTATGCAATTCAAGTGTATTCAATGCCTTACAACGAATGCTAGCAGCTATTTCATCGCTGATTACCTATTTTTGCCTACCTTTCTGATACTCTGATATTCAATTCGTGTTACGTCCATGGCGTCACGCAATCGAAATCGGCCGGTATGTTCCGGCATGCGTCATCGATGTAACACCTAATTTCCTTAGGAGGGGAAAATGAACTTGTTACGATCTGCTTCAGTTCGTAAATGCGTAAGCGTGCAAAGTGCCGCTGCCGCACTTATCACAAGTCTGGCAATGGCTGCCACATCGCAAGCGGTAACGGTACAGTTCAACGATTTCAGCAGCACCGCAGGGCTGACGCTCAACGGTAACGCTATCGGTAACGTCAACAACGGCATCGATGCTGGCCGCGTACTCCGTCTTACCTCAGCATCCGGAAGCCAGAGCGGCAGCGCGTTCTCAACCACAACTGTTAACGCAGCTACCTTCAGCACCGCTTTCAGATTCCGTATCACCGATCCCGGTGGGACTATCTTCGACAACAACCCCACTTCCGGTGCCGACGGCATCGTTTTCGTTGTGCAGAACGTAGCATCAAACATCGGCGGAGCCGGTCAAGGTATCGGGTACTCCGGCATTCCTAACAGCGTCGGGGCTGAGTGGGATACCTGGCACAACTCCTACAACAACGACCCCGACTCCAACCACCTGGGCATTGACGTCAATGGTGTGGTGGATCACGGTGCTGGCTCGCCCTTCACACAGACCATCGCCACACGGTTTGATGATGGGAACCTTTGGTATGCCTGGGTTGATTACGACGGCACCAATCTCGAAGTAAGGACCAATCAGACCGGCATCCGCCCGGCGACGGCCACTCTCTCGCGTTCCGTGAATATCGTGAGCATCCTCGGAGCAACTTCCGCTTACATCGGGTTCACATCAGGAACCGGCGCGGACTGGGGTAATCACGACATCGTCTCATGGGAGTACCGCGATTCCTTCGATCCGATCGACGACGACCATAACGGTAACCCTGTTCCCGAACCACTCACCGGCGGGCTGGTGTTCCTCAGCGGCAGTGCCATCGTCGGCTATCTTTCTTCACGCCGTCAGCGCACGACTGCCTGAGTGAAACGATTTCGTAATTCGACTTCACAAGCCCACCGCAAGGTGGGCTTTTTTCTTGGCGCGGTATCCGACGCAAAAGAGCATGCCATCGACGAATGTCATATCCGCTTGAGATTTTCGGCGGGCCTGCTAATCTTCTGTCGCTTCACGAGTTTCGTCCGCGAGACTCGTGCTGGCGGCTAGGTAGCTCAGCTGGTAGAGCGTGGCACTGAAAATGCCGAGGTCGCTGGTTCGATCCCAGTCCTAGCCATTTCACCTTCAGCGTTTTGCTCCATACCCTATTCATGTGTCCAACGCTCCGCCCATCTCGCTCGATTTGGTAGTGCGTGCCTACACCATGGGGGCATTTCCCATGGCAACGGGGCGTCATGGTCAGATCCGATGGTACAGCCCCGATCCGCGGGCGATTCTGCCCCTCGACGCAGCCCGATTCAGCAGGTCGCTGCTTCGCAGAGTTCGATCGGGAAAGTTTGAAATCACCTTTGATACTGCGTTTGAGGATGTGATCCGCGGATGTGCCCAAGCCCGACGTAAGCACGAGGAAACATGGATCAACGAGGACATCATCCGCGTGTACACGCAACTCCATCAAGCGGGTGTAGGCCATAGCGTGGAAGCATGGCTGCGAGTTCCTGACACTTCAAAAAAATGTAAAGTCGATTGCAAAGAAATCACTGAGGCGGCTGTGGCTAATCATCCGTTCTCCTCTTCAACAGAAGACAAGAACGAGAATCGTGTACTTGTCGGCGGGTTGTATGGTCTTGCGTTGGGGGGTGCGTTTTTCGGCGAGTCGATGTTCAGCCGTGTTTCCGATGCCTCCAAGGTCTGTCTGGTTCATCTTGTGGAGCACCTGCGCAGCCGTGGTTACGCTCTGCTCGATACGCAAATTGCCAATTCACACATGCAACAGTTCGGCATCATCGAGATTCCGCGTTCTGAATATCTCGACCGACTGACGCAAGCCTTGGATATGTTCGTGTCGTGGTAGTCGTGAGGTTCTGCTGCTGCGCCGAGTCAATAAAAAAAGCGATTAGTCCGTTCACCGCGCTCGTTGATGCGCAGCGATACGGACGCAATCGCTTGGAGTCTGCATGAATTGCTCCGCAGAAGCGGAGGACGCAGCAATTACGGCAGGTTGATGACCTGGCCGGGCTTGATGACGTCTTTATTGATGCCGGGATTAGCGCGGATCA
The DNA here is from genome assembly GCA_020851465.1 of Phycisphaeraceae bacterium. Lineage (NCBI taxonomy): Bacteria > Pseudomonadati > Planctomycetota > Phycisphaerae > Phycisphaerales > Phycisphaeraceae > Phycisphaeraceae bacterium. The sequence goes on along the minus strand of JADZCR010000006.1, from coordinate 421,821 downwards.
GCGGGCCAAGCTGGTTGATGCCGCCGAGTTGCTCACGGGCAATTTTCGACAACGTATCGCCCTTCTTAACCGTGTATGTGCGAGCACCTGAAGAAGGCACTGCGACAGGTTCCGGTGCTGGTGCCGGCGCAGGAGGCGGAGGCTCATAGACAACCGGAGGAGGTACCGGCGTCGGAGTTGTCCCGCCGCCATAGGTATCACTCGATGGCGCGGGTTGCGGGGTCTTGGCGGCCGGCCGCTTGTTTTTATTGCATCCGATTAAACTCACCGCAGACGCGAGAACCAGAACCGTCATCACCTTCCGCATGGCGTTTGGCCTTTCCCTGATTGATCAATCGCATACCCACATCGGGTTGCGAACTTGGCAATAACTTAACAACCGTTCATGCCGCCAGCAATATCGTCGCCGCAGCAGCCGTGTTTTTATCGGACAACCAGCGGCAAAAACTATTAAAAATAGTTGCTGCCGTCCTGATACACATTTCTTCTCTAACTAGCCACCACCAGACGCGTATCGAGACGATCGCGCCACTCGGAACTGATAGCCGAATCGGTGACAATCTGATCCACCTCACCCAAACCACAGACACGAGCCAGACTTTTGCGTCCGAATTTACTTGAGTCCATCAGCAGAATGCTGCGTGCCGCCTGACGCATCATGGCCTGCTCGACCTGGGCCATCGCCAGATTTTGATTGAACGCCTCATCGCCATAGATTCCTGCGAGGCTAAAGAGCAGCAAATCCGCGTGCAGGTCGGCAAGACATCCGGTTGCAATCGGGCCAACCATCACGCCGGTGCGCGGGTAGAGCGTGCCCCCGATCATGATTAACTCCACCTGATCGTCGTCAATGAATGTACTGGCGACACCAAGGCTGTTGGTGACGACTTGAATGGGACGGGCGGTGATCTGCCTGGCGGTATAGATCACGGTCGATCCGCCGTCGAGTAACACTGTCATTTGCGGCTCGACCTGGCTGGCTGCGTATTTGCCGATCAGTTTTTTTTCATTGACTTCAGATTGAAGACGAACGGTCAGCGCGACGCTGTGGTCCGTAGCCGCGGGCGTAACATCGGACCCTCGATAAACCGCACCGCCATGCGTACGTGATACCAGCCCCCGGGTTTCGAGTTGTTCGAGGTCGCGGCGAATCGTCGAGGCACTGACATCAAGCTCGCGGGCGAGGTCTTCGAGCAGAGCTGTTCTGCGCTGCCGAAGAATCTCGACCACACGATTTTGCCGCTCGACGATGAGCATGCGTCATTCCTTTCCTTGCCCTCAACCGCCGCGGTAACGAAATACCGCTGCCATCAAATCTTTCCCACCACTCGATCCCACCGAGCTTTGTTCCAGGCGATTTTTTCAGCAGGTGACATTTTTGAAAAGTCAACGCCGCTGCTGCGACTCCCTTGAGTGCTGTCACTGTTACTCGATGGCGATCGTTGGCCAGCAGATCGCGTATCAACTTTCCCGCCATCGACTTTGACCGCCGTCCCGCCATAGGAGACAGCGCGTGTCGTGGAGATCAGGTCATCCGAAAGTCGGCGATACGGCTGGACGCCGATTTTTTCCAGTGATGCGTGATATGACTTGACCGCAACAGTCGGATCATTGATGTCACCATCAGCGATCCAGCGCAGATGCTGGATGAAGACACTCTGGCTCTCGGCATTGTTAATCATCCTGCCGTACAGAGCGGCACGGGCGCCATACTTACGTGCTTCGCATAGCTGATGGAATGCATCGAATGTAGTACCAGCCGCCCCGCCGAGGATGCCTACGACCAGCGAGCGGTCATACGACGCCAATTGCTCCATCGCCTCCGGGCCGTGATAGGCAATCTTGAGAAAGAGCGGACGTCCTTTGCCGACCACGCCGGCAAGCGTCCGCGCAATCGAGTCATTCACAAACCGCCCGATATCGCTGGGACATGAGCCGCCCGGTGCGTTGCAGGCATTCGGGTCGAACACTTCAAGGAAGTGTCGAAATCCTTTTGCCTCAGCTTCAAGCCGGAAATCACGATAAGCATTCAGGGAAACAAGATCGCTTTCGAGGTTGTTATTGAAGGTGACCGAGTACAACCCCAGATCAGCTCCTTTTTTTCGTTCCTCCGGCGAACAAGTCAGTTTGCCGCACATGATGTGGTCAATTGTCGCGGTACGAAACGGCAGACTCGGCTGGCTGAGGTAGGTGCCTCCCATGGCAGCAAAGATGTCCGTCGCATCGTTAGCTCGTGCGGCGGGAGTTACGTGTGAGTTTTCAAAGATCTTCTCGTTGATCGTCAGCACTTCGCTGGTCGAAGCGCTCATGAGCATGATGTCAATGAGGCCCTGCTTGACGTTCTGACGTATAAGCTCACGGAACTCCTGAAGCGAACGAAACCGTGCCTCGTGAGCATAGTGTTCGGGTGATTTTCCCGGCGCAGCCATGCCATAGGCCATATCCGCATCTTTGGCATCTGCGAGAATGAAATCCTTCACTGACGGATCAGCAAGAATACGAGCGATCTTGGTATCGAGCGATTTTTGCATGGCTGGTACTTGGTTACTTGAGTTTGCTCCACGTTTCGTCCAGAGCTTTGGCTGATGCCTGGATTCCCGCCTTCTCTTTGGGCCAGAGATCCACTTCCATCGCACGGATCACTCCGGCGCGTCCAACGACCGTCGGAATACTCAGACAGGTATTACGGATGCAGTACTGGCCACTGAGCTTTGAACTCACCGGCAGAATTCGCTGACTGTCCAGTGCGATCGCGTGGATCACTTCAGCGATGGACCACCCCACCGCGTAGCCCGCGCCTCCCTTGCGTTTGATGACTTCCGCACCTGATCCCTGAGTGCGCTTAAACAGGTCGTTCTGTTCGTTGACCGACATCATGGAGGAGAGCGGCACACCGCCGACTACCGCACTTGACCAGATCGGGGTCATGGTGTCGCCATGCTCACCGAGAATGAGTGCCTTGACCTGCGTGGCGGGCAGATGCTTGAAATCGGCAATCAGCGAGCAGAATCGTGCGGTATCCAGAACGGTCCCAAGCCCGATCACCTGTTGGGCGGGCCAATTCAGATGCTCGATCGCCAGTCGCGTCAACACGTCCACCGGGTTGGACACGACAAAAATGATCGCATCTTTTCGGAGATTCGCTCGTTTAAGATCGTCAAGGATGCCTTTGAAGAGCACGACGTTTCGGTTAATGAGATCAAGCCGTGACTCATCGGGCTTTCGCCGTGATCCGGCTGTGATACAGACCACATCAGCATCCGCGAGTCTGGCGGTGTCGCAAGCGTAGATCTTCTGATCGGCGACCAGTGATGAGCCGTGCAGCAGGTCGAGCGCTTCCCCCGCAGCCATCTCTGCATTGACATCCGCCAGTGCGATTTCACGCACGATCCGGCCAGCCTGGAGTGACAGTGCCGCGTTAGAACCCACACGCCCGCCACCGCCGATGATGCCTACCTTGATACTCATAATCGAAGCTTTTCAGATCAACAACACGTCCGTCCGATCCGCAACAGCGCAACTTTCATCGTGCCGCAGCCATGATCTGATCTGTGATTGACTGCACCAGAGTTTCAAATGCCGAGTCATTACCGGCGTTCGCAGGGGAAGCATTTCGCGCTGAAACAATCTCTCGCACCATGGGGGCCAGTGCGTCCTCTTCACGTTCCGCACTGGTCGCGTGTTCAACTTCCCCGCTGTGGCAGCAGCATTGCGCTGATGCCGTCTGGTCAAAGGTCGCAAAGAACGGTTGATTGTCTTCGCCGATACATCCTGTGGGTGCGCAGGCGAGCCTTTCATCCGGCAGCCCGAACTTCTGCTTCACCTTCAACAGGTCCACCATCTGCTCTTTGGAGAAGACATTGGCCTTGCCGATGTTCTTGCACAGGAGCAGGATGCGACAGTAGGCATCGAGAATTTCGAGCTTGTAGTAAGCGTCGATCAGATTGTGGCTGAAACTCACCGAGCCGTGATTTCCCATCAACACCGTATTGGTTTCAGCATTGATCAGCGGCGTAATCGAGTCGGGTAACGCCTGCGTCGAGGGCAGCGCGTACGGCGCAGTGCGCACCTTACCGAGAAAGACTTCCGCCTCCGGATGCAATCCTTCCGGCAGCGGAATACCCGCAATCGCAAATGTCGTCGCGTGCGGCGGGTGACTGTGGATCACCGCTTTTACGTCCGGCCGCTTCTTGTAAATCGCCAGATGAACCAATACCTCACTGGTGCGTTTGCGACCACGCGAGTTGGCTTCTACCTGTTTGCCATCCATATCGACGACGCAAATATCCTCCGGAACAAGGAAGCCCTTCGACAGCCCTGTCGGCGTGCAAAGGACGCGATCATTGCTGATACGCACCGAGTGGTTGCCCTCGTTGCCGGCACAAAAACCTTTGAGCCAAATCCGATGTCCGATCTCACACATCTCACGCTTGATTTGAAAAATGGGCATTTCCATGGGTGTTCCTTACTTGCCGTTACTGCTTTGGTTCCCCTCTTATTCTGTTGCATTCACCACTGACGACTCGCACTTTGAACACATCCAATCGATTGCAGATTCACTTAGCCTCACACAACTTCCACCGAGTCAAGAATGGCTGCGTTATAAGCATCGATCGGTACCTGGGTGGGATGAAACGGCATGCACGCTTCCCGCCCTTCACTTACCGCGATGATCTGGCCGACGCCCGCACCAAGCTCGTCGAAGACGATCAGCGATTCGGGCATCGCGCTTTTGCGCCGCACGTTTCCTTTGATCCCGGCCAACGAATCCGCATCGAATGCCTCAGCGATGAGATAACGTCCGGGGCGCAATTCGCTGCGCTTACGGCTCAACGTCAGACACCCGATGACTTTCGCTATTCGCATCAATGACTCGCTGTCTCGCAGACTGCTCTATCCGCAACGATGCAGGTCGGCCAGGTCCCGTTCCACTGCGGCGGGTGCCTGCGGGCCTTGCTGCATCATGCGGTCCACCATCGACGACACCGAACGATGGCCGTGATGGGGATATTCAATAATCAAAACATTCGCACCAAGCTCGCTGATGCCCTGCTCGACGGCCTCACCGCAAGTGCCAACGACAGCTCGGATCGACGCACAGCGATTGGCGAGGCAGGCAGCTCTCGCCGCGTTATGGACGAACAGAATTCCGCCAGCGACCTGCCGGGCACGGATCGCACTGGAAAGCTCACGCACGACCTGTGCCAACGAACCGGGCAGACGATTGGCGGAGGAAGCCCGCAGCCGGGCGCGGCGTTCATTCGTCACGTCCTGAACCACAGGGCACGACCCGTCAATCCACCACATCCACAGCAACGACGAAAAATCAATCCCGCCGGGTGATGCACTCGCTGCGACTCCCGCACGGCGAATGCGTCTGGGATCCTTGCGGGCCAGATCGTTTGCCAAGGGTGAAAGGCGGGCATCGGCGGCAAGCACCGCGACACCATCACTGGCCGCGTCCATCGCTGCCTGCAACTGACTGGCGGTGATGATGCCGTTCAACGCAATGGTCGGCGAGTCGCTGCGCTTCGCCTCTTGTAGAGAAGGTTGATGTGATGCGGTACTCGCCGACGATCCTACGGCTGCGTGCAGCTTTCCTGCCAATTCGGGAAACTTCGAGTAATCGCCGGTGCAAATACCGATCGGCGGCTTGATATCCGCAGGACCGCCGCGACTGGATGCAGCGGTATTCCCGCCCCCGAACGCGCCGCGTTCGCGCAGGACCGCAATCACCTGGGCGGCGACCATCTGCACGAGTTGGCGTTCCAGTTCAGTCATTTAATCCACGATTCCGATCGTCCAATACCGCGCAGGGCAGTTGTTGTCTTTGACAAGTTCCCGCAGCCCCAACCCGTCGGTGCTGATGATGACCCGATCGCCGAGGCTGGCACCGAGTTTGTCCACAGCGATCACCGGATCGCCGGATACCTTGCCGCCGACTCCGACCGGTTGACATACGAGCAGCCGCGCTGCCGCAAGCGATTTATGCTTCACGGTGCTGGTGGCTCGACCTTTGACAACGGCAAGTTGCATGATGGTTACCGTATTTCTCCAGCTACTGACGAAACATCGTTGAAACACGCAAAGCCGCCGTCCGCATTACAGGGACGCTCATACGATTCGCAGCGCGCCGCTGACACTCATCCTTCTGAAGCGGGTAAACGTCAACGGATTGGTCACACCCTCACCTGTCGGTGTGGCGATCGAGTAACTGGCGTATCCTTCGCCGCCGACACCCAGGCAGGCTGTACACGGACCGTTGACCGCGAAAAGTGTCGTGTTCATCACCCGGCCCATGCGCGTGATGTTCGCCAGATTGTTCGAGTGGATGATGGCGGTGTGTCCGAAGCCGTGCTCATGCTTGATCGACAGCTCCAACCCCTGCTCAAAATCGCGCACGCGCACGAACGGCACGAAGGGCATCATCTGCTCTTCAGGCACGAAGGGATTGGTTTCGTCCGTCTCACCGAAAAGCAGATCGCATGGCTTGTTCAGCTCCAATCCCGCCGCACGAGCGAGCACGGAGCAATCCTTGCCGATGTATTCCTTGTTGACTGCGTGATGATCTTTTTCCCACTTGATCGCGGCAGCGGTGAGTTTGTCGATCTGTGATCCATTGAGTTCAACCGCACCCGCGCGGCGCATCGCAGCCATCATCTTGTCAAAGACCGATGCGACGACGAAGACTTCCTTTTCGCCGATGCAGAGCAGGTTGTTGTCGAAGGATCCGCCGGCGATGATCGACCGGGCAGCGTTATCCAGATCGGCGGTTTCATCGACGACCACAGGCGGATTACCCGGCCCGGCGACAATCGCCCGTTTGGACTGCTTCATCGCGGCGCGTGCAACGGCAGGACCGCCCGTCACAACCAGCAGCGGAATGCCGGGGTGCTGAAATATCTCCTCCGCGGTGCGCAGAGTCGGCGGGTCAATCACATTGATCAGCGGGTCAATGCGAAAACGCGATGCGATCGCCTCGTTGTAGGCTGCGGCTGCCATCGAAGCAGACTTCGCACCGCCCGGATGCGGGTTGACGACCAGTGAGTTTCCCGCAGCGATCATGTTGATCGCATTTGCGGTCAACGTCGGGATCGAGTGTGTGACGGGAGTGATTGCGCCGATGACACCCCACGGTGCCGCTTCATCGAGGCCAATGCCTTTATCCCCGCTGTGCGCCCGCGTGGTGAGAAACTCGACTCCTGGGACATTGGTCAGCAGTTCGAGTTTGGCGACTTTGTGATCGAGCCGGCCGATCCGAGTTTCGTCGAATTCAAACTGCCCCCACTCCTGTGCACGGTCGAGTGCCATTTTTTTGAGGAGCTTGCAAATTTGATCACGGATACCGATACCTGCCGTCGCGAGTTGATGTTGTGCTCGTGTAGCTGATTCGACCGCTGCATTCACGTCACCGTGGATACCCGGCCGTCCGGCAAAACCGCTTCCGCGTGAGTTCCCGCCGTCACGGGCAGGTTGAGCGGTGACGACAGCTTTGCCCGGACCGAGCTGCTTGAGCACTTCCTGAACGACGTTGGCGATAAGTGTTTGCTGGTCCATGTTGATTCGTGCTGTTACGACGCATGAGCGGCCAAAGGCCGCGACCGGTTAATCAGTTCACCCGTTGCCCCATGACCACCGCTTCATCGACAATGCCGATGATCACCGCGTCCACGGGTACTTTGTTCAACCCCTCAGCCATGCGGGCGCTGGAGCCTTGCACGATCAGCACGAGTTGACCCTCACCTGCGCCGATGTGGTCCATCGCGACGATCGCGCGACCCGTCACATCCAGCCGCCCGCCGCCCTCGCCGGGTTGATTGGCAGCAGCTCGCGTGTCGTCGTAGTCCACTTTCAACGGCTCGACAATCAGCAGCCGCTGCCCCTTGATGGCGGGATCTTTCGCGGTGGCGACGACGTGACCTTTGACTCGTGCAAGGAACAAGGGAGGCTCCCGTGGAAAAGGCCAGGGATAAAAAGCACACATGCCGGAGGAAGGCCGCGGCCGTTCGCCTTCGCAGTTGCCCGCTGAGGCTTGGACGCCCGGACCTCGGCACGCGTCTCTTACAGCTTCGACACGTCCTCATGCGGGCGTGCGATCACGTGGACGCTGACAACTTCACCAACGCGGCGAGCCGCCTCAGCACCGGCATCCACCGCGGCCTTGACCGCGGCCACATCACCTTCAAGGGTGATGGCGACCAGCCCGCTGCCGACTTTGTCCTGACGGACAAACTTCACGTTGGCAGCTTTGAGCGAGGCATCCAGTGCTTCGATCGCTCCGATGAGACCTTTGGTTTCAATCATTCCGATAGCTTGCTGAGGCATGACAATCTCCAGGGTTCAGGTTTCCGTACTCAGATTTCACGTTCCGCTTTCACACGGTGATGGCTTGCTGTTTGACGGCTCCCGTCAACACTTCGATGGTTTGCCGTGCGACGATTAATTCCTCATTTGTGGGGACGACCCACACTTGTGTTCTGCTTGATTCCGCGTCGATGCGTTCTTCTGTTTTACCTGACGCGCTTTGATTTTTGCGTGGATCAAGATGCACGCCCGCGTAATCGAAACCGCGCAGGACTCCCTCGCGGATCGACTTGCCGAACTGGCCGACGCCGCCTGTAAACACGATCGCATCCGCACCGTTGAGCACCCCCAGATACGCAGCGACGTAGTGGCGACAACTCTCAATGAAGGCATCGAGTGCCAACTGCGCCTGTGAATTACCTGACGCGGCTGCCTGCTCGACCTCTCGCATGTCGGCACTGACCCCGGATAAACCCGCCAGGCCGCCTTCCTTGCCGAGTTTTTTGAAAATCGCATCGAGATCGAGGCTGCCGCCGGCTGACTTGAGCAGTTTGAGTAACGCAAAGGTGTCAAAGTCGCCGACTCGTGATGCGTGGAACACGCCTGATTGCGCGGTCATGCCGAAGCTGTTGGCGACGCTTCGTCCGTCCTCAATCGCGCAGATCGAACACGACCCTCCGAGATGGCAGGAGATGATCTTCCGTGCAGTCGGCACGATCTCCTTCATCCGGGTGGCGATGTAGCGATGGCTCGCGCCGTGGAAGCCATAACGACGGATACCCAGCTTCGTCGTCCACTCATAAGGAATGCCGTACACCTGTCGCGGCAGTGGTATGGTCTGATGAAACGCGGTCTCGAACGCTGCCACCTGGGGCACGTCCGGCAGCTTTTTCCCAAACGCCCGCATCGCGGCCACATACGGCGGATTGTGCTGCGGCGTGACATCGGCAAACTGCTCCTGCACGGCGAGCACTTCCTCCGTCACACGCACCGCGCCGGAAATCGGCCCGCCATGAACCGCCTTGAAGCCGATCGCTTCGACGCCATCAATCCGCGCAATCGCACCGAGCTTTACCAGTTGCGTCAGGTGCAGGTCGATCGCTGCCGCATGATCCGCCAGATCGACCACGCCCTCGCCCCGCCGCTCGCCCACAGCCACGGACCACGCGCTGCGACCCAGGCCGATGCGGTCAGCGGCTCCTGTCGCGAGCACCTGCTCACGAGGCATGTCGAAGAGCTTGTATTTGAAGCTCGTCGATCCGAGGTTGGCGATCAGAACAATCATGCGACGATCATCTAACCTGATGTTCAGGGTTGCGAAGCTGAGTGATTCGATGCCGAGTCACACAGCCGCTTACCCGGGACAATTTTTCAGAAGCTGTCGAGCAACTGATCGTGCGGACGGGCGATGACATGAGCGGCGACAAGCTCGCCGACCTTCCCTGCCGCCTCAGCACCCGCGTCCACCGCTGCCTTCACCGAGCCGACATCGCCGCGCACGATGACGGTGACATACGCACCGCCGATCGGTACCGTCTTGACTAGTTGCACATCCGCAGCCTTGAGCATGGCGTCGGTCGCTTCGACCACGCCGGTCTGCCCTCTTGTCTCAATCATTCCAATTGCGCTCATTGAAAATCCTTTCGTATTCTGTGAGGAATAGGGTTGTGTCGATCCATCGGCGAGGGGTTGATCCGCTTTAACGGTGATGACGAACATCACCCGATCAACACCCTGCCGGCCTGCTTCAGGCCGTCGCGTTTTTGTTGCCTGGCTTCTTCTTGGGCATCACCGCGGCCAGTTCGTCGTGCGGGCGGGCGATGATATGGACGCCGACCACCTGGCCGATCTTGCCCGCCGCCGCCGCACCGGCATCAACCGCCGCTTTGACTGCGGCGACATCGCCAGTGATGAATGTCGTCACCATACCGCTGCCGACTTTGTCCCATCCAATCATGGTGACATTCGCGGCCTTCATCATCGCGTCGCTGGCTTCGATCAGGGCGATCAGCCCCTTGGTTTCAACCATTCCGAGTGCTGCTTGAGGCATGGGGTTCTCCAAAGTGTTCAAGGGTGACTAGTCGGACATCAATCGCGACCACGGGTCGCGCTTTTATTTCACAAGCTCCATTCGTGTCGCGCTGGGAAGATGACATGCGTTGCCCTCATCGGTGTCGATGTGGACTTCGAGTTTCACCTTCGGGTGCTGGCGAACCTTGACGCGATCGAAAACGACACCGCACGGCCCGTCGATTTTGAGCTTCATGTAGTCCCCGTCTTTGACGCCGTAATGCTCGCAATCGCTGGGATGCATATGAACGTGACGCTCCGCGCGAATGACGCCCTGCTTGAGGTTCAGTGCGCCGTGCGTGCCGACGAGGATGCAGCCGGGCGTGTCGTGGTGATCGCCGCTGATGCGCAACGGAATGTCCAGCCCAAGGAAGATGGAGTCCGTGTACGCCAGCTCGACCTGAGTGTGACTCCGTGACGGACCGAGGATGCGCACGCCGGGAATCATTCGATTGCGCGGACCGACGATGTTGACGAGTTGCTCGCTGGCGAACTCTCCGTCCTGATAGAGATCTTTGAGCTTGGTGAGTTTCGCGCCGGGTCCGAAAAGAATTTCGAGATCAGCAGGCGACACGTGAGCATGTCGCGCTGAGACGTTGACGCGCAGAGGATTGGGACCTGTTCCGGGTGTCGGCGACTTGAAAGACTGTCCGCTCTTGCCAACCCATTGATCGCGCAAGACCTGACGCACAAGTTGCTCAACAACGCGGCGATCCAGAGGCGTGGCGTTTGAAACCATAATGCGAAACCTTGCGATCAATCACTCCAGAGCCTTGCCCCATCGCCCGGCCCCAAAGGGATGTTTCGGATTAAGAATACCCAACCTTCCACAATATTTCAATAATTTCCAAAATATTCCATTTTATGCCTATCCTATTCGGTAGGAATATCCCATCTATTCATGGGATAACGACCTACGATTGATGACAGATTATCCACAATCGGTCAAATTGTGCCTATTAACGTCGCAATAACGCGTTGCGTGCTGCAATGACGTGTGATTTTGCTAAGTCCACCGTAGATGCCGTCGCGGTCAAATGGCCCATTTTTCGACCTGGTCGCGGCTCAGCCTTTCCGTAAAGATGGACCTTCACCTCCGGTATCGCACAGGCACCCACCCAATCAGGCTCGCCACTGCACCACAGGTCTCCAAGCAGATTGGCCATCGCAGCGGGGCGAAGCTGTTCCGTTGATCCCAGAGGCAGTCCGCAGATCGCGCGGAGTTGTTGCTCGAATTGACTCGTAACGCTGGCGTCGAAGGTTAGGTGGCCGGAATTGTGCGGACGCGGAGCCAGCTCGTTTACCAGCGGCTCACCCTTTTGATTGATAAAAAACTCAACGCACAGCACGCCGACGACATTGAGTTTTTCCAGAATGCCCCGCGTGATTTCGATGGCCTGTCGAGCGATCTTTTCCGAGACATGAGCCGGCGATACGGAAATATCGAGTATGTGATTGGCGTGTGTATTTTCAATCACACCATGATGCGCGAAGGAACCGTCGATCCCGCGAGCTGCGACCACGGAGACTTCACACTGGAAATCGACGAATGCTTCAAGGACTGCCTCATGAGAGTTGAGTTTTTTCCACGCCTCATTTGTCGCGGCAGGTGAGGTGATCTTCACCTGACCCTTGCCGTCGTAACCCCACCCGGCGGTCTTGAGTATGGCGGGTGCGCCGAGTTTCATCAGTGCGGCCTCAAGCTCCGCAGGCGTCCGCACCACTGCAAAGGGGGTAACAGGGAAGCCGTTGGTCTGGAGAAACGTCTTTTCCCGCAAGCGATGCTGCGTCGTGTGCAGCACATCGCCGCCCGGTCGCACAGGGGCATAATGCGATGCCGCCTCAGCAGCCGCAGCCGAAACATTCTCAAACTCAAAGGTCACGACGCTGACCCCTCGCGCAAATTGCCGCACAGCGTCGAGGTCGTCGTAACTTCCCTGCACTTCGAGGTCGGCGACTTGACCAGTGGGCGTATCGTCGTCGGGGCTGTAAGTGTGGACTCGGTAGCCCATGCGTCTGGCGGCAATGGCGAACATCCGGCCAAGCTGTCCGCTGCCCAGCACGCCGACAGTCGCACCAGGAAGAATGATCCTGCGATCTGCGTTGCTCAAGGAAGCCTCTCCTCGAGCACTTTTTGTGATTGCTCCCCTCGGAAGGCTTTGAGTTTTTCTCGTAATTCCGGTCGCTTGTTGGCGAGGATGGCAATGGCCAGCAGAGCTGCGTTGATCGCGCCGGGCCTGCCGATCGCCAGCGTCCCCACAGGCACGCCGCCGGGCATCTGAACAATCGACAGCAGCGAGTCCATACCTTTGAGTGCCGCGCTTTCCACTGGCACACCCAGCACCGGCAGTACGGTGTGTGACGAGACCATCCCCGGTAGATGAGCTGCTCCGCCTGCGCCGGCAATGATCACTTCGATGCCGCGTTTCTCTGCTTCCTGTGCGTACTGTCGCATCCAGTCAGGCGTGCGGTGGGCACTGACCACCTTGCATTCGTGCGGCACACCGAATTTTTTCAACATCTCATCCGCATGGGACAGCGTGTCCCAATCGGACTTGCTGCCCATGATGACGCCGACGAGGGGATTTGAACTGGTGGTCATTAGTCTCTCAGTGTGTGATCAGAGGCCCGTCCTCAGTTAATCCAACGATCTTCACTGGTTGAAACGAAGTCTTCAAATCACACACCCGTCAGAAACCCGGCGGCTGTGGCGAAAGTTCATAGGATCGGAACGAACCCGTCCATTAGGTTGCTCAGGTTTCGGAGAAAATATCCTTACTCATCCGTCACGCAGCCTTCGGACGCAGGTTTGACCGTCTTGATGTATTTGTAGAGAGTCCCGCGGGTCGCGCGTAACGGCGGAGCCTTCCATGCCGCCTTGCGCTTCTTCAATTCCTCGTCGCTCACGTGCAGGGTGATCGCCCGCTTTTCAGCATCGATCGTGATTTTATCGCCGTCCTGCGCCAGCGCGATCGGCCCGCCTTCCTGCGCCTCAGGCGTAATGTGACCGACGATGAAGCCGTGGCTGCCGCCGCTGAAACGGCCATCGGTCATCAGCGCGACATCCTTACCGAGTCCCGCGCCCATGATCGCGCTGGTCGGCGTGAGCATCTCCGGCATCCCAGGGCCGCCCTTGGGGCCTTCGTAGCGGATCACCACCACATCGCCTTTCTTGATCTTGCCCTGCTCAAGTCCGCGTAGCATCGCTTCTTCCTGATCAAACGCGCGGACTGTGCCGGAAAACACCAGCCCTTCCTTGCCCGTGATCTTCGCCACTGATCCGCCGGGAGCGAAGTTGCCGTAAAGGATCTGAATGTGTCCGGTTTTTTTGATCGGGTTTTCAATCGTATGAAAAACATCCTGCCCCGCTTTGAGTCCCGGCAAGGCGGCGAGGTTTTCCGCGACTGATTTACCCGTGACGGTGATGCAGGTGCCGTCGATGAATCCCTTGCTCAGCAGGTACTTCATCACCGCCGGCGTACCTCCGACCTTATGCAGGTCTTCCTGCACGTATTTGCCGCTGGGTTTGAGATCCGCCAGAAACGGCACACGGTCGCTTACTTTCTGGAAGTCGTCGATCGTCAGCTTGACGCCGACCGCACGCGCCATCGCAATCAGGTGCAGCACCGCGTTAGTCGATCCGCCGACAGCCATCACCACAACCATCGCGTTTTCAAAAGCAGCGCGCGTCATGATGTCACGCGGCTTGAGGTCCATCTCCAGCAGCTTACGGATGGCTGCACCAGCCTGAATACACTCCCGGAGCTTTTCGGGATCTTCCGCGGGAATATCCGAGGAGTAAGGTAAGGCCATGCCCATCGCTTCGATCGCGCTGGCCATCGTGTTGGCGGTGTACATACCGCCGCAGGCACCGGCTCCGGGGCAGCTTTTGCGGACGATCTGCTTGCGTTCTTCCTCGGTGATCCTGCCTGCGATGAACTCGCCGTAACACTGGAAAGCCGACACGATATCGCGCGGCTGATTACCCGTAAGTCCGGGCTTGATCGTCCCGCCATACACCATCAGCGCCGGTCGATTCAATCGAGCCATGGCGATCAGACAGCCGGGCATGTTTTTATCGCAACCGGGCAGCGCCACCAGCGCGTCGTACCATTGCGCGGACATCACCGTTTCGATGGAGTCAGCGATCAGATCACGCGACTGGAGCGAATAGCTCATGCCCTCGGTGCCCATCGACAGGCCGTCTGAGACGCCGATCGTGTTAAACCGCATCGGCACGAGATTGGCTGCGGTGACGCCCTCTTTGACTTTGGCGGCCAGATCGTTGAGGTGCATGTTGCACGGATTACCGTCAAACCAGTTGGCGACGATGCCGACCTGGGCTTTGTTCATGTCTTCTTCGCTGAGGCCGGTGCCGTAGAGCATCGCCTGCGAAGCACCCTGACTTTTGGGCTGCGTCACGTGGGCGGAATACTTATTGAGGGATGCGGGCATTGGTAAATCCTTCTAAAACACACCGCAAAATACGTCATGGTGCGTTGCGGTGGGTTGAGGATTTTAGCACAAGTATTCCGTCGAGAGCGGCATTGAGCTGCAGAAAGTCGCTGCCGCGGAATGGAGCAACCGCGATCAAGCGAGGCGGCGGAAGAAATTGCGGTACAGAATCGTCTCGCTCAGGTTGTCCACCTCGTTGCAATGCTCCCAATCAATCCACACATATTCGATGCCCAGATAACCCTGATAACGGTTCTTCCTCAACTGCTGAAAAACTCGTTTGTAGTCGATGGCATTATTCTTAAACGACGTTTGCAGACGGCCTTTGACTGCACCACGCACATGGAAGTGGCTCGCGTGCGGCAGCAATGGCTCAATCTGAGCATCCTTAAATCCAGCACGAATAAAGTGCGTGTAGTCGAGCGTCAGCGTCAGGCCGGGAACTCTTGCGAGAAGTTTGAGGGCGTCTCTGGGAGTCGGCGCGATCGAACCGACGTGTGCCTCGACCGAAAAGGTGATGCCTGCTGCACCCGCTTTTTCAACACGCCACATCAACTCATCCGCACAACGCCCCCAGGATGCGGCTGAGGGTTCATCCGGGAACAGCACGCCGGGTAATGCGGTCACATGGGTTGAACCGCACGCATCGGCGTACTCCAGCGTTTTTTCAAACCATAACCGGGCTTTCTTACGCCTTCCGGGTTCTGGGTGATTTGACGCATAGGAGACAAAGTCGGGGTTAGTCTGCAAAAACACATCCGCGGCTTTGAGTCCTCGGCCTTTGAGTTTCCGCGCCATCTCCTTGCCGGAACGGCTTGGCTGACGGAATTCTTTTGATGGCCAGAGATGCGAACGTCCCTCAAACAGTCCGAGGTCCACGCCGTCTAACTCCAGCATCGCAATCAGATCGAGCACCCTGTCGTGCGGCAGGAGCGGGAAGGAAAAATCGGCGGTGGCGAGTTTTAGTTTCATGACGACCTCGAAAATCTATTCCGTTACCTGATTCGATCTGCTGACCAACATGACGACTGTACCTGCGGTTTTGCACAAGGTTTTTGCGGTTTCAACGAGTGCTTGGAGATCGTTCCGGGATCACCACTGGATTCAGGAAACTCGCAATCGCTTCCATTTTTCCTGGAACCCCGGTCGATCCAATACCTCCGGGTTTACGATGCCGCGAGGTTTCTTACCCAGCGACAAGTCCACCATCCCCTGACAGACTGACCGGCCGATGTCGCGGAAAAGCTCATCCGTCCATGCGATGCAATGCGGGGCCAGTAGCACGTTGTCGAACTCACGGAAGCGGCTCGGAGCGGTCACGGGTTCGACTTCAAAACAATCAAGTGCAGCGCCGGCGATGCGGCCGGACTTCAGCGCGTCGTAGAGCGCATCCTCATTGACGATCCCGCCACGAGCCGTATTGATGAGGTATGCGGTCGGTTTCATCATCGCGATCTGTTTGGAGCCGATCAGATTCCGCGTCTGATCGGTCAGCGGGCAGTGCAGTGATACAAAGTCCGCCTCGCGCATCAGTTCATCAAGGCTCACCAGACGGACGCCGAGTTTGTCAGCCGCTTCTTTATTGGGGAACGGATCAAAGGCAATGGGCTGCCTCATGCCGAACCCGCGCAGCAATTCGATGACGGATCGGCCGATGCCGCCCAGACCGACGACGCCCAGCATCCGGTCCCGTATTTCGCTGCCCATGAATTTTGATCGCACATCCCATTGACCCGTGCGAACGAGCTGATCTTTGACTCGCATGTGATGCGTCAGGGCGAGCATCCAGCCGATCGTCGCTTCAGCTACGGAGCGATCAACAGCTCCGGCAGTGATAAAAGCGAGAACATCCGCCTGAGTGCAGGCCTTCACGTCCACCGAGTCATAACCGACGCCGAATCTGCCCACAGCCAGCAGATTGCCGGCTTTCGAGACACTCGATGCACTGACTCTGGGCGTGAGCACGATCACACCCGCAGCATCTCCGATCTGGTCCGCGCCGATCTCCGGGCGATGCTCCGCGAACGGCTTGAATGTGATGTGCTGATGTGCGTCAAAAACCGAGGTACCCAGATCGCAGTATTTCGGTTTACCCGCAGCGTCGTAAAAATCAGCGGTAAGAGCGATGGGGAAAGTTCGAGGCATGGGTTTATGTTAACGAAACAGAGACATTTTCCCTTTCTGCGATGAGCAGGGAAAAATCGCGAGCGTGTATTCCGTCACTTCCACGGATTGCCTGCGACGGTCGCATTATTTTCATCCACCACCAGCCGTTCGGGTACAGGGCCTGCGTAAACCCAAAGCATCGCCATCGGCTGGCGTGATTCATTGATGAAATAATGAACGCGGCCGCGCGGCTGCAAGGCCGTCGAATCATCCGACATCAGATATTTCCGTCCTTCGACTACACACGTCGCCACTCCTTGCACGATGCAGATCGACTCGTCGAAGTCGTGAATATGCGCGGGAAGCCGGCCGGTCGGCTGGAAAAGTCCGTAGCCGCCGCTCATCTCGATACCTGGCATCAGGTCGCGATTGAAATAGTCCATGAACATCGCATTCGCCGCCGCCTCAAACTTGCGCGTCGTCGCATAGCGATTGATGCGTTCCGCCCCCGGCAGGCCGGTTGCGCTGTCAGGCATCGCCTTGCGTGAGTAAAAGCGGTCCACGAGAGTGCGGCTTGGTTGATCGGTCGCCATCGCCACGTGAAATTTCGCCGGTTCCGCCAGCGATGTATTGATGACGTGATGCGCCAAGCCGCGCGGTATCACCACGTTGTCCATCTCGCCGAGCGTGTACCGCCGCCCTTCGATCTCCACCATCGCCCTGCCGGTCAGCAGGGTGATCGACTCGCTGAATGTGTGCGAGTGGTAAGGCAGTTCCGCTTCAGGCGCGAAGGTCACGATGCCGGTCGTCAGATTGCGTGCCTGATTATGCGCACCGACCAGACATTCAAAGCTCACGCCGCGTGCGATCTCGAACTTTTTCCCTGAACCAATCGGATTCATCACTTCCGGCCGGTCGGGTCGGAAATTTTCCGGCGGGCGGTCGAGTATTTTTCCGGAGGTGTCGCCCTCGCGGGTGAACTGCGGGTTGATTGTCGAAGCCTTGCCGACTGCCGCCATCGCTCCGGTGATGCTGCGGAGCAGCAATCCGCCGTCGAGTCCCAGAGCCAGAGCGCGAAATCCCTGCTGACGGCGTTGCAACAGATTTTCGTTGCTTGTCGCGACGACCCCGCAGTGTTTGCCGTGTTTCCGCACCACATCCTTGATGTGCAGCAACTCCTCTGCGACGCCGGGTCCTTCCCACTGGCCGGGAAAGCCTGCTGTGGATGAGTAGTCAGCCGGACCAAGGAAAAACAACTCCGTCCCTTCGACCCGGCAGAGCTGCTCTATCGCCTTGCCTGCTTTCACCGTCTCGATGATGGGCACGACCAGCACATGATCGTTCGCTTCGCCAACCGCATCGGTGAAACATCGTCCCCAGCAGGTGGCACGCTCGGCCCCAATGCCGCGTAGTCCCTCCGGCGGATAACGCGCAAAGCTGATCGCCTTTTCGAGTTCATCGACGGACTCGATCCACGGCACAACCACGCCATCGGCACCCAGATCGAGTGCCCGCTTGATGAGTCCGATCGAAAGCTCCGCGATGCGCACGAGAATGACCGTGTCGCTGCGCACCCCGGCACGAATATGCTCGACGATCTCCTTCCAATCGAGGTGGCCGTGCTCCGCATCGATGACGACCCAATCCAGCCCCAGAGCCACCGCCATTTCGGTGATGCTGGCGGATTCCAGAGTGACCCAGAGGCCGAATACCGGCTGGTCGGCGGCGAGCTTGGCGCGGAATTTCCGGGTGGCGTTGGATTTCATGCGAATGGTTAGGGTAACGAAAATCGTGACGGATGGTCAGACCGTGCGGAGCAGGTCAGCCCTTGATAGATCACCCACCCAACAACAACGGCCGGCATTTTGTGCCGGCCGTTTCCGCAAGTGGAGCCAAGGGGGATCGAACCCCTAACCTCGTAGATGCCATCCACGCGCTCTCCCAATTGAGCTATGGCCCCGCGTGTTCGCCCGAAAGCGAAGTCAGAGTATAGGAATCGGTTGGAATTGCTTCAACTGATGAATCCGCGCGATCCGATCATTCACCGGAGCGTTTTGCGACCAGATAACTCACACGGGAAACCACATCCGCCCTTTTGGTCGTCTTCCGATTAGAATCCGTCTCCTGCTCACTCCGAGGCTGCCATTGGAAGAGAACAACTCACCACTCCCCGCCGCCGCCACCGCCAGTCCCGCGGGGACCGTCGCTGCCGCGCCGAGCGAGAAACCCACCGACGAGACGATCAAGGAAACGTTTGAAGCGATCATCATCGCGTTCATTCTCGCATTCGTGTTTCGCGCGTATGTCGTCGAGGCGTTCGTAATCCCCACCGGCTCGATGGCTCCGACACTGCTGGGAGAGCATGTCAACATCGTCTGCCCGCAATGCGGCTACCACTTCAATGTCAACTCACCGATCCCGCCGGGCGCATCACAGGCCCTCTGCCCGATGTGCCACTTTCCCATCAGCATGAAGGGATTGTCCGTCAGCGCGGGTGATCGCATTCTCGTCCACAAGTTTCTCTACACCATTTCCGAGCCGCGACGGTGGGATGTTGTCGTATTCAAAAATCCCTACGATCCGCGCATCAATTACATCAAGCGACTCGTCGGCCTGCCCAACGAAAGCTTGTGGGTCATTGACGGAAATCTCTTTGTCAAAAGTCAGACCAACAACGCGGACTGGCATATCGCCCGCAAAAGTGATCGGCCGCGCGTTCAACGCGATGTCTGGCAGCCGATCTATCACAGCCAATACATCCCCCTCGACCGGGGAAGCAGCGGGATCGACAGAGTTGAGCACGAGTGGCACGTCCCCTGGCGCGCGGTCAAAGGCAACTGGAGCCTCGCCCAGCGACGGAGCTACGAACACCTCGGCGGCGGGCATGGCGAGATCGCCTTCGACTTTCCCTCAGCCCATGTCGGCCCGCATTGGTACGCCTATAACCAGTTCGAGCGCAGGGAAGCGGATAAGGTTGACCACGAGCCGATTGAAGATGTGCGGATCGCTGCGAGCGTCCAGCCCAGCGGCTCCGGCGCATCGGTCAAGTTTCACACGACCGCTCGACTCGATTCCCTGCCGCAAGAGGATGCTGTCTCGCGGCTGACCGGATCAATCGACGCCACGGGTAAGGTGACACTGGAGGCCAGCCGTCTCGATGGCGGTCAGCCCCGACCGCTGGGAACCGCTCAGGTCACACCGCTGGCTGCGGGCGTCAGCCGTCACGTAGAGCTTTGGTATGTCGATCAGCAGGCCAGCCTGTGGGTGGATGATCAGCGAGTTATCGTCGCCAACTTCGACATCGACATCGCAACCGCCACCGGACGCGCACCCGCGCCGCAGTATCCCGAAATATCCATCGAAGTGGATGGACCGTCAGTGACGCTGCATGGCGTCGAGGTGGACCGTGACCTCTACTACTCGTCGGTGCAGTACGGCAACCCGACCAACCACGGGCAAGGCGTCTTCGTGCGCAACCGCGCCAGCGAATCTCCGCCGGTGAATCTGGAGTCGGATCAGTTTTTCTGTATGGGTGACAACAGCCCGCTGAGTCATGACAGCCGATTCTGGCAGTCGGTCAACCCGTGGATCGAGAAACGGATGTTTGACGAGGAAGTTCCACCGCACATTCAGAAGTTCGGCATCGTGCCGCGAAAACTCATGATGGGGCGTGCATTCTTCGTTTACTTCCCTGCACCGTACCCGCTCGCACCGGGCGGCTCCGCTGTGCTGCCGAATTTCGGTGACATGCGATTCATCCACTGAGTCGTGGGTTGTAACTGGTGCAAAGATGACGGGTTAGAGGGCTTCCCACGTTGTTTTTCCACAAACCCACCCACTCCAAGATTAGAATAGCAATAGAGTAGAAACCCGACAAAATGGAACCTTGCAATCGTCAATAACCGCCGATTTGATTACCGGCAAATACTTGATAAATCGAAAATTATATCTGGCTGACAATGTAAATCTCGATATTCGTCAACCGATTGATCTTTTCAAGCTCCTCAGCTGGATACGGATCATAAAGCGTCGCCAAAGGCTATTCAACATGTTTTCCACAGATCACTTGCCATGACGGGTTTACGTCTTTCGCGTCAATCTCTGACCGGCGGTTTGGTACCCTACCAGTTACCTGTCTGGAACGATCTTGGTCTGCCTCACGCCTTTACCACGCGGTTGGGTGGCGTCAGTGCCGGGCCGTTCGCCTCATTGAACCTCGGCGTTGAAGGCTGCTTGCCCGCAGACGCTTCTTTGCCGAGAGACTCGCCGGAGAACATCCTGCGGAATTACACCCGGCTTGCCGAGTCACTGGACTCTTCCCGCCGGACGCTTACGAGGGTAAGCCAGGTCCACGGCAACCGCGTGCTGGTCGCAGGTAAGGGGAAGTCAGGGCCGGTTCAGGAAGCTGACGCGATCATCACCGACGATCCTCGACGCCTGCTGGCAATCCGTGTGGCGGACTGTGTGCCTATTCTCCTCGCCTGCGCAGACGGGCACATCGTCGGGGCCATCCATGCCGGATGGCGCGGCATCGTAGCTCAGGTCGTCAAAGCCACGCTTGACGAGATCCAGCGAAGTTTCAGCGTTCCTGCTGACCAGTTCACCTGCGCTATCGGCCCCTGCATCAGCGTAAATCACTTTGAGGTCGGCCCGGAAGTAGCTGATGAATTTGATCGCTCCGGGCTGGGCGATTGCGTGCGTCGGCTTACCGATCAGAAGCCGCACATCGACCTGCGAGCCGCAGCGAAACAGCAACTCGTCACCTGCGGCATCTCGGCTGAACGAATTGCCGTCTCAGACCGATGCACCTACCGCGACCATGATGAGTTTTTCAGCCATCGTCGTGACAAGGGCATCACGGGCCGCATGGCTGCGGTCATCGGTTGCTGTTGAGTATTTGCCGTCGCTCCTGCTTCGTTCAGCCGAAGCACCGCACGATTTACGCCAGCCCGCTGTAGAGGAAATATTCCATCAATTCGTGACCGTGCCGAATGTGGAGGTCCGCTTCCTGCGAGTTTTTCTCGTTGAATGGCCGCTGCACCACACCATGAATCCGGCTGCCGCATAACGCGAAAGGCACCGGAGTCGGATCGTGCTTGCGTGTCTCGACAGCCGTGTAGTGATCGGGCAGGTAGAGGACTCGATGTTCTCCGCGTTTAGCCAGATCAGCCAGGATCGGCCCGACAATGTGCTCATCGATCGACTCAATCGCCGCAACCTTCGTCCGTGCGTCGGCTGCGTGTGACGCCTCATCAGGGGCTTCGACGTGAACACAGACGATGTCGTATTTATCGAGGGCTGCGATCGCGTACCGACCGGCGGCTGCGTAGTCCGTGTCGTGATAGCTGGTCTGCCCGGGAACATCGAGGCGGTCCCAGCCGATGAACGAAGCAATGCCCGCCAGCAGATCAACCGCAGTAATCATCGCGCCGCGCAATCCGAAGCGTGACTCAAAGCTGGCGATCACTGGTTTGCGACCCTGTCCCCACGGCCAGACGTGCGTGGCGGGCAGTTCGCCCATGTCACGCCGGGTCTGGTTGATTTCGTGATTAGCCAGAAATGCTTCGCTCTCGGCGATCATCCGCTGGAGCATCGGAGCGTGCTCCCCGCCATGCGGCAGATATTTACGGATGGTTTCGCCGGGGATGTCGTGCGGCGGCGTTGTCTTCAGCTCCGACCAGTCACGTCCCGCACCGGGTGAGTCGATTTCTGACGCATCCACCATGATGTTGCGGTAGCTGACGCCGGGATAAAGCGTCATGCCCGGCATGTCCAGATGCTGCGCCAGGTCAGCCAGCAGTTGCCGTCCTTCATCGGAGGTGATGTGGCCTGCAGAATGATCCTGCATTTTCCCGTCGATCACCGTCACGAGATTGACGCGGAAAATCCAGTCGCTTTCCCGCAACGGAATACCCAGAGCGGCGGCCTCCAGCGGGGCGCGGCCTTTGTGATATTTCGCCGGGTCATAACCCAGCAGGCTCATGCTGCAAACGTCCGAGCCGCACGGAAACCCGGCAGGCGTCGTCGCAACCGTGCCCTGTCGCCCGGTCTGACTGATTCGATCCGTATGCGGCTTCTTCGCGGCCTCGAACGGCGTCCGTCCGTCCAACTCGGAAAGAGGATGATCCGCCGCTCCGTCGGGGATGATGATGACGTATTTCATTGCGGGGATTTTAGCGAGATTCCGGCCAGCGATGCGTGCCGTGATAAACCGCGTGCGTTGAACAGGGGAATGATGCGTTTCAGATCAGAACTGCACCGGCAATCCTTCCTTCTTCCACTTCTCGACGAGGAGTTTTACCTCCACCATCGCCTGATTCATCCGCGTCACAGCGTCGTTGAGGTTGTTGTAAAGCGAAGGATCCTTGACGAACTTGCCTAGCGTGCCGTCTCCCTCACGGGCGGCATCGAGCGTCTTTTTCATCGAACCGATGGCTGCGCTCAGATCATCCGCCACCGCGATGTACCGCTTGGCGAGGCGGTCCATATTTTCCTTTGACGAATCGGCAAGCCCTTCAAACTTGCTGATGCCGGCCTTGAGTTTGTCGGTCGCCTCAGCGGCGTTGGCGAGCGTCCGCTTGAAATCGGCACGTAATTGCTCGTCGCCGGTCCATGTTTCGATATTCGCCAGCACCGCTTTGAGTTCATCGAGTCGCTGGCTCGCCAACGCGATCATGGTCGATACGTTGGCGGGTTTGCCCTTGCTTTTGACGTCATCGAGGGTGCGCGGCTCGGTGAGGAGGTTGACGTTCTTGCCCACCTGCGTCCACTCACTGCTGAGGGCCTCGAACTGCGTGCTGAGCTTGTCAAACTTTTTCAACGGTTCAGCCATCGCGCCTTGCAGAGAGCTGGCCAGCTCGCCCGCCAGCGAAGAGGATGAGCCGGTAATCATCGCGCTGCCGTCGGTCGGCAGCAGCTTGGGTTCCGTGCCGGGAGCCAGGTCCGGCGTTTCCATCGCCACGCTGACGATGCCCCCGACGAAGGGCTTGTCCACGACGACCTTGACCCCTTCGAGCAGAGGGACGTCATTGATGCGCATGGTGAACATGACGCCGCGTTCAGGCGGCGCGAGCAGTTCGACCTTTCTGACCCGGCCGATATCGACACCGCTGAGAGTGACGCGAGCGCCTTCGGTGACGCCGCTGGAGTTGTCGAATTTCACGCGCACGTCATACCCGCGTTCCAGCCATCCGGGCACGTAACCAAAGAGCACCATCATGAACGCCAGCCCCGCCACCGCCAGCAGTGCCGTCAGACCGACCGTGATGTTGCGTGTTTTTTCACTCATGGGTTATTTCCCGTTGCCGGTGCCGTCGGCTCTGATTTGCCGCCTTCCGCCACATCAAGCCCCGCGTGGATGGAATCAAGGTCATCCTGATCAGCCTTGCCCTCGATGAAGCGGCGGACAATCTCATTATTGCTGCGGCGAAACGCCTCGGGCGCGTCATCGGCGATCACTTTCCCATCGTAAAGCATCACCATGCGGTCGGCTATTTTGTTGGCACTCTGCATGTCATGGGTGACGACCACGCTGGTGATCCCCAGCCGCTGTGACAGCGTGATGATCAACTCATTGATGAGATCGGAGCGGATCGGATCAAGCCCCGTGGTCGGCTCGTCGTAGAGGACGACTTCAGGCTCCAGCACGACCGCACGCGCCAGGGCCACGCGCTTGCGCTGGCCGCCGGATAAATCGGCGGGCATCTTCTGCTCGATGTCCTTGAGGCCGACCATCGCCAGGACCGCTTTGCACTTGGCGTTGCGCTCGCTTTTGGTCAGCTTCGTGTGTTCGACCAGCGGAAAGCAGATGTTGTCATGCACATTCATGGAATCAAAAAGCGCGCCCATCTGGAACAGAAATCCGATCTTGCTGCGAACCTCGATCAGATCATGCTCCGCCATGGCGTCCACGCGATGCGATCCGAACCATACTTCGCCTTTGTCCGGCTTGATGAGACCGGCAATGTGTTTGAGCAGCACGCTCTTGCCCGTACCGCTGGGGCCCATAATGACGGTGGTGTCACCTTTGCGCAATTCCAGCGACAGCCCCGCCAGCACGCGCAGCGAGCCGAATGATTTGTGGAGATTGACGAGGCGGATCAAGGGTTCGCCCCTGCCGGTCACATAGGATGGCGAGGCAACGCTCACGCGAAAAACTCCCGAACAGCCGCGATGACCTCATCCTGCTGGGCAGCGGTCATCTCCGGGAAAATGGGCAGGCTCAGCACTTCCGCAGCCGCCTGTTCCGCGATGGGGAAATCGCCGGCTCGTCCGCCCAGGTACTCAAAGCATTTCTGCATGTGCAGGCAAAGCGGGTAGTAGATCGCCGCCCCGATCGCTCGTGAATCGAGGTGCTTCTTGAGTGCGTCCCGCCGACCGCCAGGCACACGGATCGTGAACTGGTTGAACACATGATGCGCACCGGCCGCTTCGGTCGGCAGTCCCAGCGGCAGACCGGCCAGCGACTGCTGATAACGCTGAGCATTAGCACGACGAGCGGCGGCCCAGCCGTCGAGATGCGGAAGTTTTACAGCAAGCCACGAAGCCTGAAGCGCATCGAGACGGAAGTTTCCGCCGATGAATGAGTGGTGATATCGCGTCTCCTCGCCGTGGACGCGCAAAGCGCGGAGCCGCTCGTAGAGCCGGGTATCGTTGGTGGTGCAGGCTCCCGCGTCGCCGAGTGCTGCGAGATTTTTCGATGGATAAAAGCTCAGACAGCCAACCTCGCCGATGGAGCCTGCGATCTTGCCGTCGCGCATAGAGCCGATCGCCTGCGCCGCGTCCTCGATCACCGCCAGCTTGCGGTCGCGGGCGATTTTCATGATCGGCTCCATCTCTGCGACCTGTCCGAAAAGGTGAACGGGCATGATCGCGCGGGTGCGTGGCGTGATGGCGGGCGCGATCTTCGTCGGGTCGATGTTGAACGTCGCCGGGTCGATGTCCACGAATACCGGCACAGCTCCGACACGCGCGATGCAGCCGGCCGTGGCAAAAAAGGTGAACGGCGACGTGATGACCTCATCGCCTGCCTTGATGTCCAGTGCCATCAGCGCCAGCAGCAGCGCATCGGTTCCGCTGGAAATCGCCAGTGCATGTCTGGTCCGACAATAAGCTGCCAGTCGCGCCTCGAATGCCTGAACCTCCGGGCCGAGGATGAACTGCCCGGACGTCACCGCCCGCTCAAAAACCGCACGAAACTCCGGCAGGAGAGCGGCGTGTTGCCCACTGAGGTCCAAAAGCGGTACGGCCATGGTATTTCCGGGTGTCCGGCATCCTGTCTGGGTCGGAAAATCAGTCGGTCGGCAACAAACGCCTGCCGATGAAGTGTAAAAGGATAGTCCGACCTCGTGCATGCCGCCAACGGCGACCGCCCCGCTCCGCGCACCGTTGACCGCAATCTTCCGCTGATGCCTAATAATCGTGCTCAGCAGGCTCCGTGTACCACGCCTATGGCCCCACTTCCCGCCATCATCTGCCCGAACTGCCTGACGAATTATCGTTGGGATCCCAATGCCGCGGGCATGAAAGTCAAATGCAAATGCGGCGCGGTCATCCGCATTCCGCACGACTCGTCCGGTCAGGTCACCATCGAACGCATGCCGGGCGATTCCTACTCGGCCACCTCACTCGATCCGGCACAAAAACCGCTGCCAGCCTCCCCTGAAACCGAGGCCATGCCCGACGAGCTTATCGACGAGAGCGGCGAGTTTGATCTCGACGAGCTGGACACGAGCGAGCTGGTGCCCACGGACACTGGCAGCGTGAACAAACTCAAAGCGACGCCGGGACGCTGCCCGTCATGCGGCCACTCGGTAGCGGCACACGCGGTCCTCTGCATGAACTGCGGCTACAACCTCTCCATCGGCAGAAAAATCAAGACCACAGTGCAGGTCGTTGAAAGCAGCGAGGAGGCTGCACGCACTCCCGCCAGCGTGCTCAGCGGGGCTGACAAGGTGCTCCGCGATCTCAAGCACAAGCAGGAAATCGAGCAGGAAATGCTGCGACGCCACCGCATCACCGAGTGGGTGCTGCCGATGATCCTGCTTGCGGTCGGCCCGCCAAGCCTGACCATCGCCGCATTTCTGCTCACGAAGAACTGGCAGGTGGGCCTGCTGGCGACCGGCTTTCTCATGGGGATCGAGCTGATCCTGATGATGCCGCTGCTGCTTCTGTCGTTAGTGGTCGCTGCGCATATCGGCGGGATTTCCTTCGGTTCGCTCTGGTCGGCATTACTGAAAATCGCCGCCATCTCCTGGGGGCCAGGTGCGCTGGCGGATATCGTCGTGCTGATGGTCATGGCCATCATCGCCGCACAGATGTTTCTGGGCGCGATGGCGGTCTTCGTGGTTTACGCGATTTTTATGGGGCCGCCGATCGCGTTTTTGTTCGACCTCGACATGCAGGAAACCCGTCTGACAATCGGCATCATCACCATCATCCGCGCGCTGGGGATCACGCTCGTCATCATCCTCTGGCGTTCGCTGTTTTGATTCGACAGCAGCGACAATTACGCCGATGGCACTGTGAATCGCGCGTCGCAGCAGTCCCGCTCACTTCTTTTTCTTCTTCCCAAGATCCCTCAGCAATCCCTCCACCGCATCGATCGCGCGATCTTCTTCCCGTTGCGGCGGCGGCTCCTTCGCCTCGGACGGCTGCTGCTGGGCTGCGGCCTTCGACTCATCAGCTTGTCCCTGCTCCGGCGGTGCGGCTGTCTGCTCGGCTTCACGTTCCACCGGACGCGGTTTGTTCGGCCAACCGCTGATAACCATCGTCGGGGCGTTTTTATCCTTGTTCTTGTCCAGGCCCTTCAACAATTTTGAGCCAAGATCAATCCCGATCGAAGCCGCTCCGCCGCCTTTGTTTCCCAATGCTCGCTCGCTCTGCGCCTTGGCGACCAAGAACCCGATTTGCGAGGCGAAAGCTCCGTAGTCCGGCACGACTTCTCCGGCCTTGCCTTTGGCGTTAAGCTCGATGACGGAAGCCGGATCGATGTACCCCGCCAGCGATTTGATCGTCGTCACCGTGTCGCCGGAAATCCCCAGCACGGTATCGGAATACCAGACCATCTCGCCGGTGTTCGGATCCTTGACCTGATACGCCACCGCTTTCGTGCCCATCGTCAGGTCACGGCGGTCGGTCGTGAACCAGATGTCGTTGGTCGTGATCCGGCCGTTGCGTATTTCGATCTTCGCCACCGTAAAGTCAGCGGGGAACTCCTCGCGTGACTCGATATTGCTGCCCAATTTCTGCAAGGTCTGAATGATGCCTCCCGCTTTTCCGCCGCTGGAGACGATCAAGCGGTTCAGTTCGAGCGTCGCGTCCGCGTTGAGTGTGTTGATGTCAAACGGGTAGGTCTTTACGCTGAAATTCTGTTTGGCAATGGTCAGTTTTGCCGGCTTCTCATCCGATCTGGCGTCCCTCACGAGCATGCTCACGGTTGAGAGCAATCCGCTCGACAGCTCCCGTGTGACGCGCATCGTCAGCACGCTGTCATTCGTCAGCGTCAATACCCAGTTCGGGGCCAACTGTCCGGGAATCGTTCCCTTGAGGTTTTCACTGTCGATGACCAATTCCGCAGGGCCGGGGCGGTCATTGCGGCGGGTGGTGGTCAGCTTCAGATTGGCTTTGTGACCCAGAATCTGAACGTACTGTCCCTTCGCCTCCATCAGCGCATCGAGAGCATCTACGGGGATGGCTTTGCCTTCCGCCGCGATGTCATAGGATGCGCGTTGTGCATCGATCGCGCCGTCGCTGCCCTTGAGACCCGCTGCACTGATCGTCGCGTGCAGTTCGCCTTGATCGCTTTCCGTTTGGTTCGGCTCCGTGACTGAGAATCGAGAATTAAGCTCGACATTCAACCGCTCAGCCAGACTTGCTGGAGTGTCAATCCGTGCGGAAAAATCACGGAGTCTCACCGTCCGGCCATGAGTTGAATCACGCAGGACTGCGCCGGGACTTGAGAGCGTCGCGTTGAGCTTTGAGCGACTCGGATCAATGACGCTGGAGACCTGGCCGGTCTTCACATCCTTTGCTCCGTTCACCAACACCAGTTCACCGCCTGCGATGTCGAGCTTCAACCGCAGCGGCTCGGCAAGTGTCATCCCCCCGGAATTTTCCCCGGAACCTTCCCCGGAATTCGCCCCGGATTTCCTCCCGGATTTTTCCCCGCCAGCGGGAGCTTTCGCAACGGCGGGGTCGCCTGCCATCCACGCCTGCCGTGCTTCTTCCGTCAGTGCCAGCGAAAATGTCGAAGGGTTGAGCACGAGCCGCAGATCGCGCTTCGCGGCCTCATCATCAGCTGTATATGCCGCATCGAATGAGCCGGTGGTCTGTGATGACTTGAGATTTCCTTTCACCAACATCGTCCCAGCCGCGTCGGACTGAATCGTCACATCCACATTGTCGAGCGACTTCCCAAGCGTCTTGACGATCTTTCCTCCCTGCCCAAGCAGCGCATCAACCAGTCCCATCGGCAAATCCTTTCCGGTGATTCGACCATCCTCGACTCGTCGTGACGGCTCCATCACGTTGAGGATTTTCGCGCTGCCCTGAATCGAGCCGTTATGCCCCGATTCGCTCAGCTTGCTCGACAGGGTCACCTGGAGCGGCTGATCCATCGACTCACCTTTGCAGGTAAAAACCAGATCGCGCAGCTCCGGCTGCGTGCCCGCGAGAGCTTCACCAATGGGCAGGAACTGATCCACGCGCAGCTCCACGTCAGCATGACGCAGCTCGCCTTTTTCATCGAGTGACTTCTCCAGCCCGCGCACAGCCAGGTTCAGCGTCGCTGGTGCCTTGATCCGCAATGTCGGGGCAGCCTTATCCGCCGACAACGCAGCCAACAGGTCATCAAACGATTTCTGACTCATCGTCAACGTCGCAGCCGTTTCAGGCTTGAGCGTCAGCGCATTGTTTTTGATCTCACCCGCCAGCCGCGTGCTCTTGAGGTTTGCCGATGAGGGATTCAGATCAAACGAAACATAGCGGTCGCCCTTCTCAGGCGAGCCGAGCTTGATTGTCGCATTGAGTTCAGAGTCGATCGTCGGCCCCAGCAGGCCGGCGACCAGGCCGTCCTGCTTCGCATATGTGTCGATGATGGCCGTCGAGAGGCCCTTGATGGTCCCCTTCAACGTGGTTGTCGCGGAGGCGAAGTCAACCATGCCCTGCGCGTCGATCAGATCACGAACGGCAATGCTGTTGATATCGACTTTGCCTTGTGTCCCCTTGGCGAAACTGTCAGCCGTAAACCTGCCCGTCAGCCCGCCAGCCAGACCTTCACTCGACAGATCAAGCCGAATATCACTCAGCGTGACTGGACCAATGGTCGGATCGTTGGCAGCCAAAGTCGGCAGCGTGCCGAGAACCGTCAGTTTCGCGGCTGCGAGGTCCAGCCCACCACCCGAAGGCTTGACGGGAATCGTCAGTCGCTGCACGTCCAGCGTCAGCACTGCATCCTGCGCGATCGTCACCTGTTGATCGGCCGGCTTGGAAGAGTTCGCCAGTTGACGATTCAGCACCGCTCGTGGCAGCTTCAGGACGATTGAGCCTGTCCGCCCGCTGATCGGGTCCTTCACCAGAGCTACCTGATCGGTGGTGATCGGAGCGGTGAAGCTCGCTTCGAGGTTTTCCGAGTGCGCCTTGAGCGTCACCGTTCCCTCAAGCCCCTTGTTACCGCTGCCGGCTTCGTCGGCAGGCTTGATCGCAAAATGCGCCTCGGCATTGAGGATCTGGCCGAGCCATTCCGTGATCTTTCCTTCCGTTCGAGCGAGCTGGTCCACGATGGCCAGCGGTGTGTCCTTGATCTGGACATTGATGACCGCTGCCATGTTCGGGGAGATTCGGCCATCAGAGCCGAACAAATTGCGCGAGTTTCCATCAATCTTGATCGAACCCGGTTGCTGCCCCAGCTTTTCCGCGACGGCAGCCAGCCCGCCCTGAAAACTTTCCGAGAGGTTATCCGTGTCCAGGCGTAAATCGCTCTTGCGCAACGCAACGGTACCCAGGTCGCCTCCCGCGTCGATGAGAATGTCCGACGCTGTTCCGCGAACGTGAAAGGCACTGGTTGTCCACTTCAAGGGGGACTCAGCCGCGGTGTCCATGCCTGCCTTGATGCCGTTGATGTGCAGGGAAATGTTCACGTCCTGCTTAAGCGTGCTGGGCGACCGACTGCCTCTGGTCAGCACTGGCCACGCTTCCTTGCGCAGTTTGAGGTCGATACCGATTTCCTTGCCTTGCGGCGTGACGAGTTGCTTATCCGCGATCTCCAGATCGCCGCGTGCCTGCATGTTTTCGCTGCGGGTTTCGATGGATGCTGTGCCTGCGGTGAGATTGCCCTGAATCTTCGCGTCGGCGGTCAGAAGTTTTCCCAGCACTGCGGTGAGTTTGCCGTCGAGCTGCGCCATGCCGTCCACAGCGTCGATGGGCAGGTTGATGAGTTTGACGACGCCTTGCGTGAGTGTGGCCTTATCCGGTTGGAGCAACCCGCCGGCACCGACGAGATCTTTGATGCCGCCTTCAAGCTCGACGCGGCCTGTGGCGTTACCCTGCGCCAAATCGCCGTGCAGCACCAGCGCGATGTCCTGAAGATTGGTCGCATCCGCGGAAACCGCGAGATTTTTCACCTCTGACTTTTCGACGCCCTGAGCCTCGTAGCTGACGTAGCCCTGTGCAATCTCCACCCGTGCCCGCAGAGATTCCGGCAGCTTGGCCGGCTCATCCGTTTTCGGTTCGTCAGGATTGCTGATCGCACGGGTGAGGTTCAGCCCCTTTTCATCGGTTCGCAGCGTGATCTTCGGCGCGATGATGCTGACGACGCCGATGTTCAAGTTGCCGCGCAGCAGCTTCGCCAGTGAAGCGTTGGGCAGATCGACCTGGTTGGCGACGATGACTTCCCGGCCTTCGGGGTCGAGCAGCTTGAACCCGCGTACGTGCTGGCCGCTGAACCAGCCGAGACTCAGCGAGTCGAACGATACCTTGCCGGGA
Organism: Phycisphaeraceae bacterium; assembly: GCA_020851465.1. Classification (NCBI taxonomy): domain Bacteria; kingdom Pseudomonadati; phylum Planctomycetota; class Phycisphaerae; order Phycisphaerales; family Phycisphaeraceae; species Phycisphaeraceae bacterium. Next base: position 389,904 of record JADZCR010000006.1, on the reverse strand, counting down.
ATCGTGGCATTGACCCTCGACGCAATGAACTTCGCACCTGCGCCGGAGCTGAGCAGAGTCGGAGTCAGGAGCAGCAGCACCAGCAGCAGGACGACGATGCCGCCGACGATCAGCAGAAGACGACGCTTGCTTTTTGCCGGTTTGATGGAAGGCGCAGCCCCGGCAGGTGATGAAGTCTTGGACATTGGAAAACCCCCTTACGGTCGAGTGTTTTTATTGTAGTCCGGACGATGACCTCTCGAAGCGAAATCATCTCGTGATCGAGGTGTCGGCAAGAGGCTGCCGAACACTCATCCTCAATCCAACCTACGGACGAATGAGCGCGTCTGTGCGCGCAAGAGGATGTGTTTATTGCCCCAAGCGATGGAACGAACGGGATTAAAAATATTTTGAGAAACGGCGATTTTGTCGGCACGCGACAAATCCGTGCGCGCCCAACACGCCAAAGGCCTGTTTTCCCCGCGACAGACGTCCTTAAAGTTTCTCGGCTGCCAGTGACGCCAGCTCGCTGCGTTCGCTCTTGGCGAGCGTGATGTGGCCGACGATGTTCTGACCTTTGAGCTTCTCGACCATGTAGGAAAGCCCGTTTGATGAGCTGTCGAGATAGGGATTGTCGATCTGTCCGATGTCGCCGGTGAGGATGATCTTGGTCCCTTCACCGACTCGGCTGACGATCGTCTTGACCTCGTGAGGCGTAAGGTTCTGCGCCTCATCCACGATCATGAACTGATGCGGAATGCTCCGCCCGCGGATGTAGGTGAGCGGCTCAAGGACAAGCTGCCCGGAAGACATCAGGCTCTGGATGCGTTGTTCGGGGGAGTGACTTTCGGCGTGCTGTCCTCCGCCGGCACCGATCCCCGCGCTGCCGGAAGCTCGTGTGGAGAGCAGGTAGCTGAGGTTGTCGAAAATCGGCTGCATCCACGCGGAGAGTTTTTCGTCCTTGTCGCCGGGCAGGTAGCCGATGTCCTTACCCATAGGCATGATCGGCCGGGCAACGAGGAGCTTGTCATATCGCTGTTCGTTGAAAACCTTGACCATTCCCGCTGCGATCGCCAGCAGCGTCTTGCCCGTACCAGCGGACCCCAGGAGCGTGACGAGCTTGATGTCGTCATCGAGCAGAAGGTCGAACGCCATGATCTGCTGGACGTTTCGCGCCATCACGCCAAAGACCGGCTTGCGCGGTCCGGTGATGGGAATGAGGTGATCCGTGTCACCCAGCAGCCGCGCCAGTCCGGTGTGTGACTCATCCAGCGCGTCGCGGAGCTGGACGTATTGGTTGGCGTAGAGGGCGATCTGCTCGTCCTTGCCGTCATCGGTTTTGATCATCCGGTGCGGTTCGAGTTTTTCGACGCTCAGTTGCTTTTCCTCGTAGAGCGTGTCGATCAGCGTCGATGGCACGCTCAGCGCGACGTAGCCGGCGTAAAGTCGGTCGGCATCGACTTTCTGTGCCTCAAAGTCTTCGGTGTGCAGACCGAGAGCGTCGGACTTGATGCGGACGTTGATGTCCTTGGAAATGAAAATGGTGCGTTTGCCGCGCTGCGCCAGCTCCCACGCCACGGAGATGATGCGATTGTCAGGCGTGTCCTCGACCAGTGCGTCGGGGCGTTCCTTGGCGGCAAACTCCACGCGGATCCGTCCGCCGTGGCCGTTCCACTTGACGCCTTCATTGAGCTTCCCCCGTGTGCGCAGCCGATCGAGGTGACGGATCGCCTCGCGGGCGTTGCGGCCAACGTCGTCGTTCTGCTTTTTGAAGCGGTCAATCTCTTCAAGGACCGTAAAAGGCAGCACCACCTCGTTATCAGCGAACATGAAGAGCGCGGCAGGGTTATGCAGGAGGATGTTGGTGTCGAGCACAAAACACTTCGTCGATTCCGGTGTGCTCGCCGCGCTGCCGGCGGAACTGCCCGATGCCTTGGAAGGACGGTTTTTGACTTCGGCCAACCTGGGAATCTCCTTATTCCACGGCGACTCATTTCGATCTCGCCGCAACCATGGTAGCAACAGCGTAACGCCTAAGCGTTGCATCGGGTGAATTCATGCGCCGGCTGAATTCCCGGACAAAATCGCCGCGCACGCAGCGTCAACGCCGGTTTTATGCGGACGGACCGCGCCTTATCCCTGTCTCGGATGAACTCAACCGCTGCCTACGGCTGCGATAGTCCGCTCGTCGGGGCAGAGCCGTTCTCCGCTGTTTTGATGCGGTTGATCGCCGCGAGATACGCCCGCGCCGCAGCTTCTACCACATCGGTACTCACGCCGCGTCCTTTAACCTTGCGGTCGCGGTGCTTGACCTCGATGTTCGCCTCGCCCTGCGCTTCCTGTCCGACGGTGACTGCCCGTGACTTGTAATCGAGCAATTCCGTCATCACGCCGGTCAGCCGTTGAATCGCGGAATAGACCGCGTCGATCGGCCCGTCACCGATCGCAGCTTCCTTTTTCTCCACGCCTGACGAGTCGCGCAGAACGACCGTCGCCATCGCATCCTCGCCGGTACCGCTGGTCACGCGAAAGCGCACCAGTTCCCACAGACGGCGGCTCTGATCGAGCTGTTGATCCAGCAGTGCTTCGATGTCCTCGTCGTAAACATCCTTCTTTTTGTCCGCCAGAGCCTTGAATTCGATGAACGCCTTATCCAGTCCCGCGTCATCGAGTACGTAGCCCAGGTACGCCACGCGCTCACGAAAAGCGTGTCTGCCGGAATGCTTGCCCAGAACCAGTTTGTTTTCCGGCAGGCCGATATCCAGCGGGTCCATGATTTCGTAAGTCGATCGCTCCTTGAGGATGCCGTCCTGATGAATGCCCGATTCGTGGGCAAAGGCATTCTCGCCGACGATCGCCTTATTCCGCTGCACATGCAGACCGGTCATGGTCGAAACCATGCGGGACAACGGGTAGAGTTTTTTCGTATTGACCGCAGTGGTGAAGCGGCTGAAGTAGTCATGCCGCGTCCGCATGGCCATGACGATCTCCTCCAGCGCCGCATTACCGGCGCGTTCACCGATGCCGTTGATGGTGCATTCGACCTGCCGTGCGCCGTTCTCCACCGCGGCGAGGGAGTTGGCGACCGCCAACCCCAGATCGTTGTGACAGTGCGACGAGAGGAAGATGCCCTTCTGGTCGATGATGGGCAGCTTTTCGCGGACGTATCGGAAGATATTGCCGTACTCAGCGGGCACGGCATAGCCGACTGTGTCTGGAATGTTCACCGTCGTCGCACCGGCTTCGATCACTGCTGCGGTGATATCCACCAGCACGGACAGCTCCGTCCGGCTGCCGTCTTCCGGGCTGAACTCGACATCCGCCACGAACTGACGCGCTCGCTTCACCGAATCGACGGACATCCGGATGATCTCCTCGATCGCTTTTTTGAACTTGTGCTCCAGATGGATTTTCGACGTGGCGCAAAAAACGTGGATGCGCGGATTGGCACCGCCCTTGACCGCTTCGCCCGCGCGGTCGATGTCACGCGGCACACAGCGCGCCAGGCCGGCGATGATCGGACGGCGGACTTCCTGCGCGATGGCACGCACCGCTTCAAAGTCGCCCTGACTGGTGATCGGAAAGCCCGCTTCGATCACGTCCACGCCCAGCATGTCGAGGTGACGGGCGATCTCCAGTTTTTCGTGCAGGTTCAGACTCGCGCCGGGCGATTGCTCGCCGTCACGCAGCGTGGTGTCAAAAATACGGATGGGAATGGCTGAGGTTGTCATGTTGGTTTCTCTTATAGCTGAGCCGCTAACGGCTGTGAATGAAAGTGAAAAGAATGAAAACTAAAACGCCCTGTCCGTTCAGCGCGGACAGGGCGGGAATCGCAAGGGGTTGATTTGCTTTCCGTCCTATCCGCGCAGGGTAAGTCGAAGGCTAAGCGCCGCGGACAGGTTTCGGATTGACTGCGGGAAACGGGTCATGTGATCCATGTTAATCGGCATAATCCCGCCGGTCAATTGAGCCGATTGTGCGGGACTTCATCCACACCGCGGGACGGGAAGTTGAGCAAGGACGCCAAATCCTCATAATTATCCGACTCGCCGCCGACCGTGCGGCTTCATTACACTCGTTCGACTCTGGAGATTGCACGACATGTCCACCGCCACCGCTTCATCGTCCGCCGGACAGTGCGCCGGCCAACCCATCACACTCAAGAACGGCAAACTCCAGGTCCCCGATCATCCCATCATTCCCTTCATCGAAGGTGATGGCACCGGCCCGGACATCTGGAAGGCCTCGCAGCACGTTTTCGATGAAGCAGTGAAGAAGGCATACCACGGCAAGAAGTCTGTCGCGTGGAAGGAAGTGCTCGCCGGGGAGAAGAGCTTCAACAAACTCAACAACTGGCTGCCTGACGAGACGGTCACGGCGTTCAAGGATTACATCGTCGGCATCAAAGGCCCGCTGACCACTCCCGTCGGGGGCGGCATCCGCTCGCTCAACGTCGCGCTGCGGCAGATGCTCGACCTCTACGTCTGCCTGCGTCCGGTGCGCTATTTCCAAGGCGTGCCTTCACCCGTGAAGCATCCTGAAAAAGTCGATATGACGATTTTCCGTGAGAACACGGAAGACATCTACGCCGGCATCGAATACGCCGCGGGAACTCCCGAAGCGAAGAAGATGCTGGATTTCCTGGCGGGTGAGTTCCCCCGCGATTTCAAGAAGATCCGATTCGGCACGCAGGAGGCGACCGACGCCGCAGCCAAGGCTGCCGGTGTCCCGCATCCCATGCCGCTGGAAGTGGGCATCGGAATCAAGCCCATCAGTCGCACCGGCACCGGTCGGCTCGTCCATGCCGCGATCGAGTACGCCATCAAGCACAAACGCAAGAGCGTCACCCTTGTTCACAAGGGCAACATCATGAAGTTCACTGAAGGCGCGTTCCGTGACTGGGGCTACCAGATCGCGCGAAACGTCTTCGGGGCCGAACCGATTGACGGCGGTCCCTGGTGCCGAATCCCAGCGGGGAAACCCGGTGCCGGCATGGTGATCAAAGATGCGATCGCTGACATCACGCTCCAGCAGGTGCTCACGAGGCCGGAGGACTTCGACGTCATCGCGACGTTGAACCTCAACGGCGACTACCTCAGCGATGCTCTGGCGGCGCAGGTCGGCGGCATCGGCATCGCGCCAGGAGCCAACATCAACTACATGACAGGCCACGCGATCTTCGAGGCGACGCACGGCACCGCGCCCAAGTACGCCAATCAGGACAAGGTTAATCCCGGCAGCGTGATCCTCAGCGGAGAGATGATGTTCCGTCACCTCGGATGGGACGAAGCTGCGGACCTGATTATCAAGGGCATGGAAAAAGCGATCACTGCCAAGACGGTGACTTACGACTTCGCCCGTTTGATGGAAGGCGCAACGGAGATCAAGTGCAGCGACTTTGCGCGGCAGATGGTCAAGCACATGGGCTGACGCACGCGGCGCGGCTCAGCTCAGCCGGCCTTGGAACCCAGCGACGATTCCCAGCAGAAAATCACCGACGCGGGAACCATGCCGTCCACCACGCGGCAGCGGACGATGCGCCGGCCGTCCTGCCAGTCCGCCGAGTCGAGCACTTCGAGCACGACGCTCGACGCCACGTCTCGCGGTGAGCCGCCGGCATTCCAGACGACGATTCGTGATCCCACCTCCACCGGTGTGGCGGTGAGAATCGCCATGCCGCCGACCGAAATATTTTCGATCACCGGATCATCAAGCACGCGCCAAGGCTCGGCGTCGATGATCGCCGCCTGGATGCGTCCGCCGCCTTCGAGCCGGATGTCATTGCGGCGATCAGTATTCAAAGTCCGAGAATGAGCGTTGAGCATAGGCTGAGATCTCCTTAACTCACGAGCCATCGACCAGGTTCGGATGGAGCATCAGCGCAAGCCCGTACAAATCGCGGAACATTCACCGGCGTCTTCCGTCTGGAACGGCTGGGAAACAGACAGGGACTGCACCGCGCAGGCACGGCGTGCAGGCGCGGCGGCCAAGGTCATTGCCGAAATGAAGCGGAATCAGGCGCTGTCTCGCTCGATCACGCGGTAATCCTCACGCTCGCCTCGGCCGCGCAGCGGATAATCCTTGCGCAGCGGGTGGCCGGGGTAGGCTTCCCAGGTGAGGATGCGGCGAAGGTCCGGGTGTTCGTCGAAGCGGATGCCGTACATGTCGAATACTTCCCGCTCCGTCCATTCCGCACCCGGCCAGAGATCGGTGACGGATCGCACGTGCAAGGCCGGGTCGTCCTCGATGCCGCTGGTGTCGATGCTCGGACTGAGCATCACTTTGACGAGTAGTCGGCGGTTATGCGTGTAGCTGACGATGTTGTAAACGACGCCGAATCGACCTTCGGGCGCGCCCTTGACCGCAGGATAGTTGAGATAGTCAGCCGCGGTCACATCGGACAGAAAGTTGTAGGCACAGGCGGGATCGTCACGGAGAAACGTCATCACCTCGTGCAGGTTTAGTGCGGGCACGACGAGCGTGGTCTGACCACGAAACTCGGAAGCGACGAAGCGAATGCCGGGAAACTTCTGCTTCACCAGCGGCAGGGTGGGATGGTCAAGGTTGGGCTTGCTCATGGAGAGATCACCGGTCGGGAAAGAGGAAGATTATAGGGAAACGCGGATCGTGATGTGCGGAGCTTCGCAGCAATCGCCGCCAGGCGTTTGGCGAGGCTCGATCAATCAGCCTCACCCGCAGCATCCAACTCCCATTGTCTGCCTCACTTTTTTTCGATCCACCCCTGAATTTCGACGATCAACCGATCCCAGCGATCGGTCATCTCCGGCCACTCATACGCCAACGTGTCCGCCAGCCCCACGGTGTCACCTGCCGCGATCAGGTCGCGCAGCGTGCGTAGCTGCGCCAGCAGCGTGTCGGTCATCTGAACGACCGGCTGATTCTCGAACGTCTTTTCATCGAGGTTGATCCCAAGCAGCATCGTCGATTGCAGGACCGCCTGCTGCGTCTGCTGCCACACGGAGATCGCCCGTGAGACCTGCTGCATCGCATCACTGGGTTGATCCTGCTGAAAAAGATTCGCTGCCTCCGCCTGCGCTTCGCGTGCGTCGGTCAAGCCGAGCCGAACCTGCTCCAGCGTTGTGCCCGCCAACTCGTGCGGGTCAGCCGACTCCAGACGCAGCTCCGAGCCGAGGACCGGCTGTCTTGAGGACGCCTCAATCTGCTCCTGATTGAGCGTCTGACCATTGATGATGATCTCGACAATGATCCGGCCGGCGTCGGCGACACGTTGCTGCGCCTCCTCCAGCACGTCCGCGAGTGTCTGTCCCGTCAGCTCAGTCCGTTGGCCGTCGAGGTAGATGGGCATGTGAGCATCATACAAAACCAGCGGAAAAGTCCAGCATCATTTCCGATCGAACTTCAATCCGGTGAATCAGGCGCCGACGAGGGACGCATCAAAGGCGAAACTTACAGCCGTCCACCCGCCGTTTCTGCATCTGTTAGCATCAGCGGCCCAGGAGATTCTCATGCAGCGGATCGTGGTTCTCGACGGCTATACACTCAACCCCGGCGATATCAGTTGGTCCCCGCTTGAGCGGCTTGGCCGCCTCGAAGTCCACGACCGTTCGACCGGCTCTCAAATCGTCGAACGAATGCGCGGGGCGTCATTCGTCATGACCAACAAGACTCCGATCAACGCTCAGACGCTCCAGCAGCTCGACGGTCTGCAATATATCGGCGTGCTGGCGACCGGGACCAATGTGGTGGACCTCGCGGTCGCTCGTCAACGCGGCGTGTCCGTCACCAATGTCCCCGGTTACAGCACCGACTCGGTCGCCCAGCACGTTTTCGCCCTGCTGCTGGAACTGGTGTCCCACACCTCCTCGCATGGCATGGCTGTCCATGAAGGGGACTGGGTGCGCAGCGCGGACTTCAGCTTCACCGTCGCGCCTCTGACCGAACTGGCCGGCAAGACGCTCGGCATCGTCGGGCTGGGTTCGATCGGTCAGCGTGTCGCACGCATCGGCGCTGCGATGGGTATGAACATCGCTGCCTCACACCAGCGATCCATGAATCAGGTTGCGATCCCCGGCGTCGATGTCCGCTGGCTTCCTGTGGATGAACTTTTTCGTCAGGCTGATGTGCTGACGCTGCATTGTCCGTTGACCGATCAAACGCGCCACCTCGTCAGCGCAGCAAGGCTGGCTACGATGAAACACACGGCGGTGCTCATCAATACCGGGCGTGGTCCGCTCGTGGATGAGGCGGCGCTGGCGGAAGCGCTGCGCGAAGGCAGGATCGCTGCGGCGGGACTCGATGTGTTGAGTGTTGAGCCGCCCCGTCCCGACAATCCCCTGCTCACCGCGCCGCGCTGCCTGATCACTCCGCACATCGCCTGGGCCAGCGTCGAGGCGCGGACTCGGCTGATGCGGATGGCTGCGGATAATCTTCAGAGCTTTCTCGACGGCAAGCCCCGCCATGTGGTGAACTGAACTCGGCAGATGGGCAGCCTCGGAGCCGATGAACATCAGGAACTCATCGTGACCGTCACTGAGCCACAGCCTGCGGACCGCAAGACGATCACGATCCTTGCTGCCACGAGCATCGAACTGATGCCGACCGTGCAGGCGCTCAATCTCAAGTCCGCGGGAGGCCTGTGGATCGGCGAGTCGCCGACCACGCGAGTGATCGCCAAAGTAACCGGCATGGGGCCGACCAGTGCCGCTGCCGCCCTGCTTCGTCTGCTCGATCATGCGAAGGTTGCCGCGATTCTGAACATCGGTTTTGCCGGCGGTCTCGAACGCGGTTTAACCGTCGGCGAACTTCTGGATATCCGTTGGATCATCAATGCTCACGACGAAGTCCTGGACATCCGAGCCGGCGTGCCCAAGGGAGCGGAAAATCTCATCGAGCGAACTCCGCTGCGCTCGCTTCTGAGCGTGGATTATGTTGTGACTTCACCCGTCGCCAAACGACGCCTTTACGAAAAGCATCTGGCGGCATCGGTGGATATGGAGTCGTATCAGCTGGCCAAGGTCGCCGGATCGCTGAAGATTCCGTTCTTTCCTGTTCGTGTCGTCAGCGATCCCGCTGACATGGCCATGCCCATCGAGGCCGCACGCTGGGTCACACCCGAAGGGGAGCCGGACAAGCGCGCCGCCTGCCGTGACTTGCTCCGCCGACCGACGCTGCTGCCCGTTATGCTGCGGCTTAATAAAAATGCGAAACTCTGTGCGCAGGCGTTGGCCCGTCACACCAAAGAAATCGTCCGACGCGAAGTTTCACGACAGGCACAATGAAGCGTTGCTGCGAGGTTCTTCACCGCGAACAGTCCGCCGCCTTCCTGACGCCCTGACGCTACATTACCCGTATGGACCTCACCGCCTGTCGTCGCGTCATCCTGTTCGGCGGCAGCTTTGACCCGCCTCATGTCGTCCATACCGCGCTGCCCATGCTGGCGATGTCCGCGATCGGCGCTGATGCGGTGGCGTACATCCCGGTCGGTCAGGCTCCGCATAAACCACGCGGCTCACAAAGCGATGCGGTCCATCGTCTGGCGATGCTCCGACTGGCTGTAGCCGACTACCCGCAAGCCTGCGTGCTCACTGATGAGATCGACCGGGCCGCGGACGGCAAGCCGTCGTTCACCGTCGATACGCTTACTGCTTTACGCAGCCGCGCACCGAAGGTCACGTTCCGCCTGCTCATCGGAGCTGACATGCTGCGGATCTTCACCTCGTGGCGTGAGCCTCAGCGGATTGAGGAACTGGCTGAACCACTGGTCATGGTACGTCCGCCCGACACTCACGAAAGCCTGCTGACCGCGCTGCCCGCTGCCGATCGATCACGCTGGTCGCCTCGGCTTATCGACTTGCCGCTGTTGGATGTCAGCTCGACGCAACTCCGCGCCCGTGCGAGTCGCGGTGAGCCATTGGCAGGACTCGTACATCCGGAAGTCGAGCGATACATTCGACGGCACAGCCTTTACCGCTAGATGCCGCTCAGGGGAATATTCCGCGAAGCCGGTAAACGCGGCCGATGTTTTCCAGTGCTGCGAGATATGCCGCCGTGCGCATGTCGCACTCGAACCGATGAGCTGCGAGTTTCACACGCTGGGCGGCGGCGTACATGTGCTTCTTGAGTTGAGCGTCCACGAAATCCGCGTCCCAGGTTTCCGCCTGCCGGTTTTGTTTCCACTCGAAGTAGCTGACGGTCACACCGCCTGCGTTGCAGAGAATGGCCGGCAGCACGGCGACGCCTTTTTGCAGAAGCAGTCGTTCCGCCGGAGGAGTCGTCGGAGCGTTGGCTCCTTCCGCCAGTACCTTGCAACGGAGCATCTGAGCGCGGCCGAGGTCCACCATCTGTTCCAGAGCGGCGGGAATGAACACGTCCACTTCCGTCTGATAAAACTCGTCGGTGGAAATCGCATCGGCACCGGGGAAGCCGGCGATACCGCGGTTTTTCTCCACGTACAGCGTCAGCGCCGCCGCGTCGATTCCCGCGTCGTTGCGAAGCGCACCGGTGTGATCCATGACCGCGCGAAACTTTGCGCCGCGTTGTGCCAGCAATCGGCCGGTCCACGATCCGACATTCCCGTAGCCGATGAGGCTGTAGGTCATCTTCGCCAGCTCGATACCCATTTCCGGCAGGATTTCCTCCAGCACGAAGATGAGGCCCTGAGCGGTGGCCTTGTCCCGACCGTGTGAGCCGCCGAACTCCAGCGGCTTGCCCGTGACCACAGCCTGCGCTTTGAACTTGCGATCAGGTGCAGCGGTGACCATGTAGGTGTCAGCGATCCACGCCATTGTCTGAGCGTTGGTGCCAACGTCCGGCGCGGGGATGTCATGCTCCGGGCCGATGTTTCCGCCCAGCGCGCTGGTGAATCGCCGCGTAAGCCGCATGACTTCGTTCTGAGAGATCGCCCGTGGATCGACCTGCACGCCGCCTTTGGCGCCGCCCAGGGGCAGCCGCATCAGCGAGCACTTCATCGTCATGATGACCGCCAGCGATTTGATGTCGTCGAGATTGACATCAGCGTGGTAGCGGATGCCGCCTTTGTAGGGGCCGAGAATGTTGTTGTGCTGGACGCGATAACCCTTGAAGAGCTTGTACTCGCCGGAGTCCATGAGCACCGGGAAGTGAACCATGATCTCGTTCTTGGGCTGCGCCATGATGAGTTGCAGATGATGCGGCAACTCCAGCAGTTCAGCAGCGTGGAGCACGGCTCCGATGGTCTGCTGATAAAGGGCCTTGGGGTCATAGCGGAACCCCAGCTCGTTAAGGACGCCGTGGAGTGTTTCAGGGGCCATGAAATACCTGTGGGACAAAATCCTGGGTGGGTCTGGTCTTTATCGGCAGGAACCATCATCGAGTCGCGAGCCGATGTTTTTATAGGAACATGCGGTTGCGCAACGAAGCGCGTTGAGTCACGCCGCGTATTCACGATAATAGGCGTCATGGTGATTTATTGCTGCACGGACCTGATTTTCGCTACCAAGATTTCCTCGACCGCGGAGACGCTCAACGTGCCGGCCCGCCCCGCACGCAACGCCGAAGCCATGCGCAAGCGGCTCGAACGGGTGGACGACGGCAAGCTCAACGATCCCGTCACCGGCGTGATGATCGATCTGGAAATGGGTGACGACGGCCTGGCGCTGCTCGATCAGGTCAAACAGCACGATCCGACGATTCCAGTGGTGACGTTCGGCTCGCACGTGGCGACGGAAGCACTCCAGGCTGCACGTCAGCGCGGCGCAGATTTCGTCCTCTCCCGCAGCATGTTCAGCAACAGCCTGCCTTCACTACTGGAAAAGATGGGCAGCCCAGCCGCGTGAGTTTCATCGTGAATAGATGATGCGGTTTCAGCCTTCGGGCAGATCGACGATGCGAATGAAGACCGGCTTGCCCTCGATGACGTCCAGCTTTTGGATCTTCGTCAGCGCGTTCATCACCGCGCCCTGCTTTGCACGGTGCGTGGTGATGACCAGAGGAACGAACTGCCCCGCTGCCACCTCGTGCTGACGGATCGCCGAGATGCTGATGCCCGCATCGCCCAGCGCGGTGCTGAGCTTTCCGACGACGCCGGGAACATCCAGCGCATTGAAGCGCAGGTAGAAACGAGATTCCAAGTCGTCGGGATTGACCCGCGCAGGCGGCTGGTGGCCGTCGCACCAGAGATTCATGGCGGCGAATGCACGCGGATACCACCCGCTGGCGACATTGAGCACATCGCTGACGACGGCACTGGCGGTGGGCAACTGGCCCGCTCCGCGGCCGTAATACATCGTGTGTCCGTTCGCGTGGCCGTAAACCGACAGCGCATTGAACGACCCGTTCACCTGCGCCAGCGGCAGATCGGCATGAACAAAACACGGATGCACCCGCAGACTCACCCGACCTGCTCCGGTGCCGCTCTCGCGCTGACCGATCGCCAGCAGTTTCATGGTGTAATTCAGCTCAAGACCGAACCGGATGTCAGCGATCTGGAGTTGGTCGATGCCTTCCGACCAGACCTCCTCGCCGGACACTTTCACGCCAAAGGCCAGCGACGCCAGGACCGCCAACTTCTGCGCCGCATCGCGCCCGGAGACATCGAGCGTCGGGTCAGCCTCGGCAAAGCCCTTCTCCTGTGCCTCCGCCAGCGCGGTCGCGTAGGCTTTCCCCTTCTGCACCATCTCCGTCAGGATGTAATTGCACGTGCCGTTGAGGATGCCGTAGATCGCGTCGATGCGATTGGCCATCAGGCCAAACTGCAACGCGGTGATGATCGGGATACCTCCGCCGCATGATGCCTCGAATGCTATCGACGCCTGATGCTTTCGCGCCAGCGTAAATAGCTCGCTGCCTTCCGCGGCGAGCAGACTCTTATTGGCGGTGACCACATGCTTACCTGCCGTCAACGCGCGGCGGACGTGTCGGCTGATCGCTCCCGCGCCGCCGGCGACTTCCACGATGATCGGCATGTCGGCGGTTGCAAAAAAGTCTTCCGCATCGGCAGTCACCAGCGATGACGGAAGCGCAGCCGCGCGGCAGGCCTTGGCGGGGTCACGCACCAGCACGCGGCGCAGCTCGATCCTGACGCCCGTGCGGCTACGGTAAAGCTCCGCTTCCTCGCGCAGGAGTTTGGCGACCCCCGTGCCGACGGTGCCGCAGCCGATCATGCCGATACCGATGGTCTGTTGCCCCAAGCCGATCGCTCCCGATGGGTGGTTGAAAAGACGGAGCAGGATACCAGTCCGCAAGCCGCTGCTCAAAGAGTCGCGTACCGAGTCGTGCAGAGCGTCATGCGGCGGGCCTGTGCGGTGCCTGTTGAAGCTGCGAGTGATTTCGCTGCTTTGGAAAACCCAGCGGTAAGAAAATTGATGACTTCGTGCGAAGCGATTCGTTATGTCGCCGCAGGCAGGCTAGAATTGTCCCGATGAGTCAGGCCGCTGCTATGTCCAACAACGAGCCGATGATCCAGCCGCTGTGCTCGATCTTTCGGCGATTTCTCAAGCGCGAGGGGCTTAAGTTCACTCCCGAACGGGCCATCATCCTCGACGCGGTGCTGTCGAAGGAAGGTGTTTTCGAGGCTGAACAGTTGCTCGATGAAATACGCATGTCGCGCCATCGCGTGAGCAAAGCCACGATTTACCGCACGCTCAAACATCTCATCGAAGCAAAGATCATCACTGAGGTGTTGCTCGACTCAAAGCAGTCCCACTACCAGCTCAGCTTTGGCCGCGAAGCCAAGGGACATCTGGTTTGTCTGGAGACCAACCGGATCGTCGAGTTTACGACGCCGGAGTTGAAAGCCTTGAGCGAACGCATCAGCCGCGAGCACGGCTTCGACCCGGTGAGCTACCGCTTCGTCATTTACGGCGTCTCACCCGAAGCCAATCAGAAGGACATGGCTGAACACGCGGAAGCGGATGAGTGAGCCCCGCAAGCAGCCTCCGCTCAATCGACTCTGAATATCCCTTACTGCTGCGCAGGATCGTTCGTGCTTGCACGGCGAGAAAACTCAGCGTCAATCTTCGTCTTCCATATCTTTTTCCTCGATCGGCCGGGTGATGCGGTATTCCTCGCGTGCCCACTTGGCCAGATCAATGGTCTTGCAGCGATCGGAACAGAAGGGATAGGTCTTCACGTCGCCGGTCACCTGTTTGCCGCAGGTGGCGCAGCGGCGCGAGGGAAGCGGTTCGGGCGGTTGTTTATCAGAGTTATTCATAGCGAGCCTCAACGATCCAGTTCCTGCCGCAGCGCAGCCATCCGCGCCACCCATTTACCGCGCGGGGCGATGGTGATGTCGCGTGCCGTCTCTCCCGCATGAGTCAGCGACACGTCCAGCACGTCGTCGCCGAGCGTCTGCTCCAGTTTCTCCGCCCATTCGATCGCCACCACCGCATCTTGGCGCAGCTCCTGTCGCCCCTGCGTGCCCCAGCCGATTGACTCCAGATCATTCTCATCGTGCATTCGATAGGCGTCGATGTGAACGAGTGTGAGGTTTCGATCGGCTGTGGGATATTCATGAACCAGCACGTAAGTCGGACTGGCGACGCTGTCTCGCACACCCATGCCCTGAGCGATGCCGCGGACCATCTGGGTTTTACCCGCGCCCAGCTCGCCGTGGAGTGAAATCACGTCACCAGGTCGTGCGAGCCTGCCGATCAGGTGTCCGATCTCCAGCGTGCGTTCGAGCGACGTGCTGCGACCGCGCCAGATGTGAACGCCGCTGATTTTCATGGGTTGTCCCCTGAGTTGCCCGACCGCTGACATTATGCCCCGCGATGTTCCCAGCCGCCCTCAAGTTGTTCCGTGCCGCCCATGGGTAGCCGCACCGTCACCACTGGATCGGCTGCGGGTTGCGTCATGGAGCCGATGCGGGTGATGGTCACGCCGTCGATCTGTGTTGGCATTCGATCCGCGACATCAGCGGAAACCGTGAAACAGAGTTCGTAGTCCTCGCCGTCACCGACGGCATGACGCCAGAGCGGACGGGAATCGCGGTGAGCCGCTGCATAAGCACCGGCACTGAGGGGAAGCTCGTTGGCGTGAATCTCGGCGGAGAGTCCGGCTGCGCGGCAAAGGTGTCCCAGATCGCGCGCCAATCCATCGCTCAGATCGATCATGCAGTTAGGCCGGGTTGCGGGATTCCGCGCCAGTTGCCGCGCCAGCTCTAAGCGAGGCTCAAAGTCGAGGTGATGGACGTAGCTGTCGATGTTTTCCAGACTGCCGCCCAGTTCGCCGGTGACGAAAATCGCGTCGCCGGGTTTTGCGCCGCTGCGCCGGACAGGTTCGACGCCGGCCGGCTCGGCCAGCACGGTCACGCTCATCAGGAGCGGGTGATCCCACATCGAGATGTCCCCGCCGAACAGCGGACAATTCCACCGCTCCGCCGCGCGGCGCAGATGATCGAACAGTTCCTTCGCCCGTGCCTCGCCAAGATTGCGCGGCAGGGACGCGGCCACCACGGCTCCGACAGGCTGGGCGGCCATCGCTGCGACATCGGAAAGGTTCCGCGCAATCGCCTTGCGTGCGATCTTTGCCAGCGGAGTCGATTCGAGTTTGAAATGAATGCCGTCCGCAACCTGATCGACGGTGACGAGCACTTCCGCCCCGCCAATGCAGACAGCTCCCATGTCATCGCCCGGCGGAATCGTCACGTGCGATGCAAGATCGCGGTTTTTTCCGTAAACATGCCTGAGGAGTTCAAACTCGCGCATGGGCGGATTGTAGCCGACACTCGCGCCGCCCTTCGATCAGGTACCGCACGGGTCAGATCAGGCGAGCCTGTGAGTCACTTGGCCAGCTTCGCAATGATCCGCCACACGGCATGAGGCGAAAGATTCAGCCCCGCCTGTGCGTTGAACGTCGAAACGATCTGGTCAAAGATCGGCGTGTAAGGAAGCTGATCGCGCAGGCTGAGCTTGCCGATCGCCGATTCGACCAGTTCGGTGAGCAATTGCTCATGCTCCGGTGCGATGCGCGGCGGCTTTTCCGCCGCACGGCCCAGACGCGGCAGCCTGCCCGCTTTTCTCAGATTGTGCAGCCGATGAAACAGTGCTGTGCGCGTCAGCGTCTCTTCTCCGACAGCCTGGTAGATCGCCTCGAATTCCGGCGTATGCGGCAGGTCATCGAGCGTCCGACCCTGCTTGCGGTAAATGCTCACGAGCATTTCATCGTCCGGCGCGGGAAATAGCGACGTGTCCGACATGGCGGGAAAGTTTACGAGGTCGTCTTGGCGGCGGCAAAAACTCCAGCTCACGCAATGCACGCTTACGTAACGGATATCCACGGAGCGATTCCTCGCGGCGCATAGCGCAGCCGGGGTTGCCTCGGTGTCCGATGCGATGGGGAGAATCAGTGCGACGCAGCGGCGACGGGAAGTTTGTTTGTTTCAATGTGTGCCGCCAGCGGTTGAGGATCGCGGTCCCACATCATCAAGCCCGGCTCCATCACGCCGTCGAAAAGCTCACCGGCGGGCGTGATGCGCACTGCGAAGCCATAGTGTCCGCTCGTGCCGGCTGTCACAGCGCCGACGTAACGATGGCGACCGCCGCCCAAGTCGGATTCGTGCTTCAGCGGCGTCGCGGTGCCCTGCGTGATCCGGCCGTCGTTATCCACGACGCCGACGTACACTTGGAGTTTCACCTCAGCGGGTGTCAGCCCGTCAAGATTCGCGGTGACGGAGACCTCGAGCTTCTGGTTGACCCCAAGCGGTTGCTGGGTGTTCGCCTGAACATCTTCAACCTTCATCCTGCTCCATCCCTGACGCAGTCGATCTTTCTGGTGCGCCATCTCAACGGATTTTTTCAGGTTGTCGGCCATCAGCACGCGGGAACGGTGCAGCGCGGGCAGGTAAAACTTTTCGGCATATTCCTGCACCATGCGGTTAGTATTGAAGACCGGAGCCAACTCGCTGATGCAAGCCTTCATGCGCGCGACCCAGCCTCGCGGCACGCCCGTTTCATCGCGCTGATAGAACAGCGGAATGATCTGTTTTTCGAGCAATTCGTAGAGCGACTGGCTTTCGATCTGGTCCTGCACGTCGAGGTTTGCATAGCTTTCGCCCCGACCGATCGACCAGCCGATCTCCGGCGCGGCTGCTTCATCCCACCAGCCGTCGAGGATCGAGCAGTTGAGCACGCCGTTGATCGCGGCCTTCATGCCGCTGGTGCCGGAGGCTTCCATACCGCGACGAGGTGTGTTGAGCCACACGTCGCAGCCCTGTACGAGTCGTCGTGCCACGTGGATGTCATAGTTTTCGAGGAAGACGATTTTGTGGCCGCCTTCCGCACCGCGAGCGAAGTGAACGATCTGCCGGATCAGATCCTTGCCTCCGCCGTCGGCGGGATGGGCCTTACCCGCGATGATGAACTGCACGGGCGTCTTCGTATTGCTGAGGATCAACTGGAGGCGTTTGATATCGCGCAGGATCAGGTTGCCTCGTTTGTAGGTGGCGAAACGCCGTGCGAAGCCGATCGTCAATGCTGTGGGGCTGAGTGCTTCGAGCGATTGACGGATGTTTTCCGGGTCCACGCCACGCGCTTCAAGCTGCGTCTTGAGCTTGCTGCGTGCCCAGACGATCAGGCGATGACGGCGGCGTTCGTGGACGCGCCAAAGCTCCTCATCGGGCACGTCGTTGATGGCTTTCCAGATAGTCTGATCGGTGGGGTTGTTCTGCCAGCGTGAGCCGAGGTAGCGGTCGAGCATGCCGACGAAGTCGCCGCTGAGCCAGCTTCGCGCGTGTACGCCGTTGGTCACGTGAGTGATCGGGATTTCATCTTCAGGCACACCCGGCCAGATGGATTTCCACATGGCGCGGCTGACCGCACCGTGCAGCTTGCTCACGCCGTTCATCCAGTCGGCGGTACGGATAGCGAGCACGGCCATCGAAAAGAAATCGGTATTTGAGAAGACATTCTCCCGGCCCAGCGCGAGCAAGCCGTCCATGTCCAGCCGCAGCGACGGATGGTAGTTACGGAAATAACGGATCATCATCTCCGGCGGGAAACGGTCGATGCCCGCGGGTACCGGCGTGTGCGTGGTGAAAATATGGCTGGCCTGCGCCGCCTGCCGCGCCTCATCAAACGAAATATTGTGCTTTTCAATCAGACGACGAATCCGCTCCAGCGAGAGAAACGCGGAATGCCCTTCGTTCATGTGACAGACATCCGGCTCGATCCCCATGGCTGACAACGCGCGCACCCCGCCGATGCCCAGGACGATTTCCTGTTTGATGCGCAGCTCCATGTCGCCGCCGTAAAGCGAACTGGTGATGCCGCGATCGATCGCATCGTTTTCCTGCACGTTGGTGTCGAGGAGAAACAGGTCGATGCGGCCGACGATCACTTTCCAGACAGCGACCCAAACATCACGGCCGGGCATCTGCACGGTGATTTTGATCTGTTTGCCGTCGGTCCCGACAACGGGCTTGATCGGCAGATTCGACAGGTCCAGCTCCGGGTAATACTCCTGCTGCCATCCGTCGGCATTGAGGTACTGCTGGAAATAACCGTTGCGATAAAGCAGACCGACGGCCACCAGCGGCAGGCCCAGCTCGCCGGCGGACTTGAGGTGGTCTCCCGCCAGGCAACCCAGACCGCCGGAGTAAATCTGGAGCGACTCGGTCAGGCCGTACTCCGCGCAGAAGTACGCGATGGTGAACTGACCAGCGCTGCTTTGATATTTGGTGTGCCAGGGTGTACGACTGTGATGCCGACGAAGATTTCCCATCGCGTGTTCGAGCGAGGTCAGAAATCCTTCATCACGGGCGGCGGCGTCGAGCCGTTCCTGCGGGCAGATGCCCAGCATCTTGACCGGGTTGTGATGGGTGGCTGTCCATAACGCACGATCCAGGCGGGTGAATAGCTCGACCGCTTCGGGGTGCCACGTCCACCAGAGATTGTGAGCGATCTCCAGCAGCGGGCGGAGCGGTTCGGGCAGCGACGGGACAACCTCAAAGGTACGAATACGTGCCTGATCTGGGCTGAGCATGGATATTTCCCTGAATCGAAACTCAATCAAAGGGCAAGCCGACGGAATCGGCAGGATGGTCGCCCTTGGGAGTGTAGGCGCAGCAAACCCACGGCGCGCGGCATGCCCCGGCTGTATGGTTTCGGCCAAACGCGGGCGACTTCATCATTGTTAGCGTGGAGAGATGCAGAGTTATCGGCGGTCGGAGTCGGCCTGAACAGCCCCGGAAGGCGTAACAGCCGTCGCGCCACGGCTCGCGGCGGCGAGGAGCGACTCCATCCGGCCCAGCGTCCGGTCGATCTGAACACGGAAGGCGTTGTAAGGAAAAATCGCAACGACGGCGACGAGCAGCCCCCCCGCTGTGTTCATCAACGCTTCAGCCATGCCTTCACCGACTGACGCTGGATTCGCCGAGGCTGTTTCCTTGGAAAAGAGCAGAAACACCGAAATGAGACCGATGACCGAGCCGAGCAGACCAACGAGCGGGCCGGCAGTCACCATGGTCGAGAGCACGCCCATGTATCGCTCAAAACGCGGCCGCTGCGACTCCACCGCGGCGGTCGCCAGCGCGTCGCTGTAGCCTTCCGTCAGAATCATCCGCACGATCTGACCGTACACGCTGTGGTCATCCTGCACGAGCACGCTCGCGCCGGCCAGGTCGCCCTGCCGCAGGAGCTGTTCGAGGCGAACGACGCGCTGCTTTTGCGCCGAGCCGTTGGTCCTGATCCAAAACCACAAACGCTCGACGATGAGAGTCACGGTGACGATGCTCATGAGCAGGAGCAGCCACATGACGGGGCCACCCTTGTTCATAAAGGCGATGAAGTTTTGGAACATGGGAATAGACTCAGTGGTGCTGGCCGCAGCATGAAATTGGCGACGCGACGAACACCGGGCCGGCTCATGTTGCCGACGAAAGCTCCAGCAGGCTCAGTGCCTGAGCGACGATCTGTTCGGCACCGATGCCGCAGTAGGCGAGCACATCATCGGGCGTCCTGCCGCTCTTGGGGATGTTTCGCACGAACATCTGTCGGACGTTGAACCCGCCGCCATCCGCCGAGACTGCGTCCGCCACTGCGCCGCCGATGCCGCCGCCGTAGTTGTCTTCCAGCGTGAGCACCATGCCGTTGTTCTGGTTAGCCAGATCGAGCAGCGCTTCCTCGTCGAAGGGCAGAGAGTAGAGATCGACCAGCGTCGCATCCACGCCATGCTTGTCGAGCAGTTCGAGAGCCTTGTTGGCTTCGTGCACCATGTAGCCGGATGCGACGATGAGCAGATCACGTCCCTCGTTGAGGACTTCGTGACCGCCGAGGTGGAACTTGTCGTTTTCGTTGTAGAGGAACTCGGTCTCCGGACGGAGCGTGCGCATGTAAACCGGGCCGTCGTGTTCGGCGGCGGCGATCGTCAGGGCATACGCCTGATACGCATCGCTGGGCTGGAGCACGTAGCAGGCGGGCTTGCCGCGCTGATTAGTCACCGTGGTGAACGATCGGAACCACGCCACATCCGGCAGCGACATCTGGCTAGGACCGTCCGCCGCCAGCGAGATGCCGGCATGTGACCCGACGACTTTGAAGTTCGCCCCGCTGTTGATCGCCATCTCGATCTGATCGAGTCCGCGTGCGACGAACTTGGCGAAAGTCGAGGCAAACGGAATCTTGCCTCCCGCCGAAAGTCCCGCCGCCACGCTGATCATGTTCTGCTCAGCGATGCGACACTCAAAGAAACGACTCTTGAGTGCGTCGTCCTTGTAAAACATCTCAGCGAAGGTGGAGTTTTTCACGTCGGCATCGAGAGCCGTCACGTCATTACGCGCGTGGCCGAGTGCCCGCAAAGCGATGCCGTAGGCACGCCGCGTCGCGTACTCGCCTTTGGCCAGAGCTTTTTCCTGACCGAACTTCTTCATTGCGTCCGGGAAGCTCATGACCGGGTTGACCTTCGGCGCGTCGGGTTTGCCGGGTGACATCAGGCCGGGCTTGAGGGCCTGATCCGCGGCTGCGCCGATCTGCCGCGAAGTCTGTTCGAGTTCCTGAATCGCCTTGGGCAGGTCGTCACCCTCGGCTGGTTTGCCGTGATGCCCCTGCCCCTGCTGGCTCGGACTGCCCCAGCCTTTGACGGTCTTGGCGACGATTGCCACCGGCGCCGACTGAGGATCGAACTGCGACTGCGCGTGCTGGCTCAGCGCATCCTGAATCGCCGACGGGCTGTGGCCGTCGATCACCAGCGCCTGGAAGCCGTAGGCTTCGAGTTTCTTTGCCAGCGTCGCAGTGTTCTGCTGCGGGCTTACCGCGTCGGACTGGGCGTATTGATTGGAGTTGAAAATGGCGCAGACCGCTTTGAGGTTGTGATCCTTGATGAAGTCCACTGCTTCCCAGATGTTGCCCTCGCGTGCTTCGCCGTCACCGATGATGCAGAAAATCCGCTTGTCGAGGTTGTCGATTCTCGCGGCTGCAGCCAGACCTGCTGCCACACTCAATCCCTGCCCCAGCGATCCGGTAGCCGCATCGAAAAACGGGAAGCCCTCCGCGGGGTTCGGGTGGCCGTCCACCACCGAGTCGATCGCGCGGAGCGTCATCGCATCCTGTCGCGTCATCGGCCGCCAGCTTGCCTTGTCCTTGCCGATCGCCACACCCAGATCAGCGCACGCGGCATAAACGATCGGCACCGCATGACCTTCGCTGAGCACGAGTCGGTCGCTCGACGGATGAGCGGGATTATTCGGCTCCCATCGCATGTGGCTGTACATGAGCACTGTGACGAGGTGGGCCAGACTTGCGCCCGTGGTCGGGTGACCAGAGCCGGCGGCGGCAGTCATCTCGTAATTGAGCTTGGTCAGATCGACGGCCTTGGCGTTGATGGTGGAATCAAATGACATCGCTGGATCCTTCCTTGATTGATCGAGGCAAATTCATCGAAGACCGTGATTATGGGGGAGATGCCGCGAGGTCGCAACCTCATTTTCCTCTACCCTGCCTCTACAACCCTCAAACCGCACACGTCCGGCGCCATCATCACGCTCCATCGACCGCCCCCCGTTGAGCTGCTTTTGCGTTCACCCGCAACACCGACCGCCACTCACACTTTTATTATTAAACGTATCCTTTTATCCTTATTGATCGAATCGGACACCTTCCGGGAAAATCACATGACCGCCAGCACCTCAATCTCTTCTCCGCGTTCGGAAATGACCTCGCGCGAACGCATGCTCGCAGCGATCCGTCGTCAGCCGGTGGATCGTGTTCCGACCGACATCTGGGCGACATGGGAAGTCCGGGCACGTCTGCGCGAACGCTTCGGCGATGACGCGAACGTGCGACGAGAACTGCACATCGACGGCATGGGCGGCGCGTGGCCCAAGTACGTCGGCCCCAAGCTGCCCGAGATGCCTAAAGGCGAGTCCGTTGACTTCTGGGGCAATCGCTTCCGAAGCATCAGCCACGGCACAGGAGCTTATGACGAGCAGTACTTCCACACCCTCGCGCAGGCACGCACCATTGATGATCTTGAAGCCTACGACTGGCCACGCGCCGATTGGTTCGACTTCTCCGCCATGAGGGAGCAGGCGGCTCTGGCTCACCAGCAACAGGCTGTTCAGTGCGGGTACATGGCGACGTTCTACTACCACAACATGATTCGCGGTCTCGAACAGTCGCTCATCGACCCGCTGGAAGATCCCGATTTCACCGAACACCTGCTGCGAAAACTGGGCGACTATTTTTATGACCTGCACCGCTGCATGTTCGAATCGTGTGACGGGCTGATCGATGTCTCGCAGGTCACCGACGACCTGGGCACGCAGACCGGGCCGATGATCAGCCTCGACACTTTCCGCCGCTTCTATCGTCCGCAAATGCAACGGCACATCGACCTCTGCCATGAGTTCGGCATCCTTGTCATGCATCACGATGATGGAGGGATGAGCGGATTCATCCCCGACCTGCTCGATATGGGCATCAACCTGCTCAACCCCATTCAATGGCGCTGTCCGGGCATGGACCCGGCCAAGCTCAAGCGGGACTTCGGCGATCGGCTGGCGTTCCACGGCGCGATCGACAATCAGGAAACCCTCCCGCACGGAACGACCGAAGATGTCCGCGCAGAGGTGCGGCGCATGATCGACACGCTCGCATCCGACAAAACCGGCTACATCCTCGCGCCGTGTCACAACATCCAGCCGGTGACTCCGATGGAAAATATCGACGCGATGTACGACGAAGCGTGGCGGTACGGAAAATTCTGAGTTCGCAGCCAGCCTGCCCCGCTGCGGTACAGAGCGACGCGATCCCCGCCTTGAAGTGAAACCGCACTGCCCTAGAATGGTCCGCCTGCTTTACGGGCCGACATAGCTCAGCTGGTTAGAGCGAGGGACTCATAAGCCCTAGGTCGGTGGTTCGAATCCACCTGTCGGCATTACACGACCCGGTTTCCCTTTACGATTCGCCATTCATACCAGGTCCAATCCCATGCCCAAACTCAGCCCCTACGAATTGGAACACTTTCACCGCGAGGGATACCTCGTCGGGAAAAATATCATTCCCCCCAGCTACATCTACGAGTTGCAGGCTGAACTGACGCAGCTCATCGACGCCACCGCACGGAAACTCCATCGCTACGGCTATATCACGGACCTGTGCGAAGACCTCGACTTCCTGCATCGCCTCACCGAACTGCACAAGCAGGCGAACGCCATCGTCAGCCCGATCCTCAACCACGGCTCGTTTGCCGGGCCGGCGATGTTTCGTCTGCTGACTTGTCCAGAGCTGCTTGATGTGGTCGAGCAACTCGTCGGCCCCGAAATCGAGGCGTCGAGCGTGTACCGTATCCGTCCCAAGCTGCCTTTCCGACCGGAAGGCGTTGTGCCCTGGCATCAGGATCAGGGTTACTTTCACTCGATCGCTGACGACAAGCTTGTGGTCACCTGCTGGCTGCCGCTGATGAATGCGACGGTGGAGACCGGCTGCATGGAGGTTATACCGCGCAGCCACCGACAGGGCGTTGTGCGTCATTACTGGGCGAATAACCCCGCCCCGCCGCTGACGATTCATCCCGATCACCTGCCGTGGACGACGCCCGTCCCCGTGCCAGCGGACATCGGCGATGTCGTGCTGATGACCAACCTCACGATGCACCGCTCTACCGAAAACACATCCGGCCTGATCCGCTGGGCGACTGACCTGCGCTACGAATCGACTGATGTCGGCGACTTCTATCCTTACGAAGCTGCCTTCATCGCCCGCAGCAGGAAACACCCCGAACAAGTTCTGACCGATCCTTTCAAGTTCAATGAGCTGCGCACCAAACACGTCCCCAAAGGTACAGTCGATCGAACCTGGCTCTACGAGGACAACGAGACGTTCATCAACCCGCCGAAGAAGTAGCGGCTAATCGCGTACACCGCTGCGTGCTGCCCTCGGAATCGTCGCGGTAAGTCCTGATGACTTTCACGAGTCGGTTCCACCCCCGGAAAACGTCGAAGCCGCGACGGAAGACGCCATCATGGGTCAGGTGTCGGCCGAGGCATAGGTCGGCGTGTCGTCGGCGTAGCCGTTGGCGTCGAGGGTGAAGACGCCAAACGAAAACAGATCCCGACCCTTTTTCCGCCCTCAACAAATCAAGCATGACAAGGTCTTGAAAAAATCCAGACATTGTTTTTGCAAATATTGCGACAAAAATCATGCTCGGGTGAAACATAATCAACTGATGCCCCCAGCGGCGAAAAACTCTCAGTTAAAACGTATTGCTATCGATGAATTCATGATGTAATATTGTGGCGTGTTGAGGGTTTGCCCGGTATCCGTGTGAAGCCACTCATGTTGATTCGCCGAAACCTTTTCGAAAGCTTTTTTGACGGCATTCGTCGTCACCGATTCCGCCATCGCGCATATGGCTGCGCCGGCAAACCACCTCGGAGCCAGCATTGCGGTGCCTATGTCAAGCAGCCTGCTGATGCCGGCTGATGGAACCGCATTACAGAGTCGGTGGAACTCACCGACGTGGGGATTTCAATCGACGACGAAAAACAGCGCCGTCGCGTATGCAAGTCAGACACCACTAAGCAATTTCTTTGGGGAGAAACTGAAATGAGTTTGCCGTTCACCAACCGCGTTGTTCCGAAGTCGATCACATTTGCGATTGTCGGAGCTGCGTTGAGCGTCGCTTCGTCGGCGCAGGCGACGATGTTCAACATTTACGTCTCGGACTACAACACGGGCCAGGTGTTCCAAGTGCCTGATGACTTCGGCGGCGGGACCGTCGGCGCGGGGCAGCTGTTCGCTTCGGGCTTCACCAACCCCTACGGCATAGCGACAAAAGCCGGCGACGTTTACATGAGTTCGATCGGCGACACGAATGTTTATCGCAAGGCGTCTAACGCCGGCGGCGCCGGGCAGGGAACACTTTTCGCGACCAGCACGGTGACGACGATATACGCTATGACTTTTGCCGACTCAGGCAACCTGCAAGTCTCCGGCCCTTCCACGAACGTTGAAGCGTTCAACCCGTCAGGAACCTCGCTCGGATCGTACACGATCACGAACCAGTCGGCGGGAATCACTTATGTGCCGGGCGACGGCGTCTATCTCTCGGAGCTCACCTTCTTCCAGCGCATGACCGGCAGCGGCAATTCTTATGCCGACGCTACCGCGCCCGCTCTGGCCGGGGTGTCCCTTGGTGGCGTCCTCGAACAATTGGTAATGGGGCCAGACGGCAATCTGTATGTGGCGAGCTATTCCACGGACAAAACCGTATGGCGCGTGAACCCGACGACCGGCGCGACGACGGACCTGTTTCCGACGAGTCAAATCACGACTGACATCACGCGCGACATCAACCCCGTCGGCGTGATGGTCGGGCCAGACGGCAAACTGTACTTCTCCGACTTCGAATCGAGCCTGCTCTATCGCACGGATCTCGACGGCTCGAATCCTGTGATCGTGGCGAAGGGCTTTTTCGCGCCTGCGTACCTTGCGTTTGTGGAAGTGCCGGAGCCGGGGGCGATGGGGGTTCTGGGTTTGGGAGCGTTCGCACTACTCGTCAAACGACGCCGGGCCTGATGGAAAACGCGCGAGGAATAGCTTCAATCCTTCGGAGTACCCAAGGTCAGTCTTGCGTCGTCGGAGGTTGGGCAAATAGGGTCAGGAGCTATTTGACTGAAGCTGAACCAGACGCGGGGGGCACTCTTCGCGCGCTGTCGCATGTCGCTTAGGCCGGAGAGGGGTCGTCGAAGACTGCGTGCGTGGACGAGTGCGCTTCGCTCCAGATCAGAGGCCAGCGGACGTTGTGGGCCGTGTTGTGGCGCTCCACCGCACCGCTGCCGCGTTCGATCACCACGCCGATGCGGCTGTCGCGGATGTCGTTGCCCTCGATCACCACGCCGCCCTCGTTGATAATCCAGTCCCTGCCGCTCTCGGCGGCCATGCGATAGGGGAACGTGCGCCGGAAGATGATCCCGCTGTTCTGCCGGACGGCGTTGTGGCGGATCACCAGCCCCAGAATGTCGTAGCCGATCGTCGTTCCGTCGTCCGCCAGGCAGCAGGGGTTGCAAATCAACCCCGGGTGCTTGAACAGGTCCAGCGCCTCTTGGGCGTCATCAGGTGCCACCCACCCCATTTCCAGCGTGCTGTGGAGCACCTGCGTGAAGGCTGCCCCGCCCCAGACTTTCTGATTGCCCTCCAACCGAACCGACCAGATGCTGATCTGGTGACCCCGGCTGGTGTTGCCGTCCAGCACCACATCATGGGAGTTGCCCCACAACATGAGGTTTGCCCCGGTGCACCAGGTCACGTTGTCCACCAGCGTCATGCGCCGAAACGGCGGCGGCGCGGTGTAACAGACCAGACTCGTCTCGTCCGGGTCGGCGTGCCAGGGCCGATCGATCTCGATCCGGTCGCCCTCCTGCCGCACCACCGTGCGGCTTTGCCCCACGCCCCGACCGTCGAGTATTTCCACCGCTGCGCCTTCGAGACACTCTCGCGCCACTTCACCCTGTGAGTCGGAGATGACGCCCTGAGTCGGCCCGGTCATCCGCAACTTCGTAGAGGGCCACTTGGCGCTCCAGAGGTGGAAGGCGAGGCCTTCGCAATCGTTGTTGACCTGGATGTCGCCGACGTGGTTGCGGGCGGCGTGACAGTCCTCGCAGCCGTAGATGAAATAAACAAGATCACGGGCGCGATCCGAATAGCCGGTGACGCGGTTGTTCTCGAAAAGGATCTGGCTGGAGTAATTGCCCCGGATGACAGCACCGCCGCTGTCGGGGTTCGTGGCGAAATCAGCCGGCCAGGTCAGCTTTCCTATCGCGTAAAACCCGTGTCCCCCCACCCCGACGCGCAGGTCGTTGTGCGACAGCCGCGCATGGGAGCAACCGTTGAGCACGACGCACGACCCGCCGCCCCAGATCGTCGTGTCTTCGATCACCAGTCCGTCGCCGCGCAACTGCACCGCTACGATTCCGCTGTGATCCTGACCGTCCGCGCTGGAGAGCCATTTTCTCAGCCAGGCAAGGTGCTCGGGCGTGTCGATCCGCCTGGGCAGGTTGTGGCAAGGGCGCTGCTCGATATGGCAGCGGCGGATCACGATGTTGCGGGCGCGGGTGTCCGACCAGGAAAAGGGCATGCGGTGCGCCTCGGCGAAATCACGCGGCCGCCAGGTCGGCGCGACGATGGTTTTGATGGCGTAAACCGACATGATCCGCAGATCCTCGATCACAAAATCGCGGTCGCCCGTGATCATCACCGGCGCGCCCGTAGGGCCGTTGCTCCGCGGCAGCGTCAGCAGCGTGCGATTCATGCCCATGCCCCGAAGCACCGTCCGAGGCGGCATGACGATCATCTGCGTGATGGGGTACACGTTGTCCGCCAGTTGCAGCACGCCCCCGCCGCCCGCGGCCAACTCCGCCAACGCCCGCGTGAACGCTTCATCAACCGCTTGTTCGCGGTTGTGACCTTTGGCGACCAACTCAGCGATGTAGCGGTCCAGTTCGATCACCTTGTCGGGCCAGCTCTGAGCCGCCTCCACTGTGATGGAAAGCGCGTTCGACCAGCCGCGTTCTCCGCCTAGCGTGTTATGCGCCGTCAATTCATATTCGCCCGGCGCCAAATCATGGGGAAGATTGATCCGCAGTTCATATGCGCTGGCGACATGAACGGGCAGTTCCACCACGCGGGGAGCGTCGCCCTTGCTGGCGGCTGAGCCAGAACGCACAGGACGCATCACCACGCGCACGCGATCAGCACCGGGAAGCAGACCGCCATAGCTGACGGGCTTCTGCGGATCGATGGTTGGATAATCGCGGACATCCACGAGACACCGGCCCACGACGCACAACACACCGCCCGGCGCAGCGGGGAGCGGCGTCGCCCAGTCGAGCCGCGGACGATTGGCGAACCACGGCCGGCTCATATCCGGCCGCGTCTCGCCGATGTAAATGGCGTAGATGCCGTAATCCCCCGGCGGCACATCGACCGTCAGACACTCGCCGCGCCGCTGCGCCACCGGCCACTCGACAAGTCGCACCGTTTCATCGCCGTGTACGTCGTCTCCGACGCGAGCGGCCCACACGCGGGTCGTCTCACTAGCGCCGGCTGCCGTGAGCACCGCAAAGCAGCCGGGTAACACCGGCTCCATGACATGCGTGATCGCCAGCGAAGATCGTCCTGATGAACACGGGGTGGTCATCGGAGATTCCTTCAAATGATGAACGCAATATATCAACCGCCGGATAGAGGTGCGGACACGATGCCAGACCGAGCGGAGAGTTTATTTTGTGTCAATCCTCAGCAGCCAATCGTCATCGGGAGTGCCGAGGGCAAGAAAAGTTAGGGAAAACAAGGAGAAAACGTGACGACGTGTTTGATTGCGGATGTGGTGATTGGTTTTCTGATGCGTAAATCCAACGAAATGAGAGCCGCTTCCAGGAAGGCGCGTCGGCAATCTCTGACTGCAAAGAAACATGACGAACAGTCGGCGTACGAGGTTTCAGAGTGTTCCAATTCGGGAGTACGAGGCTCCTGCCGAGTTCCAGCTCGGAAGTGCGAGGCTCCAGCCGAGTCTGATTCGTGGGTTCCAAACACGCAGGCGGCTCGACAGAGTCTCGCCCTCCCAAGACGCCCTCCCGGGATGCCATCCCAGGATGCTCTCCCAGGAGAAAACCACTCACCGCCACCCTGCGCGACACCCGGATCGGCAGAATCAAGTTTCCTATCAGCCAACCTACGCCCCCGATAACCGCGACTCGCTCCCCGACGCCTACAACCTCGCCATCGCACACTTCGTTTTCGTCGATACACCTATCGGCGAGATAAATAACGAAGAAGTCTCGGGCACCGGCTTCCTGTAGCTGCGCGTGAAGTCAACAGCAATGCGGCGGGCCTCGTTCAATACGTCCACGTTGCCGCGGGGTACGACGTCTTTTGCGGGCCCCAGTAAAACGTCGCCCAGTATCCCGTAATGCGCGAGCACGGTGGCAGCTCGCGCCCGACCACCGTGCCGTCGTTGAGTAGTGCGTTATTCACAAACGAGTGGATGTTTCCAAAAAAACTGCCCCGCCCGCCGTACCACGGGAATTGCGCCAGGTTCGAGCCTGACGAGCGCCCCTCGGCGATGATAGGCTCGCGCGTCATGCCGAACTCGTGTGCCTTCCAAGCGGTGGCGTTTCTCACCTTCCAGACGGTGCTGAAGTCGCTCCAGTTACCCAAGCTGACGGCGGTGTAGCTCGGCCAATAGTAATTGCCGAGTGTGCCCGACGCCCACCAGTCCCCGTACGGGCGCACACCGTCAGTGGAGGGGCACCGAAAGATCTTCATCTGACGCCACCCGACCGTGCCTGACGCCGCCACCGTAGTCTGAAAGTTGGGCCAGACCCAGCTGGTCGTACTGACGGCCCCCAGATAGGTGGAAATCCGCTGCATCCAGTCAGCGCTGAATTCGTTGCTCATGACGGTCACCAGATCGAGCCGCTTCCCGTCGTTGTTGTACGCGCTGATCGCAATATATTTTTGACGCAGGTTGGATTTACAAACGACCACACGCGCGACGTCTCTGGCGGCCGCAATGGCGGGGAGCAACATCGCGATCAGCAACGCGATGATCGAGATCACCACGAGCAATTCCACCAGCGTAAATGCGCGTGCCTTCGTCCGCTCGTCATGCAGTCTTGTCAACCGATGAGTGGCTTCCATCAAGTCAAAAACTCCAACAGAAGCTTATTCCCGTTTGCGACGGAGCAGCGTCAACAAGCCCCCGATGCCCAGCAGCGCCAGGCTCGCAGGCTCCGGTACTGTGATGGTGAGCGTGGGTGCCAAAGACATATCATTCTCGGCTGCTGCACCTTCCTTGCTATAGAGGGACAAGCGCTGGTTACCCTGATTGGTCACGCTCTCTTGATCGCTCACCAGCAGGATGCCGGCATTATCGCTGCCGCTGTTGGCCTGCCAATTCTGGATCAGACTCGTAAGGCTAGCTGGGGTTCCGGCAAAGGTAAACGTGATCGTCCCGCTGTTTTTATTGACACCCGAGAGGGTAGCCAACGCGGTGGAATCAAAACCGTTACCCGCATCGTTACTGACATCCCCCAAGCCGCCGCCGCCGTTCCACGAAGTCGATGGTGCCGCCAGACGGTTCCATGTCGATTCGCCCGTGGTGGCTGCTGCGGCAGGTTGTTTGCTACCTTCCACCCAGGCAGCATTGTTACTGTCGATCTGGTAGAGAGAAAGCGTGTGATTGACGTTTGTTGCACTGGTTGTCAAGACGTCAAAGGTGAGCTTAATGCTGGTGACCTGCGAGCCAACCGGCAGGCTGACGCCGCTGACATCAAAGCGCAAGAGGGAGCGTACAGGACCTATTACGCCAGCGGTATTAAAATAACCAGCTTGAACTGTAGGACCAGCCCCCCAGTTGCGATCGGCCCAGTGCGAAGGTGGTGCCTGAGAAGCCACCATGACATTGTCATCGCTGGGCGTGATGTTGTAGATCGTGTCGGCGTGAGCCAAAGGAGTTGTAAACGGCAGCAATAAGCCTAGCGCCAAAGCCGGTAAAACGACACCGGGTGAAGTCATCTGCATCATGTTTCTCCCTAAGAAATCGAGCTAACCGTGAACACGTCTTACGAAGGTTTCTTCCTGAAATGAGCAAGTAAATCGTTTCTAATAGACTCCGATAACGCTCCGTAGCGATCTACTGACAAAGCCACTATACCACGTCATTTGGCGATGTCGAGTATTTTACTGACAACGCCACCATACCACACCATTTGGCGATGTCGAGTATTTTTTCGATTTTTGCAAAAGAACGTGAATAATGCCGAAAAACGCAACAAATCGTGGCGCTTAGTAGACCCTGTGATGTGCTGACTTGACTTTTGGAGTTGTACGCCGTGGCGTTGGGATAATTGCGTCATATTGCGGTGGTAGCAGGCGAGGGCTTCAGTTTGTTCCAGCCCGGGAGTACGAGGCTCCAGCGTGTTCCATTCCGGGAGTACGAGGCTCCAGCGTGTTCCAGTCCGGGAGTACGAGGCTCTTGCCGAGACTGATTCGTGGGTTCCAAACACGCGGGCGGCTCGACAGAGTCTCGCCCTCCCAAAACGCCCTCACAGGATGCCCTCCCGGGAGGTAACCACTCTCCGCCATCCCACACAACGCTAGGTCCGGCAGAATCAAGAAGGCTCGACAGAGTCTCGCCCTCCCAAAACGCCCTCACAGCACGCCCTCCCAAGATGTCACCCCAAGATGTTTCCCAGGATGCTCTCCCAGGAGGTAACCAATCACCGCACCATACGCGACACCCGGATCGGCAGAGTCAAATTTCCTACCAGCTACTATTGTCACTCGTAAAACGGAATGGTAGGCTAACCTCTAGTTGACGTAGCGAGCGGCTTCAAATAAGGTTTTTTACCTACGTTTTCGATTTAACGTCTTGCTGATTTTTTCTAATTACGCTGGCCGACTTATCAAAACGAGACCACGGTTAGCCAGCAGCCAATCGTCATCGGGAGTGCCGAGGGCAAGAAAGGTTAGGAAAATAAGGAGCAAACGTGATGGCATATTTGATTGCGGACGCGGTGGGTGGTCTTCTGATGCGTAAACCCAACGGAATGAAAGCTGCTTCCAGGAAGGCACGTCAGCAATCTCTGAGTGCAAAGAAACATGACGAACAGTCGTAGCGCGAGGTTTCAGCGTGTTTCGGTGTGGGAGTACGAGGCTCCAGCGTGTTCTAGTACGGGAGTACGAGGCTCCTGCGTGTTCCAGTACGGGAGTACGAGGCTCCTGCGTGTTCCAGTCCGGGAGTGCGAGGCTCCTGCCGAGTCTGATTCGTGGGTTCCAAACACGCAGACGGCTCGACAGAGTCTCGCCCTCCCAAGACGCCCTCCCAGGATGCCATCCCAGGATGCTTCCCAGGATGCTTCCCAGGACGCCCTCCCGGGAGATAACCACTCACCGCCACGCCACGCGACACCCGGATCGGCAGAATAATTTCTCCTATCGGCTTTCCTATCAGTAATGGAGCCTGTCATGCACAACCCTTCTTCTGCATCACGCAGGCTTTCCCACGCGTTCACACTGGTCGAACTACTCGTGGTCATCGCCATCATTGCGCTCCTCATCGCATTACTGCTTCCCGCGCTGGCGCAGGCTCGCGAGGCCGCGCGAAACGTCATCTGCCTCTCCCGCATGCGTCAGACCTCGACGCTGATGATGCCTTATCAGCAGGACTTTCGTTGCATGCTGCCCTGGGCCATCAGCCGCTACGCCTCCCCCACGACACATACCAACGACATGTCGTTTAAATTTCTCTCCGACGCAGGATACCTCGATTCCTATGGCAGCCTGATCGGACCGCAGAGTTATCACAACCTCAACGCATGGAACGCGACGTGGGCCAACACGCGGATCCGCCCGCGTTCGATTTTTGCGTGTCCCTCCGCGGTCAGCTACGGCAGCGGCCCTCCGTATTACCTGCTCTCCCAATCGCCGTTTTACTCGGGTTGGAATCGATATAAACAAAACATCAAAGACGGTATCGTCGAGTTCGACGCGCCGCACTGGCAGCCGCCGCTCCCAACGGGTGTGCCCAGCTCGGCAAAGTCCGGCCCGTGGGTGATGCCACGCTCCTATTCCATCGGCCACAACATGAGCCGCTACCGGTTCCAA
This sequence comes from Phycisphaeraceae bacterium, assembly GCA_020851465.1. Taxonomy (NCBI): domain Bacteria; kingdom Pseudomonadati; phylum Planctomycetota; class Phycisphaerae; order Phycisphaerales; family Phycisphaeraceae; species Phycisphaeraceae bacterium. The sequence goes on along the minus strand of JADZCR010000006.1, from coordinate 356,866 downwards.
AACGTCGGCGGATTCAACCAATACTGGTACTACCCCAAGCAAGAAGCCGACCGGCCCGATCAGGGCTTCCTCTTCGAATACTCCCAGCGGATCGACCACGTCGGCGTGCAGGGCGGGCCTCAGCTGGCGGACCTGTGGTCGCACGGCGGGCCGACCAGTGATGTCAACAACCCCTTCTGGGGCTGGCCCTGGCTGATCCCCCATTTCAACGCCGAGTCAACCAACTTCATCCGCGTCGATGGAAGCGGCGGCGGGCTCAGGTCAACATTCTTCGGCAAACCCACACCCGAGTCCAAGCTGCCGTTCACGTTCTGATCACACTCCCGATCGGCGAGCCATGGATTCACACATCCCCGACTTTCCCGGCGCACGCGTGATATGACGCACGCTTTTGCTCTGCAATACCCGGCCTCAGTCACCGAAGAACCGCCATAGCGGAATCGCGCGTCATCAACCGCTGGCCCGAAGGCTCCAAACAAAACGGCTTCGCAAACCCCGACGAAAAACCAACGGTCGGCAAATCCGCCAACTCAGCACAACACTCGGCCCGGAAGAATCAAGTTTCCTATCAGCTACTGTTGTCGGCTGGCGGCTCGACAGAGTCTCGCCCTCCCAGGATGCTTCCCAGCAGGCGGCTCGACAGAGTCTCGCCCTCCCAAGACGCCCTCCCAGGATGCCCTTCCAGGATGCCCTTCCAGGAGATAACCACTCACCGCCCCCCCCCGCGCAACACCCGGCTTGGCAGAATCAAGTTTCCTATCAGCCAACCTACCCCCACGATAACCGCTACTTGCTCCCCGACGCCTACAACCTCGCCCTCGCACACTTCGTTTTCGTCGACGCATCTATCGGTGAGAAAACCAGTGAAGTACGAGGCTCCAGCGTGTTCCAGTCCGGGAGTGCGAGGCTCCTGCCGAGTTTCTGTTCGGGAGTGCGAGGCTCCTGCCGAGTCTGATTCGTGGGTTCCAAACACGCAGGCGGCTCGACAGAGTCTCGCCCTCCCAAGACGCCCTCCCAGGATGCCCTCCCAGGATGCCCTCCCGGGATGCCCTCCCGGGAGGTAACCACTTACCGCCACCCCGCGCAACATCCGGCTTGGCAGAACCAAGTTTTCTATCAGCTTATGAATTAGAAACATCTAAATTGTTTGATTTTTTTATTTTTACTGTTGTCATTCGTAAAAAGTAGTGGTAGGCTAACCTCAAGTTGACATAGTAAACTGATTTAAATAAGGTTTTTTAGGTACGATTGTGAGTTAACGTCGCGCTGATTGTTTTATTGAAGCTGGCTGACTGTATCAAAACAAGACCACGGTTAGCTGGCAGCCAATCGTCATTGGGAGTGCCGAGGGCAAGAAGGGCTAGGAAAAACGAGGAGAAAACGTGATGTCATATTTGATTGCGGATGTGGTGATTGGTTTTCTGATGCGTAAATCCAACGGAATGAGAGCCGCTACCAGGAAGGCGCGTCAGCATTCTCTGACTGCAAAGAAACATGTCGAACAGTCTGAGTGCGAGGCCTCAGCGTGTTCCAGCTCGGGAGCGCGAGATTTCAGCTTGTACCAGTGCGGGAGTACGAGGCTCCTGCCGAGTCTGATTCGTGGGTTCCAAACACGCAGACGGCTCGACAGAGTCTCGCCCTCCCGGAAGCAGCTCAATAGAGTCTCGACATCCCGGAAGCAGGCGGCTCGACAGAGTCTCGCCCTCCCAGGCGGTGATTGTCACCATCCCTTGGGTAGTTGCCGCCCGTCTGCGGGGATCATTGCTGGTTTGGAAGCTCGCTATTTCTATCCTATCAGCCGCAAACTCCAGCTGGCGGTGATGATACTGGCGGCAATGCTGCTGCCCGCCCTTTTCGCCGAGCAAACTCAGGCTGCGACGATCGAGGCTTGGGGCCGTAACATCAACGGCATCCTCAGCGTTCCGTCCGGCGACGATTTTGTGGCCCTCGCGGGCGGGGCAACTTCAGGCATTGCTCTGCGATCTGATGGCTCCATCGCTGCCTGGGGCACCAATGGCGCGGGTGGAAAAATCACCAACAAGCCGACCGGAACAGGCTATACCGCCATCGCGAACAGCAGCTACCACGGTTTTGCCCTTGCATCCAACGGCTCGATCACAGTCTGGGGCGACGACTCGTTCAGCCTGAAAACTAATGCTCCCACCGGAACCGGCTACACCGACATCGCGGCGGCTGCGAATAACGCCTATGCCATCGACTCCAGCGGTGCGATCCATGCCTGGGGCGACAATGGCTATGGCCAGGTCTCGAATGCCCCCACGGGAACCGGCTTCGTAGCTGTTGCCGCAGGCATTCAAAACGGCTATGCCCTCAAGTCCGATGGTTCGCTCGCTGCCTGGGGTCGCAACTATGCCGGCGCTCTGACCGTTCCGTCCGGCAATGACTTCGTGGCGGTCACGGCGGGCGGATATCAGATAGCCTTTGCCTTGAGGTCCAACGGCTCGATAGCCGCATGGGGCAGCAATACCGATAATCTGGTTACCGATACGCCGACCGGAACCGGCTTCGTCACTGTTGGCGTCGGCGGGGTAACGGGAATAGCAGCCGCTTACGCTGTAAAAAGCGACGGCACGCTCGCCGCATGGGGCGATGACACGTACGGCCAGGTTTCCAACACGCCCACTGGCAACAATCACATCGCTGTCGCAGGGGATAACTACAATGGCTACGCGCTGGTTGAGGTTCCCGAACCGGCTTCCGTGGTACTGCTCCTGGGCGGCTCGCTGCTGATGCTCCGCAGGCGCACGCCCCGCTCAGCCTGATGATCGCTGCCTATCAGCTCATGTCCGGCTGTATCTCGCCGACGTCAATGGCGCAGATGCCATAGTCCTTTTGCGGCACTTCGACCGTCAGATACGCCTTGCACCGGTGCGCTGCTGGCCACTCGACGATGAGCCGTTGCATCTTGCCGTCTTGCGCGCCGGTTGCGACACGGGTTGCCCGCTGGCATAAAACGTCAGTGAGCGGTCGAGTCGGAGTGTTGTCGATGTGTTCCGAGTGATGCAACCGCTGAAGATGCGGGCAGCTCTTTCCTTCCGCGGAAAGTTTCCCCTACAATCGAATATTCACTTTGAGGAGTACCCGTGACCGCAGGCGCAGTGACATCTCGGAAGCTGGACCTCGACGCCATTGACCGCCAACTCGCGGATCAATCCGCCAACGAAGTGATCCGCTGGGCGGCTGATACCTTCCGCGAAGGGCTGGTGATGACTTCGAGCTTCGGGGCGGAAGCAACCCTGATGCTCCACCTTGTCAATCAGATCCTGCCGGGGATTCCCGTCATCACGATTGATACCGGCTACTTTTTCCCGGAAACCTATCGTTTCATGGAGGAGATGAAGAATCGCTTTCACTTGAATCTCAAGGTTTACCAGTCGCCGATCAGCCCCGCCCGCATGGAGGCACTGGAAGGGAAGCTCTGGGAGGCTGGCAGCGAAGGCATCACCCGGTACAACCAGATCCGCAAGGTCGAACCGATGGAGCGCGCCATCCGTGAGCTGGGTGTCAAGTCGTGGCTGGCCGGCCTGCGTGCCGATCAAACCCAATTCCGCTCCTCGCTGCGCCGTGTCGAAGTTCGCTCCGACGGCGTTTACAAGATTCACCCGATCCTCAAGTGGACCACCAGGGACATCTACGAGTATTTCAAGAAACACGACATGCTTGAGTGGGCCTACAACCCGCTCTATCACCAGGGCTACGCTTCGATCGGCGATGTCCACTCGACCCTGCCGATCACCGCAGGGATGAACGCTCGCGACGGTCGCTTTCTGGGTCTTAAGCAGGAGTGCGGCCTGCACCTGCCCGCCAGCAATGAAGAAGAATCCAGCCGCACCGGCAGCGATTTGTAGCAACGGCCCGCTGGCCAATCATCACGGCTGCGCCTCCACCCGTCCCAAATCGTCAGGGCATGATCTCAACGCTGCTCTTGCCCTCAAAGAGCATGGAATAAACCTGCTCGATGTCCGGGTCATTCAGACGGATGCAGCCCATCGACATCTGCTGACCGATGGATTCAGGCTGGATCGTGCCGTGGATTCCGTAGCCGCGGACAGCCTGAGTTCGTGTGTCCGCACCCTGGAGCGCCAGCCAGTATTTGCCGATCGGATTTTTGGGATCACCCGGAGCGAAGGATTCGCCCGTGCGAGGGTTGGTCCACCCGCCGCCCTGCACTTTGCCGCCGGGCTTGATGACGAACGCGCCTTCAGGCGTTGAGTTCTGCTCTCCCAGGCCGACTGCGAAACTGCGAACGTAAACTTTTTTCCCGTCCGCGCCGGTCAGAAACAGGTCCATGCGGAAATCCCGTTTGTGAATCACTGCGTGGAACGGCCCCTGAATGATCTTGATCCGCTGCCCCGCCCGGAGTTTGGGAGCTTCAATGCCGTTGATCTGTTCGATGAACCGGTAAGGCACCTTGTATTCGTTGGCGATCCGAATCAAGCGATCACCCGCTTCCACGGTGTAGAGCTTTGCGAATGGATCGTTGGTCACGACATCCTTGGAAAAGACCAGCCGTGCGTTGACGGAAGCGAGCGTCTCACGGATGACCTCCGCATCGTCAGCATTGGTGCTGGGGGAAAGCAGCACATCGCTCAGGGCAGCACGACCTTCAATGAGCTTGCCGTCTTCAATGAGCTTCATGCCCGCGCCCGCAGCGGTGGCGGGATTGCGGAGCGAACTCGTGGCAGAGGTTGTCGTCGCGGTGCTCGGTGCGGACGTGGTTGCAGGTGGAGCGATGCCATTGGAGCCTGCGGGAGCTGATACGGCTGCGCCAGCCTGGGTCGGGATTCGAGCAGGCGTTTGAGCGGGCGACGGCGAGGGAGCCGGCGGATGACGAACGACATCCAGACGCTGTGTCGGGACCGCTGCCGCAACCGGTTGAGCCGGCGAGTTTGCCGCCTGCGCTCCAGCCGGGGCGGTGACGCGATCCTCGATCAGCCACCAGATGATGCCCGCCAGCCCGACACATCCGGCAAAAAGAGCGATCCAAATCCAGGGTGAGCGGCGTGAGCCGGTGTCGGCTGCGAAACCGGCACGACGTGGGGCGGAGTTACGGATACTTTGCGAGGCCAGGGCCATGACTTTTCCTCTAGTGTTCGTGGAGGAACCTGCCGGCCTCCGGGCGCGGCAAGTCCCGCATTCTAGATCGGGTAACGCAGGGAAATTGCTTCAGAAGTCGAAACAGCGAACGACCAGAACCACCCTGAGGCTGCGTCACCGCGGTCTGAAGGCCGCGATCATCTCCGCAGGAATCCGACGCGGCCTGCCTGTCTTGAGATCGAGGTAAATCCACGTCGTCACCGCCCGTGCCAGCGTCACACCATCGTTGAGACGAATGATCTGATGCTGCCTCATCGCCGTGAAACGATCCATCTCACCCGGCCAGGTCGCATCGACGATTTTCTGCCCAAGAAAGGCCGGCGCGAGGTACTCCACCTCATGACGACGAACGACAAAGCTGGCTCCGAGCTGCTGATATGCCGCCCAATCGTAACCCACCGCGCACGAGTGGGCGAAAGCCGCCCGATCCATCCACTGAACATAGACGGCATTGTTTACGTGTCCCTGTCCGTCAATCGCCTCCGGCTGGACCGTCGTTTCGTAAACGAAGCAATCAGGCTGGTCGAACGAGATCAGCCTGCCCGCGTCATCACGCAGGGATTGATGCTGCGGGTCCCCTGCTGCCATCACCGGGTTTCTCCCGCTTCACCGCTGGTAATGGCGAACTCAGGGCGGTCCAGATCAAGGAGGTAATCCCACGAATAGATGCCCGTGTCGTGGCCGTCGGAAAAAATAATTCGGATCGCGTAGTTGCCGACCAGTTCCGCGCCGGTGGCGGTCAGTGGTGCGTCCGAGCCGGTCGATGCAGGCAGAACCGTCAACGGATTTCTGGCCATTTCTTCGCGGAGATGCCGGGCGTCGGCAGAGGGAGACATTTTCCGCAGGTAACTGATGGGATAAAAGCTCGCCCGGCCGTCCGGCCAATACACCCCCAGACCGCGTTCCTTTTTAAGATCGAGCCGCACAGGTCGAATGACATTCGCTTCACTCATACGGACATCATAGAGCCAAGTGAGCAACCAATGGTCGCAGTTTAATGGCGGGGTTGCTCACGGATTGTTGGTGCGCGGCCGAGGTTCCGTTGAACTTTTCTTCAATGAGGCGAGGTATTCGGCGATCTTCGCTTCGTAACCGCGCGGCGTGGGGATGTAGTACGTTCGATCGACACCAAGATAATCCTGCTCGACATAACCCGTCGCGCTGTCGTGTGCGTATTTGTACCCCGTCGCATTTCCCAGACGCTTGGCACCGGCATAGTGGCCGTCACGCAGGTGACGGGGAACGGGAATGGTCCGCCCTTCCTTCGCGTCTTTCATCGCTGCCGATATCGCCACCGTCGAGGCATTGCTCTTGGGCGCGGTAGCCATGTAAATCACCGCCTGCGCCAGCGTCAGTTGGCATTCCGGCAGGCCGATGCGCTCGGTGATGTCATAGGCCGCGGAAGCGACCATGATCGCTCGCGGGTCCGCATTGCCGATGTCTTCACTGGCCAGAATCGCAATCCGCCTTGCGATGAAGCGGGGATCCTCCCCTGCTGCAAGCATCCGCGCCAGCCAGTAAACCGCCGCATCAGGATCGCTTCCGCGCATCGACTTGATCAGTGCCGAGGCTGCGTCGTAATGCTCGTCACCCGTCGGGTCATAGACGACCGCCTTCTGCTGGATCGATTGCTCCGCCACGTTCAGGTCGATAAGGATCGGCTCCGACTTTTTCACGTCATGGTCGGACGGCTCGTTCGTCGCAGCGGCCGGACGGGTCGAGCCGGTTGAGCCTTCACTGACGACGGCAATTTCCAGCGCGGTCAACGCCCGCCGTGCGTCACCATCGCAGATACGCGCCAGGAATGCGAGGGCGTCATCCGTGATCCGCACATTCATGCTGCCGAAGCCCCGCTGTTCATCCGCAATCGCGCGACGGATGACCTGCGTGATCTCCTCCTCGGACAGCGCTTGAAACTGAAAAATCTGCGACCGACTGACCAGCGGCGAGTTGATCGCAAAAAACGGATTCTCTGTCGTCGCACCGATGAGCGTGATGATGCCTCGCTCCACGTCGCCCAGCAGCACGTCCTGCTGTGCCCGATTGAATCGGTGTATTTCATCGAGAAAGAAAATCGTCCGCACGCCGTCGGCTTCGAGCCGTTTTCGTGCGTCGTCGAGCACTTCACGCACCTCACGGACGCCGATGGCAGCCGCGTTGGCGCGCTCGAATCGTCGGCGTGTGTACTGGGCGATCAATTCCGCCAGCGTTGTCTTTCCGGTACCCGGCGGGCCGTAGAAAATGACGCTGGAGATGCGATCCGCTTCCAGCATCCGTCGCAGGAGTTTGCCGGGGCCGAGGAAATGCTGCTGGCCGACGAACTCATCGAGCGTGCGCGGCCGCATCCGCACCGCCAGCGGTTCGGCTGACTTGCGGCGTTCCTCTTTCTGTCGATCCCAAAGCCCGGCCATGAAAGGATGATAACGGTGAACCACGTCGCGAGGCAGGGCAACGCCGTTACCTCTTCTGCGAGGTTGTGGAGTGCGAAAGCTGCTGACTGCGTCTTTCCAGCATTTTTCACGGCACGAATGGCCTCTAAAGACCTACAATAAAGGCTCATGAACAGCCTGCCCGTCATGCTCAAGGTAGCGGGAAAGCTCTGTGTCGTCGTCGGCAGCGGTGCCGTCGCTGCCCGTCGTGTCGCCGCGCTCAAGGCCTGCGGTGCGCGCATTCGTGTTGTCGCCCCCGATGCCGACAAGCTCGATGGCGATGGCATTGAAATCGTGCCGCGACATTTCCGGGCCGGCGATTTGCGCGGCGCGTTGCTCGTGGCGGTGGCGACGGATGACCGAATGGTTAACGACACCATCGCGGAGGAAGCGGCTCGTGAAGGCGTACTCATCAATCGAGCCGACGACGCCTCGGCAGGCGATGTCACGATCCCTGCGCACTCACATCACGGGCCGATGACACTTGCTGTCAGTACCGGCGGGATCAGCCCGTCAGCAGGGGCGACGATTCTCCGCCAGCTAAATGCTGCACTCGATCCCGTATGGAGTCGCCTGCTCGAACTGATCGCGCCCTACCGTGCGGCGATCCGCAACCGATGCGCCGACGCAGAACAACGGCAAACGCGCCTGCTGCGACTGACCGACGATGACATGCTCCGCCTGTTCAAAACCGAAGGTGAAGCGGCTGTCCGCGCCCGTGCGGAATCACTGGCTTCGTTTTCACCGGGAGACACTCAGCCTGCCGCACCACGGGGCAACGTCTGCGGCATGCGGCATGACTCATCTGCCGCCGACGTGAAGGAGACGCGCTGATGCGAATTCTCATGCTCGGCGTCAATCATCGCACTGCACCGGTTGAGCTGCGTGAAATGCTCGCGCTGCCCGCCCAAGCCGCCGGCCACGCGCTGGACCGACTCCGCCAGCTTTATCCGGGGACCGAGGCTGTCTTTCTCTCGACCTGCAACCGCACGGAGATTTATCTGGTCCGCCCGTCGCTGGAAAAGCCCTCGGCTGAAGACCTGATTACTTTTCTCGCGGACCTCTGCAACATCGATCGCACGACGCTAGCGGGCGTCACCATTCATCGTGAGCAGGCACAGGCGATCGCGCAATTGTTCCGCGTCTGTGCAGGGCTTGATTCGATGGTGCTGGGCGAGCATCAAATTCTTGGTCAGGTCAGGCAGGCGTATGAGCTGGCGGCGGCTCACGGCGCGGTCGGCCCGGTGCTGCACCGCGTGTTTCAGCAGGCCGTCGCCGTGTCGCGTCAGGCGCGGACAGCCACCGGGATCGATGCCGGTCGGCTATCCATCGGCTCGGTCGCGGTGGACTTCGCCAAACGGATTTTTGAGCGGTTCGAGGATAAGACCATCGTGGCACTGGGTGCCGGCGAGATGGCCAAGCTCACGCTCCGCCATTTCCACGACCTGGCACCGGCGAAACTCTGGCTGGCCAGTCGGACGTATGACCGTGCCGCCCGGCTGGCGGGAAGCCTGCATCTACCGCCCGGACGCGGCGGTGTAAGGCCGTTTGACGATCTGAATGAACTGCTCGTTGAAGCGGACATCGTCATCACCGGCACCAGCGCGCGTGAACCGATCATCACCGCGCCGCTCGTCGCATCGCTGCTGACGCGACGGCGATCACGGCCGCTGTTCATCATCGACATCGCTCTGCCCCGTAACGTCGATGCCCAGGTGGGCACACTTAAAAATGTGTATCTCCACAACCTCGACGACCTTCAGGCTGTGGTGGACGAGACACGCGGGCAGCGATGGAGTCAGGTCGAAGCGTGTGAGAAAATCCTTTTCGATGCGGTTCGTCAGTGCATGGCGGAAATCCTCAACCGCGATATCGGGCAACTCGTCCGTGCGCTGCGGCAGCGTTTTCACGAGATCGGCCAGGCGGAGCTGGATCGCACCAGTCGCAAGCTCGACAGTCTCGGACACCCCGATCTCCAGCCGCTGATTGAAGAACACACGCAGCGAGTAATCAACAAGCTCCTCCACCTGCCGCTGGCCCAGCTCGACCGCCGCCAGCCCGATGCGCCGCTGAGTTTTTACGCAGCCGCGTTGCGCAGGCTGTTTGACCTGAAGACCGACGCCCCCGATACCGCGGCATCGCTCGACACGCCGGCTACGGTCGAGCCGGAAGAAACGGCGCCCCACTCACCCGTCGTCACACCCAACGCATCATCGGATTGAACGCGACACCCCAACCATCGCGTCGCCCGCTGCTCGTGGCCGCGATCGGCACAGCGCTGCTGTTGGTGTCCATGTGGTTCACCCATCAGGGATCGCTCGCGCCGTACAGCACCGGGGCGTTTCTGGGGACGCTGCACCTGCTGCTGACGACGCTGCCGTGGATCATCGGCCTGTGGGTAGCGATGGCGGGCTACGGCTGGCCGATACGACGATTCCTCCTGCGCGACGTGCGTTTCCCCCTGATCGCACAGCTCGGTGCGGGGCTGGGCGTGCTGCTCCTGCTGAGCTGGACCGCGGCGCTATGCGGCTTGCTCAATGCGACGGGCGCGTGGGCGATCTTGGGTGTCGGCGGCTTGTTGCTGATCTGGCAATCTGCGGACCCCAGTCAGCGGCATCTCTGGAAAGAAATCGTTCTGCCGAATATTCCCTGGCCGGCGGCACTGGCGGGCATCCCGCTGGGTGCGCTTCTGATTGCTGCGACCTGTCCGCCCAGCACGCTCTGGTCAATCGAAGCCTTCGGCTACGACGTGCTGAGCTACCACCTGGAATTGCCGCGCGAATGGCTCGCATTGGGAGCCATGCGAGGTCTGCATCACAACGTGTACAGCTACCTCCCCTCGCTGATGGAGTCGGGCTACATGCTCATCGGCGCGCTGCACGGCTCGATGTATGAGGGCATTTACACCGCTCAACTTTTTCACGCTTCGCTGGTGATGCTCGCGGCCTGCGCGATCGGCTGTATCACAGCGAGCTTTGTCGGATCATTTGCCGGCGTCGTCACCGCTGTCACCTTTCTCTCGCTGCCGTGGGTGCTCATCACCGGATCGATGGCCTACAACGAAATGGCGATGCTCGCGCTGGGCAGTGTCGCGTTTCTCCTGGCGGTCAGCGGCGGCAGCCGCGTCACCGGCCGCCCAGTGGTCGCGGGGTTTCTCGTCGGCTGCGCCACGCTCGCCAAGCTCACCGCAGGCCCCATGATCGCCGTACCGGTGGGACTGCTCCTGCTGATAAATGTCTCGCCTCGTGACAAAAGCGAATCGCACGACCGACGAATCGCATGGAAGCCGGCGGCGCTTGCTGCACTGGCGGGGTTGCTCACGCTCGCGCCCTACTTTGCCAGAAATGGCTGCTGGACAGGGAATCCGGTGTTTCCCTTCGCCGCCGGCATCATGGGCAAGGGGCACTGGAATGACGAGGAAGCACGGCGCTGGACCTCCGGCCATTCCTTCGCCGCTTCGGACACAAAGCCTGCGGAAGAATTGCCCTCACGATTGACGGAATGGTCACGACACTGGCTGTTCAACGCGGGATACGGCACGGTCGGTGGAACCGAAACCCGCACATCGCATCAAGGCCCGGACTATCGCAATGTCGCCAGTTTCCATACGCAAGGCGGTGTGCCGCTGCTGTGGATCGTCGCCGCAGCCGGCGCGATCGTCGGTCTTGCCGGATTCAACACGCGGCGACTCGTCATCGGTCTGGGCGCGACGCTATTCATTCAGATCGGCTTCTGGATGACCGGCACACACCTGCAAAGCCGTTTCCTCATTCCCTCTCTCATTCCCGGCTGCGTGTTGGCGGGATTACTGACGGGCTTGATGGCACGATCCAACCGTCGATCAACACGCGCGGCAGCAGGTGTCATCGGCGCAGGTCTGCCGCTGTCACTGGCGGTGCTGAGCGTTACGATCCTCTTTACTCAGACGCTGTCGCTGCCCGACGGGGTTCGCGTGCGGCTGGCGGATATTTCCGACTCGCTCCGTCCAGCCAGCGAGCGCGACAAGATCGACGACGAACGCTTCGCGGCGGGCGACCACCTCATCAACACGCTGCCCAGAGGAAGCAAGGTTTATCTGATCGCTGACGTCTCCCGGCTGCTCTACATCAATCGTGAAGTTGTTTATCACAGCGCGTTCGATCACGACGAGCTGGGCGACCTGATCAGAGCTGCGCCGAATGATCCGGATCGAGTCATCGCCATGCTCGCAGCGCAAGGCATCACGCATATCTGGGTTCACTGGGGCGAGCTTCATCGGCTGCACACGACGTATGGGTTTGATCGTGACGTCACCCCGCGCACGCTGGCTCCGATTCTTGAGCGTTGCCGTCTGATCCAGCCGACCGATCCTGCACAACTGCCGCAATTCGGCTTGTATGCCCTGCCCTGAACGGACGCATCGCTGCACCGCATGACGGAGAGCCTGTTGTGATGACGTGCTGAATCGCGTCGTAATGAGGGCGTGGCGGCGATGGGTTGAGCCGTCTATCATCCGCCCCATGTTTGGATCACACCTATCCGTCGCCGGCGGCCTGCACAATGCCTTGATCGAAGCGCAGCGGCTCGACATGGACTGCGTTCAGGTCTTCACTAAAAACCAGCGTCAATGGCGTGCTGCCCCCTTATCCGAGGAGTCCATCCGGGAGTGGAATCAGCACCGAAAAGAGACTGAGATGGATCAGGTCGTCAGCCACGACAGCTACCTCATCAACCTCGCGCACAGCGGTGAAGAACCGTGGCGGAAATCCGTTGAGGCATTTCGTGATGAGTTACAGCGATGCGAGATGCTTGCCATCCCCTATCTGGTCACACATCCCGGCGCACATCTGGGTGAGGGAATCGACGCAGGGATTGAGCGCGTCGCCGCGGCTCTCAACCTGCTGCACCGCGATCTTGCGGGCTATCGCACTGTCACGCTGCTGGAAGTCACCGCCGGCCAGGGAACATGCCTCGGTGCGAAGTTTGAGGAAATCAAACAGATCATTGATCGTGTCACGGATTCTGAGCGTGTGGCGGTGTGCCTCGACACCGCGCACATGATCGAGGCGGGCTACGACCTGACCAGTGCGGAAGGCACGCTGGCGACGCTCGACGAATTGGATGCGGTCATCAGCCTCGCACGGGTGAAGGCCATCCACATCAACGACTCCAAGACGCCGCGCGGCAGCCGTGTCGATCGCCACGAGCACATCGGCAAGGGTCATGTTTCACTCGAAGCGTTCCGGAGCTTTGTCAACCATCCCGCCTTCCAGAATGTGCCCATGATTCTGGAAACCCCCAAAGAGGAGGCCTCCAACGGGGAACTCTGGGACGTGATCAACCTTCGCGTACTTCGAGACTTACAGAAAACCGAACGAAAGACAGGACGTTCGCGTGCAAAGTGAAACTTGTGCTTGACTACCGATCTAGCCGATTGGAGAATATGACGGACGGACGAGTCGGAAAGGAGGCTTGCGGCAAGCAGAACGAAAAATCTGGTGCATCGGCCGTGCGAGTGGCCCCATACTGAACCGATATCTTTCTTTCCCATACTGGTTTGCTCGCCCGGCCTTTTTTATGCGCACTGCCCGTCTTCGTAAGCCCTGTTAGACCCTTCCCGTCACCCCGTATTGCGATAGTCATGGCCAAGAAATCCTCGCAATTCCATCTGCTCGATCATCCGTTGATTCATCATCTGCTGACGGAAGCGCGCGATGAGCGCACACAGCCGCCGCGATTCCGCGAGGTGATGGCATTGATCGGAGAGTTTCTCGCCGTCGAAGCGACACGCGATCTGCCGACACGGCGTGTGCGCATCCGAACCCCGCTGGAGCGGTACGAGGGGCAAACGCTGCAACTGCCGATCACGATTGTGCCGATCCTCCGTGCGGGGCTGGGACTTGCTGCGGGATTTCATCGGATCATGCCCGAGGCACACATGGGACACCTGGGCATGTTCCGTGACGAAAAGAAATTAAGTCCGGTGAGCTACTTTGAGAAACTGCCGCGTGATGCCGCCAAGGGGCCGGTCTTCATCATCGACCCGATGCTGGCGACCGGAGGCAGTGCGATCTCAGCAGTGAAAGTCATGCACGGCCACGGCTGCCGGGATGTGAGGCTGCTCTGTCTGGTGGCTTCACCGCAGGGTGCAGCCCGATTTGCCAAGGCGCACCCGACGGTGCCGGTCTTCGCCGCTGCGATGGATCGCCAACTCGATGAGCGGGGCTACATTCTCCCCGGACTGGGTGATGCGGGGGATCGGCTTTTCGGCACCAGTGATTAAACGTCACCCTCGATACGACTTCACAGACACTTGGAAATCAGATAACGCACCGCGTCATCCACGCTCACGTGGGAGACGTCCAGCACTTTATCCGCCACCGCTTCGTACACCGGCTCGCGCACCGCAAGGACAGCTTTGATCTCCTCCAGACCCCCGCCGAGGTTGGTGAGATTAGGCCGTGTCGCGGATGAACGGCTATCGGAGCGGATGCGTTCATGCAGAATTTCAGGAGCACACTTGAGGTAGATGCGCACCGTCTGTGGAGCGTCTTCGACAGCCTGTCGGGCACCGCTCTGCATGAGTGTGCCGCCGCCGAGTCCGATGACGTGATCTTTTCTGGCACACAGATCGCGGGTGACCTCAACCTCGACGCGGCGCCACTCCTGCTCGCCGTGCTTTTGCCAGATGTCAGCAATGGAGGGGTTGTTGAATCGTGCGCAGGTCGCATCATCCACATCAACGAACGTCTTCCAGAGCTGGCTGGCGAGTTTCCTGCCGACGGAGGTTTTCCCGCTTCCGCGATATCCGATCAGAATAATGTTGCCGATCATGGGGCGAATGATAGGGACTTTTAGACGAGGAGGTTAAGATTCACGGATGCCGACGCGCAATCCCGTGGACATTCACCTCGAACGACTGCGCCAATGGCGGAATAAGCCGGAAACCGCATCCGGCATGGAGTTTCTCAAAAAGCAATTCAAGGCGGAGGTTGAAAAGCCTTACAAACAGCTCGTTTCGATCACCGAGGTATGGATGCGCCTCGTGCCGCCGGAATTGCTCGAACATACCAGACTCGAAAGCTTCAGTCGTGGGGTGCTCCGGGTCGCGGTGGACTCTAGCCCGCGGCTTTTCGAGCTTGACCGTCTGCTTCGCGGCGGGCTGGAGCAGCGACTCATCACCGAGCACCGCGGCCAGCCATTCCGAAAGGTTCAACTTCACGTGGGGTGAACCTTCCGCGTTGACGGATCACCCGCGCGACGGGCAGCCGTTCGTCACGTATCGTATGGCATGACCATCCTCCGCCAATCCATCACGCTCACTGTCCTCGTGCTCTTCCTGGCGTCCTGCCAAAAGACGACCAGCATTACCGATCCGCCGACGAAGGGGAAGAACCCGAACCGCTCATTCAGTGCGCTGGAACTCCAGCCGATGCGCGAAGGCTCCTGGCGCTTCGAGGTCACGGAGGGACCGCGAACCGGCAAGGTGCTGACCGCAACGGTCAAATCCGACGGCCTGAGACGCTGGCGTTATGAACTCGAAGCGACACGTGTGGTTTTTTTTGAAATCACGGAAAACGGCGACCTGACGGTGACGCACGAACAGGACCTGGAAGAAAACGTGGATGTCCGCTACACCCCCGCGCTGGTGATGTTGCCGCAAACCCTCAGCGTCGGCCAGCCGCTTGAGGATGCGTGCGATGTCGTCGTCACCAATCTCAAGACCGGCGGAATCCGCGACCGGGGTCGCTGTGTTTACACGCGCGAGTTGATCGGACCAGCTGCAGAGCAACCCAACACCTGGCTGGTGCGCTGCAATCGGACGCTCGACCTGCGTCTCGCCAAGGCTGACGTAACCATCGAGACCGTTTATCTGCCGGGTGAGGGCATGGTAACCGAGCGTGTGGCACAGGAGACCAAGCCACTGGGGCTTTTCACGATCAAAAAGGCGGAAGCCCTGAAATTGCTTCGATAATACGTGCCGATAAGTCGCAAGATCCGCTTAAGCCGACTGGGTGATTCGCCGATGATCGCCTTGGAGTGGCTATTGATTCAGGAGGCGACTATGCCGGCGGAAATGATTCGACTCATCTGCCCTAATCTCAAGTGTCGTTCGATTCTCACCGCGCCGCCTTCGGCACGGGGTAAGACCGTGCGTTGCGGCAAGTGCGCGATGAAAGTCCGCATCCCCGGAGCTGCCGCATCGGATACGCCTCGACCCGCAGCTGCTCCCGCGCCTGCGCCATCGACGGAACCCACCACGTAAGCCGCGTTAAGCTGCTGCAACGACGTTCTTCGTTTTATCGCATCTCCGCAATCCGCAGCGTATCCGCTCGCGGGACGATGACTATTGCGATGTGATCGGCGCTGCACAGCGGAAAAGGTCAGTTCTTATCCTCATCATCTTCGAGCAGCGGAATCTCCCCGGAGTCTTCGCTTTCGCGGTCGGCCATGGCCTGTAGAGCCGCGATCGGATCATCCAGCTCAATCGAGGAGGTGTGCGATTCTTCCTCAAACGAATCAGGCAGAACCAGCTCTTCTTCTTCGGCGGGAGTCTCAATTTCCTGAGGTTTAGCTGGCGCTGGTGTTGGTGCCGGCGGAGCGGCAGCTTTGACCGGTTCCGGCTGGACGGGGGCGACGAGTGAAGGTGTTTCCTCCTCATCATCATCCGCAAGAGCCAACGGGGCTGTGCTTTCTTCCTCATCGAGTTCCGGCAACTCGACGGGTTGATCGTCATCTTCTTCAACAGCGGGAGCTTTGGCGTACGGCGTGGGAGCTTCTTCGCGGGCGACCGGTGCCGTCTCGCCGCCACTGGAGCGCACCGGCTGGAGATTTTCCGGCTGGCCGTCGATCGTCACGAAGAAGACCACCGAGCCGACGGATATTTCATCGCCGGGGCGGAGCACCACTTCCTGGATTCGTACGCTATTGTGGTAGGTCCCGTTGCTGGATCCGAGGTCCCGGAGGATCGCTTTGTCCCCCTCGACACGGACCTCACAATGTTGACGGGAAACACTCGAGAGCGGGATGCGGAGGTCGCAGTTGTTAGTGCGACCGATGACGATCCGGGCCTTCTCGATTGCGAAGTCGCGGCGCGCTCCATCAGACTTGAACATCACCAGCGACAGGTTCATGCCAGTCCCTCTGACTCAAATCGTTGTATTACCCGGCACCACTAAGTCTAGCGGTCAGGCTCCCTTGCTTCAACCGCTGGAAAACCGGGGCGGCTCTCCCATCCACGGGCTTTACCTACACGTCCCGTTTTGCTTTCACAAGTGCCACTACTGCGATTTTTACTCCCTGGTGGAGTCGCCGGGTTCGGATCGGCAGGAGGCGTTTACAGAGCGGCTGATAGAGGAGCTTCAGTGGCGGGCGACACAGGCTCAGCTGCGCCCTGCCACGATATTCGTCGGCGGCGGCACCCCCACGCTGCTGCGTATCGAACTATGGCAACGACTACTGGCGGCGCTCCGCTCTTTCGGAATATCTGACGCGGCACGGGAGTTCACCGTCGAAGCCAACCCGGAGACCGTAACTCCCCGCCTCGCCGACATGCTCGCGGCTGGAGGCGTCAACCGGGTGAGCATCGGCGCGCAGTCGTTCGACCCGTCGCTGCTCAAGGCTTTGGAACGCTGGCACGATCCGGCGAGCGTCACCAAGGCGGTCAGAATCTTCCGCACGGCAGGGATCACCAACATCAACCTTGACCTGATCTTTGCGATTCCCGGCCAGACGAGCCGGACACTCGATGCGGATATCAATGCGGCACTCGCTCTGGAGCCGGACCACCTGAGTTACTACGGCCTGACCTACGAACCCAACACCGCTTTGACGCAGCGGCTCAAAACGGGGCAGGTATCACGCATCGACGAGGACATCGAAAGCGACATGTTCGCTCAGGTGATCGAACGTCTTGAACGTGCGGGGTTCGAGCAATATGAAGTGAGTAACTGGGCGAGGAAGTCAGCGGGGATGACCGCCGATCGTCGCTGTGCTCATAACCTCGTCTATTGGCGGAATGAAAACTGGCTCGGCGTCGGCCCCGCAGCGGCGAGTCATGTGGACGGCTGCCGCTGGAAAAATAAGCCGCATCTGGGGCAGTACCTCAACGAACGACCCGCACCGCCTGTGGTGGATGTGGAGACGTTGCCCGCTGAACGTCGGATCGGCGAGGAGTTGATGCTCCGATTGCGCCTGCGCGAAGGCGTACCCGAATCGTGGATCCAAACCCGGCTGCGCGACGACAGATCGCGTCAGCAGAAGATTCAGGAATTCATCGCCATGGGAATGCTCGAAGCGGTGGACGGCTGCATTCGTCTGACCCGTCGCGGGCTGTTTGTCGCTGATGCGGTCATCACGCAGTTGCTCTGAATCCACCCCAACGACACATGGTCACGAGCAGGCGTCGGTTGCGAATGTACCGGCAAGCTGCTGCGTTAAATCGGACCCTCAACCGGCTATTTCATCCTTATTCGGACAGGCTCTAAACCGCCCTTGTCCAGAGGTCGATAACCATTCTGTGGCGCCTATTCCGCGCTGAGTGTGTGAGGCTGACATGACCACTCAATCCGTCGATAATCGCAAAAACATCCGCGTCACGATTGATGAACATGCCCCGGAGGTGAAGCTCACACTCCAGACCGTCGGCGGCGGGACGGATACGCGCACCGTCCGCGCGTATGACCTCTCAAGGACCGGCATGGGGTTCGTGGACGCCAAAGGAATCGCAATCGGCACCAAGTGCGTCCTGATCCTCTATCACCAGAGGCGACCGCTGCGCGTCATCGGTAAAGTCACCAACTGCCGGCCCGACAAAAAGCACGGCCACATCGTTGGGGTCAAGTTCACCAGCATCACTCCCTTCCAGAGCGAAACGAGCGGAGCGGAACTGACCAACGACCCAGCGGTCGATCGGCTGATGATCGAGCTGTGAGGCGACTCCCATTTGATGCCCAGCGGCAAGAGTGTCTCCTGCGATACACAGCCGCAGCTACCGCGCATTAGCTCCAGACATCATCGGACTGCACGACCGACGTGTTATGCAGCGAGCAGCTTGAAAAACGACGATCAATCCAGATTCATCGTCAGCAGGAACTCTGCGTTGGTCTTGACCCGACTCAAACGGCTCTTAAGCAGTTCCATGGCTTCGACCACGTTCATATCCGCCAGAACTTTACGCAGCCGGTAAACCAGCTGGAGTTCCTTGGGATCGAGAAGTAGTTCTTCGCGGCGGGTGCCTGATGCGCTGATGTCGATGGCTGGGTACACACGCTTCTCGACAAGACGGCGGTCGAGGTGAAGCTCGCTGTTACCCGTGCCTTTGAACTCCTCAAAGATGATGTCGTCCATCTTCGAGCCGGTATCCACCAGCGCGGTGGCGATGATGGTGAGACTGCCGCCGTTTTCAATCGCGCGAGCGGAGCCGAAGAACTTTTTCGGCCTCTGGAGAGCGTTGGTATCCAGACCGCCGGTGCCGATCTTGCCGCTGTGGGGCATCTCGGTGTTATAGGCTCGCGCCATGCGAGTCAGCGAGTCCATGAGGATGACCACGTGCTCGCCGAACTCGACCATGCGTCGTGCTTTTTCGCTGACCATATCGCAGACCTGCACATGGCGGGCACTCTGTTCATCGAACGTGCTGGCGACGACCTCGACATCCTTAGGCGTGTTGTTGCGGAAGTCCGTGACTTCCTCAGGCCGCTCGTCGATGAGCAGCACGATCACTTTGATTTCTGGGTAATTCTTGATGATCGCATTGGCCATCTTCTGAAGGATCACGGTCTTGCCGGTACGCGGCGGGGCCACGATCAGGGCACGCTGTCCTCGGCCCAGCGGGGTCACGAGATCGACGATCCGCATCTCGATCTGCTCCGGCGTGGTTTCGAGAACCAAACGTTGATCCGGGTGCAGCGGCGTCAAGTCCTCGAAGGTCTTGATATCGTTCAGCGCATCGGGCGGCTGACCGTTGATCGCATCGACGCGGAGCAGCGCGAAATAACGTTCACTTTCTTTTGGCGGGCGGATCGTGCCCTGCACAATGTGGCCGACCTTGAGCCCGAAGCGGCGAATCTGCGACGGCGAAACGTAAATGTCATCCGGGCAGGCCAGATAGCTGTATTCCGGTGAGCGGAGGAACCCAAAGCCGTCGGGCAGGATTTCCAGCACACCCTCGCCGTACATCAGACCTTGCTTGCTGATACGGCTCTTGAGGATCTGAAAGATCAGGTCCTGTTTCTTGAGGCTCGCGGGATTTTCGATCCGCTCCTGTGCTGCCAACTTGTGCAATTCATCCACACTCATGCGCTGCAGATCGCGGATCGAAATTTCCTGTCGCTTCGCCTGCTCATAGCGCGACTGCGTCTCGGCGTCGAGTTCCTGATCGGTCGATGAATGAGGCTCCTGCACCGGAGGCGGAGTCGGCGTGCTCGGTGCGGACGCCGGCGCGGGTGGCGGGGTTGCGGCAACAGGTTCCGCGGCTGACGGTGTCGGCGCGGCTGCGGGGGTCTCATCGATCACCGCTTCAACGACGGCGTCGTCAGCGGCAGGGGTTTGAGACGCTTCGTTTTCGGTCTTGCGCTTGCGGCTGCGGAAGGTTGGGGTCTTTGCCATAAAAGAAACTCCTGAGGTTGGATGCACCCACTTAAGGAAAGCGGGTGGCGGGGTAATCACTGCGAATAAGGCGTGGGGACCGTCGTATCAAGCTCAGCGTTGTACTCGGCGGATCAGACAGGCCGTCCAGTAACGGCCCAATCAGACGTAAGCTGCATCGGCAGCCTGAAAAAATTTGTCGGCGGCGGATCAGATGCTTTCGCACCCTGCTCGCGTGTTGGCGGCTGCCTGCCGCCCTCCTCCTGATAAGGCACTCCCTTTGCCTCGATGGATATCGTGAAAATTCTTTCGACGACTGGAAACCAGAATCCCTAAAATACCGGATACGCTCCGGTGACAATTCGCCTTCCGCCTGCGCGGTTCTTTCGAATCACTTGCCTCGATCACGATGAAGGATCTGGGAAAGTACCCGGCGGACGTGCGAAAGACTTTCGGTTTCGCCGGCGTTGTTGTCTATGACATAATCCGCCCGATTTCGCTTGATGTCAAGTGAGAGTTGATTTTTCTCTCGACGGGCGATTTCCCCTTCCGACCACCCGCGCCCTGCCACTCGCGCAGCACGTATCGCCGCATCCGCATGGACGTACACGATCACATCCACCTGATCTTCCAGATGTTTTTCCAACAGGAGCGGCGTATCCTCGACGATGGCGACCACTTGCTGATCGTGCTGATATTTCTCCCGCAGTTCCGCACGGCGGCGATGCACGATCGGATGAACGATCCCCTCCAACCGCGCCAGCTCCGCATTGTCGGCAAACACGATTTTCCCGACCGCTTGACGGTTGACCGAGCCGTCAGCTTTGAGAACGTCATCGCCCCACCATCGGACAATCTCCCGTTTCACCGGTTCACTGGCCAGCGCTTCATGGGCCAGCACGTCCGCATCGATCACTGCACAGCCCAGCGACGCGAACAGCCGCGCCACCGTGCTCTTACCTGAGCCGACACCGCCGATGATCCCAATGACGGGCTTGCGATGCGCGTTCTGATTTGAATGAGTTCGGGACATGGCGCGTCAGCATAACGGCTGGATGGACCCGACGGGGCCGATTATCATTCCAACCACATTCCAACCCCCACGGTGAGAACCCTCATGGCCTTTTTCGATTTCCCGCTTGAAAAACTGCAAACCTACATACCATCGAACCGCGAGCCGAAGGACTTCGATGCTTTCTGGAAGCGCACGCTTCAGGAGAGCGCAACGAAACCCATCGCAGCCAAGTTTACCCGTGTGGATCAGTCGGTCTATGAACTGGTTGACGTGTACGACGTGACGTTCAACGGTTATCGAGGCCAGCCGGTCAAGGGGTGGTTCATCGAGCCGCGCTGGACCGCCGGCTGCGCCAAGCGGCCGTGCCTGGTGACCTACATCGGCTACGGCGGCGGGCGGTCGCTGCCAATAGATCATGTGGCGACGGCGACGGCGGGGATTGCGAACTTTGTCATGGATACCCGTGGGCAAGGCTCCACCTGGGCACCGGGCGACACCGCCGATGACGCCGGTTCCGATCCGCAGTATCCCGGCTTTATGACCCGCGGTATCCGCTCACCCGAAACCTACTACTTCCGCCGAGTCTTCACCGACGCCGCCCGCGCGGTACAGGCGGCAGCCTCGCATCCGCACGTGGACAGGGAACGCATCGGCGTCACGGGTGGAAGCCAGGGCGGCGGAATCGCCATCGCAGCCGCTGCACTGGCGGGTAAAGCGGCGAAGATCGCCATGCCCGACGTGCCCTTCCTCTGCGATTACCGACGAGCCACGACGATCGTTGACACCGCCCCTTACAGCGAAATCACCAGCTTCCTCAAAACCCACCGCGGACAATCGCAGCAGATTTACAACACGCTTGATTACTTCGATGGCGTGAACTTCGCGCCGCGAATCACCGCCAGATGCCTTTTCTCAATCGCCCTGATGGATACGGTCTGCCCGCCGAGCACCTGTTTCGGCGCGTTCAACCGGATCAAGGCCAAGAAAGAAGTGCGCGTGTATGACTTCAACAACCACGAGGGCGGCGGACCTGTTCACTTCGTGGAGAGGTTGAAGTTTGCCCGAAAGTATCTCTGAACATCGGCGTGCTTCGAGCGATGCAGTGCGGCACCCAACCCGCTGTTTGAGTGCCGGTCGGCGAATGCTGCGCAGCAGGTAGCCGTTACTCAGAGGCAGGCGGTCTCACTGAGATTGTCAGCCGGCCATTCATCCCGCGCTAACCGCTCAGCCAGTTCCAGCCGCATGTTCTCGATGTTCGCACGCAGCCGTTCCAGCGCAGCTTCCGGCTCGCCTTCCAGTAAATCCTCCGCGCGGATCGGATGGCCGAACATCACTCCGATCCTGCCACCGGCTCGCGGGGCCTTGCGCTCACGCGGCCAGGCCGCGAACGATCCCTCCACCGCCACCGGCACGATCAGCGGACGCGCCCGCTTGATAATCAGCATCGTCCCGGTTGCGAAAGGCTTGGTTGTGCCGTCCGGCGTGCGTGTCCCTTCGGGGAATATCAACAGCGCGTGCCCTTCCTTGAGCACCTCGATCGACCGGCGCATCGCTCCCATGTCAGCGGTGCCCCGCTCAACAGGGATCGCATTGAGCGACGCGATGAGCCAGGCAAAAAGGGGATGATGGAACAACGTCGATCGCGCCATGGCATAAAACTGCCGATGATGCGCACTGAGACCGACCAGGATCGGATCCAGAAACGACTGGTGGTTGCTGACCAGGAGCACCGGCCCTTCGAGCGGGACACGGTCGTAATGCCACGCCCGATAGCGGTAAAACGGCCCGACCCACAGGAAGCAGAGAAAATGCAGGAAGTGCCACCAGACGATGCGCCATGCGGGCAGGCCGGGCTGTCGAGCGCGGAAACGTCCCCACGCGGTATCAATCATCGCGACGGCTCCGTGCCCAGGGGTGATGCCGGCTGGTATTTCGACGATCCGCCGATCGTGATTTGAGCTTCTGCCGCTTTCTCTCGAACCAGCTTTTCCAGGTGTTCCAGCACCTGTTCCAGCGACAAATGCGACGTGTCCACCACGGCGGCGTTGGACGGGCAATACAACGGGCCGTCCGTTCGCTGCTGATCACGTTGATCGCGCATCGTGATCTGTTCAAGAATCTGTGCTTCGTCCACCGGCTTGCCGGCCCGGCGGATTTCCTCCGCCCGACGCTTTGCCCGGACGGCAGGCGTCGCATCGAGATAAAACTTGATCAACGCCTGCGGGAAAACCACCGAACCCTGATCGCGTCCCTCCGTGACCAGACGCGGATGACTCAGCGCGATACGGCGTTGCGCTTCGACCATGACCTGACGCACCGCGCCGATTGATGCGACATCACTGACGCTGAACGTCACATCGGGATCGCGCAGCCGGTCGGTCAGATCGTGCTCGCCGATATGAAGTCGCGGCGGGTCGGCCTGCCAATCGAACCGGATAGGAAATCGTCTGGCGAGTTCGACGACCGCAGCCGGTGCTGCCGCCGGGTCGATGCCGTCGTCAAGGCAAAGCGCTGTTAACCCTCGATACATCGCGCCGGTGTCGAGAAATTCCAGACCCAACCGCTGCGCAAGCCGTCGGGCGATGGTGGATTTGCCGCTTCCTGCGGGACCATCGAGCGTGATAATCAACCCCTGCATGAGGAAAGTTTAACACACGCCTGCCGAAGAAAAGTCGGCACGCGGTCGCGTTTCGTTGATGATGCGGTTTACGCTTTACCCTGCCGCTCGTCACGCCGTGCTTTGATGAGCGACGCGATCACGCCTGTTGCCAGAATGGCTACGACGATCGCCAGGGACACTTCCGTGGGCATCAGATGGTGAGGTTTTTCTCCCTCGGCGACAGGATGACGCCCCTGATACCACTGCTCGGCGATCATTTTCCCGCCGATGAACACCAGCACAAATACCAGACTCGTCTTGAGGTACTGGAACTTGTTGAGCATGGCCGCCAGCGCGAAAAAGAGCGAGCGGAGGCCCAGAATCGCAAAGACGTTGGACGTGAAAACGATAAATGGATCCTGCGTAATGCCGAAGATTGCGGGAATCGAATCGACGGCGAAAACCACGTCCGTCCCTTCGATGACCAGCAGCACGAGAAACATCGGCGTGATAGCGAATCGTGACGCCAGGACGCCGCCGTCAAACTGGCCCGACGGCGCGACGGGTATCCGTGTGAAGAAACGCTGCCCCTCATAACCGGGGCTGATGGGAAACAGTTTCCGTACGATCCGAACGAAGATATTTTTTTCGAGATCGGGTTCTTCGTCACCAGCCATGAGCATTTTGATCGCGGTAATGATCAGGACACCGCCGAAGATGTAGAGCGTCCACGAAAATCGTTCGATCAATTCCGCACCGGCCCAGATCATCAGCCCGCGCATGACCAGCGCGCCGAGCACGCCCCAGAAGAGCACCCGGTGCTGGTACTGTCCCGGCACTTTGAAATAGGCAAAGATCAGGGCAATGACGAAGATGTTGTCCAGGCTCAGCGATTTTTCGATCACATAGCCGGTGAAAAAAAGCATCGCGGCTTCGCGACCTTCGAGGTTATGCCCGATTTTTTCGCCGATGCCGAAGATGTGATGCTGGTAGAGGAAATAGATGCCGACGTTAAACAGCAACGCCAGACCAATCCAGAACGCACTCCAGTAGAGCGCCTCCTTGGTGCGAATGACGTGAGCCTTGCGATTGAAAACCCCCAGGTCCAGCCCCAGAAGAAAACAGACAAAGGCGATGAACCCGACCCAGAGCCAGACAACCATGCGATATCCCATCTCTTGCTGATCATCCCGCACCCGCGGGGTGCAGTAGTGTAGCGGCGAGTCAGCGCAGCGTTCGGAGAAACCGCAAAATCATGCCCTCCGACGCAGGCGGGGCGATCCGGCGTGCTCCCAAACCCGCGGATGAGCGAGGTAAGGGGATAGCTTCGTCGCTCACAACGCAGGTAAGTCGGCTTTGTGAAAACCGCTTTATTTGCCTATCGCGGCCTGCCATGCCGCCACGCGATCGGGTCGCAGGAAGAAGTAATACAACCTGCCCTCGGCAAATTGCCTGCCCGCCAGTGCTTCCGCTTCGGGGCCGATCCCCATGTAGATATCCGCACGGCCGGCGGCTCGAATCGCCCCGCCGGTGTCCTGGTCCATCATGAACTGATCAAACCGTCGAAGCTCACCTGTCGCCGTTGAAGGGATGCTCGTCTGCACCATCGTCACCGCGCCGCGCGGGAACTTTTCCTTGTCCGTCGCCAGCGATCGGAATGATGTGACTTTGACTCCCAGTGAACCAGCCGGCCAGATGTCCGTGCCGTAATCCATGAAAAACACAAAACGATCATTCCGTCGCGTGTAGCCGGCCAGCTCGCCTGGATGTTCGCGGAAGTACGCGCGAAGCGTTGCGAGATTGACGCTGTTCTTATCGATCTTGCCTTCATCGACGAGTGCCCGCATCACACTGGTGTACGGATGGCCGTTGTTCCCCGCGTAGCCGATGTAGCGGATCGACCCGTCGGTCATGACGAGTTTGGCTGAGCCGTTGACTTGGATGATGTACGCATCGAGCGGGTCACGCAGATACACAAACTCATAACCCGCGAGCATGTTGCTCGATTCGATCTGAGCACGAGTCGGATAGGGAATGACCTGGCCGTTGATGTTTCGCCCCAGCGTTTCGCCGGTGACGGGATTGGTCACGAGGTCAGGCGGTCGCTTGTAGAGCGGGTACTGGAACTCATCCGTCCGCACGGCAGAGGCGTTGAAGATCGGCGAGTAGTAGCCGGTAAACAGCACCTCACCCTCACCGTTCCATCCCACACTCTGATAAACATCAAACTCCGCGTAGAGTCGCTGCATAAACTCATCCGCAGTGGTCGCCGATGCGAGGATCTGTTTCATCGCGATCGCACTGGCTTGTGCCTGGGGATGGGTGATCTCCTGAAGCGGGAAAAACTGCGTGGTCGAGGGCTTGGCGTACCAACTGATGCTGCGATCCAGTGCTGTCATCAGGGTCTGGTCGCGTGCCTGAAACGCCAGCGTCAGGTTCGGGTATTCGCTGCGATCAAGCTTTCGCAGGGCCGGCCCGTTGGTGACGCGGCTGTAGTCCTTCCCTTCCTCGATGATTCTGGCTTTGCGACAGCCGGTGATCGAAAGCGCGATGACCGCCGCCGCCAGCACCGGCAGCACAACAGAACGACGAACCATGGCATGTTCCTTAGTTTGATGGAGCGATGCGAACACGGGATTCCCTGCCCGATGATGGACGCATTATCGGGCGAAGGAACTCAAAAGTATGAAAATCGCAGAACCCGGCAGCAGGGACACCTCGACCGTCCCGCATCCGCCGACTGCGTCCTCACTTTTTCAGGGCTGCCTGCCCAGCCGCCAATCGCGCCACCGGCACGCGGAACGGCGAACAGCTCACATACGCCAGTCCGAGGCGGTTGCAGAACTCGATCGACGACGGGTCGCCGCCGTGCTCGCCGCAGATACCCAGCTTGATGTCAGGCCTTGTCTTTTGGCCCTTCTCAACAGCGGTCTGCATAAGCTGGCCGACACCGGTCTGATCGATGCTCGCAAACGGGTTGCCCTTGATGATTTCCAGTGCCTGATACTGCGGCAGGAACCGTCCGCTGTCGTCACGGCTCATGCCCAGCGTAGTCTGGGTCAGGTCATTGGTCCCGAAGCTGAAAAACTCCGCCGTCTGCGCGATCTCGTCGGCGGTCAGCGCCCCGCGTGGAATCTCGATCATCGTGCCTACCGCGTACTTGAGCTTTTGACCCGTCGCCTTCTGCACTTCGGCGGCAACACGGTGGACAATCTCCGCCTGCAGATCAAGCTCTCGCTTGAAGCCCACCAGCGGGATCATGACTTCGGGGCGAACTTTCAGGCCTTCCTTCTGCACCTTGGCGGCAGCCTGGAAAATGGCACGCGCCTGCATTTCCGAAATGGCCGGGTAACCAATCCCCAGACGGCAGCCACGGAAGCCGAGCATGGGATTGAACTCGTGGAGATCGTGAACCCGTGTGGACACCGTCTCCTGTGAGATGCCCATCTTGTTCGCCAAGGCAGACTGCGCCGCGTGATCGTGCGGGAGGAACTCGTGTAGCGGCGGATCGAGGAGGCGGATGCACGCAGGTTTTCCCGCCAGAGCGCGGAAGATGCCCTCGAAGTCCGCCTGCTGATAAGGCAGCAGTTTTGCCAGAGCTGCGGTGCGGCCTTCTTCCGTAGTCGAGAGGATCATTTCACGCATCGCGTCAATGCGATCGCCCTCGAAGAACATATGCTCCGTGCGGCAGAGACCGATGCCCTCGGCACCGAACGCAACGGCATTTTCAACCTGTTCAGGAGTGTCCGCGTTGGTACGGATGCCCAGCTTGCGGAACTTGTCCGCCAGCTTCATCACAAAGTCATAGTATTGGAAGAGCTTGCTTTCGGAAGGCTTCATCGTCTTGCCGATGAGGACCTGCTTAAGCTCGCTGTCCGCCGAGGCGATCGCTCCGTTGAACACCTCGCCTGTCGAGCCGTTGATGCTGATGGGATCACCTTCGCGGATCGTCGTACCGTGGCAGGTCAGCGTGCCATGAACGTAGTCGATGTGAATATCACCCGCGCCGGCCACGCACACCTTGCCCATCTGACGAGCGACCAGAGCCGCATGGCTCGACACGCCGCCGCGACTGGTCAGGATGCCCTCGGCTGCGATCATTCCGCGGAGATCTTCCGGGCTTGTCTCCACACGCGCCAGCACGACACGCTGGCCCTTGCCGGCAAGCTCTTCCGCCTTGGCGGCAGTAAACACGACGGCGCCTGATGCGGCACCCGGCCCTGCGGGCAGGCCGACCGTCATCATCCGGCCGTCTTTCTTCGCCTGCTCATACGCGCTGCGGTCGAAGATCGGCTGGAGAAGCTGATTGATCGCTTCCGGATCAGCCGAGCGGATCGCGTGCTCAGACGACATGAGTTTTTCCTTAACCATGTCGTGCGCGATCTTCACATACGCAACGGCAGTCCGTTTGCCGTTGCGCGTTTGGAGCATGTAGAGCTTTTTCTTTTCGATGGTGAACTCAAAGTCCTGCACATCGCCGAAGTTTTTCTCCAGCGTCCGACGTACTTTTTCGAGTTCCTTATAGGCCGATCCGATGATCGGATCCTGAGCCATCTCCTGAACTTTCTTGGGCGTGCGGACACCGGCGACGACGTCCTCACCCTGGGCGTTGACGAGGTATTCACCGTAAAAGATGTTCTCACCCGTCGCCGGGTCACGAGTGAATGCCACCCCGGTAGCGCAATCCTCACCCATATTGCCGAAAACCATGCTCTGCACGTTGACGGCGGTGCCCCACTCGGCGGGGATCTTGTACTTGGCGCGATAGAGAATCGCTCGTTCATTCATCCACGAGGAAAAGACCGCACCGATCGCGCCCTTGAGCTGATCCAGTGCTGCTGCGGGGAACTCCTTGCCGGTGCGCTCGCGGATCAAAGCCTTGTAACGGGAAACCAGCTCGCGCAGGTCCGCTTCGTTGAGGTCGGTGTCTTCCTTCGCGCCGCGCTCGTGCTTGAGGCGGTGCATCACGTCCTCAAACGGATCGTGTTCATTTTCGTGGCGCTTCTGCACCCCCATCACCACGTCGCCATACATCTGCACAAAACGGCGGTAGCAGTCGTAGGCAAATCGTCCGTTGCCGGTCGCAGCCTTGACCGCTTCGACGGCGATATCGTTAAGGCCCAGGTTCAGGATCGTGTCCATCATGCCCGGCATGGAGTCGCGTGCACCGGAACGCACCGCCACCAGCAACGGATTGCGTGAATCGCCAAACTTCTTACCCGTCTCGCTTTCGAGCGTGGCGATGGCTCGCTTCAACTCATCCATCAGAGCCGGCGGAAGTTTCTTGCCCTGTGCGTAGTAAGCTGTGCAGACGTCGGTGGTGATGGTGAAGCCGGGGGGAACCGGAAGACCGATGCGGGTCATCTCGGCAAGGTTCGCTCCTTTGCCGCCCAGCAATGCTTTCTGCGAGCCGTTGCCGTCACAGCGGGCGTGTCCGAAGTAGTAAATCATCTTCGCGGACTTGCCTGACGATTTCGCAGCGGTCTTGCTCTTCTTTGCGGTTTTGGATGCGGACTTGCCGGCGGAACGCTTGAGAGACTTGGTGGCCATGGAAAAATACTTTCTCGCGGAGGGTGAATGAGGTATTTGCTTTTCAGTTCCTGAAAAGCCCCGCGATTCTAAAGGATTTTTCCGTCGCGTGCGGAGTCCCCGGCTGGCATCCAAGCCGGACGAGCTGACAGACGCAGGAATTTCGTATCCGCGAGGCTCTTTAGACAGGGCCTTGGGCCGTAAAACCGGGGTGATTAAACGGGAAATGACGAATGAGGCTCGCCGGCAGATTGCTCACTTTTCCAGCCGCGCTCAGCGGTGGAACACGATCACGTAGCCGTTGTACCCCTGCGCAAATTCGCGGCGGTCAACCCATTTGGGACCATCAGCCGGATCCGCCACGAGCAGCATTCCGTAACGTGATTTGAGGATCACGACCATGTGCCGAATCGCCGCGTTGCGGCCGGGAACCACCGTCAAGGCTGGTAACGGCACTTCGTCGAGGGAGTCCAGCGTTGCCTCGATCAACTCCACCTTCCAGGGTGTGTCCGCGAGCCGTTGTGAAAGACCATCGACCGCCCGGACGAGGGTTGCACCGCTGCCGGAACGGGTCTGGGTGAGTTCAGCCATCTGCGCCTCGGTGCTTGGGATGCCGATGGCATTGAGCGCGGTCGCACACGAGGCGGGTACGCAGGAAAAATCCTGCGTCTGAAGAATCATGCCGTTGCTCGTGTCGTTGGCCAGTGCGGACAACGGCGTGGACTGGAGCATCCACAAGCCGCCATGCAAAAAGAAAAAGATGCCGACACAGACGGCCAGGATGGTAAGTCCTCGCTGGCGCAGCCGCGTGCCGCGCATCCATGCGATCCCCAGAATCAACATAAACACCGGCGTGGCGTAGATGCCTTCGAGATAGCTGAGCATGCTGGGTCGGATGATTTGCAGAGCGACGTCGGGCCGACGATTCAACCACGAGCAGGCGAGCAGCAGGACCAGAGAGCCGGCGATCCACAGCCGCGCCCGCCAGATGCCCCCGCGACCGGCCCACAGCCCGACGGTAAAGGACGCCGCCGCCAGGACCGCCATCACGATGAACCAAACCATCGCGACCACATACGTCTCCATCGCGAATGAGTTGCCGGAAGGTTCAGGCAACCCGCACCGATAACCGTGTCGTCGGTCGAATGAGGGACCGACTTTCGTCAATACGCACCACAGCCATGGAAAACGTCAGCAAAGCCCGGAGATGAGCCGGATACCTTGACACAGAAAATCATTGGCGGGCAGTCGAAGCAAGTCGAATCGAAATGAGTGCGGCACTCTCCTGAAATCAGTCAGTGCCTAACGTACCCGCCGGGACAGGCTGGAGCTTGCCCTGCCTGTCCACGCAGACGATGGTGGTTTCCGCGGTGGCGATGAGTTCCCTGCCGCGATGGATCTCGTACTCATGGTCCACTTTCACACCCGCGCTGGGCAGCCTGCGAACCCGTACCTGGAGGATGTCGTCGTACTTAGCCGGTCGGCGGTAACGAATGCTCAGCCTCGCCACGACGAAAAAGATGCCTCGTTCCTCAAGCTCTCGATAGGCGGTGCCGCGCTGACGAAGCATCTCGACGCGGGCAATTTCCATCCAGACCGGGTAAGCACTGTGATGCGCGACGTTCATCGGGTCGCACTCGCTGTACCGGACGCGAACCTCGATGTTGAAATCCTCCTGCGTGGACATGTTTCACCGTGTGCGACGAAAAGTGATTACTCATCGAAGCGAATCAGCTTCAATCCAACGGTTCAAGCCACCAGCCGGTCACCATCTGTTTTTGTGAAGTAATCGGCGGGACTTCTTTGCCGGTCGAATGAATGATTCCCCAGCGTGCCGCAGCCCGGAGGTGATAGCTCTCGATGGCCGAGCGGTAAATTGAGTTCAAAGCTCCCAGCCCTTGGCTGGCTTTCATTCTGCCCAGCGTGATGAGCGAGAATCGTCGCACCGCGGCAACTTCCGGATCGAGCGGGTTGTTATCGACCGCGCGAGCTGACAGTGCAGCCGCCAGCGAAGCATCACTTTTGTTTTCGTAGAGATAGCCCAGAGCATAAATCGCCGCACCGCGTCCCTCGCCGTAAGGCTGCGAATGTTTGGGAACGTAGCTGCGCAATAGCGGCTCGGCGGCGGCGTAACGACGCTTGGCAAAGAAACAAAAATACTGCACAAGCTCCCGATCAGTGTCGGCGGCGGATCGCACCAACAGCCGCGGTTCGATACGCGGCGGCATTTCGTCTGTCCGGCCCTGATCAATCAAGCTATTCGCATGTTTGATCTGTGACGCATAGGCCGTCATCTTCTCGCCCTCGATTTGGGTGAGTTCGGAAGTCTTTTCCGTAATCTCCCGCGCGTACGTGAGAATGGGGGCAAGCGTTTCCGGGTCGTCGATCCAGCGCAGGGCGGCGGCGGCGGCGAGACGCACTTCCGGACGCTGATGTTTGATCAGTTCCAGCAGGCGACTCGACGCGGCCTGGTCGTCCAGCTTGCCCACGATTAGTGCCGCCTGCTCAAGTCCGCGCCAGTTGTCCGACTTGAGAATTCTTTTCGCTTCGGCACGTACCTGCGGGCGGAGGGCAGAATCGTGATCCATCAGGATCATCTGATCACGGGCGTACTGTCGCACCGACAAAGCGACATCATCCAGCGCATCCGCTACGAGTTTGATCCGTTCGGGACGGTGTTGCGCAACGATGCCTTGAACCGCCAGCAGCCGGATATTCGGATCGCTGCTTTTGAGCAGAGTATCCGCCAGTTCATCCACTCGCTCCGGTGCGATTTCGAGAAGTCTCTGGAGCGACTTTGCCGCCACCGCTTGATCTGCATCGACCGCCAGCCGCAGGAGTGCTGCGATGGCACCATCACCTTTTTCCGACGCCAGCAGTCGCGCCGCCAGCAACCGTCGGGCTGGTGAACCTTCCAGAAAGCGCTGCGCAACGGCCAGACTGGTCTCCGTCTCCGGGCGGCACGCAGCGGCTGCACTGGAAGCAGCCGTGCGAAGTGTCATTTCCGCCTTTTCATCCTGAACGATCTTGAGCAGGCTCGCGTAAGCCTGAGTTTCCCGAACCGCACCGAGCGATTGGATGGCTGACTGACGAATCGAGCGGTCCAGCGATGGATCAATCGCGCGATTGATCCACGTTTGTCGGATGTTTGCCGCTTGCCACCGTGCCAAGGCGGGATCGGTGAGCAGGATCATGTCCATGCCATCGGCACGATTGTGCGCGATGAGACTGACCTCTGCGTCGCGTACGTCGAGCGTGATCAGTGCCTCGGCGGCAGCGAGCCTGACCAGAGGATGTTGCCCCTGCTTGTCGAGCAGAATCGTAAGACGTCCGGCAAAGCTGCGGAGGCTCTGGTCTCCGCGACGATAGGCGTCAGCGATGGCGGACGCGGCGCGGCGGCGAGTGTCCGCAGAGGGTTGATCCAGCGCCCAACCCCAGACTTCCGCCAACCGGGGGTGAAACTCCAGTTCGGGGGCAGGCTCAACGATGGCAGGATCTGAGTAGTGCGGCTGATCGATCAACGGATTGATTGGCGCAGGAGCGGCGCGGCTGGGGGACGCAAGAGCTGACAACGACACGGCTCCCGCAAGCAGCAGCGCAGCGATTCGCCTTTGTCCGCGACTATTGCGGCTGACACCACGGAAGGCACTGCCATCCCGCCGGCAAATTGTTGTTCCGATTAATCGCATCGTCATCCTGCGTCCATCACTGCGGGCGGCTGAGCCGCCAGGTTTGAACCACCAGCACCGCGAGGCAAATCAGACAGCCGGCCCCCATGATCCACCAGTTCGCCGGCAGGATCTGGTATTCCTTGAATCCCGGTGCGTCGATGAGCTTGAGTGAAGCGGCGAGCGGGTTGAACTTCAGCACCGTTTCGACGGTGCGCATCGTGAACGGCGCATCGCGTCCCAGCCAGAAGAGCATCGTCCCCGCACACAGACCAACGATGATCGTGTAAGCCGTCACCGTCGCCGGCGCGGTGCGACGGAACAGGCTGCTCGTCGCTGCGCTGAGCAGCAGCGCAAAGAGCGCTGTCAGCAGCAGGCTCAGGAGCACCATCGGCACGCGGAGGAACTGCGTCTCTTTGTCGATCAGCACGATCACGGCATAGCCGGGCAGCGTTGCAATGAGGATCAACACGAGCGTTGTGGCGACGCTCATGAGTTTCCCCAGCACGACGGATAAGGTCGAGAGCGGCGTTGACTGGAGCAATATCCATCCGCCGCTCTCGCGTTCACCGCTGATCAATCCCGCCGCGAGTGTGGGTGTCAGAAGAATGATGAGGGCAAAGGACAGGAGCACCATGATGACGCCGAGGGTTGAGACTCCCCAGTCCATCGTGGCGCGGGTCGTCGCAAGCATCAGAGCCAGCGACAGGACGAGGCAGAAACCGCCGAGCCGGAAAAGCCAGTACGGCCTGCCGAAGCGACGGGATCGCAGTTCCTTGGTCGTCACCGGGTTGATCGAAACCAGCAGCACCAGCAGTGCGCCGACAAATGCCGCCGCGACGACTCCGAGCGTCACCGTGAAGACGAGGCTGACGGAGTACCCCTCCCACTTGAAGTCTTGTTTATAGATGTAAGTCGCCGCCGCCGTGAAAAATGCAGCCCCCGCCAGACACACCACCATCGCCAACGGCCGTGCGCCGATCAACTCACTGCGTCGATTCGGATCGATGATGAACATCATCCGGCGGAAACGCTGGACGGAAGCGGATTGCTCATCCGTCACCGTGCCCGCGGCGCGTGGACGGTCGAACATCCGTTGGTTGAATCGTCGGGCTGTGAAAATCGTAAAGAGAATCGTCGAGATCACCGCGAGGATGCAGAACCGGCCGATGGTTCCGGTCTGAACGAAACCCATCGACGTGATGCCACCTTGGTTCAGGCACTCCATCATCGCGGGAATCGGCGAGATGCAGCGGATCCATTCGATCAGCGTCTGTCCGGCCGAAGGAATGCCCTGAAGCCCTTGAAGGAATTGATGCGGGCCAAGCGTGACGACGGACATCGCCAGCACCGCTCCGTAGGTGGAACGCAGAGCCGAGTCGGGCGTGCCCGCGTAGCTGCTGATCAGCAGACCGAGCGTCGCGTACTGCACCGCCAGCAGGAAGAGGATGCCATAAGCACCGACGAGCTGGCCGCGATCCACGCCCCCCATGGTGAAGCACGCCGCCGCCGGCGGGACGCTCAGCAGCAGCAATAGCAGGACGTAACCAAGCACGCCCAGCAGTTTGCCCATGAGGATGGACCAGGGGCTCATCGGGGAATTGAGCAGCAGAGCAAGGGTGCCCTGCTGCCGTTCACGGACGACGCTGGTCGCGGGGAAAACCGGGGCCAGGAGAATCAGCGCAACCATCAGACCGTAGGCAAAGAGTCGGAAAACCTGCTGCGCCTGCTGACCGGTCAGATCGACCATGCCTGCCGCCGGCCAACGAAAGATCACCAGTGCCGAAAGCACCGCGATCATGCCGACCTGAAGCGCCAGTGCTTTTTTCGTGCGCAGCAGGCCGACCAGCTCACGTTGGATAATCGGGTTGGTCATGCCGCGCTCACCTGCCCGCTGCGGGTCGCTTCGAGGAACGCATCTTCGAGATCCATCGGCACCTCACGGAACTGCACCACGCCCAGCCCCTTCGACACGGCGGTGGCGAGAATCTCCGCGAGCTTGATGTCGTCGTAATTGGTCGTGCAGCGGACTTCCGCTTCCTGCGGGCTGGGAGTGATCTCACTGCCCGGTTCGAGATGTTTCTTGAGCAGCGCTGCCATGGGAGCGACCTGCTCCGCAGTGGTCAATTGCACCTCAAGGACGCGCTTGGTCCGCACCTTGCGCATGATCTGTTCAAGCGTACCGAAGGCATTGAGCTTGCCCTGGGTGATGATCGCGACGGTATCACAGATGCGTGAGAGTTCGGGAAGGATGTGGCTGGTGACGATCAGGGTCTTACCGAGCTGCGCCAGTCGCAGAAGAATCTGCCGCATCTCAATGCGGGCGTTGGGGTCCAGACCGTTGGCCGGCTCGTCGAGGATCAGCACTTCGGGATCGTGCAGGAGCGTGCGGGCGATGCCGACGCGCTGTTTCATGCCATGGCTGAGACTCTCGACAAAACGATCGCGCATCCATCCGGCATTGGTGATCTCCATGACTTCATCAATGCGCTTGGCGCGATCACGGCGGGGAATCTTGAATGCCGCCCCGAAAAAGTCGAGGTACTCATGCACCCGCATGTTGTCGTAGGAGCCGAACGTATCGGGCATGTAGCCGACCAACCGCTTGATGCGGCGTGCTTCGGTGACGCAATCGGCACCGGCGATGCTCGCTGAGCCGCTCGTGGGTCGGGAAAGGCCGACGAGGATTTTGATGGTCGTGGTCTTTCCCGCGCCGTTGGGACCGATGAAGCCCAGAATGCGCCCCCGCTCAAGCTGGATGGAAAGATTATCCAGCGCGGTGAAGTCACCGAACTTCTTCGTGAGGTTTTTGGTCTGGACGACGATATCGCTCATGGTCCGTTCCTATCCGGCTCAGTCGCCGCTCATCAGATCAATCGCATCAGGTGGGGCAACCCCACGTCATCGTTCCGCAGTCGTGCCTCCGACCTCGATCGTAAAACTCCGCACCAGCCAGGGCGAAGACGATTCGTCGCCGTCATCCACGCGGAGCGTCAGGGCGACACCGCCCGCTTCATCCGGCTGAGGCACTTGCTCCGCTGGCACGTCAATGACGATCGGACTGTTGGGGGTCGTGAAAGAGCCAAGCAACACCGACTCGCCGTTGAGCTTCGCCAGCAGGTCCACCTTGCGCCCCGGAGCCTGAATATCGAGCGTCGCTTTGAGAGCAGTCGTGTGCAGCGGCATCAGAATCCGAGGCAACTGAAACCGCACGTTTACCGTCGCCCCCGACGAGCTGGGAATCCACTCCCCGCTGGAAGCGTCGTACACCATCCCGGTTTCACCTCTGACACGCCGTGCTGGAGCCAGCGAGATAAAAGGTGAAGGCACGCGCACACGGCTGCCGGGGGCAGGCGGCACAAACTCCAGCGGGATCATCACCAATGCCGACTGTCTGAGTTGGGCATCCTTCTGCACCAGCTCGATGCCGACACTCATCGATTGCGCCCAGGCCAGCAGCATCGGCTGGTCGGGATAAATGATCCTCTTGCCGCCGAACGCCTGATTCTCCGTGGTCGATTCCATCGCCTCAAAGGACTGCGGCATTCGCAGCGTCGTGGTCGCCTGCGCATCGCCCAGCAGCCGTCGGTAAATCTCCTGTCGCAGCACGCGGGTCTGATCCGCGAGACTGCCGCTGATGTATTGTCCGACTGGCAGCACGTCGCTCTGTACGCCGTGGATTTTCCCTGAAACAGTGCGCGGCGCGAGATGGCCGGTCGGCGTCGCGATGACCAGATCCTGAAGATCCTCAAACGGGCCGGCCTTCAATGTCACCACGATGCCGTTTTCATCAAACGTCGCGCCGGCACGGGCGGTCTTGGCCAGAGGCACGGTGTGACGGACCTCCGTGTTGCGCACCGCACCAGAAGGCAGCGTCAGGCCGCGCCACTGCCACTTGTCGATGTCCGTCCAGACCATTCTGAGGATGTCGCCGCTGCCCTGCCCCGCCATATCAGGCCAGACCACGCCGCCTCGCGTCGCCTCGATCGGTCCCTGCCCGTCCTTGGGGCTGTAAACGCTCAGCTCGCCGGTGACTATCGCTTCATCCTGATCGGGGACCACCTGCACCAGTTGCGCGCCGGCGACCGTCAGCGGAACCTCCCAGCGATTCAGCAGGCCGATGAGTACGAAGATGATCGCCACCACGATGGCACCCGCGCCGGCGTAGGCGCCGAGCCATTCAAGCTGATTTCGCTTCATCAACACCAGACCGACGATCAGGATCGACACAATGAACAGAATCAGAATCACCGCCACCGAGGTGCGGCTGACGATGGAGTAACCGATCTGAGAGAAGAGATACTTCTGAAAATCGCGTGAAGTAACGGACGGCTTCTGTGTGGGTTGCAGGAAAGCTGTGCCAAGTTTCACCAGCGGATCACGGGCGATGAACCAGTCGGTCATCCAGCCGCGGGTACCCAGCGTCGTGACGTAGATCATGCCGCGGCCGACGGATTTACGCATCGCGGCAGGCCATTCCCCCACACGATGCGTCACCTCCATGTCCGTCACGGACACGCGCACCAGATCAACCGGCGACTCCAGCCCGTGAACCTCAACCGGAGCGACACCATCTTCAATCTGAAAATCGTAAAGCGCAACGCGATCAATGACCTCAACGGTCCAGTCGTCGCGCAGCAGCCGGCGGGCGAAATCAGGATCGACGGTGTCCAGCGTGATCCACAGCTTACCGCCCGCGAGAATCCAATGACGCAAGGCCGCGATCTGTGCTTCGTCGAGGGGAGGGTGATTCGCAGCGAGGATCAGGTTGTCCAATGTCTCCCAGCCGGCTGCCAGCGGCGGCGCTTCATCAGGGCGGACGGAAAAGACCCGCTTGCCCTTACCCGCACCGCTCTTGAGGGCCGCGGCGAAATCAAGCAACACGTCATTCGGGGAGTCGAAATCATTCATCACCGCCATGGACGGCGCGTCGTATTCGACACGGACCATGCCGGCCTTGCGGTCGAGCTGATCCTCGCGGCTCTTGTCCGTGGTGATGAGGATGGAATTGACTTCAAGGCCAGCCGCGATTTTTACCTTTCCCTGCTGCGGTGCCGTCGGCGCGGGGGTCGCGGCAGCCAGCGGCGATTGAGGTTCGCCGATCGGTGAGGCGACCTGGGGTGAGTCCGGTGCCCGCACGGGTTGCCAAATGTTGAGCCGCGTGTTCCGCGGCATCGCAAACTCGGTGCCGAATTGCAGCGTCGGCTGGCCGGAAAAATTACCTGTCGCCAGTGCGTGGACCGTCTCCTCCGTTGGATTTTCGATGCGGAGCTTCCAGCCGCCCCACGCACCGGGTCGGACAAACATCACGCCGGCGTTTCCGCCGCCGTCCTGAAGGCGCAACGTCTGTTGTACCGGAATCGCGGATCCGCTCGGCGAGGCCGGCTGCGCGCGCGCGGCATGATGAATCATGACCGCGGCGACAAAAGTCAGCAGACCTGGACGTAACTTCAAGCGGTGGTACTCGCCAAGGGTGCAGAGAACGGGCATCATACGGATTCGCCCGCGCCATGAAAAGACGACCGCCGTCATACCAAGAAACATTGATCCCTCACCGGCACGAACAGGCTCACCGCAACGGTCCCGCGCAACACGTCAATTGTTGGCCTCGCGCCGCTTCCTAGCATCGCTATCATGCAACCTTTTCATTCCACGCTCCAAGGAGTACCTCACATGGCACAGACTCGTACCGGATCGTTTCCCCTCG
Source organism: Phycisphaeraceae bacterium (assembly GCA_020851465.1). Classification (NCBI taxonomy): domain Bacteria; kingdom Pseudomonadati; phylum Planctomycetota; class Phycisphaerae; order Phycisphaerales; family Phycisphaeraceae; species Phycisphaeraceae bacterium. The sequence continues at coordinate 318,234 of JADZCR010000006.1, read as the reverse complement.
CCTTTCGCCGCGGATGGACTGACTGGCAGAAAGACCTGGGCAATGTCATTCAATTCGCAAAGGACAACCAGTTTGAAGGGATCGATGTCGGCGCGCTTGATACACGGGAGCTAAAGCAGGTCATCGATTCCGGCTTGAAACTTGGCACGGTCGATGCGAAGTCGTGGCCCGCGCTGACTTCCTCCGATGCCGGCAAGCGCAAGGCGGCAGTGCAGGAGAATGCCGAATACATGAAAGCTGTCGCGGCACTGGGTTGTCGAAATTTCTTCATCGTCTTTGTTCCTGAAAAGCACGATGCGCCGCGAAGTGAAAATTTCCGCAATCTCGTCGATGGTCTCAACCAGCTTTCCTCGCTGCTCAAAGGCAGTGACGCGCGGCTGTCCATCGAGGGCTGGCCGGGTGCCGGACCTTATTACTCCTCGCTCGCCTGCACACCTGCGGACTATCGCGCACTGCTGAAGGAAGTGAACAGCCCCATCATGGGGATCAACTTTGACCCTTCCCACTTGATCCGTATGGGCTGCGACCCTGTGCGATTTCTCGCCGAGTTCGCCGGCAAGGTGGTTCACGTTCACGCCAAGGACACCGAGATTCTCGACGACGACCTCTATGAACACGGCAACCTCCAGCCGGCAACCTTCGGCAAGCCGCACGGCTACGGCGGCTACCACTGGCGCTACACGCTGCCGGGACACGGCCAGGCGCGGTGGACTAAAATCTTTCAGCAACTAAAAGACGCACACTTCAACGGCCTGGTCAGCGTTGAGCTTGAAGATGAACACTTCACCGGAACCGAGTCGGGTGAAAAACGCGGATTCACAGCATCACGGGACTTTTTGACAAGCGTCTGACAATCATGCTCCTTATGCCGGGGTTCTCACTGCCGCAGCCGCATCAATAAGGATTACACGTATGTCTCTCGTCAAAGTCTGTCTCCTGGGTACCGGCGGCTTCATGGGTGTCCATGCGAAGCGGTTGCGCAGCAATCCCGACGTGCGAATCGTCGGCCTATGCGATGTCACTGACGAACTGGTGAAGAAATTCGAGGCGACCCACCTCGCTGATTACTCGCCGGCACCCGCACGTTTTACGGACCCGGCGAAGATGTATGCGGCGACGGCTCCTGACGCCGTATTCATCGCCACGCCGCACACGCTTCACTTCCAGCACGGCATGCAGGCGCTGGAAGCAGGTCTGCATGTCTTTATGGAAAAGCCGATGGTCACCGTGGCAGACGACGCACGTCGGCTTGCCGCCAAGGCGACGGAGAAAGGACGGATTGTCGTCGTCGGCTACAACACGCCCTGCTCACCCGAATTTACTTTCGTCCGTGAAACCATCCGCAACAAGAGCCTGGGCAAGCTCGAACTGGTCATGGGTTATCTCTCTCAGGACTGGATGCGCATCACAACCGGCCTCTGGCGGCAGAATCCCCAACTCTCTGGCGGCGGGCAGGCTTATGACTCCGGCGCGCATCTCTTAAATAGCCTCCTCTGGTCCGTGGAAGCTGACATCGCGGAAGTCTTCGCCTTCATGGATAACCACGGCACGCCCGTGGACATCAACTCCTCGATCAACATCCGTTTCGACAACGGCGTCATGGCCGGCATCGTCATCAGCGGCAACTGCCCCGCCAACGACGGCTTCATGACCTTCATCTTCGACAAGGGCAAGATCGACGTGGACGGATGCGGCGGCAGTTGGATCAAGGTATGGAAAGGCGGACAACTGGTGAAGTACCCGCAGATCACCAGTCCGGAGCAGACGCCCGACGACAACTTCATCGCTGCGGTACTGGGGCGGGCACAACCGACGACCAGCGCTCGTAACGGCATCATCAAGTGCGACCTGATGGATGCGATCTACGAGAGCGCCCGCACTGGTAAGCCGGTCAAGCCCAGGCGCGGGTGAGTCAAACTCCGACTCCCGCCATCAGTACGTCAAAGCGGTCATCTCGTGCGCGGGTCGAACGAGCGCACAATTTACTTGACCATATTGAGGGCCACTGCTTCGGCGATTTTGATGCCGTCCACCGCTGCCGACAGAATGCCGCCGGCGTAACCTGCGCCCTCACCAGCGGGATAGAGACCTCGCGTATTAACGCTCATGAAGTCGTCGTTTCGCGTGATGCGAATCGGTGACGATGTGCGCGTCTCCACGCCGGTGAGCAAGGCATCGGCCATGGCGTAACCGCGTATCTGTCGGTCGAATGCACCGATCGCCTCACGGATCGCGGCGATGGCGTAATCCGGCAACGCGGTGCTCAGGTCGCAAAGACGAATGCCCGGCTCATACGACGGCTTAACCGAGCCAAGCGCGACGGATGGGCGTCCGGCCAGAAAGTCGCCGACCAACTGGGCCGGTGCCGAGTAATCGCCGCCGCCCAGTTCAAACGCGCGACGCTCCCAGACACGCTGAAATTCCACGCCCGCCAAAGGATTGTTGCCGCTGTCCGGGTAATCCTCCGGGGTGACCCCGACGACGATGCCGGCGTTGGCGTTGCGCTCGTTGCGCGAGTATTGACTCATGCCGTTGGTGACGACGCGACCTTCCTCCGACGCAGCAGCCACCACGGTGCCGCCCGGACACATGCAGAAACTGTAAACCGATCGCGCATTGCGGCAGTGATGCACCAGGTGATAGTCGGCTGCGCCGAGCAACTCGTTCCCCGCGCTGGACCCCAGGCGGCAGCGATCGATCAACGACTGTGGATGCTCGATCCGAAATCCGATGGAAAACGGCTTAGGTTCAAGATGCACACCACGGTCGAGCAGGATCTGAAAGGTATCGCGTGCGCTGTGACCGATGGCCAGCACAACATGCTCCGTAGCGATATGCGTGCCGTCGTGGAGCGTGATGCCGCGCACCTGCCCCCGATCGATCTGAAAGTCCGTCACACGAGCTTGAAAGCGGAATTCTCCGCCAAGCGATTCGATCGTCGCGCGGAGCGATTCCACGATGCCCACCAGTCGAAAGGTGCCGATGTGCGGCTTGCTCAGGTAGAGGATTTCCGGCAGCGCGCCGGCCTGAACAAACTCCTGAAGCACCTTGCGCCCCAGATTGCGGGGATCCTTGATCTGACTGTGCAGTTTGCCATCGGAAAAGGTGCCTGCGCCGCCTTCGCCGAACTGCACATTGGATTCAGGGTTCAACCGTCCGTTGCGCCAGAAGTCGAAGGTGTCTTTGCTTCGCTCACGCACGACTTTGCCGCGTTCGAGAATGATCGGACGGAATCCCATCTGTGCCAGGAGTAATCCGGCAAACAATCCGCAAGGCCCCGCACCGATGATGACCGGCCGTGCCGTCAGACCCGGCGGAGCGTGGGTGACGAAGCGGTATGACGTGTCCGGCGCAGGCGTGATGTGACGCTTATCCCGGAGGCGAGAGAGGGCGCCCGCTTCGTCGCGCAGCTCGACATCAAGCGTGTAGATGAAAGAGATGGCCTCACGCCGCCTGGCATCAATGCCGCGTCGCCAGATCGAGTAACGGACGATTTGATCTGCCGATACGCGCAGACGACGGGCGATTGCCGCGGCAAGCTCGCCTTCGGCGTGATTGATCGGCAGTTTGATCTCGGTCAACCGGAGCACACGACATTCCAGGAAGGATAAACCCTCGCGACAGCTCCATCGCGTGCAGCGCAGGATGAGCGATCTACCGCTTAGCCACGCTGCGCAGTTGTTCCGCGAGAAGGCGTGCCATCGCTTCGACGATCTCCGCCCGGTGCTTGCCCGCCAGTGCCAGCGCGAGCTGTGATTCCATCAGACCGTACGGGATGCCCGTGTCGAATCGCTGCCCATCGACGGTGCAGGCTGCGTAGCTGCCCTTGAGCATCCGCGACCGCATGTATTCCTGCGCGTTGGTGAGCTGGATTTCATTTTTCTCACGGATGTTGTTTTTGATGTGATATTCGATCGACTCAAATATCGCAGGCGGAAAAACGTGCATCCCGAAGTGGCAGAGATACATCCCCGGCGGCAGATCGGACGAACGCAGATGCTGCGCGGCGTACTCGGCGGTCGGCTTTTCGTAAATCGCTTCCACCCGATAGATACCCTTGGCCGGATCGGTGATCGAACCTTTGATCGCGCCGAACTGCCCCAGTAGATTCGAGGGGGTCGCCTGCACAGCACTCATCGCCTCCATGCCGGCCGATTCATACTTGCGGATGAGTTGCGTCGCGCAGTTCCCCCCCTGCTCGGCAGCACTAATGTAAATGTGATCACCCAGCATGAGCAGGAAGGGATCATTACCCACGAACTTCCGGGCCTGATAGACCGCGTGACCGTAGCCTTCGGGTTTGTCCTGTGCCACGAAGCTGAGCCGCTGACCGAAGTCTTCCAGCTTTTTGCTCGCCTCGATCGCCCAATCTTTGCCTTTGAAGGCCTGGAGCGTTTCCTTGCTCATGCCCTTGAAATACTGGAGGTACTGCGCCTCCTCACCCGGTTGCGTGACGATGCAGATTTCCTCGACGCCCGCGTTGATCGCCTCCTCGCCGATGATCTGAATCACCGGCTTGGCAAGGCCGTCGGTATCGACAAGCGGGAACATCTCTTTCTGCATCGCACTGGAGGCAGGGTATTGACGGGTGCCGCGGCCAGCGGCCGTGATGACAGCCTTTTTGACTTTGCTCATAAGGACATCTCGTGACCGCTATGCGCGGCGCACGCCTTTCCGGGCTAACCAATTCTGAATGACCGGCTCGATCTGTTGGCGCAGGTTTTCGTTGGCGTAACCGCACCAGTGGACGCCGGTCTGCACATCCATTGGCGCATCGAGCGACGCACCGAACCCGTCCGTGAGTATCACCCCCGCCTGCTGCGCGACAAGCATCCCCGCGCAATCGTACGGGTGACATTCCAAGCCGCGAGCTACCGAAACACCCTGCGTTTCCAGGATGCGATAAAACAGCGGACGAAGATCGCAGCAGAACCGATCATGACCGAGCATCAACTCGATCATCTGCCCGCCGGTGGTCATGTATTGATCATCGAACACGCTGGCGTCACCCGGCTCGACTCGGCCCAGGACCGCAGCGGCGATGGTCTCCATCAGCTCGGACGCCAGGACTTTGGTGCCGGGGAAAAAATTGGCGACCTGAGCAAATCCGTGGCGGAGCGTGACGGCGCGGGAAGGCTGGATTTCGATCTCCGCAGGTTTGGTGCTGCGGTCGAGCGCGTAACGTGTCCCCGCCAGCAGCCCTTCGCCGCTGGCGACGTAACAATCCGCCAACGTCTGCTTTGAAACGGGCAACTCAACCATCGCCGAGGCGAACGCATCGCTCAGACGTGTCGCCTCACCGCGATCAGGTGCGACCGCAGCGAGAAACCACGCGCTGCGTTTGTCGTACATGATGTTCCGCGTGCCGTCGATGGGGTCGATGATGAGGCGATACCCCGCCGACGATGAAGCAGAGTTACGCGGCTCAAACCGTCGCCGGCCGTCCTGTCCCATTCCCTCGGCGATCAGCGTCAGCGGCTTGCAGTCGTCCGGCCACGCGTTGATCGCTGCTTCGATCACCGGCTCGACGTGACGATCAATGGAGAAAATCGTGTCGCCGCCCTCTTGCGCGACAGCCGTCGCCAGATCGTCTCCCGCCTGTCGCGCCTCCACGATGCGATCGCGCACCGCGATGCCCACCGCGGCCAGCCGCACGGTCCAGAGATTGGCGTTACTGGTACTCATCGCAGATCCTCGAAGGGGATCGTAACCGTGCCCATCGCAGCCGCGCCGGGGCTGCTGCCGGAAAACAACATCGTCCGCCGTCCGGTCTCTTTTTCATAACGCTCGCGCAGCGACATCACTTCGTCGCGCACTGTCGGCTCATCACGGCTCAGGATCGCCACTGTGCCGCCGCAGCCTCCGCCGGTGATCTTGGCTCCAAAAAACCCGCGCTGCGGACCAAGCTGTCGCACCATCGCCACGATCCGATCCGTCATCGCGTGACCGAGCTTCGCGCAGTCGCCATAGCTGGTGTGACTGGCGTACATGAGTTCGCCCGCTTCGCGCATAGCGGCATCGTCAATTCGCCCCTTCAATAGCTCGACAAACCGCGTCATACGTTCCATCTCGTAAACGTGATGATCCGTCGCAGCCTGTACCGCGTAGGCAGTCTCAGGCTTGACCGTGGTCACAGCGTCATTGGTCCGGCCGTATTGCCCAATGAAATCCCGGCCGAGCATCGTTGCCGGCAGTTGGTCACGGAAATCTCTGGTGTAGATATCGCGAGGGATGTTGGCCAGATGCACGTCACTGATGCGCGAAGCAAATCGGGTAGCGAGAATTTTTTGTCCTATGAATGCAGCAACGCGCGTATCCGTGTAGGGATCACCGCTGACCTCGTGCCGCACGCCGCTGTGGATGCCGACGAACGCATACCCGCGAGGAACCGTAACGGAGCCGATCATTTGTGCGGGCAGGCCGGCGGCGTCCGGCTGGCAGAGCAGCTCGACCAGTTTGCTCTCTTCGCCCAGGGCAGAAGTGACTTGATCCATGACGCCGCAGGGAGCACCGACGACGTGATTTTCCACGTACTGACAAGCCGCAGCGAGCTCCATCGGACTGAGCTTGATGGCCAAGGCGGCACTGAGGGCTGTCATGGTCGCAACCTCGACCGCCGCACTCGACGAGACGCCACCGCCGAGCGGAACATCGCTATCGACCAGGATGGACACGCCGGAAGGTTCCGCCCCGCGGTGCGCCACCAGCCACCACATGCAGCCCGCCACATAGCGGGCCCAACTCTGGTCGTCAGCAATGCGGGAGCGAAAAGTTTTCGCGTCTGAATCCCGCAAGGTTTGCGCGGATAATTCCAGCGTGCTGCCGATCTGGACCGTGCGGACGAGTAATTTGTCGTCCGTCCTGATCTGCACCGCAGCCGCGGCAGCCAGATCGAGCGGCATCTCGCAGACCCGCGAGCCGGAGTAGTCAGCGATGCCGCCCATCACATCGAGCCGGCCCGGCGCACGGGCGATCGTGATCGCCCCTTGCCCAAACAAGCCTGAAGCGCGCAGAGCATCACGCAGGCGTGGGACAGGAGGCGTGGAGAGAACCCGGAAATTACTCATGCGACCATCCAGCCGCATACGAAGTCGATTCGCATGCGGGGCTAAAAGACTAACGACTATCGGCCAGCTTTGCCCGGCAGGTCCGCACCCTTTGGTCTAACAGAACGATGGACATGACATGAGCGTTTTAAGAAATGGGAGCACGTGGATTCGAACCACGGACCGAGGAATTATGAGTTCCCTGCTCTAACCACTGAGCTATGCTCCCAAAATAACTCCCGAAAAAAATATTCCGAGACCGCACGGCGATTCCCGCAGCCACGGGTATCATCGCGCAGATGAAACTTTACACCAAGAAAGGCGACGACGGGCGAACCGAGCTGTTCGGCGGCCAAAGCGTAGGCAAAGATTCACTTCGTGTCGCTGTGTACGGGACGGTCGATGAGCTTAATTCCACACTGGGACTCGCAGCGGCGGTCTGCAAGCACGCGGAGATCAGCCAGGCTCTGGGCACGCTCCAAAATCGGCTGTTCGATCTGGGGGCTGACCTTGCAACACCGCGACAAGACGGCGACAAGAACAAACCTTCCGCGATTTCCCGCATCGACGAAACACACGTCACACAGGCGGAGCGGATGATCGATGCAGCCTGCTCAAGGCTGCCGGAGATGCGACAGTTCATTCTTCCCGGCGGCTCCGAGGTCGCAGCGAGATTGCACGTCTCGCGCGCGGTCTGCCGTCGTGCAGAGCGAGAATGTGTCACCCTGTCTAAACAGGAAGACCTCGGCCCGTGGATTACGATCTATCTCAACCGCGTCGGCGATCTGCTTTTTGCTCTCGCACGGCGAGCGAACCAGCTCGACGGCCTGCCCGATGTGCCGTGGCAAAAAACCTGAACCGGTAAGTTCATCAATCTCACACGGCAATTTCGCCGACGGATCCGTCCGCCGGTTAACGCTCCGGCGCGATCGCATTCAGGTCCAGCCAGAATCCTTCGCTTACAACCGGTCCTGGCGCCGGCCGCTTACGCAGTTGACGGACGATCGTGGCCATAGGTTCATGCAAAGGCGCGGTGAATCGCACCCGCTGTTGCGTGATCGGATGAGTGAACTCCAGCAGTGCCGCGTGCAGGGCTGGATGAGCGATCAACAGGTCCGCCCGACCGGCTGCGTCACTTTCGATGCGTTGCCCCTCTGTCTTTTCCCGCGCAAAGGTGGTGAACCGTCGGCGGGCAGCCATGGGCGTCGGCGGCTCGTCGAGGCTTGCGTGAAAGATCGGCTCGCCGCCGTAGAGCACGTCTCCGATAATCGGATGGCCGACATAGGACAGATGCACGCGGATCTGATGTGTCCGGCCGGTCTTGAGTTCCAATTCGACCAGTGAATAGCCCTGATACTGCTCACGTACACGGAAGAGCGTCAGTGCGTGCTTGCCCGCGCTGTCATGTCGCACCGCGCAGGCTTCCCGGATCGTCGGATGTTTGCCCAGGGGTTGCTCGATCGCGCCGCCGACTTCATCAAAGTTGCCGTGAACGATCGCCAGATACGACTTGAGCGTCGAACGGTCCTCGAATTGCCTGGCGATCTGCCAGTGTGCCTGATCGGACTTGGCAACGACGATGACGCCGGTTGTGTTTTTATCGAGTCGGTGAATGATGCCGGGGCGGAACTCCTGTGCCCCGACGCTGCTGAGTCCCTCGACATCACCGCTAGGCTCGAACTCAGCCCTGGGGGATTTCGCCGGCTGAAATCCGCGTGTCGTGCGTGACTCGTACCTGCCGCCGCGTTCCTCGACCTGCTGCTTGAAGCGGTAGGCCAGCCCGTTGATCAAGGTTCCAGAGAGATTGCTGCGTGCGGGATGAACGATGAGGTTTGCCTGCTTGTTGAGCACGATGAAGTGCTCATCCTCATAAAGAACGTCAAGCTGGATCGGTTCCGGCTCGATGCGGCGTGATGCGACCGGCGGGAGGATCACGTCGATCACATCACCGCTGCGGATGACCGTGCTGGCTTTGGGAGCTTTGCCGTTGACGGTGACGCCCCCCAGGTCGATGAGTGCCTGCACCTTGTTACGGCTGATGCCTTTGAGGCGATTCTGGAGATAGCGATCGAGCCGGCTGCGGATGTCGTTACGAATGGTGAACTGCCGATGATCCGGGCCGTCGGACGACACGTCGCCGCCGGCTTCTTCCGCATCAATGTCTGTTTCTTCGCTCTCGAAATCGTCGGGTTCAGCGGGCATGTTGAACGACGCGGAAATCTGTCAAAGCCCTGAACCGATGACCTCGACCGGCCTGGGCTTGGGCTATTTCGATTGATCGTTTGCCGAGTGAGGCTGCGTCTGCGCAGATGAAGTCGATTGCGTCGTCGGTTCAGTCGCGGCTTGTGTCGTCGGCGGAGAGACATCCGCTGCGAAAGCCGGAGTTGTCTTGAGGCTTTCCAGCCGCGACGCCCGCGCTTCAGCCTGAGACTTGATCGAGGTGTATTCGCCCGCCTGATTTTCAACGGAAGTGTACCACTGCTCGGCGGCGGCCCAGTCACGCTCAGCCTCGGCGACGGCGGCTAGTCCAAGCATCGCGTTGAGCTTATACACCGGCGAAATGCCCTGGAGCTTTGTCACTTCCAGGTACATCTGTTTCGCTTCTTCGATGTTGCCGGCAGGTCGGGTCGCCGGCTGCGTGGTGTCAGGCGACTGAGGCGGCTGGGGAATCGACACCCGGGCAAGCTCGACATCCGCACCGCGCAGATACGCCAGAGCTTTAACCTCAGCAATTTCATACTCACGGGCGATGGCGCGGAAACTGTCGGGGTCGGCTGCGCTGGCGACTTCATTCCATGCGTCGAGGCGCGTCCGAGTCTTGCTGATCGAGTACCACCGCACCGCCAATGCGATCGCAGCAACGGCCAGCAGCACCCACAACAACATCGAGCCGTACTTGGTGAACCACTCCCTGGTGCGGAAGCTGAACTCAAGGAGGTCGTTCTGATCGAGATCTTCGCGATGCTTGTGATCCATGCTGCCTCAGATGCCTTGAATGAAGTAAGCGTTGATGTCGAGTTTAGTGGCTCACTGCGCCAGCGGCAAACGATCACACTGCGCGCAGCAGCGATTCAAACGTCCGCCATCACGTCCGGGGAGTGCGTTATCTTTCCACGAAGCGGTGATGATGTTGCAAGGAACTTTCCATGCTCTTATGCTGTCCCGCCTTAGTCGCGGACGGCGAGGAGAAGGACGCTCTTTCGTCAAAATCACGACTATCAGGATGGCGTCGGGGCCGCTCGCCCAGACGATCGGCTATGCAGTATGGGATCTATATCGCGTCGGTGGTCGGGGCTCTGGCGCTGGTGTTAATGATGCCTCGCCGTGGGTACAACCCGCGGTGGATGGGCGCGATCCTGGGTGCCGCCGCCCTGGGCGGGCTTTGGCTATTCCTGGCGCGATTCCTGCCCGATCAACTGGGTATCTCCCACGCCGGGATGGCGTACTACTACATCTTCTCGGCTCTGGCGATCGCCTCGGCAGTGCGCGTCATCACCCACCCCAAGCCGGTTTTCTCCGCTCTCTGGTTCATCATGCTCGTCTGCGCCACGGCGGGTCTTTTTATCATCCTCAGTGCTGAGTTCATGGCCTTTGCCATGGTGATTATCTACGGCGGGGCGATCCTGGTGACTTACGTTTTTGTCATCATGCTCGCGGCACAGTCGGAGGAAGGCGACACGGAATCGGCTGAACCGATGGAGTACGACTCGGTCGCCCGTGAGCCGGTGGCGGCGATCGCGGCGGGATTTCTCCTGCTGGCCGTGCTGCTTTCGGTGATGTTCAGCACCGCCCCCGCGACACGATCCGGCTCGCCCAGCGATGCGGAGATGATCGCGCACATGCTGCCTCGCCGGGCGAATGCGGAACTGGAACGCCGCACCGCGGGCACGAAAAACGCGGAGAGCGTCCGCCGCCTCATCGAGGAACGGGGAGACGCTGACCAGTTATCCAATGTCGAACGTGTGGGTCTGGACCTGTTCCGCAGCCATCCGCTGAGCCTCGAACTGGCGGGCGTGATCCTGCTGGTGTCGCTGGTCGGCGCAGTGGTGATCGCACGCAAGCGTGTCGAAACCCCAGCGACGGCTGGACGCTCCCCCGCGGTTGCAGGCCCCAATGAAGCTGCCGGCCGCGAGCCGGGGCCGCAGGATCACGAGACTTTGGACTCGATCCAGACCTCCAGCGGCGGACGAGCCGGATAATCGACGAGATCAAGATGCAAGGCGTACTCGACAACCTGACTCTCGCTCACTTTCTCCTCACCGGGGCGGTTCTCTTTGTGCTGGGGCTGGTGGGATTTCTCACCCGGCGGAACCTGATCGTGATGTTTCTCTGTACGGAAATGATGTTTCAGGGCGTCGCGGTGTCACTGGTTGCGTTCAGCAAATATCACGGCAACGACACGGGGCAGACGTTCGTTATTTTTGTGCTGACGATCGCCGCCGCCGAGGCTGCGCTGGCGCTGGGTCTGGTCGTGCTGCTGTTCCGGCGGCGAAGAACGCTGGACGCCGATGCGTGGTCTGAGATGAAGGGATGAGCCGTTGAGAGGATCGCCGACCGGGTAAGGTCGTCCGTCCGCAATCTGGGCAAACTAAATGGATCTTTCCGTCGCGAAATACATTCCTTGGCTGCCTGCGATCTCCGCGGTGCTCTGCGGCGTTTGCTGCACGAGCAAATCACTGCGCAAACTCGCGGCCCCGATCACCATCCTGGCGATCGCAGCGGGTTTTCTATTGGCGTTTCTCACACGCGGCAGCTTGGGTGAAAGCGATCATCAGATCGTGCCGTTTTTTGAATGGATCGAGGTTGGCGGCTTTAAGGCCAACTTTTCCTACTACTTCGACTCGCTCACCTTCGTGATGCTTTTCGTGGTCTGCGGCATCGGTACGCTCGTCGCCATCTACGCTTCGGGGTACATGTCGGGCGACCGCGGCTATGCGCGATTTTTCGCAGGTGTCAGCCTGTTCATCTTTTCGATGACCACGCTGGTCATGGCGGACAACCTCGCGCTGCTGTACCTGGGCTGGGAAGGCGTCGGGTTCTGCTCCTATCTGCTGATCGGCTACTACTACGACAAACCCACGGCCTTTGCTGCCGCCAAGAAAGCGTTCATCGTCAACCGCATCGGTGACGTCGGCTTCGCCATTGGTATTTTCCTCACCTTTCAACGCTTCGGCTCCGTGCAATACACCCAGATCATGGAGCAGGCCCGTCATGTAAGCCCCAACAGTGATTGGATGGTCACGGCCATCCCTTTCCTCCTGATGCTCGGTGCCTTCGGCAAGTCGGCGCAACTGCCGCTGTATGTCTGGCTGCCCGACGCCATGGAAGGCCCGACGCCCGTCTCGGCACTGATCCACGCGGCGACCATGGTCACGGCCGGCGTCTATATGATCGCCCGCCTGCTGCCGCTCTTTGTGCTCTCGGAATACGCACTGCCTGTGGTGGCGTGCATCGGGGCTGCCACCGCCATCTTTGCCGCGACCATCGCGCTTTGTCAGTACGACATCAAACGCATCTACGCTTACTCGACGATCTCGCAGTTGGGTTACATGTTCCTGGGCGTCGGTGTGCTCTCGACGGTCGGCGGCGTGTTTCACCTTTTCACCCACGCATTTTTCAAGGCATTGCTCTTCCTCACGGCCGGCTCGGTGATGCACGCACTGGCCGGTCAGCTCGACCTGCGGAAGATGTCCGGTCTGCGCAAAAAGATGCCGGTGACGTGCTGGCTGATGTTTGTCGGCTGTCTGGCACTGGCGGGCTTCCCCTTCATGGCGGGCTTTTACAGCAAGGACATGATCCTCGCAGCGGCCATGGCCAAAGGACTCGGCGAGCACGGCCAGACGCTCTACCTCATGCTGGGAATCGTCGGACTCGTCACCGCGTTCCTCACCGCGTTTTACACCTTCCGCCTCTGGTTCCGCGTGTTCACAGGGCCTGAGTCGTTTGAGATGGGCCATGAACATCACGGAGCGGACGGCCATGACGCCCACGCACCGACCCACGCCCACGGCGCGACGACCGACGCTCACCCTCAGGAGATCACCGTCGAACATCATCACGAGCCGCACGAGATGCCGTGGCTGATGAACGCCCCGCTGCTCATCCTCGCCCTGGGTGCGATCGCGGCAGGTTACTGGGCGGAACACTCCGGCTGGATCGAGCACATGGTGAATCACTCGACGGCCGCAGTCGCCAGCCATGCGGAGACGGGCGGCGAGCACCACGGCCCCTTACTCTTTGGACGCGATCTGCACACGATGATGATGGTCATCAGCAGCGTCATCGCGGTTGCCGGCATCCTGCTGGCGGCATACTTCCATCGCATCAACCGTGGCGCCGCGGATCGTGTCGCCGCCGCCAACCGCAGCATCGTCCGCCTGCTGGAAAACAAGTACTGGATCGACGAGCTTAACGAATCGCTGATCCGCAAGCCGCTGCATCTGCTGGGTGATCTGCTCTTTATCTTCGACTCATTGATTATTGACGGGATCGTCAGCCTCGTCGGCCTGGTACCTCGGCTGCTCGGTCAGGGCGCACAGCCCGCGCAGCGCGGCGTGCTCCAGGGCTACGGGCTGGGTATGGCATTCGGGATTGCTGCGGCGGTACTGGTGATTTTGATGCTGGTCTGGTGATTTAACACGCCGGATAACCGGCTCTACGCGAAGAGTCTTCATGGATTGGCTGGCTAAATATCTGCTCCCTCTGCTGGTACTTCTGCCGCTGCTCGGCGGCATCGCCATCGCATTCCTGCCCCGCGGCAGGGAATCGACCGCGCGAAGCTCCGCGCTCTTCTGGTCGCTGCTGACTTTTGCGCTGTCAGTCCTGATGGCCTGCCGATTCAATTACAGCACCGACGGCAGCTTTGACCCCAGCGCGGTCATGCAGTTCGACAGCAGCATCACCTGGGTTCCCAGCTTCGGCTTGAGCTTCGGATTTGGCATCGACTCGCTTTCACTCTGGCTGGTGCTGCTGACGACGTTCCTGATGCCGATCGTCATTCTCGGTTCGGCGACGGCACTGAGCGACGCGGTCAAGCCCCGCGTCAAAGAGTATTACCTCTGGCTGCTGATCCTCGAAGCGGCGATGGTCGGCACGTTCGTCGCCACCGACCTGGTTTTCTTCTACATCTGCTTCGAGTTCACACTCATCCCGCTCTACTTCCTCATTGGCATCTTCGGTTCGACGCAGCGGCTCAAGGCAGCAAGGGTATTTTTCCTCTACACCTTCACGGGTTCAATGCTGACCTTCGCGGGAGTGCTTTACGTCGCGTGGTTCAACACGACACTCGACCCCGTGATCTTTCAGGGGGCTGGTGCGTGGACGTTTGATATCCATACGCTTTACGGTGCTGCAAGGCAGATGTCGGACACGCAGCAGATGTGGGTGCTGCTGGCCCTGCTGGCGGGTTTCGCGGTGAAGGTACCGCTGTTCCCGGTCCACACGTGGCTGCCGCTGGCACACACCGAGGCCCCCACCGCAGGCTCGGTCATCCTCGCGGGTGTGCTGCTGAAGCTGGGAACTTACGGACTGCTCCGTTTTGCCATCCCCATGACACCCGTCGCGGCGGTCAAGGCGGCCCCATACATCGCGACGTTCGCCATCATCGGCATCCTCTACACCGCGTTGGTCTGCTGGGTTCAGAAAGACATCAAGAAACTCATCGCCTATTCGTCGGTCTCGCACCTGGGCTTCTGCGTCCTGGGGATGTTCGCGATGAACCGCATCGGAATCGGCGGGTCCGTGCTTTACATGATTAACCACGGCCTCTCGACCGGCGCATTGTTCATCTGCATCGGCATCCTCTATGAGCGATTCCACACCCGCGAAATGGCGCAGATGTCCGGCCTGGCGCGAGTCATGCCCGTCTGGGCGTTCTTCATGGTGTTCTTCTGCTTCGCCAGCGTCGGCCTGCCCGGACTCAATGGCTTTGTCGGTGAGTTCCTCACGCTGCTAGGCGCGTTCACTTCGCAGCAGGTGCTTGGTCGTCCCTATGCCGTCATCGCGACACTGGGAATGATCCTTGCCGCGATCTACATCCTCTACATGGTCGGCCGTGTCGTGTGGGGTCCGCTGAAAATTCCCGCCGCACACGGGCACGAACACGGCGGACACGATCACGGTCACGGTCACGCGCATGTGAAGGATCTGAACGGCCGCGAGATTGCGACCCTGCTCCCGCTGGCGGTCGCCTGTCTCTGGCTGGGTCTGTTCCCCACGCCGATCCTTCGCACCATCGAGCCTGTCTCTGATCGGCTCACCGCGCCGGTGGCGGCTATCGTCGATCCCGACCGCTTGCAGGGCGGCACCAACATCAAAGTGATCGACGCTGACTTGTCCGTCATGCTCAACCCGCAAAGCGAAATTCCGAAAGCCCCGAAAGCACCGGAAACTCCAGGGGCGTCGGATGCGCCGAAGCACTCGGATGACTCGGAACCCCTGAAAGCTCCGGCTCTCCCCGAAGCGGTGGAGGGTATGGAATGAACATGCTCGACAAAATTGCCGGCATCTGGCCTGAAATCGCATTGCTGATCGGCGCGGTGATTTCGATGCTCCTGGGGCTGTCCCGCTCGGTGAGAGTCCGCCGCGCGATGGTATGGATCGCGGGGCTTTCGCTGGTCGCGGCTGCAGCGCTGGTGGCCTGCCGCCAGATGCACCTTCACACCTCGCCGGACGTGTCCGCTCCGGGGATCGCGGCTCTGGCGGGCACTTCCATGACCGCGTTTGTCAAGCTCATCGTCTGCTTTGTGGGACTCATTCTCCTGCTCATTGCTGCGTCCGTGCCCGATGAGTTGACGCTGACGGCCGGCATCGAATCGGGGCGTGACAATTTCGACTCCAGCCTCGTGATGCGCGGCGAGTTCTACGCTTTCTTCCTGTTCAGCCTCGCGGGGGTGATGCTTTCGGCTGGTGCGAGCGACCTGATCTGGCTGTTCCTGGCGTTGGAGCTGACCAGCCTGCCGACCTACGTCATGGTCGCTACGTCGCGCGACCGAATCAGAGCGCAGGAAGCGGGAGTGAAGTATTTCTTTCTCGGCGCACTGGCGGCGGCGGTATTCCTCTATGGCTTCGCATTGATCTACGGCGCGACGGGGCAGACGGAGTTCGGTGCGATCCGTGAAGTGATCGCCCGGGACGGACTCAACGCACTGGGATTGACCGGCTTTGTTCTGGCGCTGGTCGGCATCTCGTTCAAGATCGCTGCCTTCCCGATGCACTTCTATGCGGCTGATGTTTACGAAGGCGCACCGACGCCGGTGACCGCTTTCCTGGCTTTCGTACCCAAGACGGCGGGCTTCGTCTCGATCATCATCCTGCTGTCGCTGCTTCCGGCTGCCGGCGGGCTGCCACACGAAATCTCGTGGCTCATCTGGATCGTGGCGGCGGCAACGATGACCGTCGGTAACGTGCTCGGCCTGCTCCAGAGCAACGTCAAGCGAGTGCTGGCATACAGCTCGATCGCCCATACCGGGTACATGCTCGTCGGCCTGCTCGCGCTGCACGCCAACTCCAACGATCCGGTCGGTAACGGTGCTGCTGCGATCCTGTTCTATCTCGTCGCGTACGGTCTGGCGACCAGCGGAGCCTTCGCGGTACTCGGATCGCTCCAAACACGCGGGGAGGAATCGCAGACCTTTGACGACATCTCCGGCCTCTCGGCGCGGAACCCCGGTCTGGCGTCGATCATGCTCATCTCCGTCCTCTCGCTCATCGGCCTGCCGCCGCTGGTCGGCTTCATCGGCAAGATTTATCTCTTCGGCTCCGCCATCGCTCACTCCAGCGACCATCCTGAATACGTCTGGCTGGTCGTCATCGCTGTAATCAACAGCGCGATCTCCGCGGTGTACTACCTCCGCATCGTCGGGGCGATGTTCTTCGGCCAGGCGACGGCGGAGACGACCGCCCGCCCCGGCTCGGCGCGTCGCATCGGCGCGGCTGTCGCGGCGATCGGCGCGCTGGTTCTGGGTGTCGCCGGCGGACGGTTTGTCGATGCGGCTCGTGATGCCACACGGACGACGCCGACGACTACCGCTGTCAAAGCACCCGCTGCTCCGCTGGCGCAGTCCCGGTAAACATTCCAACGTAATCTCGCATCCAGCGGCACGCTCAGGCTGCGCAGGTGTTGGCTTGCGGCCTGCTGGTCCGCGACCGATGATGCCACGAGATCGTTTCCCCGCACCCGGAGATTCGTACCATGACTCAGCGAACCCTCTCCACCGTTTGCCTGCTCCTCGCATTGTTGACCCTCGCTCTGCCGACAAGAGCGTCGATCGATCCGGCAAAAATCCCGCTCTTTCAATGGCGGGCACGCATCACCTCGACCGGCGGTGCTGCACCGGCTGCTGACAAAAAGTTTTCCTTCTCCCTCACCGGCGTGGAAGGCTCGGTCGCGACAACCGGCGACGCATGGAGTGCGTGGACCGCATTCACCCGTGCAAACGCTGCCACCTCCGTCGGTCAACACATCTATCCCAATGTGTACATGAACGACTTCCCCCTGGTGCTGCACCTGGGCATCCCCGGCGCGGCTGATCCGACCCTCGTCGAAGCGGAGATCAAGTTCGACGGCAGCGACACGGCAATCCCGCTTTCAGGCGATCTTTTTACCGGCGACCTGGGCGTGATGATTTACAAGGAAGGCGACACCCCCAAAGCGGCGACGATGGCGACCTACAACCATCGCTACTGGAAAGCCTTCGAGGGTGCGCCGGGGAAACGGCCTCAGAAGTTTTTTATCGTGGACCGATTCATCGGCGGCGACGGTGATCGTCGCAACTGGAACGAAGGAATTCACGAGCTGTCTCTGGGCGGTTTCAACGGCATCATGCTGCCCTCCAATAAGCTGATACGCGAAATGCTGCTGACCACGGGAAACCGCCGTACCGCCTGGGCGGTTTACAGCCCGCCGGGATACGTTTTCGATTACGACCCCAAGCAGGCGACCGATCTGACCAAGTGGGCGCAGGATCAAGCCAAGCCGTACCTCAGCGCCGGTTACGACGCCAAAGACATGGCAGTTTTTGCGATGGGTGACGAGCCGGGGTGGTACTACCCCGCGACGTTCAAGCAGCTCGAAGCCAACGACAAGGCAATGACGCGGTTCCACAATTACATGCGGGAACATCTCCAGGCGGATGGCATCGCGCCGCATCAGGTGAACGCGACAAACTGGGAAGAACTCAAACCCATCGGCCGCAGTGCCGCCAAGGATCTGCCGACCAAAAGGCTGTTCTACTGGACGATGCGCTTTTTCGCGTGGGACTCGTCACGCTATTACGCCGAAGCGTCCAAAGCTCTGGAAGATGCGTTTTATCCAGGACTGCCGACCTTCACGAACTGGAACTTTTTCGCCGGGCGGCTCTATGTTCCCGGCCCAGTGGCAAACAACGCGGACAAGACCAGCCCCGACGCGGCTATGGGTGGACAGGACTGGTTTGAGTTCGCACGCATGAAGGGCGGCCAGTGCCTGTGGACAGAGGACTGGTTTCATGACAGTCAGGCGTGGCAGTGGTCGTTTTACTGCGCCAAGCTGCGCTCGGCGGCAGTGCTGAGCGGTATCGAGTTCGGCGGTTATGTCATTCCCCGTACCGCGGGCGACCGTACCGACGGCATCCTTCAGAAAATTATCACCATCGCCGGCAGCGGCGGTAAGGGCATCAAATATTTTGTCTTCGGCCCCGAATACAACTTCCCCGGCAACTGCTACTCGGAAAACGTGAAAGTGCTGCCCAAGATGGCCGAGGCGCACGCGATGATCGCCGACGCGGAAGAACTGCTCTATCCCGGACGCCGACCGCGGGCACAGGTGGCGATCCTCATGCCCCGCAGTGCGCAGATGTGGGACGAGATGAACGAACCGATTGCGAAAGTCATCTCCGACGCGACAAACACCAATCTCAATGCCGGCACCGTCGATTACATGGCTGAGATTTTCGACCTCTACACCGCCCTGCAGCACGCCAACATCCCCGTTGACTTTCTTGATGAAGATTCGATGAACGAAAAAGAACTGGCTCCCTACAAGGTGCTCTACGTCACCGAGCCGGATGTCCCCGTCGAAGCGCAGCAGCAGATCGGCGAATGGACTCGCAAAGGCGGAACGCTGGTGACATTCCCCGGTGCGGCAAAGTATGACCGCTACCACGAATCATCCGAGGTGCTCAGCAACATCACGGGGCTGCGTGAGTCAGCTTATTCACGGATGCTGATGCGCAATCTCTCGACGCTCCATGCGGTCGGAGTCGGTAAGGGTGAACTGGGCGACTTCACCGCGATCGGCAAGCGGTCAGATATCGACGAGACCGACATGATGATCGGCGCGAAGTTCAACGATGGCCGCCCGGCGATCGCCCGACGCAATGTCGGCCGGGGCGAAGTGATTCACTACACCTGGTGGCCGGGGATTTCCTACGCCGCGACGCCCAAGGAGAAAAAGGACGGCCTGCCCGTCGGCTGGTCCGAGTCGATTCGACGCTGGATCGTCTTTCCGACACAGAAGGCCGGAGTAATCCGCCCGGTCGAGACCAATCGCGCACTGGTCGAAACGCCGCTGCTGTTATCCGACGGCGGCGCGGTGGTGACCATCCTCAACTGGACCGGCGAGCCGATTGAAAAGCTGGAGCTGACGGTGCGTCTGCCCTTCGATGTCAAGTCGGTCACCAGCGTCAAACAAGGCGCGGTGAAGTTCAAGCGCAGCGGTGAGGAGGTGAAGTTCACCCTGCCGGCGGGATCGGCAGATTTTGTTTTGATCCACAGGAAGTGATGATTTTGCGTATCGGCCAAAGCGCACCGACGAGGCATAGCAGCAGCAGCGGGACGACGCTGACCGCCATTCCGGATGTTGTTCCGCCGGTGAAGTGCCCCAACCATGCTCCGATGAGTCCGAACGCCGGCCCGATCGCAAAGCCGCTGCCGACGAGACTTTCGTGGGCACTGCCTGACTCGACCGAAGCGTTGGCGACGACCATCGCGTAATAGAGGGCAGCGTAATAGGCCATCCCCGCCGCCAGACCGAAGATGACCTGCCCCACGATGATCGCCGGCAGATTTTTACCAAAGAGCATCAGACAAAATCCCACCGGCAGGCCGACGGCGGCGTACACCAGCACATCAGTACGCCCGTGCCAGCGCGGCGTGCGCTGAAGCCCGAAGAATGAAATCGCTCGGACGATGTCCACGAAGCTCGCCAGCGTCGTGGCGACGGCGACCTTAAACCCAAGACTTTCAAAAATACTCGGCCAGAGTGGAACAATCAGGAACAGCAGAATGTAACTCGCCAGCATCGACCACCGGCTCGATAAGGTGAGCAGACGCAGGCGGCGGATTTCATCCTGACCGGGGCGGGCCTGATGGTCGTGCGGCAGATGCTGCGGTCGGCTTTCCAGCGGCATCAGCATCGCAATGCTGACGCAGTTCACCAGCACCGCCAGGAGAAATACTGATCCCCCGCTGGGCAGTCCCGTCCACGTGTGCCAGGTTTTCCAGCCGATGAGCGGGCCGGCGATCCACATCGCCATCGGAACTGATAAAGCCCATGAAACATTGAACTTCCCCACCGCATCGGCGGTTTGACGGGCGTCACGCCCCGCGCTGACGTAGCTCTCAATCAATGGCCACTTCGCCCCGGTCACATAAAAAAGCAAAAAATTACTCGCCAGAAATACCGGCATGTAAATCGTCGCCGTCAGCGACAAGTGGCAGATGATGTGCCCCACGAGGATGCCTGTCAGCAGCGTCTTTTCCGCGTATTTGTGCGTCAGACGATGGACGGACATCGCGCCCAGGACGTAGAAGACGCCGTTACCCAGCGCCAGCCACAGGTTTTGAACGTCGTTGAATCCAAGCTGTGCCTGACTGTAAAAATAAACGCCTCGCTCGACGAGGACCGTGACGAGACTCTCGAAAAACGTAAGGATGATAAGGATGGCAAGGCTGTTCATGAGGCGGAGAGTCTAATCAATACCGCCATCCGACACATCCATAAAAACCAGTTCCGCGACGACAGCCCTAGGCAATAACTCCGTGATCGACCGCACCTCGCACAGGTGTCGCGGTCATGATCGACGCTGAAGCAGCGATGCTTGTTTGATCCGCTTGACGCGCCACACATGCCATACCTGAACAGCACCCCATGCGAAAATGAGCAATGCGATGACGGCAAAGATGGCGTAGATCGGCTGATGAAATCGCTCCGCTGCGCGGTCGGCGAAACGCTCAAACATACCCGGTGCCGGCGTGACGACGGTGCCATCGGGCAACGTCGTCACTTCACCCGCAGGCCCCAGAACCTGATCCTTAACCGCCAGCACGACACCGACGCCCGCAGCCGTGGCGAGCACCTTCGGATGGTGTTCGAGAAACTCAAGGACCGCGCGAGGCGAGCGCGAAATCTTGGCCAGTATCTCGGAACGCTGAGTCGGCACGAGCTTTGCGATATCGTCGCTGTGACGTGCGAGGATCATGGCTTGATCGTCGCTGAGCCTCATGCCCAGCTCAATTCCGTCCTTGCCCAATTGATCGACGAGTTTGGTGCCGATACCGGGATGACGGGCTGCGACCTCCGCAGCTTCTTTGCCGTAGGTCGTAACAAGCCGCGTCATCAACTCCGGCTCGCGTCGCGCTGCGAGGATTGCAGGGCGAAGCGCATCTTTAGGAATTTCCTCCAGCACGCTGACCCACCTTGCCGGCGCACGGTCGATCACACGCAGGGCATCGACTCCCTGCGACCGCGCGATCAGCACCGCCCGCTCCGCGAGAGACTCGCCCCCTTCCCTGACGGCTTTTTCCAATACTTCTCGCACCGCCCCTTCACCGCCGAAACGCACAATGTCTTCCGCTGCTTCCTTGCCTCCCTTTTCGATGATGGCTTCAATCAGCTCGCGTGCTGCGACTTTCACTGCCGACCCCTGCGCCAGGACCGGCCGGCAAATGATCCCCAGCAGAATCACCGCAACGACTGCGACGACGGATGGATTAGATAACCGGAGCATGGGGAGGTGACTTCGACGTGCACTGGAACTCTGCGCGTACATAGAGCGAGTGGTGGCTGCCATTTTTTCTGTGTCGAACGGCTGCGATGGTTTGTTCATTGCACAGCCTCCTTGTTTACTCGCGCGAGTATCGCAGTACGTTGAACGCGCTGATTGAGCTGGATCGATTGAGCCAGCGCCTGCCGCAATCCGCCGCGGGAGTCGTCATCTTCGAGTCCGTCGATAAGCGTTTTTTCCATGCGGTCCAGATACGCGTGACACTCGCCGGCCAGTTTTTCCTCGAATTGCGCGGTCATCCACCAGTCAACCGCCACACCTACCGCAAGCCCCACGCCAATACCGATCGCTGTCCCGACCGGCCCGACGGTACTGCCTCCGGTGCCACCCAGCGCAGCACCGGTAACGGTCGCACCTGCGCCGGCGCTGCTGGTCACGGCTGCATCGGCTGCCATGTAGGTCACAAGTCTGGCGAGGAGTTGATACGCCACACGGCGGGCGATTTCTTCAGCGGCTGCACTGGAGGCAAACACCACGATGCCGGATGTGATCGTGTTGACGCTGGCATCCGACGCCAGTGATTTGATCTGGCGGTCCAACTCACGATCGAAAAGTCCCATGTCGATTTCGCGCAACTCGATCGGCGCATCGCCGGCACGGATGGCGGCACTAACCCCGACAAAAAGCTCGTTGCGATTGGCGGCCAGATCGCTGCGGAAATCGGCGATGACCTGCGTCACCGCATCACGCAGCGACTCCTCTGAGAGCACCTGCGCCTGGAACTTTTCCGAGATGTAGTCGCGTACCGAATCCGCCTGCTGTGAATCTCCCCACAGCCCGTTCCAGACATCCCGCGTCTTTCTGCCGACGACACCAAACCGCGTCGTCCAGCTTGATACGTCCTCGACAAAGGGATCAACGCCCTCGTGAAAAGTCTGGAATCGCTCGTGTAGCGAGTCGATTGCCCGATCCACTGCAGCGCGATCACGTCCGGCGGATATGGTCAGCAGCGGGTCGATCTCCCGCCGGATAAACCGTTGAATCTCCTCATCGTGCTGCGCGGCGTTCAGCTTGCCTGCCAGCGCTGCTGCGCTTGCCGTGGACGGTCCCGGCTTTGTCCGGGCGGTCCACAGCAGTGCCAGAGCCATCACCAGTGCGACGACCATCGCCGCCACGCCGGCAATGAGCCGAGGATGACCGGCTGGAACAGCACGGGATATTTTCTGTGCGTCCATCTTGAAATTATCGACCAAGGACCAGCCGCAAGTGTAGGCAGCTGAATTTCACATTTCCTTGGTAAACAGGCTGTCGATTCGGCGGAAGCAGCGGATGCGGATGCAGTCTGAGAGCACCCGAAAACGGGATTGTGGAGAACGTGAGCCAACACCCGTAGCTGCCGTTGCTTGACGCTCCGCGATGCCAGAGATAGATTTCACATCACGCGGCACCCCCCTTGGAGTCACGCATGCCCCTATCGCGACGCTGGTTACTGAGTCTTTCGACGGCCCTGCCCTTGATCTTCTTTGGACCAGTACGGGCCGATGAAGGTGACGCCGGCCTTAACGCAGCCGAACCGGCTGAAGCCATGCCTGCGGAAGCGGCCGAGGCTGCACCGGAAGCAACACCCGCCGAAACTGCGGCGGACAACAAGGACGCGGCTCCCGCTGCCGAGGAGGCGCCGCCGGCTAAGGCCAGCTCGCGTGACACCGCCACCGAGCCTAAAGCTCTCTGGTCCGACTTCAATCACTACGTCCGCATCGCACGCCCCGATCTGGCGCAGGCCACCGGCGAAGCGCTGCTCAAGGCGGTGGATGAACAGCAACTCCTCGATGTCGTCGAGAGCGGCGATTACCGCGACTATGAAAAGACGCTCATCATCGCCTCGAAGATTGAGTCGCTGCGGGAATTGAGCGATCAGATCGCGGGCAAGATTCAGGCTGCCCGTGTCGGCCGCGCCCGTGACCCGAAACGGATCATCGCGGACATCACGAGCCTCGCCGAAGGCGAGCGTGCAAACGTCAACGCGACAGCCCGTCTCAAGGCTGCCGGTCAGTACGCCGCTCCCGCCCTGCTCCAGACATTGCTCGATGAAAAACAGAGCCGGCTGCACCCGTACGTTTTGACAGCCATGGTGTCACTGGGTCGCTCGGTCGTTCAGCCGTTATCGGTCGCGTTGCCGAGCCTCGGCCCGGTCGCGCAGGGACAGGTCGCACAGGTTCTCGCGGAGATCGGTTATCCCCGCGCGATGCCATACCTGAAAGAAGTCAGCGAAAATCCCAAGACGGATCCAAGCGCGAAGAAAACGATCGACGCAGCATTTCAGCAGATTGCTAAGACCGCTGATGTGCCGGAAAACGTCAGTGCCGCTGAACTTTTCCTCACACTGGGTCAAAACCACTACGCTGCGGGCAGCCGCGGCGACAAAGGCTCCAGTGATGCGGGCGAAGGCAAGGCGCTGATCTGGACCGATGACACGCTGGCGGGGCTGGTGCCGATCCCGATTCCCAACGAGATTTACCACGACGTGCTGGCCATGCGTGCCGCCAAGACCGCCCTTTCGCTCAACCCGCAGATGGATGCGGCCTTGAGCCTCTGGCTGGCGTCCAATCTCCGCCGTGAAAACCACCTGCCGGCCAAGGCAGTTGATCTCAGCTACGACCCGAATATGAGGCCGCCCGCGTATTACCTGGAGATGGCTGGCCCGCTGCGCCAACACGATGTGCTGGCACGCGCACTGGAGGACAACGACTCGGCTTTGGCTCTCGACGCCATTGACGCCCTGCGTAAGACGGCAGGAACCGATGCACTCATCAACCGTGAAGGCACGGTACAACCGCTGCTGCGGGCGTTGTCATTCCCCGATCGCCGCGTGCGATTCGAGGCAGCTTTCACGATGGCCAATGCCCAACCGAAGAATGAATTTCCCGGCGTCGATCGCGTTGTCCCCGTGCTGGCTGAGGCACTGCGTCAGAGCGACAGCCAATCGGTGATGGTCGTCGCCTCCGACCGCGACGCTGCAAACAAACTCGTCTCCGACCTCAAAGAGGCGGGTTTCCAAGCCTTCGGCGGCACCACGCTCAATGAGGTAATCGACACGGTCAACTCCGGACCGGGCGTGGATCTGGTCATCGCTGATCAGGATCTGGCCGGCATCGAAGGCCTGCGTCGCGATCTGTCGCAGAACTACAAGCTCTCGTCCGCTCCGATGATTGCCATCGTTTCGGCGGGTGATCAGATTGAGTTGAATCGCCGCTACGATCAGGACCGCTCGATCACCACCGTCGTGCGTTCATCGGGTAACGACAATCTCAAGAAAGCGATTGACGACACGGCAAAGAAATCGGCCGGTGCGCCCATGACCCCCGACGAGAGCAAGCACTACGCTCTGACCGCACTGAACATCCTGGGTGAAATCGCTCGCGGCGGTTCGCCGTTGTTCAAGGCGTCCGACGCGCAAAGCTCGCTGATCGACGCTCTGACCGACAAGCGGGCGGAAGTGGTGACCGGCGCAGCTCAGGTGCTCGCCCGCCTTCAGACGCCTGACGCTCAGCAGGCGATTGCGGAGACCGCCCTCAACGCCTCTCAACCAGAAGAGATACGCGTGGCTCTGCTCGGCTCCCTGGCGGAGTCGGCGACGCAGATCGGTAACCATCTGGGTGAAGTTGCACTGGGCAAACTTCTCGATCTGGTCAAGACCAGTCAAGGCCCTCTGGCCATCGCCGCAGCCCGGGCGCACGGTGCGTTGACACTGCCGACATCGAACCTGGTACCGTTGATCGTCAAGGATTGACGCTGCCTCGATGGGAAAATGTGCGTCGATTCGACGAGTCACGCACGGGTTGAGACAACGATAAAAAGGCACGGGCCGCCGGGTTTACCCGACGGCCCGTTTCCATTGCGGCGGCGTGGAACGTAAGCCGAATTCTGTTTGCTCCGGTTACCCGAAGCAGGCGACCATTTCTCTGGGCCCGTCGTTACCGCCGGGCTCTAGCAGCCTACCCGCCCCACGCCGGACAGGCGTCGGAATCCCTTGAGGTGATCGCGCGATTCCACGGGGCTGCTTGGCTTTGCACGCGGTGGGGCTTGCCGTGCCCCGCCTGTCACCAGGCGGGCGGTGGTCTCTTACACCACCATTTCACCCTTACCCCGCTGCTCGCAAGCGAGAAGCGGTCGGCGGTGTATTTTCTGTGGCGCTGTCCCGTACCGGCTCGTCACCCAGCCGGCAGATGGGCGTTACCCATCACCGTGTCCTGTCGTGTTCGGACTTTCCTCCCGGATGACGAATCACCCGAGCGATCGCCTCATCCACGCCGTAATGAAATTATAGAACACCCACACCGCGATGGCGACCGGAGACCTGATCGCCGGACTTCCGGATCACTGAACATTCTCTGGACCAGCCGCGGCCGCATCTTCTCTCCTCGATCATCATTTGGAGATTAGACTGTCGCGCATGTCGCATGAGGTTGTCATCTGGACCGACACAGCAAGGGCCCCGCTCGCTCAGCGCATCGTGGACCGCATGGGAATGAGTGTACGAGTGATCGGCCTGGGCGGTTCACGTTCGGCGGAAGTCGCCGCATTGGGGCGCACGTTCGACTCGCCGACGCAGGATGATTTTCGCAAGCTCATCATCGACCGTCCTGCTGCGTTTGTTTTGCTCATGACGATGGAAGGGCTGTCACGCGAAGATCTCTCCGCCGCCACCACACAGGGCGCGACGGTGTTGACCATCGAGCCGCCGCTGGCAGGGTTGGAAATGCTGGGACCGGTTCGCGGATCGGAGATACTGCCGGATACGTCGCGCAGCACGGGCGGTACGGCTGGTTCGGTCGCGCTGCTACCCGCTTTTGTCCGTTCCTCCGGTTGGATCAGTGCAGCAGACCCGCATGAACACGTCGGCACCGCGCAGCTCGTGAGCTTTACCTCTCTTGGTCTGCCCAATGAATGCTCGCTCTTTGCTCGGCTTTATGACGCATGGCGCACCATCCTGCACTTCACCGCATTGCCTGAAACCGTGGACGCCACCCTCGTGAGCGTTCTCAGTGCCTCACCGGACAATCCCCGCGCCGCGACCGGCCACCTCGCGCTGCATGCACGGCTGGCGGGCACCGCTGCTGCATTGATCGAGGTCAGCGACAATGGCGTCATTCCGCGCCGAAATCTCCACGTGCTGGCCGACAAGGGACGGCTGGAGATCGGCGACAGTTCCTATTCCCTTTCCAGCCTCGACGGCCAAACGGTGGACCACGCGACATCCGAAAAGACTCCGGACTTCGCCGAGTTGGTTGCTGACAGTTGGCAGCGATTTATCAGCA
This sequence comes from Phycisphaeraceae bacterium, assembly GCA_020851465.1. NCBI lineage: Bacteria > Pseudomonadati > Planctomycetota > Phycisphaerae > Phycisphaerales > Phycisphaeraceae > Phycisphaeraceae bacterium. The sequence continues at coordinate 290,886 of JADZCR010000006.1, read as the reverse complement.
GGCCCGATCTGGCCGCCACGGATGGCGCGGGTAGTCTGCCCATTCATACGCTGGCCTGCTGCCTGGCGACCCTGCTCAGCGCACGGACCCGCCAGCCGGAAAGCCCGCAGAAAATTCTGGCGTTGCAGCGATTCCGATGATCTTTACGCTGATCGTCACGTAGATAGTCCGGAGAGATGAGCCGGTTCCTGACGGGTGATGGAATTCTTGACATCATCAGTGCATGGCTTAAACTGTTGCGACTTCCCCAGGGAAGCCGACCGTGACACGAGGCATGGGGCCTCGCGGCGCGGACAGGAACCTGCCCCAAAGCGCCGGCTGATGGGCAGGCTCGAGCTTCCAGGAAAGTGCGGCGCATCCTCTCCTCGTTCGCCCCTGCTTGGCGCGGACGCTGTCGGAAGCCCGCTAAAACTTGGTTCGACGCAGGTCGGAGCGTTGTCCGCCCTGTCATTGACCCGTGGTGTAACGGTAGCACATCAGGTTTTGGTCCTGAGTGTCTAGGTTCGAATCCTAGCGGGTCAGTTGAGTCGCCGACGAAATCGTTGCCGTCGGCTCTTAACTTCGGGTTTCCACGTTTGGTAAACAATGATCAAGCCGAGCTGTAAAACTTCGGACGCGCCGCAGGCGATCATTCTCGCCGCAGGCAAGGGCACACGGATGAACAGCGACCTGCCCAAGGTCGTGCATCGCGTCGCTGACAAGCCGATGGTCTGGTGGGTGGCCGAGGCCTGCCGTCAGGCGGGCGTGACGCGGTGCGTGGTGGTCGTCGGTTACGGCGCGGATAAAGTGCGGGAGTCGCTCGCCGGTCGATCTGATTGCGTGTTTGTCGAGCAGAAAGAACAGCTGGGCACTGGCCACGCGACACGGATGGCTGAACCGGTTTTCACCGGCCAGCCCGTGTCCGATGTTTTCATTCTCGCCGGCGACGGCCCGCTGATCCGTGCCCGGACGCTGGCGCAGCTCCTTCAGGTTCACCGTCAGACGGACTCCGCCGCGACACTGGCTACCGCGATCCTTGACGATCCGTCGGGTTACGGCCGCGTCATTCGCAACCCGTCGGACCGCTCCTTCGATCGGATCGTCGAGCAGAAGGACGCCTCGCCGGACCAGCTCAAAGTGCGTGAGATCAATCCGAGCTATTACTGCTTCCGCAGCGATCTGCTTTTTGCCGGCCTTTCGCAGGTGAAAAACACCAACAGCCAGCGTGAGTATTACCTGACCGATGTACCCGCACTGCTCAAAGCACAAGGTCACCGCGTCGGCGTCGTCGATGCGGTGCCCGCCGCGGATGTTCTCTCGATCAACACGCCCGAGCAGTTGGCTCAGGTGGATCGCATCCTCCGCGCCCGTCTGGCGGAGGATGGCGTCGCGTCTTCTCCATCCACGACCCCTCCATCAAAAAGGGTCTCCGCATGAGCCGCGCCGATCGTGACTACCTCAAAATATTCTGCGGCCGCGCCAGCCGGGATTTGTGCGAAAGCATCTGCAAATACCTCGACCTGCCGGTCGGTCAGGGACACACTGATCTGTTTCCCGACGGCGAGCTGCTCGTCAAACTCGAAGAAGACGTGCGCGGCCGGGATTGCTACGTCGTCCAATCGACGTATCACCCCGTCAATGCCCACCTGATGGAACTGCTGATCTATATCGACTGCCTCAAACGCGCCAGCGCCCGCCGCGTAACTGCGGTGATTCCGTATTTCGGTTACGCACGGCAGGACCGCAAGGATGAAGGCCGCACGCCGATCACCGCCAAGCTCGTCGCCAATCTCATCACGACCGCCGGAGCCGATCGCGTGCTGGCGATGGACATGCACGCGGAGCAGATTCAGGGATTTTTCGATATTCCGGTGGATCACCTGCACGCTGCGCCGGTTATCGTCGATTACTTCGACAGCATACGTGCCGAGCTGGGCGACATCGTCGTCGTCAGCCCCGATGTGGGCAACGCAAAGATGGCCAACAAATACGCCAACTGGCTCGGCGGCGATCTGGCGATCGTCAACAAAAAACGCAAGAGCAGTTCCGAGGTGCTTTCCGACAGCATCATCGGCGAGGTCAAAGGCAAGACCGCGCTGATGTTCGATGACATGATCAGCACCGCGGGCACCATGGTCGAGGCTGCGAAACTCGTCAAAGCCAACGGCGCTAGCGATGTGATGGCCGCCTGCACGCACCCTGTGCTCGTCGGCCTGGCGATGGAACGCCTCGCGGACTCGCCCATCAGCAAGGTCGTCGTCACCGATACGATCCCCTGCGGCCCTCGCTGCAAAACGATCGAGTCAAAGCTCGTCGAGCTAAGCGTCGCTGAGCTTCTGGGCGAAGCGATTCACCGCATCCACCACAACCAGTCGGTTTCCAGCCTCTTCCGCAAGAACGGCGGGAATCCGGGACACAACGGCTGAGTTTTATTGAGAACGGATAACTACAAACCGGTCGAAACCAACGACCCCAAAGATGGAGAACGCATCATGGCCAAGCGAGAGATTCCCAAGGTAAAGGTTCAACACCGCGATCGTCTGGGCAGCCGTTACGCCGCCCGCCTGCGCAAAGCAGGCCAGCTCCCGGTGGTGATCTACGGTCACAAGAAGGAAGCGGTCCACGCTTCCGCCAACGCGGAGGAAATCCATGACCTGCTCCACCGCAACACGCACCTGGTTGAGGTCGTCGTGGACAAGTCCACCGAGCCTTGCCTGGTCAAGGAAGTGCAGTGGGACCACCTGGGATCGGTCATCGTTCACCTGGACCTGGCGCGCGTTGACCTCAATGAACGGGTCAAGGTCGAAGTGCCTCTGGTGCTCGTCGGCGAAGCCCCCGGCCTCAAGGAGACCGGTGCGATTCTCGAACACCCGTTCACCGAAATCGAGGTCGAGTGTCTGGCAACCGAAATCCCCGACAACGTCAAGGCTGACGTGAGCAGCCTCAAGGTTGACGACACACTGACCGTCAAGGACATCAAGCTGCCTGAAGGCGTGACGACCACGCTGGACCCGGACACGATCATCGCGGTTATCACCGTCGTGAAGGAAGAGGTCGTGGAAGTCGCAGCCCCCGCCGAAGGCGGTGCGGAACCCGAAGTCATCGGCAAGAAAGCCGAGGAAGGCGCCGAGGGCGAGGCCCCGGCAGCCGGTGCCAAACCCGCAGGCGGTGCGGCAGCAGCCAAGAAGTAAAAACTCACGTCGATGGTCGCTGGCCGATGGTCGGACGCGGTTGGGACAGTGGTTCCACTTCGTTCTTCCATCGGCCTTCGACTATCGTCAATCGGCCATCACATGAAGCTCATCGTCGGTCTTGGTAATCCCGGCCCGGAATACGCCAAATCCCGTCATAACGCGGGATTCATGGTCGTGGACCGTCTGGCGACAAGGCATAGACTTGCTGACGGTGCGCCGGCAAAGGAGAAATTCCACGCCGGGGTGCTTGAGGGAACGATCGCCGGCCAGAAATGCCTGGTCATGCAGCCGCTGACGTTCATGAATCGCTCTGGTCTGGCGATCGTCGAGGCGACGGCGTTCTACAAACTCGAACCGCGCGATCTCATCGTAGTGGTGGACGACCTGGCGCTCGACTGCGGACGAATCCGCCTCCGTGCCGACGGCAGCGCGGGCGGACATAACGGTCTGGCGGATGTCGAACGTGCCCTGGGCACGACAACCTATCCGCGACTGCGCATCGGCATCGACTCACGCGGACGCATCCCGCAGGTTGATTACGTGCTCGGACGATTCAGTCCCGATCAGGAATCACGCCTGGAACCCGCGCTTGATCTGTCCTGTGATGCGATCGAATGCTGGCTCCGCGAGGGAATCGACAAGGCGATGACCCGTTACAACTCCGCCGCGACGACGAGCGAATAACCACACTCCACTCTGACGCAGCCCCGCGACGTTGTCGCATGATTGCGTATTGCGGACGGCTGCGAGCAGTTACACGTTGTCTTGAATCTCGTGATCTGCGATGAGTTTGTAAATCGCATCGCTGGACGGGGCTGTTTTCATCGCGGTGCGGATGCGATCATCGGTGAGCAGACGACTGATGCGGGCCAGAGCCTGAATATGCGGGCCGGTCTGGTCCGGAGGGCTGGCGAGCAGGATGATGATCTGCACCGGACGGCCGTCGATGGCACCAAACTCCAGCGGGTGTGATGTCAGCCCGATCGCCATGCTCAGCTGCGCACAACCGGCACTCTTACCGTGCGGAATGGCGATGCCGTGACCGATCCCCGTGGTGCGCGTCAGCTCGCGTGACCAGACCGCTTCTTTGAGTTGTTCGGGTGAGACGAGCTTGTGACAGGCGGCGAGCAGATCAATCAACTCGAAAATCGCGCCCTGCTTGACCGTGGCGGCCAGGGGCACTTTGATGCACGCAGGTTGAAGGATTTCGGTCAGCCGCATCGGAACCTCTAAACAAATGAGCCCAAACGGGCTCAGTCTCCCCTCGCGGGGGTCACAAACAATAACGCCCGTTCCAGCGTGCGGCAAGCCTGACAGAAAGACTTTGCATCTTTCAGCCGTCTCACCCCGCATCTGATTTTATTCGTGCGGCTTGGTATGCGAATCATCGCATCCGCTGGACATATCATGTAGCTGTCCCGGAGTCTCGTGCAGTGAACTGGCGTCGCTACAAGCGTTTTCCTTATAACCATCCGCTTTCGCTACGGATTGCCGACCAACTGGGTCGCGGGCGAGGTCGTTTGCGCTGGTTCGACCGCCTCAGCCCCCCGCCGCCACCGCCGCGTCGACTGAATTTGCAGGGCTGGCAGCGTCACGAGTTTGCCGCTGCGTGGATCGGTCACGCGACCGTACTCCTGCGGCTGGGAGGCAAAACGATCATCACCGATCCGGTTCTGATGAATCGCGTGGGTCTGGGGCTTGGGGTCATCACCGCAGGTTCCAAACGGCTCTTTGGGCCTGCGACCTCTTTCAGTGAATTGCCTCCGCTCGATCTGATCCTGATTTCCCACGCCCACTTCGATCACCTCGACCGACCGACGCTGCACCGGCTGCCCAAATCGGTGCCGGTCATCATCTCCTCACATAATCGTGATCTCGTGGCTGACCTGGGTTTTTCCAGCGTGACCGAACTGGCGTGGGGCGAATCCATCCACATCGACAACCTGAAAATCACCGCCTGTGAAGTGAACCACTGGGGCGCACGTGCCGTGCTGGATGTCTTCCGCGGTTATGGAGGCTTTGTCATCGAAGCGGATCATCGCCGAGTGCTCTACGGCGGGGACTCGGCGTACCACGAACGGTTCCGGGAAATTGGCAAAGTGGATATGGCCATCCTTGGCATTGGCGCATACGACCCGTGGATTCAGTCCCACGCCACTCCGGAGCAGGCGTGGACGATGGCGAACCACGCCTTCGCCGAACACGTGCTGCCGATCCATCACAGCACGTTCAAACTCTCCAAGGAACCGCCTGCTGAGCCGATCGAGCGATTGCTCGATGCAGCGGGTACGGGACAGAGTCGCATCATCATCCGACAGATCGGCGAAGTCTGGGCTGGTTGATTAAACCGGCACGCCAGCCTTTTCACGGCATCACCTCTCTTCCAAACCATACAAACCCACCTCCAAGTGGCTTCTTTGGGGAATTACCCTTCCCCGGCGATGTGCCAAATGGTTCTCTTGTTGGACGCAGAAGCCTTTCACGCCTGTTCGGGCGGGGCTTCTGTCACTGATTCAGGGAACTCCCATGAAATCTTCACGCCGTAACAAACTCTGCGCTACCGCTGCCGCCGCAACTTTCCTTTTCGCGTTGACGCCGGTCCACGCGAGTTATTCGACGCTGCTTTCACCGCCTCCGGGTGAAAAGAGTGTCGCGCAGATTCTGGGTGAAACTTACGGCGGTACGTTTTCGCTGCAATCAGGAACGCACAACTATGCCAACGGTGCGGGAATCGTCGCCCTGCGTATTGACGACAAACTCGCCGGAGCCAATTCCACCAACCTCATCAACTTGCCGACCGGAATCCGCGACGACCAGCTCTGGTCGGATGGTATCGCAGTCGGGTCGGCGCAGGCTCGCTTTGCCGGATACCAGCAGTCGTTCGGCTACTTCGACGGTTTCTCAGGCGGAACCTATCACAATCTCTTTGACGTCAGTGGCTACGGGTACTCCGTCACCGGGTCAACTACGATCGACATGGGTGAAGCCCTCGGCTACCCGGCACAGTGGCGCTGGGCGCGATCCGGTGACGGCGGCACGTGGTCATCGCTTAACAGCGACAACGCCTGTAACACCGACCACCTCATCACCTACATGATGACCGGAATCACCGGCAGCAACTATGAAAACAAAACGACGTGGATGCTCTTCTGGGAAGACCTGAACCTCGGGGATAAGGACTACAACGACCTGGCGGTCGAGATCATCGCTTCCGCAAGGCAGGAAGTTCCATTCCGTCCTTCGCAGGATAATGCTGTTCCTGAACCGACGACGGCGGCACTGGGCTTTCTCACGCTTGGCGGCATCGGTGCGGCAGTCCTGCGGCGCGTGCGGCGAACCCCAGCCGGTCTCGCCTGAGCGCTGAGTGCGTTGCCCACTATTCGAGCTTGCTCAATGCGCCCCAGAGCGCGTCGAGCATCTCGGCTGACGGCAGCACGTCCGCATGACCCAGTGATTGCAGGGCTTTGACCATCGGCTGCACCGCGGAGAGCTTACCCATGCGGTAGGCCATCACGAGGATCGGCACGGTGCCCTCAGCCTTGATGTAGCTGAGTTTCACGCTGTCCTTCATCGGGCCGTCAAACAGCACCAGCGAAGCAGGCAGCGCCAGCGCGAGCTTTAAGGTTGCGGTTTCGGATGGTGTGCCGCCGCTGATGCGAGCCGGCAGACTCTGCTGCGGCTGATCGTCCAGGACATCAATCCACGGCGGCGCGATGGGCAGAACATCACCCATTGCCTGGAAAACCGACCGGGCGATGGCGACTCGTCCGTAAATTTCCGGCAGGAGTTTTTCACGCCGGATCGCCAGCAACGCACGCAGTGTCTTTTCACAGATGACGACCGGCCCGCCGGCAACCGTCAGCATTTTTCCGCGTTCCATACGGATAGTGTAGGAACGTATCCGTCAGCGTGGCGTGCGTGGATGATCCGTCCGTTGAATCACGCGGCCTCAGTCAGGAGACGCTCAGCACCGGGGCCTGATTCAACCTCGCGGCCATACTGATTCTGCCGGCGAGCCGTCGCACGACATTTTCCAGTTCGTGGCAAAGTTGCGGGTCTTCGGTGAAGTTCGCGGTAGGTCGCCCCGCATCGGAGTTCGCGCGCAGGGCCATGTTGATCGGCACGGTTCCCAGGAACGGAACACCCATTTCGCTGGCCATCTTTTCCGCGCCGCCGCGACCGAAGATGTCGTACTCCTTGCCGTCATCACCGATGAAATAGCTCATGTTTTCAACGACACCCAGCACCTCGATGGACAGTTGTCGGAACATGCCGATCGCCCGGCGGGCGTCGTCCTGAGCCACTTTCTGCGGTGTGCAGACGACGACCGCTCCGGTCAGCGGAAGGAGCTGCGACATGGTGAGCGGCACGTCGCCCGTGCCCGGAGGCAGGTCGATCACCAGATAATCCAGCGGCCCCCACTGTGTCTGCGTCGCAAGCTGGCGGAACGCACCATGCGCCATCGGGCCGCGCCAGATCAGCGGCTTTTCCGGCTCGACAAGGCAGCCGACCGTCATCGCGCGGATACCGTGAACCTCAAAGGGAAGGATGATGTTGCCGTTGGCTCGCGGTGCAGTTTGGCCGAGACCCAGCAGTGTCGGCAGCGACGGGCCGTAAATGTCGCCGTCCATGAGGCCCACCGCAGCTCCGCTGCGCGCCAGTCCGACCGCAAGATTCACAGCGATCGTACTCTTGCCCACACCGCCCTTGCCTGCACCGACGGAGATGATGTGCTTGACCTCCGGTAACGGATTGTTGGCGGCCGCCCGTGCCTGCGGAGACTGCTGCACCTGCGCGGAAAACTCAATGTTGATCGCTTTGATCTCCGGACCCAGCGCACGGATGGCTTTTTCAACATCGGAGCGGATCTGGTCCTTGAGCGGGCAGGCCGGCGTGGTCAGCTCGATATTCAGATCGACGTGACCGTCGCAGTACGCGACTTTTTTAACCATGTTCAGCGTGACGAGGTCACGGTGCAGTTCGGGGTCGTTTACCTTGCGGAGCTGGTCAATGATCTGGTCTTTGGTGATAGGCATGGCACTCTCAACTTCATAATTCCCACACGATCGTCGGGGTCAAAATCATAGGCGCGTCGCCCTGAGCTTGCGAATTTCATCGAAATGTCGATGCAATAGACATGCGGCTGACCCGTTCAGCCACAAAGCCTCGAACAAGGCTACTTACCCAAGGAGAACTCTCATGCTTCAAGGTTGGAAGACTCGACTGATGGTGCCGGCCATTGTGGCGGTGTGTCTGGCGGGCGGAGCGGTGTTTGGGGAACAGGAAAAGAAAGACAACAAGGAGCTTGGCGGCCCGCGGGCGCATCCCCCGGCTACACAACCCGGTGAGAGCGGCTTTGGTCGTAAACCCGGCGGACGCGGCCACGAGATGATGCGACTGCTTTCCGAACTGAATCTATCCGACGAACAGAAGACGCAGATCCGAGAAATCCAGAGCGATTTCCTCACAAAGATGAAGGCCTTTCACAGCGAACACGGCGACGAAATGAAAGCCCTGCGTGATCAGTTCAAGGAAGCCATGGAGTCCAAGGACCGGGAGCAGGCCAAGGAAATCGGCGAAAAGATGAAAAAGCTCGCGGATGAGAACGGCGTAGGCCTTAAGGCTCACGCGGACAAGATTCGCAGCGTCCTCAATGACGAACAGAAAGCCAAGTTCGACGAGAAGATCAAGGAACAGATAAAGAAACATCGCGGGATGGACGGCATGGGCCCCGGTGGTCCGCGCGGTGAACGTATGCGTCACGAGAAACGCCCACCGACGACTCGACCCGCTGAACAGGAAAAGAAGGAACTCGACATCTGATCGAGCAATCCCCCGACTGCTAAACCAAACCGGAGAATCCCACGGGCGCGGAAGTGTGCGGTCGTGGGATTTTTTATGCGCCGCGGGCTACTGCACCAATCCCTTGGTCAGCCGCATAAAGGCGGTTTCGAGATTCACCCGTTCCTCCTCCAGGCGAGTGAGGCGGAATCCAGCCGTGACGAGTTTTTCGGCGATCAAGGCGGGATCAGCGCGGGCTGGCTCGCAGTTGACGCGGATCTGGCCGGACTGCACCTCGCTGCTGACCACCCCCGGCAATTTACGGATCAGGTCCGAAGCCCCGACCTGATTTTGCGCGACATTGATATTGAGGACCAGGCCGACCTTTGCCCGTTCGAGAATTTCCGTCACCGTGCCGGTGAAAATCATCTGGCCGCGTTCGATGATGCCGATTTTCGTGCAGAAGTCCGCCAGCTCCAAAAGGATGTGCGAGCTGATGAGAATGGTCTTCCCCATCCGGTGCAGCTCTTTAAGCAGTTCGCGTATTTCGATGCGTGCCCGGGGATCAAGACCTGACGCCGGCTCGTCGAGCAGCAGCACCTTGGGATCGTGCAGGAGCACACGCGCCAGCGATAGCCGCTGCTGCATGCCGCGCGAGAGCGTGTTGACCTCGGCGTCGGCCTTGTATCCCAGGTCCGTCAGATTCAGCACGTCATCAATGACCTGTCGGCGTTTGGCGCCGTGGATGTGATAAGCCGCTGCGAAAAACTCCAGATACTCTTTGACCACCATGTCTTCATACGAGCCGAAGTAATCGGGTACGTAGCCGATGATCGCGCGAACCTCGCGGGCGTTGACCGGCCCGACAGAAAGCCCATTGATCCGTGCTTCTCCCCACGTGGGTTTGAGCAGCGTGGCGAGGATTTTGATCGTCGTCGTTTTGCCCGCGCCGTTGGGACCGATGAACCCGAAGCAGTCCCCCTCCTCAATCTCCAGCTTGAGGTTCGCCAGCGCCATCAGGTCGCCATAGCGTTTGGTCAGGTTGATGGTTTCGATCATCGCCATGAGCGTCAGAGTTTACGCGAAGCGTCCCTGTGTTTGTCGAGTGATGGTGCAGCGGATGGTTTCATGCTGCACTATTTCTCCTCATCGAGGATGGGTGTGCTCCAGCGGACCACGGTCCAACCGCGTGAGGGAACGCTGCTTTGGTCAAGTTTCAACGGCATGGGTTGCGGGCTTTGTTCCAGATGCCCGATGATGAACAGGCGGCGGAACGCCAGCATTGCCGACATATCCGCCGGCCGACCGATTGAGCGCAGATACTGCATGGGGGCATTCTCAGGCAGCAGATATTCGTCGCTCTTTTTCTCCGCACGCGGCGAAGGGAGCAGCGAATAAAACGTCAACATCTCTGCGAGCTTGACGTTTTCATCCGAGGAGAGACGGAGGCTGCTCTGCTGCCGCGAGGGCAGGTTGTTGCCGGGTTTGCCTTGCTCTACCAAGTCACCGAGATATCCGCCCCAGAGCGGTTTGTTCGTCGAAGGCGGGACGACCAGATAGACGGCATTCTGCGGCCGCTTGAGTTCGACGCTCGCCCCAGCCGGCCACTCGCGCAGCCACGGCCAGACCCACGGTTCGCGTCCGTTGGCGGGGACGTACACGACAATCACATCCTTGAGTGTGCCGGGCAGCTCATGTTTGAGCGATCCGACCGGCCAACCTTTCTCCATCCGCACCGTTCCCTGCGGAGCAACCCATTCCTGCGGCATCCCCGTGTCATGGTCGAGGCGTCCGAGGTAGTCAGCTTCGATCTGTCTTGCTGTGGCGCGAAATGGATATGCGATGCTCGTGGGTGAACCGCCGTCATAACCGTACCGCTGCGGATCAAGAAATCCGCTTTCCGAACGAGACATGGAAATGCCGGGAGTCGCGAGGTAGTTGTGATTGGAGTCGTCATTGGTGACGCCGAGCGACATCTCAACGCCCCCGTGATGCGGCGAAAATGCTGAGAACCAGCTATGTGCATGAGCAATTCCGCGCGTGTCGAAGTCCACGACGGAGAAATGTTCGATTCGAGCGTGCGTCTGCCGCAGCAAGGCCGCACCGCCCCAGGCAATCACGGTGCAGCCGAGCACAACCAGGCAGAAAACCGTCCAACTGTGACGGAGTTGATCGCGCTGCCGCAGCACGCCGAAACTGACCGGGCCGGCGATGAACCAGTACAAGGCAAACAGCACGATCGCCAGGAGCATCGGCGTCGCGGTTGATGCGCTCATGCTCACAAGATTGGCGATCAGCGGTTCGTCGATCACCGTGGTGCGGCGCTGCTGGGCATCCAGAAGGGTGTTGTTGGCACGCATCGAGTCGATCGTGTTGGTGGAAAACACCGGCCCGCGCCAGCCAAAGACCGTCGGCCAGAGCAACTCGCCGACCGTGTTATGACCAACGGTGTAAGGATTGGGCAGCCCCATTTTTGACAGCCGCTTGTCGGTCAGGTCCACACCAATGAGCGTCACGCGCCCCATGCCGAACGGCTGCGCCACCGCCAGCACTCTGCTGCCGGGATCACTGGCGGGTTTATCGCGCAGCAGCGGTGTTGCGTCGGTACCTGGCTGGAATGTCTTGACTTCGATATTGGAAAAACCGCTTACGGGTGTGCCGAGAAAAATCGGCGGGGCCACTTCCGCAACCGTCTCCATCTTCGTATCACCCAGTAATGATCGGAAGGGTGACTCCGACCACCGATCCCCCACGGCCGGCAGGACGATGACGAGGTGCCCTCCCCGTCGCACCCATTCGAGGATGGCGTTTCGCGTCTCGCTGGAGATGTTGGTCGAGCTTGGATCACTGCCGTTGGGCGCGTCAGGCGTCCAGATGAGGGCCTGCATCATCGACAGCCCATGCCAGCGGTCGGGTAATCGCGCCGGGTCGATGTCGCGCACAAAGTATGCCGCCTCGTGCTGGGTGTTGATTTCGGCATACGGCTGGAGTGCCAGCGATTGCGCGCTGGTGACGCCGATGATGCGGTTGTAGGGCGAGATAATCGCGCTGGCGGGCAGGCTGATGCTCGTCATGGCGACCTGCTGGCCGGATGATTCATCAACCACCGAGACACGCCAGACCGTCCGTTCATCGAGCGTCAGCGGCGGCACCGCGTATAGCCAGACGCCCTGCGACTTACCCGGCGTCAGGGCAACGCTCCGATGGGCACTCACCTCATCGCCGTCGGGATCTGTCAGCGTCCACTGACACCGTACCTGAACCGACACGCTTTCCCGGTTTTCCAGGGTGATGAGCATCGGCGTCCATGAGCCGGGACGCACTGACCCGCCAAGCCCGATGTTCTCCGCATCGACCGACAGCCGAATGTCCGGCTGCGCCGACGCCACGGAGGAAATCAACAGACAAACAAGCGAAACCAGAAACGCCAGCCGGGATGAAAGCACAAATCGGTGCTCCATATCCAAAGTCTAACGACTCAAAGGTATGTCGGAATCGTCCATGCCGTATGAAGTCATACGCAGCCTTGGGCCGATAAATTTCAAGCCATGACCTGGGCTGTTTTCCAAAGCGTGTGGATCGTGCTGGCGGTATTGGTCTATCTGCTGTTCACGAGCGTGCTCTACGTGATCGCCATGTATCACCACCGCCAGATTTCCATTCACGACACGCTCCGCGAATCAAAAACGCTCCGTCAGCAATACCTCAAGGCGATCCGCTCCAAACAGGAAGCTTAAACGCAACAGCATTCCGACCCGTGTGCTGAACCTGCTGCCCTCAGGCCGCCCTCCACTGATCCCGCCTCTCCTGTTAAGCTATCCGTATGTCCACCCTGACCATCACCGGCGGACGGCTGATCGACCCCGCTAACCAGATTGACACCATTTCAGATCTGGTCCTCGAAAACGGAAAAGTCACCCGGATCGGCAAGGTTTCCAAGCCCCAGGGCAAGGTCATCAAGGCCGATGGCTGCCTCGTCACGCCGGGCCTGATCGACATCCATGTTCACTTCCGCGAGCCGGGACAGGAGGAGAAGGAGACGATCGCCACTGGTGCCGCCGCCGCGGTCAACGGCGGATTCACCAGCGTCTGTTGCATGCCCAACACCAAGCCGGCCCTCGACGACGACAGCCGGGTGGAGTTTGTTTACCGCCAGTCGCAGCGTGCCAATCTCGCCAATGTGTTTCCCGTCGGTGCGATCACCAAAGCGCGTGAGGGCAAAGAACTCGCTGAGATCGGCCTCATGGCTGCCAGCGGAGCTGTCGGCTTTACCGATGACGGCGTGGGTGTCGCTTCGGCGGGGATGATGAACAAGGCGCTCCAATACATCGCGATGACCGGCAAGGTTCTCATGCAACATTGCGAAGACCCCGAACTCTCCGGCGGCGGTGTAATGAATGCCGGCTCGCTGGCGACTCGACTGGGGCTGGCCGGATGGCCGCGTGTGGCTGAGGAAGCGATGATCCAGCGCGACATCCTGCTCAACCTCTCGCAGAATTTCGGCTGCCGCTACCACGTGCAGCATCTTTCCAGCGGAGGTAGTGTCGAGATCATTCGCCGGGCGCGGGCGGATCTTTTCGGCCAGGCGCACGTCACCGCAGAGGCGTCACCTCATCACCTGCTGCTGACCGAGGAGAGCTGCGCCAGCTACGACACGGGCTTTAAGATGAACCCGCCGCTGCGCGCCAAACGCGACATCGAAGCGATCATCGAAGGCATCCGCGACGGCACGATCACCATTCTCGCCACCGATCACGCGCCGCATACGCAGGAGGAGAAGGAACTGGAGTTCGCCGCAGCTCCGTTCGGGATCATCGGTCTCGAGTCTGCTCTGCCGCTTTACATCCGCGCCCTGATCGAAAGTGAAACCCTCGACTGGCCGGCCATGATCGCGATGATGACGATCAACCCCGCCCGACTCTGCCCCCTGCCCGGAAAAGGCTCGCTGACACCCGGATCGAGCGATGCGGACGTAACCATCATCGACCCGAAGGAGACCTGGACAATCGACGTCGCTCAATTCGACGGCAAAAGTCGGAACTGCCCCTTCCACGGCTGGCGCGTCACAGGCCGGGCATTGGCGACCATTGTCGGCGGGCAGGTCAAAATGTTGCGCGATGCGGATCGATCCAAAGGAGCCGGCAAAGGCGGCAAGGATTCCCCCGAATCTCGACCCGCCGGAAAAACAGCTTTTTCCAGACGACAAAAACAACGTGCCTGATCGCATTGCGCGAGACGGTTCTTGCTAGAATAACCGATAAAGATGTTGCCGTTCACTGGAGTCGATCCATGACGCACACGTCACATCGCCGGGGTTTCACGTTAGTTGAGCTGCTGGTTTGCATCTCGATTATTGCGCTGTTGATGGCCTTGCTGCTGCCTGCACTGAGTCAGGCCCGCGAAGCCGAACGGCGGATTCACTGCCGAGGTCAGAATCTGCGAACCATCGGTCTGGCGATGCGGATGTATTCCGACGACAGCAAGGGTTGGCTCCCGACAGAACCACGAAATCTGCCGCTGGATTTTGGTGTCACTTCACCGCTCTACGTCAGCAATGCCGGCAACCCCGGCTCCTGGAGTCCGACCGGAGGCGCAACCATGCTCTTTCGTGGTTTGGCTCCTTATCTCAACAGCGAGAGCAAAGTCTTCTATTGCCCCAGCCGTTACTTCAACTGGGCGGGGTACATCTGGGACTGGAAAACGCTCCACCTCGAACTCGAAGACGACTACGGCAACGGCGGGCTGCCCGTACTCGACTACGGCGGGAATCCGTTCTATCCCATCGAACGCACACCCAAAGTCCGCGGCTCTTATGCATGGGGAGCCTTCCTCAGCGGTGGGAATCCTCCCGCAGGCTCGCTGCTTTATGACGACACCTTCACTTTCTACGGCGGCGTGCTGCGAAATCACATTCCCGATCCAGACATCACCCATATCAATGCAGAGGTCGGGAAAAATGTGCTGGCTCACGACCTGTCCGTCCGTTGGGTCAAGCCGGAAGAATGGCACTACCCGTAAATCTCCTCCGTCTGCCGGCTCACATCAATCTGCAGAACCAGAGCATCGCATCGTTCACACGCTGCACCGAGACTTGCCGGGCCGCGTTTTCTACTTCCCCGCCGCCTGTTAACGTATGCGGGTTCCCCCTGACGTGGAGATGATTGCCTCTTTGCGCAGCCAAGGTCCGAGCTCGACTGACCGCGACTTCTCATCCACCGGATTCCGAGAACCACCGCCATGAAAACCACACGAACAAAAAAACTTCCGCTGTTCTACACCCATGTCATCGGCTCGTTGCCTCGGCCGCGAATGGTCCGCGATCTGCTCGATCAGCAGGATCGCATGTCACCCAAGGATTACAAGGCGGCCCTTGATGATGTGGTGCGCTTCGCTATTCGATTGCAGGAGCTGGCGGGGCTTGATGTCGTCAGCGACGGCGAGTGGCGGCGGCGGCATTACGTGGGGGAATTCCTCCAACGGATCGGCGGCTTTGAAAAGATCAGGCCCTTTGAGCATGCAGGCGAAAAGAAAATGCACGACGTGGTGACGCACAAGATCACCGCGTCGAAGCCGGTCTGGGCCAAGGATGCTCAGTTCCTCGTCGCCAACACGACACGTTTCAGAAAGTTCGCCCTGCCCAGTCCGTTCCTCATCGCCATCCGCTATTGGCACCAGGATTTTTCGACACGGGCCTACCCGACGATCCAGCACTTCATGGAACATCTGACGAAGATCCTTCGCAAGGAAGCGGTTGCTCTGGTGGACGCGGGCATCGACATCATTCAGCTTGATGATCCGGCCCTGACTTATTTCTGCGACCGCCGCTTGATGGGCAGCGGCGATACGCACGATGACCGTCTGCGGCGCGGCTGGGATATCGACAAGCAATTTCCCGAAGCGATCAACGCGATCAACGGCATCGTGGATGGTCTGAAGGCGGAGATTCATCTCCACTGCTGCCACAGCGTGTACAAGCGACAGAGCGACGTACACGGCGACTACAAGCCGATCCTTCCCCGCCTCAAGGACGCGCTGATCGACCGGGTGAACATCGAGTTCGCCTACCACGAAACCGGCGTACCCGACGACCTCAAACTCCTGCCTGCTCGGCTGGGTGTGGGTATGGGCGTGGTGGATGTGCGCGGCGAAAAACTGCAAACCGTTGATGAGATCGAGGCAATCGGGGCTGCGGGAGCGAAAATCATCGACCCCTCACGGATCGCTTTGAACCCTGACTGCGGGTTTGCCCCCGACTTCGGCGAGCCGCCGACGATTGATGAGGCTTACGAGAAACTCAGTCGCATGTGCGAAGCGGCTAAACGGCTGCGGGTCAAACACAAGAGCAAGGCGAAACGCTGAGATTCCGTCCAGCCTTCCCATTCGGCCAGCCGTTCGCGCATCATTCGCCCATGCCGTGCGGGTGAAGACTACACTCATGAGTACGAAATCAGGCGTCTCGACCGCAGATATTTCTGAGTCGATCTCGCGCCAGGCTCAGGTTGCGCCTTCACCGCGCCGCATTGGGGAATATTCCATGACGCAAACCATCGTTCCCGCCGCCGCATCTCATACCGAACCCGCATCGCCGCAGGATGTCCAGGCAGCCGAAGCCGTCGCCAGGGCTTACCGGCAGATGCTCGAGCAGATGGGCACGGTCATCGTCGGCCAGCGCGAGGTGATGGACCTGCTCCTGCTGGGGCTGCTCTGCGAAGGCCACTGCATCCTCGAAGGCGTGCCCGGTCTGGCCAAGACGCTGATGATCTCGACGCTCTCGAAACTGCTATCGCTCGATTTCGGTCGCATCCAGTTCACCCCCGACCTGATGCCCAGCGACATCACCGGCACGGAAATTCTGGAAGAAGACCAGTCTACCGGGCGGCGTGTGATGCGGTTCGTCAAGGGGCCGTTATTCGCAAACATGATTCTCGCTGACGAGATCAACCGTACACCGCCCAAGACGCAGGCCGCTCTACTGCAGGCGATGCAGGAATATCAGGTGACAGCCGCGGGCGTGCATTACCCGCTCGACAAACCGTTCTTTGTCCTTGGCACACAAAACCCGATCGAGAGCGAAGGCACCTACCCGCTGCCCGAAGCGCAGCTCGACCGATTCATGTTCAAAATCCAGGTCGATTATCCGAAGCTCGACGAGGAGATCGACATCGCGATGGCGACGACGGGACAGCGAGGCGGCACGCTCCAGCCGGTGGTGACCAAGGAACAGATCATCCAGATGCAGCAGGTGGTGCGCCGAGTGATCGTCGCCCGACCGGTTGCCGCCTACGCGGTGCGGCTCGTCCGCGCCACTCGACCCAAGGACGAGGCAAACCCGGACTTCATCCGCCATTACCTCACTTGGGGCGCAGGCCCGCGCGCCTGCCAGGCATTGCTGCTGGGAGCCAAGGCCAAGGCCCTGCTCGACGGCCGAACCAACGCCTCGATCGACGACGTGCGCTTCATCGCCAAACCCGTACTGCGACATCGGCTGGTGACGAACTTCACCGCTGAAAGCGAAAACATCAGCACGGATGACGTGATTGAAAAGCTGATCGAAGTCACCCCGGAACTGTGACATCAGAACGTAACTCAGGAGTGCGCCAGCGCCCGTTTGTCTGATTTGCCGCGGCACAGCGGATTGCATTGTCCGACTCGCTTTTGATGAAACAGTGCTTCGTCATGGATGATCCATCGCAAAACACATCCGAGTCCACGCGATCCATTGCGGCCCAGAGCTGCAAGTTTCTCGGCTTGATGTTGACCTGTGCCGGTGCGCTGGCGGTGATCCGACTGCTGGGAACCCAGGAGGAAAACCAGCGATGGTTTTACGCGCTGCTCATGCCGCTGGGCATGGTCACCTGGTTTATCGGATTCTGGCTGTCGCTTGATCGTGCCAAATCGCCGCAGTCACACGCGGAGGCTCGTCCTGATGAGCAAGGCGGGAGTTCCAAACCGTGAGCAAGGTCCGCTCCATTCTTGATCCGCCTGCTTTATCCCGTGTCTCGCGGATGGAGCTGGTAGCGCGGCAGGTCGTCGAGGGTTTCGTCTCCGGCCGCCATCCCTCCCCCTATCACGGCTCAAGCGTCGAGTACGCAGATCATCGGCCGTACACGGTCGGCGACGAAATCCGTACCGTCGATTGGAAACTCCTCGCCAAGACCGACAAGTACTACATCAAGCTCTACGAGGAGGAGACCAACCTCCGTGCGACCATCCTGCTGGATGCGTCGAAGTCGATGGACTTCACCGGCGAGCCGGGCGGTGACAAGCCCCGCCCGACCAAGGCCACCTATGCCGCGTATCTGGCGACTGCGCTGGCGTACCTGATGCTGGGACAGAACGACGCGGTCGGCCTGGCATTGTTCGACAGCGCGGTAAGGCAGTTCCTCCCGCCGTGCACCACGCCAAGCCATTTCAAACGCATGGTCGAGGCGATGGAGAGCGACGTGCCTCGCGGTGACACTGGATTGGGACAGGTGCTGCACCAGATGGCCGGCCGCATCCGCCGGCGCGGCATGGTCATCCTCATCAGTGATCTGATCGACGACGTCGCCGCCATCGCCGACGGTCTGGCGCATTTCCGACACGATCGCCACGAAGTGATCGTCTTTCACGTAATGGACCCGGCGGAGCTTTCTTTTCCATACGAGAAGCTCACCCGATTCAAAGATGCCGAGGGGAATGGTTCCATCGTCGCCAACCCGCGATCCATCCGACAAAAGTATCTCGAACGGATGAGCAACTACCTCAACCAGATCAAAGGTGCGTGTCTGGAGCGCGGTATCGGATACCGCTTCTGCACCACGGATATGCCTTACGAACGGATGCTGATGGAGTACCTGGGACAACGAGCAAGGATGAAAGGATGAGAGAGGCTTTCGCCCGCCGCTGGGCCTGCGCGACTCCGTTGCGGATGCGTCGGAAGCCGCTCACCGAAGAACAGATGCGACCATGCTGAACCCGCTCTTTCTCTGGTTTCTGCCGCTGGCACTGGTGCCGATCGCACTGCACCTGATCACGCTGTACCGCCTGCGCACGCTGGAGCTGCCGACCTATCGCTTTCTGATGGACAGCTACATCCAGCAGCGGCGGAAGATCAAGCTGCTGGAGTTTCTCCTGATGCTGTTGAGGACAGCATTTGTCGCGTTGATCGTGTTTCTGCTTGCTCGCCCGGTGCTTCAGAAGTTCAACTTCCTCGGCGGGCAGAGCGGCCGGGATGTGGCGATCGTCATCGACGCCGGCGCACCGATGGGATTGCGCACCGGCGGATCAACGAGCCTCGAACGGGCGCAGACGGTCGCCCGAAAAATCGTGGAACTGCTCGCCAAGGATGACCACGTCGCGCTGATCCGTGCCGGGGAGAAACCGGAAGTCCTGCTCAACCGCTTCGCCAGCCAGCCGGCGGCGATCGACCAGGAAATCGGCAAGATCAAAGTCGGTGCATCACCCAGCAACATCGCCGCAGCCCTCGAAGACATTTTCAACACCACGCCGCGAGGCACCCGGATCATCTATGTATTGACCGACGGCAACAAGCGCGGATGGTCCGGCCTGCGCGGGCACCCTGTCACACGGCTCGCCGGCACGGATAACCAACTCGTGGTGATGAATGTCGGCCCGACCGAGCCAGTGGTGAATCTCGCGGCTGTCGGCGATCCGCCCCGCGCGCTGAACACCATCGTCGGTCTGCCGGTGATGCTCTCGGCCACCGTCGTCAACACTTCCAAAGACCGTCCGAAAGATACGACGCTCTCGGTCATGCTCGACGACCAGCAAGTCACACAGATGAATTTGTCGCTCCAGCCGGGGCAGCGGATCACCCGTGCGGTGACGCTGACGCCGTCGAAACCGGGCCTGCTCCGCGGAAAGTTCCAGCTCCCCGCCGACGCCTTCCCCGATGACGATGCTTATCTCTTCGCGTTGAATGTCGCGCCAAAGCTCAACGTGCTGGTGGTCGCCCCGCCTCCGGCGACGCCCGGCGCACCTGAATCAGCGGACCTGTTTCTCCGTACCGCGCTGTCGGCACCGCTGGCTGCCGAATGGGGCGATCAGACGCCGGTGGACACGAAAAAAATCGCCTCCTCGCTCGAAGTGACAGCCATACCGCCCGCCTCTTTGACCGATGCCTTGATCGCCAATGTCGATGTCATCATGCTCTCGAATGTTCCGCTGGATGCGACGTGGGGGCCGAAGTTGCGGAAGTTCGTCGAGACTGGCGGCGGGCTGTTCATTTTCCCCGGCCCTGCTGTCGTACCCGCCCCCTACAACACCTACATCTTCGGCTCGCCTGCGACTCCGACTCCTAACGGCCTGCCCGGATGGAATCTCCCCGGCTTCACGCTTGAATCTCCCGTGGGAAATGTCGATGACGAAGCTGGATTTCTGCCGGTCACGGGGATCGACCTGTCGCATCCGATTTTCAGCGCCTTCAACGAGCAAGGCTCTGAGTATTTCGGCACGGTGAGAATCTACCGCCACTTCCCGATCAAGCTGCCGCTGGGCGGACATCCCGGCGCGGGCAGGTCGAGCGTACTCATGCGTCTGCCCGACCGCACGCCGATGCTGGTGGAATCGCGGCTGGGTGAGGGGCACCTGCTGGTCGCCGGTTTTTCCGCCACGCCTGACTGGTCGAATCTCCCGTTGAAGCCGGAGTTTGTCCCGATCCTGCTGCGTGGTGTGGCGTACGCGCGACGCGCGCCGAATGTCGAAGCGACTGCTGCCGTCAAACCCAACGAGCCGGCGACGATCCGTATCACGGATCGCTGGAACGATGCACAGGTCGAGGCCACCGATCCGACAGGTAAGCCGACCGCGATCGCCCTGCACCGCGACGGCACGAAACTCGTAGGCGGCATGATCGAAACCGGTCGCAAGGGTTTCTACAACTTCCGCGTAACTCCCCGCGCCGCATCCGGCAGCGGCGTGCCGGATCGCATCGACATGGGGTTTGCTGTAAACCTCGACATCAGCGGTGCGGACTTCGATGCGTTAAGCGAAGCACAGATGCGCCAAACACTCGAACCCATGAAAATCACGTATCTGCGCGGCTCATCAAACGACCCGGTGCTGGCGTCGCAACTGACGCAGAAACGCGAAATCTGGCGGACGCTGATCTGGGTCATGTTCGCGGTGATCGGGGTGGAATTCCTGCTGGCGACGCTCCGCCCCTCAGGTCCGGCTGTCACCAGAGGGCCCGGTCGCCCCGCGGGTTTCCGGGAACGATTGGCCCAGCGGATCAATCGCCTGCTGGCCGGCGCATCGACGGAGGGCGACTGACTATGCAGTTGAATCCGCAAGCGACCACGATCGAACGGCTCGTCAGCCGAACCCGCACCCTGCTGCGGCGCAACACGCTGCTGACCGGCCTGGCACTGACGGTCGGTGCCGGTCTCGCCTGGCTGCTGCTGGCGTCGTGCATCGACATGTTCATACCGCTGCCGATCCCGCTGCGCGTCGCGGCCTTCATCATCCTCGCGGCAGTGGTGCTGGCGGCACTGATCGGCCTGATGCTCCGCCCCGCCCTGCGGCCGCAATCTCTCCAGGACATCGCCTTTCGCATCGAGCGGATGATCCCCGGTATGCACAACCGGCTCGTCACCGTCATCGACCTGAGCCGCCGAGACGCCTCGGCTGCGGTGGACGAAACTTTCGCCAACCGACTCGTGCAACAGACGCAGGAACGGCTCGCCGGCTACAAACCCGAATGGGTCGCCACCCCGACTCCGGTGCGGCGCAGCGCGGCGGTAGCAGTGCTGACCCTCCTGACGCTGGTGCTGCTGCTGGTGGTCGTCGGCGAGAGGATGGATGCCGCGGTTAAACGGATTCTCATGCCCACCGCGCCGATCGCGCCGGGCAGTTGGGTGCGCATCGAGTCCGTCTCCGGTGATACGGGCGTGCTCCAGGGTGAACCGACCACCATTGAGGCCAGAATTACACGCGGCAGTGTGACCAGCCTCGAATTACTCCTGCGGCAGCAAGGCGGTCAGTGGCACACCATGCCCATGGTGCTGACCTCCGACGGCAGAGGCGGGAAGTTCCAAATCTCCTCCGTGGACACGTCGTATGAATACGTGATCCGAGGCGGCGGAACATGGACCTCCGCGCACAAGATCACCATGATCCGCCGACCGCTGATCGAATCGCTCGCGGCTGCGGTCCGGCTGCCCGATTACATGGCGATCACCGAACGCCGCCCCGTCGAAACCGAGACCGCCCAGATCAGCGCGCCTCTCGGCTCGGCCATCGAATTGAAAGCGAAAGTCGGCGGTGATCCGGTCAGCGGTCAAATCCGTCTCTACAAGGCTTCAACCACCACCACGCAGGAAACACGCGAAAACGAACTGGTCTGGTTCGACGATGAACTGCCCGGCGACGCAACCGAGGTCGGCAGTTGGAAGTGGACTGCTGAGAAAGTTTACAGCGGCGCGCGGGCGCACACGTTCGCGTGGAATCGAAAGCCCTACGGCTTCACAACACGGCTCAACAAGTTTTCCCTGCCGACCGACGGCTCGATTTTTGTTTATGCGTATCTCGATCCGGCGGATAAGCCCGACCGGATCACCGTCAGCTTTCTTTACAACGCGACGACGTTGGAACTCGCCTGGGGCACGCCGCCTCCGCCGGGAACTCCCGCGAAGCCCAACACGCGCACGACCGAGATGGGGCCGATCCCCGTTTTTGGTAACTGGGTCCGCCTCGAAGCGGAAGGATCAAAACTGCTGGGCGGCACATTGTCCGTACCGCTCCCGCTTTCCGGCGTGACGTTCAGCATCGACAAAGGCCGGGCGTGGATCGATCGCGTCGGTGCCCTGCAACGGAAAGTCGAGACGATTCAGAAGCAGACTCTCGAACCCACCGCGACGATCCCCATGGCGCATGATCCGAAGTCCGGCGAATGGCGCGGAGAAATCCCCGTACAAACGGATGGCTCCTACGCCGTCGAGTTTTTCAACGCGCGTCACGATGCAAATCCAGCGATGAAGCCGGTCTCCATCCTCTGCACCGTGGATCAACCGCCGGCTGTCGTCGTCGAAAAACCCGGCACGAGCATCACCATCGACAAGGTTGAACCAATTCCGATGATGGTCCGCGCCTTTGACGACTACGGCGTGCTCGAAGTCGGCTTTCAGGTCGGGACAGACACCAAAAACTTTGCCGATCCGAAATGGATTTCCCGCTTTGACACACCGGCACAGAATCAACTCGTTCTCTCGTCGATCGATCCGAGGCTGATGGCTCTGACTCCGGGTGCGTCGGTCTATTACCGCCTCGTCGTCAAGGATCGCAAACAACAGGTCGCTTACAGCGATGCTTTCCGGCTGGGGTTGGCGGCTCAGGGATCGGCTGCGGCCCCTGATCTCCAGCGCGCCGATGATCCGATGAAGCCGCTGCTCGAGAATATTTCCAAGCTGCTCGAATCGCAGAACAAGGTCACCGCGTCAGCCGCGGCGCTCCTCGATCAGCTTCCCGCCACGACGCGACCTGCAGGCCGGCTGGTCAAGCCTCTCAATCCCGACGGCTCGGAGATGACACCGGAGCAGATTCAGAAATATCTCAAAGAGCAATTTGAAAAGTTTTCACCGCAGCAGCAGAAGGAGCTGGCAGAGCTTGACTCCGCGCTGATTGAGCAACGGTTTAAGGCAGTCGATCTGGCCAAACAGGTGACAGCGGCATCCGAGGCTGCAGCCAAATCCGTGTTTTCACTTCCGGCGGAACAAGCGGCATTGGCGGAGATTTCCAAACAACTCCGCGATCTGGCTGCGGAAGGCGGCGACGAAAAGGCGATGGACGCTGCGGTACTCGATCGTCTGCGTGATCTGGCGGAACTGACGGCCGAGCAGAAAGCCGAGCTGGAACAACTCCAGAAACGGATGGCGGAGCTTCAGGCCGCTCGTGCCAAGGTCGGCGAGGACGCCGCCGGTGTGCAGCAGCAGATCGCCGACATCCTCGCCCAGATGCAGGGAAATCGCGCCGCGCGGATGATGACCGACCTGGGCACCGATCTGCAATCCCAGAGGCAGGAACTGGAAGACCTGAGGCAACAAGTGGCCGCGCTTGAGGAGTCCACCGAGACTGCCGACAGCAATCAGCTCAACAAAGTCAGTCAGGATCAGAAGGCTCTCGACGCCAAGGCTCTTGCAGCATTGAAGGAAGCGCGCGACCTGCTGCGTGACGAGTTGGCAGGTCAGGAGGAGCCGGACGACGATCTGCCCGCGCCCTGGACTCCGCCGGGGGAAAAGAGCGAGGTCGGGCCGACCGAAGCTGACACACCAGACAAGACCAAAGCTCCCGATGCGAAAACCGACCCTGCCGCCGCAGCCGCGGAAGCAGCGGCGGAAAAGGCGCGACAGGAGGAGGAAAAAAAGAACTGGTGGGACAAGGAAGTCGATGCGCTGCCGACCGGCCGGACGACCGAGGAGGACGAGCGTTTCGCTGATCGTGATAAGCGGCCGGTGGAAGCGGACAACTCTGAGAATCAGACGCCGCGACAGATGCTTCAGGAACACCAGCGTGAAATGCAGCGGCACCTTGGCGATCAGGAACGCGCGTTGGCCAAACAGGGCGAAAAAGCCGGCAGCCTCACGCAGCAGATGCGTGACATGCTCGCGAAGATGGCTGACGCCTCGCCGGAAGAACGCTCCGCGATGGCAGCACAGATGCGGGAGATGATGGCCTCGCAAGCCATGCGCAACGCCATGTCGGCGGCAAGTCGAGCTCGCGCATCAGCCATGGCTAAAAAAATGGGCGGCCAGGGTCAGAGCGACAAGAACAATCCCTCGAATCAAGCTTACACCGTGCCGCCTTCCGGCGCAGCCGGCGCGACGGGACAGGGCGGGCTTTATCAGGGTGACATCATGAGCGTCGATCTTTCGGGCATCGAGTTGAACGGCCAGGGTGCCGCGCTCTACCGCCTGCCGCCGCGTGTTCGTGATCCGCTCATTCAAGGCATGCAGGAAAAAGGGCCTGAGGCGTATCAACGGTTGATCGACGCCTACTACCGCCAGCTCAGCAAGGACGTTAAATAGCGTGCTCTCGTGGCTTCTCCAAACCCTGGGCATCAGCGACGACATCAGATCGTCCATCGATCAGGCACAGCTCATCTGGGCCCGTCCGGTGATCCTGTGGGTGGGGATCGCTTTGCTGGTGCCCATCGCTTTTTTCATCGTGCGACGGCAACGGAACAATCTCCCGCACGTCTCTGCCGGGTTACGCTGGCTGCTCTCCGCTTGTCGAGTCGGCATCCTGCTGGTGCTCATCGTCATCCTCGCCGGCCCGTCGCTGCGGTTGACCCGTGAGGTGACGCAGAAGCCGATACTCGCCGTCGTGCTCGATGAGTCCGCGAGCATGGACTTGCCCTTGGGCGTATTGACGGATGAGGAGATGTCGCATCTGGCGGTCGCGGCCGGCCTGCTTCCACCGCCTCAAAAGGACAAGCCGCCGACCCCCCTGTCACCCGAAGTCCGCAAAAAACTCAACGGCTACAGCCGCGCTCAACTCCTCGATGCGGTGTTGACGCATAACCGCCAAACCGTCATCAAACCGCTGAAGGAGCGTTTCGACCTTCGCCTCTATCGTGCTGCGCGGCAGATCCGCTCCGGCGATCTGGCGGGCGAACCCGCCAAACCCTTGAGTGCCGACGAAGCCAAGGAGACCGATCTGGGCGGCGCGATGGACAAGGCGATTGACGAAGCCGTCGGCCGACGTCTCGCGGGGCTGGTGGTGATCTCCGACGGACGCTGGACCAGCGGGCCTGATCCGATGTCGGTCATCGAACGGCTGGGCGGCACGGCTGACGACGCGAGCGTGCATCTCGCATCACATGATGAAAACGCTCCGCCCCTGCGTACGCCTGTCTGGTCGATTCCCGTCGGCTCATCCACCGCGCTGGTCGATGTGAGCCTCGCGGATGTGCTCGCGCCACGACAGGTCGCCCGCAAGGATACGATCGCGGTCGTCGCCACCGTCGATTCGAGCGGTCTCAACGGCAAATCGGTGCAGGTCAAGCTCACCGCTGCCGACGGTAAAGTCATCGACACCAAACCGCTGACGCTCAACAGCGCGGAGCGGCAGCAAGTTCAACTCTCCTTCACGGCTGAGGAACCCGGCGCGACGATGCTGAACGTCGCCATTGACTCGCAGCCCGAAGAACAGGTCAAGGACAACAACCAACAGACCATCTCGCTGCGCGTCGAGACGGAAAAGCAACGACTGCTCTATCTCGAAGGTTATCCGCGATGGGACTTTCGCTTCCTCGATCATGCGCTGCGGCGCGATAACGGCCTCGACACGACGATTGTCATGGAAGCCCAGCTCATCGGCTACGGAGTCCTGCCCGGCGACATGCCCAAGGTTGCAAAATTACCGCAGGATGCAGCGGGCTTCGCGCAATACAACACCGTGCTGCTAGGTGATATTTCCAGCAATCTCCTGCCCGTGAAATTACAGGAGCAACTCGTCAAGGCGGTCGAGGAGGACGGTCTGGGATTGATCGTTCAGGCCGGCCCGCATCACATGCCGCGCGGATTTCTGAATGGCCCGCTGGCGCGAATTCTGCCCGTGCGGTTCGGAGGCAAGGGCGATGCGTCCGGCACTGCCTCAGGCTCCTCGCTGACGGATGGTTCAAGCGTCAACATCCTGGTGGGCATCGACGCGCCGGCGTTTGATCCCTTCCACATGAAAGTCACCGCCACCGGCGCGATCCATCCGGTGTTTCAGCTTTACGACAACGTCACGCAGAACCGCGACGTGTGGAGCCGGATGCCCGAGTTTTTCTGGGCGGCGGCCGCCGAAGACGCTGGCCCGACGGCGACCGTGCTGGCGAAGGTTGAGGGGCCGGGCATTTCGCGCCCGTTGATCGCCGAACGCTACGCCGGTCGTGGTCGTGTGCTCTACATCGGTGACGACACAACCTACCGCTGGCGCAGAAACATCGGCAGCCATCTGTTCTATCGCTTCTGGGGACAGGCCATCCGCTACGTCGCACGGAACAAGGATCGCGGCGGAGACTCAAGCTGGATGGAGGTTTCACCCTCCCGCGCCGAGCCGGGTGATCCTGTCGCCATCGAGCTTTACGCTGTGGACGCCAACGGTAAACCACTCGACCGCGCGGATGTGATCGTGCAGATCACCAGCGGACAAGGCCAGGAACAGGCAACGGTCGCACGGACCGCTGAGACTGGTCACTTTCGCGGGGTGTGGCAACCCAAAACAATCGGATCGTATCGGCTGACGTACACGGACCAACGAGGCAAGGAAGTCACCGGCGGCGTGGCGGTCACCGGTTCAGGACGCGAGCTGCGCAAGCCAAGCGTGGACCGCGATCTCCTGGGTTCCATGGCTGACGCGACCGGCGGCGGGCTGCTGGAACTCGACCGGATCGACAAGCTCCCCGATGTCATCCAGGGCAAACCTATCACCATCTCGCAGTCGCATGAACAGGAAATCTGGGACAACTGGTTGACGCTGATCCTGCTCGTGGGACTTTATTGCACGGACGTCGGCGTCCGGAGATTGCTGGGGCTGACATGATGAGACGTTCCATGACATACAAAAATCGCAAGCACCGCGAATGGCGGACGGCAGCGGTGATCGCAGCCGTGACGATGGGCGTGGTTGTCGCGCTGCTGACCTTGCCGTCGAGGGCAGCCCCCGCTGCCGATGCCGATGGCGCCCTGCCCGACCCGCGCGAGATGGAGCGAGTCGAAGCGTCGATCGACAAGGCTCTGGAGTACCTGCGGAAACATCAGCAGCCCGATGGCAGTTGGCCGTCATCGGGGAATCGTGAAGGGATCAACGCCTTTTGTCTGCTGGCCTTTCTCGGTCGAGGCCACGAGCCGGGGCGAGGCCCGTACAAGGATGTGGTGGACCGCGCGGTGACGCATCTGCTTTCCGTGCAGATCGACACCGGATTTTTCCCTGTCCAGATGTACGACCACGGCCTGTGTACGCTGGCGTTGACGGAAGCGTATGGCTTCATTCCTTCTCCATCACTGCGAAAGCAGATTCAGAAAGCGGTGGACCTGATCGTCAAAAGCCAGAATGCCGCTGGCGGCTGGCGTTACAACCCGCAACCGGCAGATGCGGATTTGAGCGTCACGGTCATGCAGATCGTCGCGCTGCGGTCGGCACAAAATGCGCGACTCGAAGTGCCGCAGACAACGATCGACAACGCCATCAAGTACGTCAAGATGCTGGCGGCACCGGCGGGCGGGTTTGGTTACGCCTCGCCTTCAGCAGGTCCGGCCACCAGTGCCGGCGGAACGCTCAGTCTCCAACTCCTGGGACAATGGGACGACCCCAAGACTCTCAAGGGGCTTGACTACATGAAGACCAACCGTGCTGCCTACGCGCCGGGGCAGGCGTGGTTTTTCTACGCCAACTATTACGCGATGCAGGCACACTTTCAGGCGGGCGGCGACTACTGGGCTGACTGGCATCCCAAGGTCCGCGACGCGCTGCTGACGACACAGGCCGAGGACGGCAGCTGGCCGGGACAGGCGGAGCAGGCTTACAACGGCCCGGCGCAGTGCTACTCCACCGCTGTCGGAGCGATGTGTCTGGAGGTGTATCTGCACTATCTGCCGGCGTATCAGCGTTAGCTTGGAAATGTCTGACAGCTTCCGAGGCACACCCGCAGCAGGAGTTCCCGACGTGGCACGCTCAAGACTCGACCGCGAAATACGCCTGCGACACTTTTGGGCAGCATGGATCGTGCTGGGTGTCTGCGCTTTTGCGTTTTGTGCGACCGCGTCCGCCGGTTCCATCACCGCGACCATCGAAACAAAAGAGCCGATCAGGAAGGTTTACGCCGTCCGCTGGGACAACACCCCGACCGGGCAATACGCCAAGGTGTTTGAGGGCAGGATCGACGGCGAGCGCGTCGTCATCAACGATCTGACTCCGGGTCGCTACAACCTGCGCTTCGAGACTCAGGACGGCCTGATTGAGGGCTGGGACGCGGATGTGCCGCGAAGCGACTACGAACAGGAGCAACCGCTGAGCGATGAGTCGCGGGCGACGATTCTTGAGAAAATGTCGGGGAATATCGTCTGCGGCTTCCCGGATGAGGTCGTGGTGCTCGACGTTCAGGGCAACATCCAGCACGCAGTCGTGCTCATCACGACGCTGCGCCGCCGCCCGTTCACCGAGAGCGTGGGACTTAACACGACGACGTGGATCTGGTCGGTGAATCGCTGGAGTTGGGAAGATCCCGACGAAGTAACGTGGGTTCCCGTGCAGGAGCGACCGAGTTACGCGCTGGTGCGAGAACGGTTGAAGCCGCCGCAGTATGAGGCGAAGAAGGTCGTGTATGCGCGTCATCTGGGCGGAATTGCTTTGACCGAGGAAAAGCCGGACATCGCTCTGGATAAAATGATCCTGCCGGTACCGACGGCGGGGGTTCACGCGGTGAATCCAGACGGCAGCCAGACGACTGAAATCGTTCTCAAGCCCAAAGGTAAGTCGCCGCCGACAGCCCCGCCCGATCTTGAAACGAAGGAGTAGCGCATGAGCAGCCGGTCGATAAATCTCGCTCGCGGCATTGCGTTTATTTGGTTGATTCTCTGCGCCGCTCTCACGGCGCTGGCGGATCGGCAACTGGGTACGATCGGCCCGCCGCAGCGACAGAATCCGCAGCGGCAGACCTCCGGCGAGGCGACCGCGCCGCTGCCGCTGCCCGCCACACCGATGCGCCGCAGCGAGCCCAAGGCTGAGCCTGCGCCGCCGCTTTTCATCGGCAAGCTCAAGTACGGCACGACTCAGGATTACATGCCCAATCCCGGCGACGTGGACAACCTCCTCCGTCACGTGCGCTATCAGCTCGATGCCTGGTACGGCTGGCAGCCCATCGGTATCGACGAAATCGTTGCGATGTACAAAAAGGGCAAGCGCTGCGAATTGCCCTTGTTGTATATCACGGGCTACGAGTCTTTCGAGTTCACCGCTGAGCAGCGCGAGGCTCTGGTTGATTACATCCAGGAAGGCGGCACGCTGCTGGGTGACGCGGCTCTGGGAAGTCCGGCCTTCACCAAGTCGTTTGAAGCGGAAGTTCTCAGGATGTTTCCTCAGCGGAAACTCGAAATCCTCCAGTTGGATCACCCGATCCTTCACGGCTACTACAACTATCAAAACGTCCACTACTTCACGATCGCGCAGGGCATCCACACCCGGATCGAAGGCCCGCCTGCACTGCTGGGGATGAACTTCAACGCTCGTACCGCGGTGATCCTCTCACCCTATGACATGACCTGCGGCTGGGATGAGTTCTACGCGCCGCCTGCCCCGCGAGCCGGAAACGCCAAACCCGAACCCACGATGGCGATGATGCCCAATGACGCGCTGCGCATGGGAATCAACATCGTCTCCTACACAGCGGCGCAACGGCGCTTTGCCAAGGCACAGGCCGTCACACGCGAAGTCGTCGGCGACCAGCCGCAAAAACGCGCTGCGGTGCCCATCGCGCTGCTCAAGCATCAGGGGGACTGGAACCCCGACCCCAACAGTCTCCAGCAACTCATCCGTCTGCTGGCGCAGCAGACGAGTGTTCCGATGGAGTTCAAACTCCAGCCCGTGGACGCCAAAGTAGAGGAACTCATCGACACGCCGATTCTCGTCATGACCGGCATGGATGAGCCGAAGTTGACCGATGACGAGGTGGCTGCGCTTCGCCGCCACCTTCAGGCAGGCGGTTTTCTTTTCATCAACAACACGTCGGGCTTCGCCAAGTTTGACAAGGAAGCGAGAGCGACGATCGCGCGGATCTTTCCGAATCAGAAACTCGAACCGGTGCCCGCTGATCACGAGCTTTTCAAGTCGCTCTATGAAGTTAAATCCGCCCGTGACGCAGGCACGCTGGCGCAGCGTGACGCGGAGCTAGAGATGGTGTCGCTGGATGGACGAGCCGCCATCGTTTACTCAAAAAACGACACGCTGGCGATGCTCAAGGGCGTGCATGATCCCTACGCGAATGCGTATGACGCCGAGTCTGCCCGCAAGATCGCATTGAACATCCTCACCTACGCCGCGAGACGTTGAAGTGTCGCGGATCACCCACGCAAAGACGTGTCAGCTCGTCATGCAATTCCTTCCCGTTATGCACGCAAAGTCAGCAGCGATCCGCCTGACCACTGGTACGAAACTACGAAAGAATCCGCAGATTGATTGACCACGCTTCGGAGAAACCCATGACCAAACTCGGCACCTCTCGACCGCTTGGCCTCAAAGACGCGCCCGCTGCTGAAATCGACCCTGCTGCGCTGGCGCGGCTGGGCGAGGCCCGGCAGGCACTCAAAGCGCAGATCAGCCGCGTCATCATCGGACAGGAACGGATCATCGACGATCTGCTCACCGCGATTTTCGCGCGGGGACACTGCCTGATGGTCGGCGTCCCCGGTCTGGCCAAGACGCTGATGGTGCAGACCATCGCCCGTGCGATCGACCTTCAATTCAACCGCATTCAGTTCACCCCCGATCTGATGCCCGCCGACATCACCGGCACCGAGGTCATCCAGCAGGATCCAACCAGCGGCCAGCGTAGTTTCAAGTTTGTCAACGGCCCGGTGTTCGCCAACATCCTGCTGGCGGATGAAATCAACCGCACCCCTCCGAAAACTCAGGCGGCACTGCTCCAGGCGATGCAGGAGCAGCAGGTCACCAGCGGCGGGCAGACGTATGAATTGCCCAAGCCGTTTTTCGTTCTGGCGACACAAAACCCAATCGAGCAGGAAGGCACCTACCCACTGCCCGAAGCGCAGCTCGATCGTTTCATGTTCCTGCTCAAGGTGGGCTATCCGACGCCGGCGGAGGAACTGGCCATCGCCAAGGCGACGACCAGCGATCTGGCGATCCAGATCGAAAAAGTCCTGCGTGGTCCGGAGATTTTGACACTGCAGAAAATGGTGCGACAGGTTCCCGTGAGCGATCACGTCGCGATGTATTGCGTGAAACTCGGCCGCTCGACGCGCCCCGCCGACGAAATCGCCCCGCCGTTTATACGGGAGTTTGTCAGTTGGGGCGTCGGCCCGCGTGCCATCCAGTACCTCGTGCTGGGGGCAAAGGCCCGCGCCGCACTGGCTGGGCAATACAACGTGACGGTCGAGCATGTGCGTCAGGTTGCCCCGCTGGTGCTGCGACACCGCATGATCGTCAATTTCCACGCCGAGGCTGAAGGCGTGGACAGCGACAACCTGATCAAGCGATTGCTCGAAAACGTCACGGAACCGACGCCGGAGGAATACGACAAGCTCAACGCTACGGCCTGATCCCTCGCATACGGCCGTGCATCGGTTCGCATCAACATGACAACACTTAATTCCAATTCGTCATTGGCAGCGCATATTGTCGAACGGTCTCCTCGACTAGTCGTCCGCCCCGGCGGCGAATATGGCCCCGCTGCTCGCACGTGGCAGGGCATTCCCGGCATCGAACGAACCACACGCGGCCGACTGTGGGCGACGTGGTACACCGGTCAGGGCGGCGAGGGCGCGGGGAATCATGTCGTCGTCGGCGTCAGCGATGACGACGGGAAAACGTGGATCGATCCGTTCATGGTCATCGCCCCAGCCTCGACGGCTGAGCGGGAGTTTGATTCGTGCCTGTGGAGCGATCCGAACGGTACGCTCTGGCTTTTCTGGTCTCAGTGCAACGAGAAAAAGCATTTCGATGGCCGGGCGGGTGTTTGGGAAACGCATACCGCAAACCCCGACGCGGAGAAGCCCACGTGGTCTGCGCCGCGACGCATCGCCAACGGCATCATGATGAACAAGCCCACCGTGCTATCCAGCGGCCGGTGGCTGCTGCCGACATCGGTGTGGTCGGGGGTCGGCCGTGAATGGCATCGTGAGCTTGATCCCGAACGATTTTCCAACGTCCTCGCCAGTGACGATCAAGGCCGGACTTTTCAGATCATCGGCTCCGCGGATGTCCCTGATCGAACCTGCGACGAACACATGATCGTCGAAAGGCGCGATGGTCAACTCTGGATGCTGGTGCGCACCCGATATGGCATCGGCGAGAGCTTTTCCGCTGACGGCGGCAGAACGTGGAGCCTCGGTCAACCCAGCAGGATCGAGGGGCCGGGCAGCCGCATTTTTATCCGCCGCCTGCGGTCAGGGCGGCTGCTCCTGATAAATCATGATCGAAAGCGCGCAGTGGATTCCGGCTTGCGCGGACGCAGTTTTCTGACCGCGTGGCTCTCCGATGATGAAGGCATGACGTGGGACGGAGGCTTGCTCCTCGATGAGCGGTTGATGGTCTCCTATCCCGACGGCATCGAGGCTGACGACGGACGGATTTTCGTGATCTACGACTTCAACCGGGGAGACATCCACTCGCCGACGGCTGAACGGCAGGTGTTGATGGCGGTCTTTCGTGAGCAGGATGTAGATGCGGGTCGGCTTGTCAGTGCCGACGCGCGGCTTCGTGTTCCGGCCAGTCAGGCGACCGGCCTCCTGCACGCCTGCTATGTCCCGCTGCCCGGATAACCCTCAAACGAGACTACCGCACTCATGGTGGAAACTTCCGCGCAATCCGCGACCCGCTACCTCGACCCCGCGGCTCTGGCGAAGCTGAAAAACCTCGGCATCGCGGCGCGTCTGGTCGTCGAGGGACTCTACGCCGGCCAGCACCGCTCGCCGCACCGGGGCTACTCCATCGAGTTCGCCGAGCATCGTGAATACACGCCGGGCGTCGATCCGCGTCACCTCGACTGGAAGATTCTGGGCAAGCGCGACAAGCTCTACGTCAAGCAGTACGAGGAACAGACCAATCTCCGCTGCTACCTCCTGCTCGATTCGTCGGCTTCGATGAGTTACCGCCACGACGGAGCGATCACCAAGTTTGAGTACGCCTGCTACTGCGCTGCGAGCCTGGCTTACCTCATGCAGAGCCAGCATGATGCGTTCGGCCTGATTACCTACGATCAGAAAGTCGCCACGCATATCCCGCCCCGACAGGGACGCAACCACCTGCGCGTCGTACTCGAGGAGCTGGGCAAGGCTCAACCCGTCGGTCAGACCGACCTGACAACGACTTTCAATGAACTGGCGGAGACGATGAAACGTCGCGCGCTGGTCGTCGTGCTCAGCGATCTCTTTTCCGTCGGCGAAGTCGGCAAGCTGCTCGAATCAATCAGCCATCTGCGGCATAAGAAGCACGAGGTCGTGGTGTTTCATGTTCTCGACCGTGCGGAGCTGACTTTCCCATTCGACGACGTTACGCAGATCGAGGACATCGAAACCACGCGGCTGGTCTCCGCCAACGCCAGCTCGATGCGGAATGAATACCTCCGCCGACTCAACGAGTTTATCGACTCCATGCGCTCCGGCTGTCAGTCGCGCGGCGTGGGCTATGCGCTAGCGGATACCAGCCAGCCCTTTGATCTATTCCTTGGAAATTACCTGAGCCACCGGCTGCGGTTGGCGGCCAAACGATGACGCAATACTGAAATGTTCCTGTCTCCTCTCCTGCTCCTGGGCCTGCTTGCGACGGCGATTCCGCTGGTGCTGCACCTGCGCCGCTCCACGAAGGCCAAAAAGATCACCTTCAGCACAACACGCTTTTTCGACGAGCAGTTCATCCGTTCATCACGGCGAGCGCGGTTTCAAGATTTCTTCCTGATGCTTCTGCGCATCCTGCTGCTGGTTCTCTTCGTGCTCGCGCTGGCACAACCGCTGCTGAAGTTCCCCAACCTTGCTGCCTTGGCGGGCGGCAAACGCACTGTCGCCATCGTCATCGACGACTCCGCCTCAATGGGTGTCACCGAGGACCAGGGATCCATGCTCGACCGTGCCAAGCGCGGCGCGATCCTGCTGCTCGATGATCTCTCCGTTGCACGCGGGGATCGGGTCACCGTGGTGCTAGCCGGACGGCGAGAGGACGGCGTTAAATCTCTGTTCGCTGAACCGACCAGCGACTTCGCCTCCGTCCGCAGTGCGATCTCCGCCATCCGCCTGACCGATCTGGCGACGGACCTCAACGGCGCGATCGAGGCCGCATCGCACACCATCGGCGGTGATCTGGCCGGCGGCGCGACGACAGGAAATAAGGAGATTTACGTTTTCAGCGATTTGCAGGAGTCCGCCTTCGCTCCCAGCGACCCGATTGATCCCGGCCCGGGCGTGGGGCTGCTCATGGTCAGCACCCGACCTGATGGACGTGCCTCGCGGGACAACGTCTCGGTCGATGCGATCCAGTACGGCGCGCCGCAGCCGATGATCGGCGTACCCTTCGCTTTCCGCACGCTCGTCACCAATCACTCCGATGCAGCGAGGACTGTCTCCGTGTCGCTGATTATTGACGATGCCAGCGGGGCCGCATCGGGACATGCAGCTCTGCCCGCCGTGCAAAAGGTCGTTGATCTCCCCGCAGGCCGCAGCCGCATCGTCCGATTCGTCCATCGCTTCACCAAACCGGGCTGGTTCAGCGGGCGTGTCGAGGTCGGCCCTCCCCCTGCTGACGCGCAGAATACGTCAGCGGCACCGCGCGATTCGCTGGCGGTCGATAATCAGCGGCACTTTGCGCTGAAGGTTGAAGAAAGCGTCAAGCTCCTCGCCATCAACGGCGCACCGTCGGCAGTCGCTGCGCGGGATGAACTGTTCTTTTTCCGTCTGGCGTTGACATCAACACCGCAATCCGGGTCGCGTGCGACACGAGACGCAGGCTCGATCCGCATCATCGAAAAGCAATCTGCGGGGGTGCCGTTCGTTGATGACACCGCGCAAAGCGGCTCGCCGATCAGTGCTGCGGACCTCGCCCGCCTCGACCTGTCGAACATTCCGCTGATCGTGATGGCCAACGTCGTCGATCTGTCCGCTGGGTCGCTTGAAGCACTGGAGAAATACGTGGACGGCGGCGGGAGCCTGCTGATTTCTCTGGGCGACCGCGTTGATCCCAAAGCCTACAACACCTGGCTGGGTGAGAACCGTCTGCACGGCGGACTGCTGCCCGGACGGATCACCGATCTGGTCGGCAGCACGCAACCCGCGACGGATACCGCGACACCCGATGCCGGCTTTATCGCCTCCGTCGCTGACGAGCATCCCGCCCTGGCAGGTTTCGCCGACGGACAATTCGGCAACCTCTCTGCGGTTCGTTTCACCGCGCGATGGGGACTCGATGCACCTGCTGACTCCGTACTCATGCGTGCCCCCAACGGCGACGCAATCCTCGCGGAGAAACGCTTCGGGCGCGGTCGTGTCATGCTTTTCACCAGCTCACTCGACCGCGACTGGAATAATTTTCCGTTACAGGCTTCGTATGTCCCCTGGCTTTATCGGCTCGTCGGCTACCTCGCGCAGAACAGCCTCGCGGGGGCGAACTTTGTCCGCACGGGGCAGGTGGTTGATCTGCCCGCATCCGCAACGCAGGTCGAGGCCTTACAGGTCGAAACGCCTGACGGCACGATCGAGTACCCGCAGCCTGGAAAATCGACGACTGCCGGCGATAACGCAAGTGCGATGGAATTAGCCGGTGTCGAACATGCGGGCATTTACAAAGTGCGATCCGCATTGGCGAAGGCCTCTGACCCGCCGCGTCTGCTGCTGGCTGCCAATGTTCCCAGTGAGGAATCCGAAGCCGGCGTGCTCGATGACACAGGCGTCAAGGATCACATGGCCGCGGGCGCGGCCTGGGCGTTTGTCGATGCGCCGGAATCTACCGTCGAAGCGGGTCAACTGGCGCGACGCGGATTCGGCGTGTGGGATCAGTTGCTTTTCGTCGCCCTGCTCGTGGGCCTTTTCGAGCCGTGGCTCGCCAATCGTCTGTCGCGACGGCGTGCCCAAAGCTCGCCTGACGCCCTCGCGCAGCGCGACTCGTTGACACGCGCTGAGATTTCTCCGGACGCATCGAAATCTCCAGCCGACCTCCGCCAAAGCGCATGAACACGATGATTCATCCCATCCTCGCCCGGCTGACGCTCGACAACGCGGATCCCGCGTGGTTCTGGCTGCTGGTCGTGGTTGCGTCCGTGCTGATCCTGGCGCTGACTTATCACGGCATTTACCAGCGCAGCGGACGAAAGCTCACGTGGTGCCTCTTTATCCTGCGGCTGGCGGGTGTCCTGGCACTGCTCGTCTCGCTGCTCAAGCCCTCGTGGACGGTGATCCTCTCCCGCACCGATCGGCCACGGCTGGCGGTTGTGCTCGATGACTCGCAAAGCATGTCGCTGCCTCAACGCGCCGGTGACGACGGAGCCTTCACCTCGCGCTATCAGGCGGCAAAGGCATGGCTGAGCGATTCCAGCGCAGGAAAACTTCTCCGCGAACGGTTCGACGTGAGCTGCTTCGCGGTCGATGGCCGGGAGTTGAATTTCGACGACCTGCCGACGGAGCCGACATCCGAGCAAACCGACCTGCTGCGCGGCGTGCGTGCGGCGGCAGGCAAATTACGCGGGCAGTCGGCGGCGGGCATCATCGTCATCAGCGATGGCCGTGACACAACCGGACGCGACGACTACCTCGCCGGTCAGGATTTCATCCTGCCGACTTACGCGATCGGCTTCCGCCAGCCCACACCGGGCAAAGGTACGCCTTACGACCTGTCGGTGGTCTCGGTCGATGCTCCGCAGCGCACGCTGGTTCACAACGCGGTGCAGATCAAAGCCCTCGTGGGTAAGGACGGCGGCGATGCGGTGAACGTGCCGATCCAGATCGAGCGAGCGGGCAAGCCGCTCATGACGCAGCACGTCGCGCTGCCGGCCGGCGCGATTCAGCAGATGGTGACGCTGTCGTACACGCCGACAGAGCCGGGCGATTTCGTCCTGTCGGTTCATGCCCTTGAACAGTCACGGGAGCGAACGACCGCCAACAACACGCGGATATTCAAGCTCCGCGTCGATGCGGACCCGATCCGTGTGCTTTACATCGAGGGCTATCTCCGACCGGAATACACCTTCCTCCGCGACCGGCTGGGTAATGACCCCGACATCAATCTGGCGACGCTCATTCGCTCCGCCAACCCGGACCAGATGGGTGCCAGCGGACTTTCCAGCGTCATCGCGGGCGGCGACCTGATCAATCAGGAACGCCTCCAGAAAATTGATGTCGTCGTGCTCGGCGATTTCGAGGCGTCGATGCTCAGCGATTCTGTCTATACCCAAATCAGAAAATGGGTTGAAGGCGGCGGCGCACTGATGGTGCTCGGCGGCTATCACAGCCTCAGCGATGACGGCCTGGCCAGGACGCCGCTGGCGGAAGCGCTGCCAGTCGAGCTGGTAACCGGCCCGCTTGGACAGGTTGAGGATTCTTTTACGTTGAAGCTGACCGACGACGGCAAACGTCATCCGGCCATGATCGTCACCGGCGATGCGAGCGACGTACAGCGATGGGAAAGTCTGCCGTCGCTCAAAGGCCTGGTGCGGGTGAGCAAGGCGAAGCCCGGTGCAACCGTGCTGATCCGGGCTGTGCCGAGCGGTGACTCATCGACACCCGTCATCGCGCGTGGTGATGAGCCGATCGTGCTGGCATGGCAGCGTTTCGGCAAGGGGCCGGTCGCCGTTCTCACTGCGGACACGACCTGGCGCTGGTCGCGCATCGCACGGCTGGCGGGCAAGCCGGACACGATGTACGTCCGTTTCTGGTCGCAGATGATCCGCTGGCTGGCGGGTCGTGACATCAATCAGGAACGCACACCGCTGGCGGTGAGCACGGATGCCGCGGTCTATCAGCGAGGCCAGCGTGTGACGGTGCGGGTGAAGCGCAATCCCGCAGCGATGGTGCCCACGCCGGACGGTCAGGCAGCCGCGACCACGTTGTTACTCAACGTGCGTTCACCCGACGGCCGCAGCACCGCACTGACGCCGATAGCTTCCGCCGACCCCGACACCTGGACAGCAACCTATTTCCCCGATCGCGGTGGGCGGTTTGAGGTGGATGCGCGGCTTGTCACCGCCTCATCGAGTGCCGCACAGGATTTACCCGAACGCGCCAATCAGGTCGCGGAGTTTCTCGTCCACGGCTCAGGACTGGAGCTTGACGATCCTTCCACCAATCCAGCTCTGCTTGAAAAGCTGGTCCGGCCGACGGGTGGTTATTACACCGACATCGACGATCAGGAGGGACTGACCCGGCTCGTCGAAAACCTGCCGTCTGAACCCCGCGTGACCTACGACACCCGCAAGGCTACGGTGTGGAACAGCCCGGTCGTGCTGCTGATTTTCCTGGGATGCGTGTCGGCGGAGTGGATCATCCGTCGGAGAAACCATCTGGTGTGACGCGGGTGTGCATGACTCACCCGCAGGCGCATACAGCCGTGATGTTTTGCAGAGGGATTGAAAATTGAGATGAGCCGAGGACTCCCATGACGCAAGCGTATGCCGTACTGCTGGAACAGGTGAAGCTCGTGCGCAAGAGCTGGCGGATTCGCCGCGTCGCCGAGGGGTTGCTGCTCCTGCTGGCGGTGACGGTCGGCATCCTCGCGCTGGCAACGATGCTCGATCACGCGATGGCGTTGGGCACAGCAATTCGCTGGATTGTTTTCCTGCTAATCGTCGCTGCGGTCGCGGTCGTCGCGGTTGTCTTTATTTTCCGGCCGCTATTGATTCACCACACGGACGATTACTTCGTTGCGCTGGCGGAGAAGCGGCAGCCCTCGATGCGGAATCGGCTGATCAACGCGCTCCAGCTTGGCCGCCAGACGCAGCCGCATTCGCCGCGGCTGGTGGAGGCGATCGTTTCGGACGGAGCCGCAGCCGCCGACGAGCTGGATGCCTCCCGCGCCGTGTCAGAACCCGCCATGAAACGATTCGCGTCGGGGATGGGAGTGGTCCTCACAGTCGCCGCGATTTATGCGTACTTTGCCGGTCCAGCCGCAGCCGTCAGCGCGCAGCGTGTGCTCATGCCGTGGGCAGACATCCTGCCCTTCACCTGGACAACGCTCGAAGTGACGCCCGCGGAACCGCAGACGTTGCTGGAGGGATCACCGCTGACCATCGAGGCGAAGACCGGCGGACGCTATCCCGATGAGGCGATGCTGAACTGGATCGATACGCAGGGGCATCGTCGCAGCATTCGGATGGCCGGGGAGAAGCCCAACTTCACCCACACCTTTGCCGCATTGGAGAGCGGCTTTCAGTTTTACGTCACTGCCGGCGATGCCCGCAGCCGGACCATCCCCATTTCGGTCGAGCCGCGTCCTCGCGTCGCGCGGATGAGTGCGCAATATCAATACCCGTCCTACACCGCCCTGCCGCCGCGTCAGGCTAAAGAGTTCGACGGACATCTGCACGGCCTGCCGCAGACGCGCGTCACGCTCACCATTGAAGCCAACAAACCGCTCGATCGTGCCGTGATGATCCTCGACAGCGAGCCGCCGGTCACGATGGTCGCTTCCAAAGATCCCGCCGTCTGGACAACTGAAATGACGCTGGTGAAAGCGGGCGTCTTCCGCTTCCGGCTCAGTGACCAGAAAGGGAACGAACTGGACGATGCAGCGCGGTACACGATCACACTGGAGCAGGACACCCCGCCGGTCATCGGCTTCTCACGGCCGGCACGTGATATCCAGGTAAAGCCGGAGGAAGCGATCGACTTCAGCCTCGTGGCGCAGGATGACTTCGGCCTCGGGCCGATCAACCTCATCGGACGAATCAATCCCGATAAAAGTGCCAAGTCCGAACCAGTGACGATCCAGACCTGGCCCAATAGCGAAACCACACCCCTGCTGCGGCAGGAGCTTCAGACTCAAAAGACGGTCGCTCAACTGGGCCTCAAAGCCGGCGACCGCATGGAGTATTGGGCCACCGCAATCGACCGAAATGAAATCTCACCCGACGGGCCGGGCAAAGGGGAATCACGGCATTTCAATATCCTCGTGCTCACACCTGAAGCTGCGCAGAAACTGCTGGAAGCTCAACTCGTCGAATACGCCAAGGCGATCGGCGAGTTGATCCGCCGACAAAGACTCAATCGCACCGAGTCGGCGGGATATCAGCCCGCGGCCGGCCTTGTCGAACGGCAGGTCGAGATTCGTCGCGGCACAAACCAACTGGCGGACGTGATGCAGAAGAATGCGTTTCCTGCGCAGACGATGATCGACGAGCTGCGCAATCTCGCGTCGGACCCGATGGCCAGGACCATCACGATGCTGGAGAGCTACCGTGACGCTACGCAGCTCGAAGCGGGCAAAGCGTTCGCTGCGTCGAGTCTGCCTGTGCAGGACGAGATCATCGCCAAGCTTGAGGAACTGTTGCAGCGCCTCAACCGCGATCAGGCTGTGCGTGAGGAGCTGCGCAAAATCGCCCGGACGGATCAAGCTGCACACAAAGAAGTGCAAGTAACGATGGGCAAGCTGGCGAAGGACCTCGATAGCTTTCTCGCGGAGCAGCGCGATCTCAAGGAGAAATACGAGAAGCTGACCAAGCGCGCAGGCGAGGAATCCAGCGGCGAGGACAACGAAGCACTGTCGGATGCGCAGCACCGGCTGGACCGCTGGAAGCAGTGGGCGAAAGATTCCGTGGACGCCATCGCGAAACTGCCCGAAGGCTTCGTTAACGATACCCAGCTTGCAGAAACGCTGCCGGCGATTTTTGAGGATATCGAGAAGAAAAAACGCGGCCCCACCGAGGAAATCGCCACGCCATCGGAGGAGGGCATGAAAGTCATCAGCACCAAGGTGCTCGAAGACCTTGAGGTCTGGATGGCCCAGAGCGGCGACGCGGTACGTTGGGCGATGGAGGAGCCGCCCGAAGGTAAATTCCAGGTCCAGCCGGCCCCGCTGCCCTCGAACATGCAGGACCTTATCGGCGACCTGATCGAAGACCTCGATGAGTTTGACGAGGAAGCCGACGACATGACCAGCTCATGGGGCGGCGACCTGCCGCAAGGCGGGTGGGATATCGTTGACGGCCCGCTGAGCACTTTCAGCGGACAGGGCAAGACGGGGAATCAGCTACCCCACGCGCACGAGGTAACAGGCCGCACAGGCTCCGGTCGGCGCGGACGATCCTCCGGCCAGATGCAGGGCGATGAGTCAGCAGGCATGGAAGGCCGCCCCACTCCCGCACGAGTGACCAACGAAAAATATCAGGAAGGCAATCCCAAGACGAAGAAACAACTCGATCCGCGCGGGGCGACCGGCGGAGGCAAAAAGACCGGCGGAGGAATGGTCGGTCTCCAGGGCGGCACCAAGCCGGACTTCA
The DNA here is from genome assembly GCA_020851465.1 of Phycisphaeraceae bacterium. Lineage (NCBI taxonomy): Bacteria > Pseudomonadati > Planctomycetota > Phycisphaerae > Phycisphaerales > Phycisphaeraceae > Phycisphaeraceae bacterium. The sequence continues at coordinate 248,805 of JADZCR010000006.1, read as the reverse complement.
TCAAGGACATGGCCCGGCTTACGGAGAATCAACAGCAGCTCCGCGAACGGGCGCAGCAGGTGGCCAAACAACTGGAAAACGTCGGCCGATCCTCCTCGCGGGTGAATCGCGCCCTGCAACTGATGGAAAGCGCCGAGCAGGACCTGCGCGACTTGAAATATGAAGATGCTGCCCGAAAGCGCAAGACGGCCATCAGCGAGCTGAAGGCGGAGCAGAACCCGATCGACGAAGCGGTGAACCTGTCGCTCCAGAAAGCCGGCAACCTCCCGCCGGAGCTGCGCCAGCAGATCAGCAATGGTTCGCAGCAGGCCTTGCCTGAAGGATACGAAGACCTCGTAGGCGCGTACTACAAGGCCCTGAGCGGGTCAGGCGAGTAGGCGCAATTATCGTTAAATAAATTGTTGACTTTCCTGACGAAGATTGCTAAAATTGTTCTATGAATAAACGACTCGCGGAACGCGGGCGGCCCGTCACCCGTCCGGCTCGATTCCTGGAAAGCCTCATGCTCCGGCTCAGAGTTCATCTCACACCGACCGCTGCCCTGTTCGCCGCCCTGACGATTTGGGGCTTGTCCGTTTCCGGGGCCGTTGCCGAGCCGTGGCTGGCTCCCGGCTGGTCCTGCCGGGCTGTGGTGGGTGTGGAAAGCGTGGGTAGTGCGGGGGTCGATGTTGCAGCGGTTCGCATCATCCATGCTGGTCTGGCGACCCGGAGCGGCGACGACTATCGCGTCTTCGACGCCCAGGGCGCACCCGTGCCCTACCAGATCACCGCCCACGATCCCGCCCGCGACTCGCTCATCAGCTTTCGGTGCGCCTCGCCGGGTTCGGTGTTCACGATTTATTTTGGCAAAGCTGACGCCCCGGTCGATCCGCTCCGCGCTGTCGTCGATCCGGCTCCGGGCAAAGGCCCGCCGACCGCAGGCCCCGATGCTGACGGCTGGATTCCCAAGGCTGGCCTGGTACTCACGACCATGCGGCGCGATCCGGCAGCAGCCAATCCCGAAACGATCGACCAAATGGCCCAGCTCATCGCTACCTCACCCGGCCTCGACGGATCAGGCTACCGGGCCAACATCAGCGACGGGATGAATCCTTTCGGCGACTCGGATAATTACATCAGCGTCTATCGCGGCTGGCTGAAGATTCCCGCGGCGGGTCAATACGGGTTCTGCACCGCATCCAATGAGGCGAGTTTCAGCTTTCTCGACGGCAAGGATCTGGTGAACTGGCCCGGACGCCATACCGAGGAGCGCGGAAAGTACGGCCAAAAAAATGTCGAGCTTCGTCTCGAAGCCGGCCTGCACTACGTCGAATACCTGCAGGAGGAAGCCCTGCTTTTTCAGATGGCTTTCCTGGGTTACGAGCCGCCCGGAGGCGGAGCGTATGTCGGCATTCCCAATGACTGCTTTCCTCAGCCGCACCGAGGTTATGTTCGGCTTTATGAACAGGCGGACGCACAGGGAGCCAACGTACACCCGACCGTCATGCCCCGCATCGAACTCGTCAGCAGTCGTTGGCCGCCCGCCCGCAAGGAGGGGCAGCACACGCTTTACCATTTCATCGCGGACGCAGGCGCAGCGATGACCGATACGGGGAAAGACGCTCCTGCCAACTCACCCTCCGCACTGGCTGCATGGAAATTCTCCTGGTCGTTCGGTGATGGCTTGAGCGCGGAAGGAGCCAGGGTCGAGCACCTCTATCTCAAACTCGGCAGCTACACGGTGACGATGACCGCGACCGATCCGACAGGCAGGCAGGTTTCACGGACTTGGCCGTTGCGGGTGTTTCAGATCGATCACATCGCCCGTAGTTTCAAGAATGGTCAGGCGGCACCCTATGTCGCGATCGCCAAGGGCTATGACATCGGCAAACTCGCTACGCCCTCGCTGGCGGAGTTGGCGCGGCTCGCTGACGAGGCGGGCGAGCGTGAGCTGGTGAAAACGGCGGCCAACCAGGCGACGACGCGGAGCGACATTACTCCCGACGATCTGGCGGACATGCACCTGCTGCTGGCGACCTCAGCAGCTCTGGGTAAGTCCAGCATTTCTGGCAGCGCCATGACTGCCGACGAAGCGCGACAAGTCGTCGCCCATCTCAAGGCAGCCATCGAAAAGGAATCGGACCCGATCGAGCGGGTTAAAGCCTACGCACGCTTGATCCGGGTTGTCGGCATTGATGTCGGCGACGCGGAGACGGCACAAGGGCTTTACAACCAGGCGAAGGACGAAGCGAAAAAAGCAGGCATTCGCCGGAAGATGCAGGCGGCCTTCCGCGAGGCGACCATCGCCATCGGTGATGCGCGGCTGTATGCGAGGCAGATCGAGCAGGCGAGCGAGGATTACAAAACAGCCGAGGCGCTGGCGGAATCGCCGATGCCCCCGCAGGTCAAGGTCTCAAAGGTCGGCGCGTTTCCGGAGGCCATCGAGCAGGCATTGGAGCGTCACCGCGTCGAGGATGCGATGCGAATCGCCCAGAGCTGGCGTTATGAAGTGCCTTCCGATCAGATTCGCGGCACGGTGCTTTTTTATCTGGCGAAAATCGAGCGGCTCCAGGGCAGGCCGGCAGCGACGATCAAACCGATGCGGCTGGCGATTGACCTCGCACAGGGAGCGGAGTTCGAGGCTGAGGCCCGCTGGACGCTCGCGCAGGCTTATCGTGATCTGGGCGATATTGACGCTTACACACGCACACTCAAGGGACTGGTCAAGTCGGGTCTGAGCGGTACCTACCGCGATCAGGCGATCAAGGCCCTGGCGGAAAACGATGTGCCGACCAATGCAGGAGGAAAACCATGAAGTCGAATTTCAGGTTCCACGGACGGCTGCGGGATTTTTCCGTCGTTGCACTGATGCTGCTGCTCTGCGCGGCAGCGCTGGCGGAACCCGCGCCGCAGACCCAGCCCGCACCGCCGCCCGCCATTGAAGCCGGAGAAACACCGACCGGCGACAATCTCATGCCCAATGGTGATTTTGAACAGGCCGGTGAGGGTGAAAAAAAGGATTCCCCCAAACACTGGCAACGCATCGAAGGGCTGGTCTGGCATTGGCAGGCCGATCCAACCGCACCGGAGCACGGCAAGGCGATCATGATCGACACCGACGTCGATCAGCGGCAGGCGTACAACTGGTGGGTGCAGCGTTACCTCAACGGTGCGCCGATCGACCGAGCACCGAAAAAAACAGCTAATCCCGTGCCCGGTTATGGAACGATAGCCGGACTCGACGGCGGGTATTACTGGTCCGATCTGATTCCGATCAAGCCCGGCCGTGCTTACCAGGTTTACGTCGATGCCAAAGGGCCGGCATCCAAGGTCTTTGTGCGCGGTTATGAAAAGGAAGTGCCTCTTTTTTTCGGCGATGAAGCCCCTGCCACGGTGGAGATGTTCCGCAAGGCCAGAGGCCAGCCGGAACTTGACGCCAAAGGCAGACCGGTACGCTATCGGCTGCGCTATCGCTATTCCAAGTGGTTTTCCGTCGGAGGAAGCGATGAGTGGAAAACCTACACTCATGAGAAACCTATCGACCCCACCGGACGTGAGATCACCGAAGACGTGCGCTACATCCGCGTGATGCTCTACCCCTACTGGCCGCAGGGACAGTACTGGTACGACAACATCCGCGTGTATGAAGTGGATCCGCTGCCTGATCGCGGCGTGCCCGAAGCGCAGAAAGAGGATTTCGAGGAGATGAAAGTCGTCAAGTGAGCGGATGATTCACCGCTCGATCCACGGGATCGCTTCAAGTGGGGAGATGAATCGCCTTGAACTGGCCGGAGGAGTCGTTTTTCAGTCGGCTCTCAATGCGTGAACATGCGTATCGAATCAGCGACATGCGTGGATTGATCCCCAGCGCGCGTTTGTAGCAGTCGAGCGCCTGCCGGAGATCACCAAGCTGTGTGTGACAGTGGCCCATGCCGTTCAGCGCACCGTAGTGGGTGGGCAGGTTCTGGAGGGTGCGCTGGCAGTCGTCGATCGACTCCCGCCATTGGCCGAGGAAAGAGTGGGCGATGGCGCACTGGTTGTAGGCTTCGGCAAAGTGCGGATCGATCCGTGTCGCCTCTCCGAATGATTTGATCGCCTCCTGATAATTCTCCTCCGCCAGCCGCGAGGTGCCCTGCGTGAATGGCTGCATCGCCTGGACATTGCCGCCGCGACGAAACCATATCGACCACAGGCCGTGATCCGCCATCTGATTGACCTGCTCATCCGTGTCGTGAAGTGCGCGGGTCAGACAGGGCACGCACGACATATCACCCACGAAGCCGAGCGTGACTGCTGCGACACGGCGCACATCGACATCCGCGTTCTGAAGCAACTGACATAGATCGAGAAAATTCCATCGTGTCGAAACCACGCTCTCGAGCATGCGCGGGTTGCCCTTCTCAAGAGCGGGACGAACGGTCGCGAGAAATGTTGAGCCGTCAATGGTCATGCGGTCGCCGTGATTCTAGGAAGGTCACCATTGCCGGACAAGACTACAAATCACGATCCTTACACGGATTAGGGATATGTTCGGAATCCTCCGGAGTCGTGGCGGATACACTTCGCCTCCGACAGTGACGGAGGATTCTAGCCAATGAAGTGGCATCGTCGAATGGACCGATAGAAATTCTGTGACCTGGCCGTCATGGCGGGTCTGCTATTCAGGGAGCCGCGACATGGCCAGAACCGAACGCCGCAGAGACGCACGCATCCCGTTGTCGCGCCCCGTGAAATTGCGCTGTGTCGAGACGGGGCGTTACCTGGCCGGCCAGACAGACAACCTTTCCGCCAGCGGGGCATTGCTGGAGATTCACCATCCGTCACTGCTGGTACCCGGCCAGCGGATTCAAGTCGGCATCGCATGGGGTCGCGGACAAGCGGTCATTGATTCGGGCTTGCTCGCCGAGGCGACCGTGGTGCGTTCACTGGGGCTGGGAAACGTACAACGCATCGCGGTGCAGTTTTCCCATCGTCAGGAAATGGCGCTGACCGGCTGAAGATTTCCGCCGGTACCGCTGGCTTTTCACAACACCTGCGCGTGGGAGCATGGATCCCGCCCCCTGCCGACATTATTTCAATGCGGATGTCGTCGATTCGTCAGCGCGATTGATGCGCCGTAAGATAATTCGCTTCGAGGAGATCGCATGGCTGGTCACAGCGCGTGGAAAAATATCAAGCACAAAAAAGCCGCCAAGGACGCCAAGCGCGGCAAGGCGTGGACCAAGTGTGCCCGCGCCATCATCGTGGCTGCCCGCGCCGGCGGAGGCGACCCGGACATGAACTACGCTCTCCGCGCTGCTGTCGATGACGCCCGCGCGGAAAATATGCCGCGCGACACCATCGAAAACGCTATCAAAAAAGGCACCGGAGAACTCGAGGGCGTCAGCTACGAAAGCATCATCTACGAAGGCTACGGTCCCGCAGGAGTTGCCATCCTGCTCGAAATCCTCACCGACAACCGCAACCGCACTGCGCCGGATATCAAGACGCTCTTTCAGAAGCACGGCGGAAATCTCGGCTCACCCGGCAGCGTGGCGTATGGATTCCAGAATCGCGGGCAGATCTTCATCCCCAAAAATGCAGCGGACGAGGAAACGGTGATCAGTGCCTCATTGGAGGCCGGAGCCGATGACGTGATTGACGACGGTGAGATGTGGCGGGTGCTCACGCCGCCTGCAGAGTTTGCCAAAGTCCGGCAGGCGATCGAGAAGGCATCACTCAAAATCGAGTCGGCCGGCCTGACCATGATCCCGACCAACACGATTGCCGTATCCGGCGAAGACGCGCGAAAAGTGCTGGCGCTAGTGGAAGCATTGGAAGACTACGACGACGTTCAGAAGGTTCATGCCAACTTTGAAATCCCCGATGCGGAGTTGGCGAGCATCAAGTGATCCAGTTCCTTTGCTCGCGTTTCCACGGAGCCGGCGCAACGTGGAGTCACGACCGGATTGATGATCCGCTACACCGTCCATTTCGCTGGTCGCGTCCAGGGGGTCGGATTCCGTTACCGCACGACGGAGATTGCACGGCGACATGACGTGTCGGGGATCGTCGAAAATCTCAGTGACGGCCGCGTGCGTCTCATCGCCGAAGGAGCGCGTGAAGCTCTCGATGCTTTTCTGTCGGAGCTTGGCCGACAGATGGCGGCAAACATCCATCAGCGGCAGTTGCATGAGGAATCCGCGACGGGAGAGTTCGGCCGGCCGGGGATCGACCCGTTGACCATCCGCCGATGAACGGCTCATTTCGCGCCCTCGCGTAGATGGTTACACTGACGCCCATGAAATTTCGCTCCCTGATGCTTCCGGCGGCTGCGTCACTATGCCTGTTTGCGGGCGCCTGCTCGTGGTTTGACGGCAGCGGATCGACCCGCACACGCACGGTTCGGCCATCGGACTTCGTAGGCACACCGACGAGACGGCCGGTGACGGCAAAGACGGCATCGCAGATACAAGGTGCGGAGACTTCGCACGCTGCGGAGGGACAATCCGCTGAAGACGCCAAGCTGGCACGAGACCTGCGCGATGCAACGGCACGCACCGACGACAATGAAACCGGCGAACGCGCCGTCGAAAAGGCGCTGAGCAAATTGCCCAAGCCCGTTGTCGTCGCAGCCAGCAGACCGGCGGCGACGCGGCCGGGGGATGAGGTTTACACGCTTGACGCGATGGTCGGTCAGGTCAACGGCCAACCGATGTACGCTTCGAGCGTCTTTGAACCGATCAGCGATCAGCTTGCCGCGATCGGACGGCGTGAACCTCGCGTGGTTTTCAAGATGCGCGCCAAGGAACTGATCGCCAAGCGTCTTGATGAAATGCTGCTCGACTCACTCATTCTCGGCGAGGCAGAGCGCGACTTATCCCCCATGGAACAGGCTGGACTCCAGAATATCCTCAAGCTCCAGCGTCAGGACATCGTGCGGTTCTGGGGAGAAGGGTCCGAAAAACTGGCAGACATCCGACTGCGTGAGCACCAGGGCAAGGGTGTCGATCAGTTAATGACCGAACGCCGACAAAAGATCGTCGTGCAGCGTTACCTGCGCCAGAAGCTATTGCCCAAGATTAACGTGACACGAAAAGACATTGAGCGTTATTACTCGGATCACTATAAGGAATACAACCCGCCCGCCGGTCGCACGCTGCGCATCCTGCGAGCTGTCAGCAGTGATGCGGCTGAACGTGTGAAGGAAGCGCTGGCAGAGGGCACGCCGTTCAAAGACCTCGCATCCAATTCGCGGCTCAACCGATACCTGCCCGACAAGGGCGGAGTGATGGATGACACTGGCGGCGAGGAAAAGCTGTTCGGCCTCGAACCTCTCAACGAAGCACTCGCAAAACTCCAGCCCGGCCAATACAGCCCGCAAATCAAAGCGGGTAACAACGACTGGTGGATCTTCTACGAGTCGCGCCAGGAGGGTAAAGGCCGTCCGCTCCGCGAAGTGCAGCTCGAAATCGAGGAATTGCTCCGCTCACAGCGTTTCCGCTATTTGTCAGCCCGCTATCAGGAACGGCTGCGTGAACAGGGCAGCTACAATCCGCTCAACGAGATGGTCGACTCGCTGCTGGAGGTGGCGATCAGCCGTTACGCCCTGCCGGAGTAGATTCACGAACTCACAAGGCGCACTGCATGGGTTGGCTTCTGCGTCTGCTGGATCGCCTGCCCTCACGGGGAACACTCGGCCAGCGCGGGGAGCGGATCGCAGCACGCCATCTGCGAAAGCAGCGGTACACCATCCTGGCAAAAAATCTTCGCCTTCCGATGGGTGAGATTGACCTGCTTGCCGAGGCACCGGATGGTCGAACCATTGTGATCGTCGAAGTGAAATCAGGATCGGGCGATCACAGTGCCCCCCTTCCGGAGATGCATGTCAACGCCGCCAAGGAACGCAAACTCACCGCGCTGGCGGGTCACCTCGTCAGGCACTACGGATGGGTTGACCGCCCTGTCCGGTTTGACGTGATCGGCATCGACATAACCAGCCGCGGTGATCCTCGCGTGCGGCATCATGTCGGGGCGTTTGAGTCGCGGGGATGAGTTTCAGCGGGTATCCTTGACTAACAGATGAGCACTCAATCGATCTTTGAGGCCACCGTCGCTCACTACTTGGCGCCGATCCGCGAGTACCTGGGCGATACGGCGATCACCGAGGTGATGATCAACCGCAGCGATGAGATTTTCATCGAGCGTGACGGACGGCTTGTCAAAACTCCCGCCCGGTTTGCCGATCAGGAGGCTTACGAGGCGGCGGTCAACAACATCCTCCAGTTCACGGGGAAAAGTCTCAACGACGATCAGCCGCTGGTGGATACCCGGCTGCCCGACGGCTCGCGCGTTCACGTCGCCAAGTCGCCTTGCGCCCGCTTTGGCACCGCGGTGACGATCCGCAAGTTCGCCAAGGCCAACCTGGACATCGACTGGCTCGTCGAACTGGGCACGCTCACCGAGCAGGCACGCCAGTTCCTCCGCATCGCGGTGCGGGCTGAGCGTAATCTCCTCGTCGCAGGCGGCACCAGCTCGGGTAAGACCTCGCTGCTCAACGCACTTTCAGGATTCATTCCCTCCGGGCAACGAGTGGTGGTGATCGAGGATTCGGCGGAATTGCAGTTGCAGCAGGACCACGTGATTTCGCTGGAAAGCCGTATGCCGGACCGATACGGTCGCGGCGCGGTGATGATCCGCGACCTTTTCAAGTCCAGCCTGCGATTGCGACCCGATCGCATCATCATCGGTGAGGTTCGCGGCGGTGAGGCGCTGGACATGATTCAGGCGATGACCTCCGGTCACGGCGGCTCGATGGGTACACTCCACGCCAACAACCCCGCCGATGCACTCAACCGTCTGGAAACCATGGCCCTGATGAGTAAGGTGGAACTCCCCCTCCACGCCCTGCGGGCACAGGTTTCGTCCGCGATCGATCTGGTGGTGCAGATGAGCCGTCATATCGGCGGGCGACGGCTGGTGACGCACATCACGGAAATTGACCCTCTGGGTGAAGATGGCCGATATCGAATGAAAGACCTCTTCGTTTTGCAGTCAAAATCCGGTGCAAAAGAGGGTAAAGACCTGCAATTAACCTGGACCGGGGCACGTTCAGCTATGAGTGGGCGGCTTCGTCCGGACGAGGCCTCGCTCCTGACGGACCTGACCCGACCGATTTTTGAGACTTAAAACCACTGCCCGACCGCCTGTTCATGGATAAAATGAAACACATGCCCGACCAGCCGCCTGCCCCCGACCAACGGAAAAGCCCGCTTGCGGTGCTGACCGATGAACAGGGTGCGGCGACGCTCGAATGGGCGTTGCTGCTGGCGGTTGTCGCGCTGCCGGCTTACGCGATCTTCACCATGATGCTCAATACACTGGTGGAGTACTACCGGATGATGACCACGCTCAATGCGTTGCCGTTCCCGTGAACGATCCCACCCTTTAGAGAGGCTACGAAAGGAATCCGCGATGCTCAGGAATCTACGCGACTCGATGCTGAGGCTTCACCGTTCGGAGCAGGGAGCCGAAGGATTGGAAAAGTTTCTGATCATCGGCGCGATCGTGCTGCCGCTGCTCTTTGTTCTGGTCGTCTTCCGCAACAAGATTTCGGAATGGGTCAGCGGAAGCTACGAGAGCGTCAAGAGCGACGCCGACACCCCGCCGACGACTCCGAACTAAAGCGAGGCCGCCTGACGGCTGCCCGCGCCTGACGATGGCGCCTACCGAAACCACCCCGCATGGCGAATCCGGTCGCATTCGGTTTGATGGCCGTGCTGTTGATCGCTGCCGCGGTCTCTGACCTGCGCAGCGGCAAGATTCCAAATAAGTTGACCTATCCGGGTCTCATTGCAGGGATCGCATACTGGACGATTGCCGGGGCATTGACCGCCGGACGCTCCGGTGCTCTTGATGGCTTACGCGATTCCACCCTGGCGATGCTGATGGGGTTCGGCGTGATGTTCGCCATTTTTCTGGCGGGCGGCATGGGCGGCGGAGACGTCAAACTCGTCGCGCTGGTCGGCGCCTGGACCGCGAACCTCGTCTGCGTTCTGGGTACGCTGATTTACGCTTTGATCGTCGGTGTTCTCATCGCGATTTACTTCATGATCCGGTACGGACTTTTCAAGCGGACCTTCCAGCGGTTGCTGGGGGCTGCCCTGACTGCCGCGGCACGGGTAAAACCGGATATTCCTACCGACAGTCCGCGGGTACCATTTGGTGTGGCGATTTGTCTCGGAGGATTGCTCGCTGCAGCCGAGCACCTCTTGAAAATTCCGGTGCCCTGGTCGGCTTGGTAAGGACCGCCTGTGATGAGCTACACGAGCCTGATCCTCGCGGATACCGCCCCCTGGCGTTGGTGGGAGGCTTTGCTGTCACGGCAGGCGGCAGCGTGCGCCATCATCGCGCTGCTCTGCGTCGCACTACTTCCCCTCCTGATGCGTGCCGCGTGGCGTATGGGACGGCAGCGAAAGATTGACCGACCGACGCTCATACGCAATGCCGACGGCACGGCTACGCTTGAGTTTGTCCTCATCCTCCCGATCATTCTTTTTCTTGTCCTGACCCTGGCGCAGACCACGCTGCTGATGGGAGCCAACGTATTCACTCACTATGCAGCCTTCGCCGCGACGCGCAGCGCCATCGTCTATATCCCGTCCGATCAGGGCTATCCCGAAATACCCAACACCATCGTGCTTGATGACGAATCGCCGAAGTATTCCGCAATCCGTCGGGCAGCGATATTCGCTCTCGTGCCGGTCGCCGGTCGGCTGCGCGTGCGGGACACGGTGGACGCTGACAGTTTCACCACGGCGATGACCCAGTACTACTCGCTCTACGGCCGACAACCGCCGGCCTGGATTGACAACCAGCTTGGGGATCGCCTGCGTTACGCCGACGCCAACACCCGCATCGCCATGATCGAGACCATACTCCGTGACGACCGGATCGTGCCTCGTGAAATGGCGGAGGGTTCGCTCATCGTCGTCCGGCCTCGCGACCCCATCACCATTCGCGTCGAACATCAGCAGAACCTCGCGGTGCCTTATATAGGAATGATTTTCGCGGATGGACGACTCGACGAAGCTCGCGGCGGCAATCGTTACAGTACGGTAGCCGCCCAGTACACGCTGACGAATGAAGGAATCGTCGATTGGATCATCCCGCCTACGTACCCACGCCGACCTTAACGGAGTTCGCCCTGCCGTCATGACCGCCAATGCTCAAAATCCCGCCCCCCCGCAACTGCAACGCGGTGATCGCATCGACAAGTTTGAGATCATCGAACAGATCGGCGCCGGGGGCATGTCCATCGTCTGGAAAGCGTACGACAAGCTGCTCGATCGTCATGTCGCGATCAAGCAGATTCTCCCCGACCGATCAGGAAACCAGGACGACGGCGAGCTGCGCGAGCGTTTTCGCCGTGAAGTGCAGACGCAGAAACGGCTGGGGCAGACGCATAAGCATCTGGTCCGCGTGTTTGATGTCATCGAGGATAACCGCGGCCTGTTCATCGTCATGGAATATGTCGATGGTCCATCGCTTGAGCAAATCCTGGCAACCAACCGCAAGCCGATGGACGAGCGGCAGGCGCTGGGAATAGTCGGGGCGGCTGCGCTGGGTCTCGAAGCGATTCATGCCGCGGATGTCATTCACCGCGATCTGAAACCCGCGAACCTGCTCCTGCCTCGCAATGGCGGGCTGAAAGTGACCGATTTCGGGCTGGCGACACTCGTGGCTGAGCAGGATGCGATGTCGCTCGGATCGGTGCGTTACATGGCTCCTGAGCTGTTCCGTGAGGAGCCGGTGGATCGGCGGGCTGATCTGTACGCACTGGGAATGATCGCCTACGAAATGCTCGCCGGTCGGGATGCGTTTGAGGAAGCCTTCAGGATCGTGCTGCGCGATCAGCGAAACCAGTCGCTGCGATGGATGAAGTGGCATACGAATCTCCGCGCCAAAGCTCCGCCGCTTCGTGAGATCAATCCGAAAATTTCGGCGACGCTCAGCGATCTGGTGGGCAGGCTGATGGAAAAAGATCCTGCCTCGCGCATACAGTCCGCGACGGAATTGCTTGAAGCGATACGGCGGCATTTCGCTGTCTCCAGCGAGCCGGAAATCCGGGCGCCACGGGTTTCACCCTCCCCAACCGCGTCCGCCAATCCGACGGCCCCCCTGCCCAAGCGCAGCCTGCTTGTGCCGATTCTCGTGGGCATCATTCTTCTCCAACTGATCGGCGGCGGCGGATACTTCCTCTATCGCGCACAGCAGAAAAAATCCGCGGTCACGCAGGCGCGGAATAACGCGCTGTTGATTTACCGTGATGCACAGGCCGACTACGCTCGAAAGGATTACCGCGCAGCCGAGGAGAAGTTCACCATGCTCGCCCAGGCCTGGCCGAATGACCCGACGCTCGACCGTGACGCGAAAGCGTGGGCGATACGTTGTTCCGGCCACCTGTTTTTTGAGGCTAAGCAGTTTGAAAAAGCCCGTGACGCCTTTGAAGAAGCGGATAAGGCTGCGGTGTTTGCCAAAGACCGCGATACGCTTCGCCAGTTAATGACACAGGCGTCGAACGCTGCCGCCTTTGCCAACATCCGCAATCAGATCGACAAGCTCATCACCGAAGGTAAATACGCTGATGCGAGGCAACAGATTGCCGACCTGCGGGCAACCCGACCTACTGAAGCGGAACTGCGGATTCTCGATGGTCTGGCGGAGCGAAACGAAGATCAGGACGCCCGCGCCCGCGTTACAAACCTGATCGCACGGGCCAACAAGCTCACCGCACAGGACAACCGTGACGGAGCGATCAAACTGCTGGAAGATTCCAAGCGGACGTTTTCAAGCGGTGCGGTCAACCAACTGCTCGATCAGTTGAAAGAGGATCGGACCTTTGATCAGACAGTCGCGGAAGCACGCAAAGCCGAGGACGCCAACAAACCGCAGGAGGCGATTGCCGCCTACCGCCGTGCAATGGGGATCCGTCAGGATGCGAAGCTCAAGGATCGGATCGATCACATCCGCAGCGATCTGGCACTGAGAGAGGGTCGTGAGCTAAAGCGGGCGGGCAAACTCGATGAAGCCCGCGCCAAGTTCATTCAGGCACTCAAGGTGGAGAACCCTGAAGCGGCTGCGGAACTCAAGAGCATCGAAACCGCCAACCAGAAATCGGCCTTCCTCGCGGCGGCGAAGGCGGCAGTGAGTGCCGGTGACTTTGAAACAGCCATCAGTCAATTCGACAACGCTCTGCGCTTCGGACCCGATCCGGCCATCGAGGCTGATAAACGCGCAGCCCGCGTCCGGTTTTACGTCAAGCAATCCAAAGACTACATGACTCAGGGGCAATACGATCAGGCGAGGGCTGCACTGGCCGAGGCGCGGAAGATCGAAAGCAACGATCCGGAGGCTAAAAAAATCGGCGAATCGCTTGGCCGCCGTGCGGAGTATCAGAAGCACATCGACGCCGGCGACGCCTTCGCCAGAGAAAGCAACCTCGATGACGCCAAGTTTGAATATCTCCGTGCGCGTGAAATCGCGGACACCAAAGAGGTCCGTGCCAAGATCGACGACACTGAATACGCCCAGCTCATCGCGAGAACCAAACGATTCATGGCTACTGAAAACTGGAGCGGAGCGCGCAGTCTGCTCCAGACGATCGCACGGACACGAATGAATGACGAAGTGCGGCAACTGATGGCCGAGGTGGACAAAGCGGACCCGCCCAAAGACTCGGAGAAATGACGATGGATCGCCGATCGCCAATCGCCGACAGCATGGTCAAGCCGCACTCTGCCGCGGGATTGGCTCGCTATCGCCGCGAAGGTGCTATGCGGCGTCCGACGACGGCCCACGCCCGACAGCGCGGCGTGGTCATGGTGCTGGTGCTCCTGGCGATGCTGCTGCTCGTGGGGCTGGTGTTTTACGTCATCAATCTCGGCAGACAGGTTAATCGTCGGGTCGTGACGCAGAACGCAGCCGATGCCGCCGCGATGGGCGGGGCCGACTGGGTGGCCCGCTCGCTGAATGTCGTTTCGATGAACAACGTCGAAATGGCGCGACTGATCGCAACAATCAATATTCTCGATTCTGTGCCTCTGGCCATTGACCTTTCCTATAAGGACGCCTCGGAGACGCTGCTGGGCGATGAGTCGGCGATGTATCTGGCGATCGATCATCAGCTCCGCGCAGGCGTGGCTGACGACGTGTACCGTCGTGAACTGGTGCGGGCGCGAAACATGCTGGGCACCCCGATGGGGGCGGCACGCGGAACCGACTTCAGCCAGCTCGATGAGTTGAACAACCTTTTCAAGAATCGACCCGAGATCATTACCGAAGTCACCTATTTCCGAGCACCAAGCGGCGGGCCGGGACAGGCGTGGCGCGCCATGTATGCGCTGGACAACTTGAGCCAGGTGACCCTTGAGAACATCGGCTTGCTGGCGCAGCTCAACGCCATTGATGCAGGCGAGATCAATCTGTCCAGCGACGGTGCGGCACTGGTGGCTCCGCTGGTGCCTCAGGTGCCGACGGTGCGCGGCAGCTTTGACGATTTTCGTCGCCCGGTGCTGCAAGGGCTGCTGCCGACCGCCCGCGATAACAAAATCACCAACCGAGGCCCGTACGACACCGTGTACGGCTGGCGCATCACGGATGGCAGCGATCCGCAGCGACCGCGCGATTACCTGGCTGATCCACCCGGCTGGTCCCCCGGCTCCGAAGGCAGGCCTCCTTCCGGCTATCGCGTTTATGGTCCGCACGACTGGCTTCTGCAGCAGTACCGGAACACGCTTTTCGGCAGCTTGCCCTACCAGCTCCGCCGAGTCGCCAACGTCAAGCTCCGGTATCTCTGGCCGTCCTACGATGGATATGTCAACGATCCCTTCGGCAGCCTGTATGAGACAGACTGGGAAGTGGACGTCGAACGTGACAACGAAGCCTCCGCCAACGATCAGATTCCCGGCTTCTCTGCCGGCGATCCTGACGATACGCGAATGAAACTGGACGCAGCGGGCCAGACCGTGCCGTTGTGCTCGGAGCGTGAATGTCATACAGCCTATGAGTACGCGCAGCATCACCTCGCTGATGTCCATGAGACGATGTTCATGGAACTCGACCTTTATCACAGCGGGGAAAACAATCCGTTTCTGGAATCTGAGCAGTACCGCGGCATGGATCGTCTTCCCAACGGGAATCTTCCGACGTGGTACATCCGCAACGGCCGATTGCAGGCCAGGTACACACCGCCCGGACGCATCCGCGACGATCTGAACGATCGCGGTCCCCACTGGCAGGATCCGGAGTCCGGTCCGCCGGGTGGTTTTGCACGCAGCAATATTCCCGGTGAAGTCGCCGTCTGGCGCAGAGTGTCCGCGTCATCACGCCGATCGTGGAAGGAGACGATCGCTTACGAAACCAACCCCAACGTACCTGCGGGACGATACATCCACGGCGGGTATCCCGAAATCGGGTTGGTGCCGATCCAGACCGGCACGGACGCCAACGGCAGGCCGGTCTATCGGGCGCAACGCTACTACCGCACGCGCTATTTCCTGTTCGTCGGCATCAACGTGGGGCCGGGAAACATCGTCCGAAATCCTTACGAAGGTTTTAATCGCTCCGCCCGCAGTGCTCCTGCGCCAATCGACCTCGATCCTTCGCGGCTCCCATCGACCAACAACACAGCTGCACGGCAGCAATACCTCACCTATCTGGGCGTCGGACGCCGTGGCGATCGCGCTCCTGACTGGCCGAGTAAATTCGACGGCGGCAAGCCCTGGCCCAACATGGTCGCCATTGCACAGGCGGAAGTTTTCAACGATCACTCGTGGGATCTGTGGACCCAGATGTGGCGTGCCCGGCTGGCTCCTGTTTCAGGTTTCAACCGATGGGTCAATGAGTTCGGCAGCGATTACGATTCGTCCGTACTCTCGCCGACCGATGTGGATGAATTGAGGCAATACTTTACGAACATAGCCCCCCTGGCACCCGTCATGCTGAATCACTAGAACCAGAGATGAAAACCATCAATTCCTCAAGACGGTTTCGCGGAACAGCCACGACAGAGCTTGTGCTGGTTTTGCCGTTTCTCGCGTTCATTCTCGCGCTGCTGATTTTTTTCGGACGGGCGATGGTGCGTGTCCAGCGGGCGCAGGTGATGGACCGGTATGAGGCCTGGCGCACTGCTGCCTACGCGACACCGAGCTTCCCTCGCGCAGGCGATGATAACGATCAGCTCAACGATTCCTTTTTCGGAGGTAACGCACAGGCCATCGTCCCCATCGATCCTGATCCGCTGCCTGACAACGCTCCGCGAGGCTGGATCAATGCGTCCTCGGTAACACAGGACACGCAGGACCTGGCGCAGTCTCTGCTGTCCCGCCTGCCGCATGGGATCGGTGCGGGATTCTCCACCACGCCGCTTCTGCGTCAGGACTATTTGAGTTTTCTTGAAGGGCCGATTTTCCACAAGCACACGCGGACCAGCCACGACTGGGCGTATGTGAACGGCTGGAGCGTGGATCGCTGGGATCCTGCTTCACCCCGTGCCGATAATCGCACCGCCATGCGGGAAGTTTTCTTCCAGCGGTTTGAGGGTGAGCTTGGGCCGTACCGCGATCGCAATGTCCTGGCTGCGTCCACGCTGAATCTGCTGTCGGTCCAGCCGGGTTATGCCGGTCCCGCTATCGTTCCCTGACGCTGTGTAATTTTTGAGGTCTCTGAGATTTTTGTGAAGCCACCGATTCCCACCAAACCGTCCGTTGAATCCGAAAAGCCGCCGCGCCGCGCCGCACTGATGACAATGGCGATCGCGCTGACTTTCATTTTGCTCCTGGCGGCATATCTGGGTTATCAGCAGCTCATCGAACCATTACCCCCGATCCCGCCGGAGCCTGCCACTCAGCCGTACACACGGTTGTCCGACACGAACCCCGGCTGGCGAGCGGGACCGATGAACCCGCGCAGCATCCTCGATGCGATCGACACTGCGGAAGCGCAGGGTGACAACAATGCCATCCTCAATCTCCAGCCCGGCGATGAAATCATCCAAACCGAGCCGGCGGGCTTGTCTCCCTTTCCAGAGGATGATCTGATCAAAGCCCATCGCATCTCCGGCCTGCGGCGTAACGCCTCGCCCATCACTGAGGAGATCGTGGTCTGGGATTTATCAGGTGTCGAAACCAGCGACGCCATGACTCATTATGAAAACGCAGCCGTACGCGCCGGCTTTACTCTGCTGAGCAATACCAATCGGCATGGTCCGCTTTTTTCCCATGATGCGCCGGTAGAGCCCACGGGTGAGGATATGTCTAATTCGAACCGGATTTTTGTTCGGACGCAACCGAACAGCGAGCCGTCACCCGCCGGCTCGCCGCGATATCAGTTGCTGGTCGTGCGAACCAGCGCCACCCCCGAAGGCTGTCGCATCGTCCTCTGGTTGCGGTACGCTATGCACAACCCGCCGCAGCGGTAGGCCCCAGGAGACTTAATCTCACATGACTCAAGCCAATACCCCCCACCCGCCATCGCTGGGAGGCGCAAAGCTCGTCATCGTGGCCATCGCACTTGGTCTGGCCGCGGTGGTACTCAATTACTTCTACATCCAGGGCGTCCGCCGTGCGGAAAATGAGACCTCGTTCAAAGCTTACATCCTCACTCGCGCCATGCGGACCGGCGAACGCATCAAAGAACGCGATGTCAACGTCGTGACCCTCCCGCAGCGGTTTGAGCAGAGTTTTCACAACATCGGCGCGGTCAACGAAAGTGATTGGCTTGGCGACGTTAACAAACAAGTGCAGCGCAGCGTCAGCGCGGGATCCATCCTCCGTCGTGAGGACTTTCAGCCGCCTACGGATACCCGTGAACTTGATATCGATATCACACCCAACATGCGCCGCGTTTCGCTGCCCGTGAACAGCCGAACAATCTCCGGCATGCTCCGTGCAGGGATGTGGGTTGACATCGAGGCTCCGTTTCAGACCGGCGGCGCGCTGCCGACGATCCTCCCCGTTCTCGAGCGCGTCAAAGTCATTGCGGTCGGGACGCAGGTGGTCGGCGCGGATGATTCGTCTGGCCCGTCCCGTGCGCCGTCGAGCTATCACACC
Source organism: Phycisphaeraceae bacterium (assembly GCA_020851465.1). Lineage (NCBI taxonomy): Bacteria > Pseudomonadati > Planctomycetota > Phycisphaerae > Phycisphaerales > Phycisphaeraceae > Phycisphaeraceae bacterium. Next base: position 230,737 of record JADZCR010000006.1, on the reverse strand, counting down.
ATCACCATCGAAGTTACCCCGCAGGACGCCACCAATCTGGCGATGATCGAACGACTGGCCGCAGGCGATTTCGAGATTCAGATCCGTAATCCGGGCGACACCAAATATGTCAAGATCCCGCCGCCCAGCGGGGATTCAGGCATCAACCCCGCAGTCATGGATTTACTGCGAATCAAACTGGGCGAACCGCCTGCTCCGAAGCGATAATCCACGGCATCATTGGCAAGAGATAGAAATACGAGGAGTTACAATCTAAATCGGGATAGATGATTTCGTTGGTTTCGTGCCCACTTTCCGGGGAGCGACATGTCTTTGCGATGGGCAGCAGCCTTAAGCGTACATAAAGCAAGCTCAGACCGACTTGTTCCTTACACAATGTCTGGGCTTGCTCTGCTGCGGTCGTTTCCATTCATTGCTGAATCCGACAGATGTTGTTTTCGTCTTCTGCTCAGTAATGAGGCGTTTCCATTTCTATCAGACATCATTTCTGAAAAGGCGAAAACATGATAGATCCGCATGTCAATAATCCAAAGAGTCCCAAATACCACGTTAAGCGATATCTTAACAGTATCAAAAATGACTTGAATGGCGCGGTAGTTCTCGATCTGGCTGCCGGCAGCGGTGTCACGTCTGAAATACTGCTTGAACTAGGAGCCAAGGTCGAGGCATTTGATTTGTTCCCTGAGTATTTTGTTCTCAAGGATATTCCCTGCACCAGAGCTGACATTCTGGATCGGATACCATTGCCGGACGCTTACGCCGACTTCATCATTTGCCAGGAAGGGGTGGAACATTTTTCCGATCAATTCCGTGCATATCGTGAGTTCAACAGACTGCTCAAACCGGGCGGAAAATTAATCATCACCACACCCAGCTATACAAACTTAAAAGCAAAACTTGGCTATTTTCTGTTTGAATGCGAGGGGTTGAACCACTTGATGCCGCCGAACGAACTCGACTCCGTTTGGCTGTCGCAAAAGTCGCTGAATGACGAAATCTATTACGGCCACATTTTCCTGACGGGCATCCAGAAATTGCGCGTCATCGGGAAGTTGACCGGATTCAAGATAGACCGTGTTATTTTTACACGGATCAATAAAACTTCGCTATTCCTTCTTATTCTGTTTTATCCTCTTATTCTTCTATCTTCCTATATTACTTATAAAAAGTGTATGAAGAGGAATACTAAAGTCATCAATAGTACCAAAGCTAAAGTTTACCATGAACAGTTAAGTCTTAATAACAGCCCGAAAATACTAATAGACTCTCATACCTTTGTGGTCTATGAAAAGGAAATGAATGCGAAAAACGTTTATGACGATCTCCACATCGCCCATGCCTCGTTTAATCCTGCCGCCTCATAACTGCCGGGGGTTGGAACCACGAAAAGCTGACGAAACCGAGCACCCAACCTCGCCGACATCACCGATTACAGGCCGAAGAGTTCCTCTCCCGCCTGTAAATCGAATAAAGTGAAGACCTGATGGGATTGCCCGCTGAGGCGAGGCGCTTCGCGGTTGACCTCGGCAGCCATGGACCGGAACATCAATCACGGGACCATCGGCTGACTAAGTAATTTTGTTTCCGGTAATCTGAAGTTGAATTACTGATGGAACTTTGGCTCTACGACCAATCGAACAATACACGCCAGACGCTGCGCGTGGACGCGGAGCCGATCGTGATCGGCCGCGATGACTCATGCAACGTCGTGCTTAAAAGTCCATTCGTGGCGCGCAAGCACGCCCGCATTATCCGCAAGGGTAATCAGCTTTTCGTCGAAAATGTCGGGCGCAGCGGCACCCGCGTCGCCAACCGCGAAGTCATGGCCGGCCAGCCGATGCGGCTCGACTTCGGCGATGAAATCCAGATCGCCCAATACTCCATCGCACTCGTCAGACCCGGAGCCCGTGAGCAAAGCTCCGAAAGCGGTCGCCGTGCCGAGTTACAGGCGAAACTCATGGCCTTCGAGCAGGAGGTGCATACCGAGCTTCTGGAGCGGATGAATCTCCGCGTCACCGGCCACCTCAATAAGAGCGACAAAGCCTACGTCAGCCAGATTCTCGAACATCTCGATCAGTTACTCTCGCGGCGAATCACGGACCTCGATGACGCCCTGCTGGAACATGGGGGTCATGTTCAGCTCCATCGGCAGGTCATCGCTGAAGTCGTCAGGCAATGTCAGGGCAAAGTCCAAACGGACTATCACCCCGTCGATGAACGCCTGCTCGATCCCTTCCACGAAAAGTCGATCACGGAACTGGTAGCCTCGATCGTGGACATGATGCCGCTGCTCTTCGACGCGACCACCGTCACCGACGATCTGGCCCTGGCGGAGGAGAGTTTTGACGATCTTTTCAAGCAGACTTATCCGACGATTACGCGGGAGCTGCGCCGCTACATCGTCCGCCGCGCCGTCTCGAAGGATATCCAGGACATCATGCTCGGGCTTGGCCCGCTCCAGGACCTGCTGGAGATGGCCAATGTCAGTGAAATCATGGTCGTGGGTAAGGACCGGATTTACGTCGAAAAGAACGGCGTGATTCAGCCGACGACGCGCAGTTTTTTCTCCGATGAAGTCCTGCTGTCGATCATCGAGCGGATCATTACTCCTGTCGGTCGCCGCGTGGATCACTCAACCCCGCTGGTGGATGCCCGTCTCGCCGACGGCAGCCGAGTAAACGTGATTATCTCGCCGCTGTCGCTGGTCGGTCCCTGCCTCACCATTCGCAAGTTTGGATGGATTCCCTTCACAATCGACGACCTCATCGAGCGTGGCTCTCTGAGCGAGCCATGTGCGGCTTTTCTTCAGGGCTGCGTCATCGGCCGCAAAAATATCGTGATCTCCGGCGGCACGGGCTCCGGTAAGACCACGCTGCTCAATACGCTTTCTGCGTACGCCCGACCCAATGAGCGGATCGTGACCATCGAGGAGTCTGCGGAGCTGCGCCTGCCCCAGCCGCACGTCGTCGCGCTTGAGGGACGGCCTGCGAACATCGAAGGTCGAGGTGCCTACACCATCAAAGATCTCGTCCGCAACGCTCTGCGAATGAGACCCGACCGAGTGATCGTCGGCGAGGTTCGCGGCCCGGAGGCACTGGATATGCTCCAGGCGATGAATACCGGCCACGACGGCTCGCTATCGACGCTTCACTCGAACAACCCCGCCGACGCGATGCAACGGCTGGAGACTCTCGTACTGATGGCCGTGGATATGCCCGTGCGGGCGATCCGTGAGCAGATCGTGTCCGCGATTGACATCGTCGTGCAGATCGCCCGTTTCCCCGCTGGCGGCCGGCGTGTGACCCATATTTCCGAGGTGACGGAGATCGACCGCGAGACTAACCAGATACGGCTGGAAGATATTTTCGTGTTGCGTGATCCGGAGCAACCGCGCCTGCGACACACGGGTTATATCCCGACTTTTGCTGAAGAAATGATCGCCAAAGGCACGATCGATATCGGAGTCTTTCTGTAATCAACGACGAGGCACCGTGGATAACGTCGGCGAATTCATCGGCATCTCCATCCTGCTCTTTGTGAGCGTGGCGATGCTCGTGCGCTTCGGTTGGCCGGTGCTGCGTCAACTGCTTGCCCGTCAGGAGCGGATGTTCGACAGCGTGTTGAATCATGACCTGCTGCTGGAAATCGAGCCGCGACTGGCGGTGGCGTTGTGGGCGGGAATCATCGTCGCCAGCAGCGTCATCGTGGGTTACATCGTCGGCGGAATCCTCTGGTTCATCATCGGTGCGATTTTGGGCATGATGATTCCCAACGTCACCATTCACTATCTGGCAGAGAAACGCCGCACCCGACTCGATGAGCAGCTTGTCGGCGGCGTCACCACGCTCGCCTCCGGTGTGCGGGCGGGGCTTAACCTCATCCAAGCTATGGAACTGCTCGTGCAAAATTCCGTCGGCCCGATCCGGCAGGAGTTCGCCCAACTGCTCCGTGAATATCAGATGGGGCTTGATCTCAACCGCGCCATGCGCAACACCGCTAACCGCATCGGTTCAAGTAACTATCGGCTTCTGTTCACCGCGTTGGAAATGCACAGGATCCGCGGCGGTGACAGCGGGGAAAGCCTCGATCGCATTGCGGACAGTGTCCGTGAAATCCAGCGTCTCGAGGGCAAGCTCGACGCGCTGACGGCTCAGGGACGAATGCAGGCGAGGTTCATGATCGTTGTGCTCCTGGCGATCGTGGGCATGCTCTACGCCATCGAGCCGGATAATTTCGTGCTGCTGTTCACCGAACAGTCCGGCCGGATCGTATTGGTGCTGATCGTCGCATTGCTGGTGACCGCGTTCGCCTGGATTCGCCGGATCATGGAGGTGGACATCTGATGCCGTCAATCCCTCCTGTTGAACTCACGCTGCACCTGCTGATCTTTGTGTCGGTATCGCTGTTGATCTTTTCGGTCTTTCGTTATCCGGTACCAACGGAACCACCGATCCATCGGCGGATCGCCGCCGCTGTCGGCGCAGACGTGCGTAATACCGCGTTTGAGCAGCCGCTCTTTGCTCCGGTAATGAGCCTGGCACTGGCGACGGCGCAGCGATTCAACATCTCCAGCGTGCGTGCCTCGATCCGTCGTAATCTGAATGCAGCAGGGAACTCCAACGGTTACAGCGTCGAGGAATACATCGCCATCTGCATCGTCTGCGGCGCCCTCATGATGGGCGTAGGCGGATTGATCACGATTGTATTGATGGGCTATCTCGAACCCATCACGATCCTGATTACCGGCATGCTGGGTTTTATGGCTCCGATTCTCACGCTCCGCAGCGCGGCCCGCTCACGGATGTTGCGCATCAGCAAACAACTCCCCTACACGCTCGACCTCGTAGCTCTGACGATGGCTGCGGGCAGCACGTTTCAGGAAGCGATCGAAACCATCATCCGCGATGCACCGGATGACGACTTCAACCAGGAGCTTCGTCTCGTACAGGCGGAAATCACCTTTGGCAGTTCACGGGCACAGGCCCTTACCAATCTCGCTGAACGAATCCCGCTCGACTCGCTGCGGTCCATCGTCGGTGCGGTTAATCAGGCGGAGTTGCTCGGCACGCCGCTGGCAACGATCCTCAAGAGCCAGTCGGGGATGCTCCGCATGCAGCGCAGCGTCCGCGCGGAAAAACTCGCAGCCTCGGCGAGTCTGCGAATCCTGCTGCCGCTGATGCTGATCCTCATTGCCGTGGCTTTAATCATGATGGCGCCGATGGCGATCCGCTATTACACCACCGGCACGCTATCGTAGGATTAAAGAACCACGAGGCTTACCGGCATCGGGGCCTGGCTTCAATGGCGTATCCCTCGACCTTTAACATACATCCCCCGGCTTTTTGATATGTCCACGATTTCAGTCCAGATCATCACCGGCCCCGGCTCGACTCGCCGTGAAGCTTTCACGGACCCGGTTATCTCCTTTGGTCGTGATGCGAGCAACGCCATCGTTCTTTCCGAACCTACCGCGTCCCGCAAGCATGGCGAATTGCGCTACGCTCAAGGGCAGTGGGTGCTGGTCAATCTCAGCCCCAACGGCACACGTGTCAACGGTCGCAGCGTCACCCGCAAAGCACAACCGCTCATGGATAAAGACATGGTTGCGGTCGGCGACCATCCGGTTTTTCAGGTGCTGTTCGACCCTGCTCCCGCCAGTCTTGTCGATCCGGTGGCTCCGACCGACGAGCCGGTTCAGTCAAAAGCCAATCGCAAGACCAAGCTGTGGATCGGTATCGGCATCTACCTGGTGGTCATGACGCTGGCCGTGATTGTCGCCAAGGATCTCCTGGATGATCCCGCCGACAAAAACGGTACGAGCGTGCCGCGTCTGAGTGCGGAGCAGATCCGCGATGCTGTCTGCAAACCGATGACGGTGACTACGCCGAACATCGGCGACGCTTCGCGCTATCTCTCCGATGCGAAGGAGTATTACAACAAGCTCGACACGGATGACCGGAATCTTTATGCCGCTTACCGTGCCTACCAGCTTGCTCTGGCGAACATGGAGAAGAAAGATTTTGAGGGAATTGACCAATTACAGTTCGCTGCGGTGCAAAGCAAACTGGTCGAAGAAGTGACAACAGCCTACAACCGGGCCTACGACCTGCTGAAAAAGCCGGATTATGTCGGTGCAGACGCTGCGTTTTTCAAGGTGATCCAGATTTTCCCGGACGCCAACAGCGAGGTTTACCAGAACGCTTCGCGGCAGCGCGCGGTAGCCGCGGGGCATCGCAAATCGTCATAGGCTGGCAGTGATTGGTTTAAGCGGACTTGGCACGCTCGTCGTAATCGCGGGCCTGCGCTGCAAGGAACTGCTCGATGATCGAGCCGCCAAGGGCCGATGCTGCGAAGGAAAACCGCTCATCAAAAAGCGTGGTGGGCACCGGGTTGTTCACGAAATAGTCCAGTGCCGGGTGGAGTGGGGTGAGTTTCAGCTTCGCATCCAGATCGCCTCTGAGCAGGACGACGGGGCGATGATTGACTGCCGGGTAAGTGCGGGTGCCGCCAATCGCTTCGAAACCGAAAGCACGGGTATAGAACCTTGCGTGTCGCGGATGCACGCCGATGACAAAGTCGGTCACTTTCGTGCGCAGCCCGTAATAGAAGGCGTACCGCATCAGTTCAAAAAGAGATTCGGCAGTACGGTGCAACTCGATGCGGCGGTCAGCGAACAGGCCGACCTCCATCAGCGAGCGGCCTTCGGCGCGGAATGCCTTTAGCTCGGCTTCGTAAACGCGATCCAGCGGAAGTCCGACCGGACCATCTGCAAATGCAGTGAGTGTTGAAACCGTGACCTCACCGATTTGCGCAGAGATCACCGCGGCATGCGGACCAACGGCCTGCGGAGCGGTGTGGATGCGGTAAGCGTTGGGTTCAATCAGACCTGAGCGGCGATACGCCATGTAAACCATGCGCCATGCGGCGGTGACTTCATCCAGATTACGCGCTACGGAGAAAGTCAACCCGGCGTGATGGGCCGGCTTAGCAGTGAGAGATGGCTCTACTTTCGCATCCGACATGCGGGTCTCATTTACGACACGTTAAGTGCCGATTCGGGGACAAACGCACAGCGCGACATGCACCGGCGAGTCCTCTATCCCCCTCCATCGTCCAAGCCCGTATCCCACTTAACCATACGTCATTCTTCCGCTTACTCGAAAATCAGGTAACACGCGAAGTACCGTGTAAATTCCGAACCGGCGGTCTGACTTTGTACTCGTCATGCGGGCCGGATCAGACGGAGCTTGTCTGAACGGCATAATCCGCAATACCGCTGCACTCGGACGCACTTGGCACTATCCGGCTGGACCCGTACAGTAATCCCATGACTCGATCTTCCGATATGCCTACCCCCACTGCCGTGCCCGATACGCATGGTCGTTTCGGTCAATTCGGCGGCGTGTATGTTCCGGAGACGCTGCACGCTGCCATTGACCAGCTCACCGTTGAATATGATCGCGCGCGAAAAGATCCAGAGTTTCAGAAACAGTTCGAGCAGATGCTGCGTGATTACGTCGGTCGAGAAACTCCGCTTTATTTCGCATCACGGCTCACTGAATTGGCTGGCGGAGCGCGCATTTATCTCAAACGGGAAGACCTTTCACACACCGGCGCACACAAGATCAACAACTCGCTGGGGCAAGCTCTGCTGACGCTACGGATGAAAAAGCGGCGCATCATCGCCGAAACCGGTGCCGGCCAGCACGGAGTGGCCACGGCGACTGCCGCTGCCGTCTTCGGCCTTGAGTGCAACGTCTTTATGGGTGTCGAGGACATGCGACGCCAGAGGCCGAATGTTCTGCGGATGGAGGTACTGGGGGCGAAGGTCGTTCCTGTCGAGTCCGGCTCGCGCACGCTCAAGGATGCGACGAATGCCGCAATGCGTGACTGGATGGAGTCGAGCGATTACACGCATTACATCATCGGCTCGGTCGTCGGCCCGCATCCGTTTCCGATGATCGTCCGCGACTTCCAATCCGTCATCGGGCGCGAATGTCGGGCACAGTGTCTGGAGCGATTCGGCCGGCTGCCTGACGCGATCGTGGCGTGCGTCGGCGGCGGGTCCAACGCAGCCGGGATTTTTTATCCGTTCGTCAACGACTCATCCGTTCAACTCGTCGGCGTCGAAGCCGGCGGTCGATCCAACCTCCCCGGTGAACATGCAGCAACCATTACTTTCGGCAGGCCGGGCGTCCTGCACGGATCGATGAGCTACGTTTTGCAGGATGAGGACGGCCAGACCGCCAACGTCCACTCGATCTCTGCGGGGCTGGATTATCCCGGCGTCGGCCCGGAACATTCCTACTGGCACGATGTCGGCCGGGTCCGCTATACGGCTGTGACCGACAAGCAGGCTCTCGAAGCCTTCCGCACGCTGACACGCAGCGAGGGCATCATCCCTGCGCTCGAATCGAGCCATGCGTTGGCGCACGCTTTGTCACTGGCTGCAAAGATGTCCAAAGATCAGATCATGGTCGTCAATTTGTCGGGACGCGGCGACAAAGACCTGGATGAGGCGGTTCGCCTGATGGGACTCGAATCAAAGGCGTGAGCAACCCGTGGTTTCGCGCGGGATCAGATGCTACGTCACTTTTGAGGCACGATCACCACTTTGTTCAAGACTGCCGGGCCGCTTGATTCCCGCAGTCCGACGCGGATCACGCTGCCGGGTTTGTTTCCCCCGTTAACGAATCGGAATCGCCGCACCATGGATTGTCCCGGCTTGAGGCGTGAGACGATGCGTTCCTGACGCGGAAAACCGGCCATATTAGCGAAGGTGTAGAGCGCGATCGCCTTGTTGCCGTTGTTGGTGATGAGCTGCGTTACCACCGCATCCGAGCCGCCAGTCGTATTGGGTTCCAACAACAGATCAGCGTCGAAGTCCACATCCTTAAGTCCCAGCTCAAAGTCCGCAGCGATATCAACCACGTAATGTTGATCGCTCTGGAAATCGAATCGCGCCACCAGTTTCTTTTTTCCCGCAACCTCTGAAACAGGAAAAGAAAGCTGGACCGGAACGGTAAAACTCTGACCTGCTGCGATGGAGAAGAAACTTTTCCGCGGTTCGACACGCCAATCCGTCGGCTGGGTAATCAGCATTGAGCCGCTGATCGTGCGAGGCCAGGGGTTGGTGATCGTGATACCTCGATCGTGCGTGGTTTGTGTGGACTCGATAAAGGGTTCGTCGATTTTGAAACTCGCACGGAACAGTGCCAGTGACGGATCAATTCCATCAATGAAAATCGGCGTCTTGCCCAGCGTGATCCTGTGCCTGCCGTCGGTCAGTTTGACCTTTACGCGGTTGCCCCAGACATCAGTCACAGCGGGAGACGGGCCGAGGTACATATCGATCACGGCATCTTCGTCACTGGCAGCACGGTTCCACGCGACGAGCATACCCCCCGCCGGGCCATTGAGAATAAAACACTCAAGGCCTTCGCCTAAAGGCAGGTGGCCGACTACACGGCGTCCTTCTAGTCGATGCGCGACGGTCGTGTAAACGCCCACCAGCGGGTCGGGCACGATCACAGTCTGACGATCGACAAGCGTCGCCCACGGTCGATCAAGCGTCATGCCGGTTGCCCCGACCTCCCATGCGTAGAGCATCCTCTCGGTGAGGTCGATCACTCGTGCCTGATGCGACACCTGATCGGCACGGGGCGAGCGCAGCGTCAGCCGCAACGGCCGCACGGGCGATTCCCGCCAAGGCTCCAGATACTTGCTGATCTGGGCTGGCGCGACGGAGGCGGGGACATCCAGCGCGTAGCTGACTTCGCTCGACACCTCCGGCCGGCGGGCCTGATTGATCTGCCAGGGTAAAACAGATGTCGGCTGAGGAGCCAGACTTTGAAGCTCCAGGATCGCCTCCGCAACCACCGCGGGCAGGTCGGGGATGTAAAAAAGGTCTGCATCGCGTGTCGTGCCCCACTGCCAGTGCCGCACACGCTGACCATGACGCAGTACGGTCGGTGCCAGATAAGGCATCCACGCGGACTGAGGCTTGGTCAACATCATCAGCGGACTCTGAGGGTCGATATCCAGTGAACGCGCCAGGTCTTCGGGCACCGGTGCGAGACTCAGCGAGACATCGCGCCCGCGCAGAGCCATACCTTGCAAAACGTGATCGATGCGTACCTGACGGTCCTCAAGGTTGTAAAGCGTGGAATGTCGTGACCATGCGCTGATAATCGCCGAGTCCACCCTGGCGCGGTCAAAGAACATCGGCAGCAGGTCCAGTTCCTCGTCGCTCACATCCTCCGCGGAGATGGAAAACTTCGTCGCATCCGTGACCGAGAGCAGCGATTCATCGTCGAGCCAGAGAAACGCGGTCTGCGCCCGCGCCACCGGTGTCACGTCGGTGCTCATCGGCTCACGCACAATCAGGTCCACCAGATACCAGCCGTAACCGGGTAATTCGGGGATGATTTTCCACGCTGACGGCGCACCGTTACCCACGGGCTGATGAGTGGTCACGACCGGCTTCATGGCGTGGTCGTAAATCGTGACCATCGCATCAAGCTGCCGTCCGCTCAGATCACGCACCTGCAACGAGAGCTTGGGCCGTTCAGGCATGCGGATGATGTTCACGCGGCTCTGGGTCTCGACCATCACATGCGGCAATTGCCAGATGGCGATGTCGTCAAACCACGCTCCGCCCCGCACCTCTTCATAGACGACCTGATGTTTCGTCGCCGGCTCCGTGAGCTGTTCGCGCGGCTGGAGTAATTGCACTTCGAGGCCGATCCACGCAGCCTTACCGAAATCTCCACGGAGCGAGACGCTCAGCGCGTCCCAGCGGTTGTCGGATCGAGTCAGAGGAGATTCGGACACGCTTTCCGGAATCTTCTGTCCCTTGCCGTCAACGAAGTACGCGACGAGTCGAGCGCGCGCGTGTTCCAATACGGTCGTGCGGACGTTGGCGGTGATGAGGTAGTCGCTGTTGGGTACGACAGGGACGGAGCCGACTTCCAGAAACGCTCCCGCGCTGCCGCCGTTGAGTCCCAGATAGAGGCTGTTTTTCCCGCTGGTTTTTTCGCGGTCGTCAAAACGGACATCACAGTAGATGGGATAGCCGGGTCGCCGCATCAACTCCTGATGCAATTTGAAGCGAGAGAATCCGGCGTCCGAGTCCGGACGTCGGCGGCCGATCGGAAACCAGTGAACGGGTAATTCCTCGAAGTTTTGCTTTTCGCGTTCCTCGAAGTCGAAGCGTTCAACAAGCCGCTCCTGAACCTGCTGCGAAGACCTATCCGACGCAGCAAGTCTTTCGTTCACCGTCTGACCACGCGCAGGCACAACCGCTGACAGCGTGCTGAGGATCAGCACGAGCGCAAAAACAGCGCGGAGCAGGATGTGTACCCGCTGGATCACTCATTTGTTATCGGGTCTCCGGCGCGTCCTGCTTAAGCCGAAGTGCCGCCACGGAGAATCGCCAGGGGGAGCACCTCATCAGAGAGCGGCTTCACAAAGCTGCCAGCCGTTGCGATCGATCCTGATCGATCAATCCCTGCACGATCGCGTCTAGGTCGCCATCCATTGTCGCCTGCAGCGGAAAGGACAGGTTCAGCCGGTGATCGACGACCACGCTCTCCTTGTAGCGATAGGTACGGATGCGGTCGGAGCGATCACCGCTGCCGATCATTCTGGACCGCTCCGCTGCGCGCTGGGCATCCTTGAGCCGCTGGTAGTGGTCGTAAACCCGCGTGCGCAGGAGTTGCCATGCCTTGGCGCGATTCTGATGCTGGCTCTTGGACTCCTGCATCCTCACTTCGATCCCGGTGGGGATATGCACCATGTTCACAGCGGTTGCGACTTTGTTCACGTTTTGGCCGCCCGGTCCCTGCGCGGTGGTGATGTCGATCTTGACATCACTTTCGGGGATGTCGATCTGCACTTTTTCCGGTTCAGGCAGCACCGCAACGGTCGCGGTCGAGGTGTGAATGCGGCCTTGCGCCTCCGTGGCCGGGACTCGTTTGACACAGTGGACGCCGCCTTCATAGCCTAGTCCCTGCCACACTCCCTGACCTTGCACGTTCGCGATCACGTTTCGCACGCCGCCGTGATCTCCCGGCGAAAAATCCATCAGAGAAACATCCCAGCCTCGCCGAGCCGCGTACCGTTTGTACATATCGAAAATGTCGCCTGCCCACAGACCCGCTTCGTCGCCGCCTGTTCCCGCTCGAATTTCCAGAATGACTGAGCCGACCGAGCGGTCGTCCGCCGTGACCAGATCACTGATGATCTGTTCGAGCAATGTCGTCGATTCCTGCTCCAGCGACGGCATCTCCGCCTGGGCCATCTCGACCAATTCGCGGTCTGACGCCTCTCCGATGATTGCTGCGTTGTCTTGCAGTTGTTGCCGTAATGAGCGGTAACGACGGTATCGCGTAACGAGATCCGCCATCGAGGCTCGTTTGACCGACAGCTCGCGCACCCGCTGATGGTCCACGACCACTGTCGGATCGACGAGCTGACGCTCCAACTCGTCGTGCTGTGCTGCCAGCGCATCGAGCTTGGTGATCAGCTTCGGGTTGGGAGACGATTCGGCCATCCGCGACTCACCTTGGCTCCCTGCGGTTTCCATCCAGCCGGAACTCGATTGGCAGCCGTTTTGAGATTCCGATTCGAGATGATCGCATCTCGCGTTGACCATCCTGAAAACAACAAGGTGCAAAGCCACGGAGCGACGCTCCGCACCTTTGCACCTTGCGATGAATCATCAACCTGCCTAGGCCTTGGCTGCCTTGTCGCCCTTCTTGGCGCTTCCACCAGCCGGCTTGCCAAAGTATTGGCCGGCGAACTTCTTCTGGAACTTTTCGACTCGACCGGCGGTATCCACGAACTTCTGCTTACCCGTAAAAAACGGATGGCAGCTTGCGCAGATATCGACGTGTAACTCCGGCTTGGTGCTGCGGGTCACGAAATCGTTACCGCAGGCACAGCGAACCTTGCATTCGACATACTTAGGGTGGATCTTCTCACGCATGATGACGGACTCCATTTCTCTCAAGACCGGGGCTTGGATACCGAGGTCGAGCCGCGCATTATAAATGAGGCTGGATAAAGAGCAACCGCCAGAGGTTTCCTCCCTCATTGACCGAATAGCCGGAGTTGCCTGCACCCCGCGTGTAGAAACCTCAAGGTCACCGCTGGAGTAAGGTCGGGTTTTGTGCTTCCGCAGTGAATGACTCTAAACTCATCGCATGGATGTCTATCTCAACGGTCAGATGCTCGACGCGGCGGAAGCTGCCATCAGCGTCGAAGATGCTGGTTTTCAGCACTCGGTGGGGCTTTTTGAAACGATGGCTGCCTTTCACGGCAAGGTATTCCGCATCGTTCCGCATCTGCAACGGCTTCAGAAAAGCGCGCACGACCTCGGCTTGGCGCGTGAACTGAATCTGGAAAGTCTCCAGCGGGCGGTCGAGCAGACCATCGCTCATAACGAGTTGACGGACGCGAGAATCCGCCTGACCGTGACTGCCGGCGCGATCTCGCTGCTCCGCAAGGACGCTCCTTCCACGCCGCCGGAACCAACGGTACTGGTCGCGGCTCAACCGCCGACTAGATACGACCCTGCTTACTTTGAAAACGGCGTGATGGCGTTGATCGCCCCGCCTGCAGCCAACCCCTTTGATCCGCTTGCGGGGCACAAGACGCTCTCCTATTGGGGGCGACTGCGAACATTGCGTCAGGCGGCGTCGGCAGGTGCAGGTGAGGCGATCTGGCTGAACGTATCGAATCACCTGGCTGGCGGCGCGATCAGCAATATCTTCCTCGTTAGAGACGGCAAGCTCCTGACACCCTTTGCCCGTGGTGAGGAGACGCAGGGTTCCCTGCCGGCACCGGTTCTGCCGGGAATCACCCGCGCAGCGGTGGTCGAACTGGCGAGAGAACTCGACATTCCCATCGAGCGGCGGATGCTCAGCGTGCCCGACCTGCTCGATGCCGATGAAGTATTTCTGACCAATTCAAGCTGGCTCGTATTGCCGGTGACGCGAGTGGAAAAAAAGGCGATCAGCAACGGACAGGTCGGTCAGACCACCAGACGTCTTCGCACCGGCCTGTTGGAATTGATCACGCGTGAAACAATGTGAGGCCTGTCCTGCTCCGCATCTGTGCGGGAGTTTTGCGATGAATCAAATCTTCCTCGTCGGACTTGTCGGGCTGGGTGGCGGGCTGGGTGCCATCATGCGGTATGCGCTTGGCGGATGGGTGCTGCATCATTCCGAAAACGCGCGGTTTCCCGTATCGACCTTTGTCATCAATATTCTGGGCTGCCTCGCAGCGGGCTTGCTTACTGGACTGGCTGAAAAATACGGGCTGTTCTCAGAGCAAGGCAAAACCTTTCTGTTCACGGGGATTCTCGGCGGATTCACAACTTACTCGGCTTTCGGTCTGGAAACCACACTCCTGCTGCGACGCGGCGAATACGGCATCGCGGCGGCGTATGTCTCCCTGAGCCTTGCGGTCGGCGTCGCGGCTCTGTGGATGGGAATACGAGCCATCGAACTCATGGCGAACTAATCCGCCGGAGGTCTGACGCTGTTTACCCGGAACTTTACACCAACGGAAATGCTTTGCTGAAAATAAAAAACCCCCGACTATTGCCGGGGGTTTTGTAATCTCAAACTGCGTTTTGAGTTGTCGATTCCGCGAACGGGCGCGGAATGAGAAACTCAATACCGATCACGACCGCCGCCGCGATCGTTACCGTAGCCGCGGCTGCCGCCGCCGCCACCCCCACGACCGCCGCCGTAGCCGCCACGACCGCCGCCGCCACCGCCACCAAACCCGCCGCCCCGCGGTTCACGCGGACGTGCTTCGTTGATGGTCAGAGCGCGGCCATCGTGCTCCTTGCCTGACAGCGCGGCGATTGCGGCTTGCGCTTCCTCGTCCGTGCTCATTTCCACAAAGCCGAAGCCTTTGCTCCGACCGGTCTCGCGGTCCTGAATGACCTCAGCGCTCTCAACCTTGCCGAACTGCGACAACAGCAGTTCGAGGTCAGAACTCGAAACCTTGTATGACAGATTCCCGACGTACAACTTCTTGCCCATGGCATCTCCTATCACTGGGCGATCCGACCCTGTTGTTGCTTTCCGGGTCACTGCCGAAAGAGGCCGACGTTCTGGCCCAGGAAGGTGGAAGGAGGGAGAGACTCGGGCGCGGCATCTGAAATGAGGATGGCATACCTGACTCGTCCGACGAACCAACCGAAGTGTAGTTTAACGTGAATCTCAAAAAATAAAAAGGGGGGTGTAAAAATACCATTCCGCCGGTACCCCTCTCCCCCGCATCAAAGCGATCGTGGAAAGATCGTCACCTGACGAGAACGATGGGATCACATCGAAAAATCCAGTCTTTAGCCGCCCTGCTTAATCGTCTTCATCTTTGAATAACCGCTTTTTCGCCACGGCTGAGACGGTTTTCTGTTCATTGGCGGCGATGTAGGCTTGGGCGAGCTTGAGATCTTCAGGTCGTGTGATTTTCAGATTCGTGGACTCCCCCGCCACCACATGGACCGTCTCGCCCAGAGCTTCTACGAGGCCGGCATCGTCGGTGATGCCCCTGCCGTCGCGCTTGCCGGAGACCAGCGGTTCATACGCACGCCTGAGCAAGCTGAGCTCAAAAATCTGTGGTGTCTGAACCTCAACCAGATCCGCACGATCGACCGTTGCGACCACTTGTTTGACTTCGATTTTTTTCGCCCCTGCGCTGCCAAGGATCGTATCGAGCGGGTCTGCGTCGGAGGGCGATGTCATATCCGCGAGGCGTTTGAGTGTCGAGGCCACTGGCAGGCCGGGGATCACCGCTGGATACCTGGTCGCAGCCTCGAACACGCGGTCGATCAGTGCTGCGCTGGTCAGCGGTCGAGCCGCATCGTGAATCGCAGCATGGGTACAGCCATCTCGGACAGCAGCCAGAGCTCGCAGCACTGTTTCCCATCGCTCCACCCGCCCGCCAGCCACGATCGTCACGCCATGAAAAGCCAGCTTGTCACCCCACCTGAACTGGAAGTCTTCCAGAGCATCCGGGTTCACTGCAAGAATGATCTGCCCTACTGTTGGACGATTGAGAAACAACTCCAGAGCGCGAAGAAACACCGGCTTACCCGCGAGGTCCAGCTCGATCTTATTCCGACCTTCCGCGTCGGCGAAACGCTTACCCAGACCCGCTGCGGGAAGTATCACTGAGATCTTCATGGATGGATTTTATTGAACTCCGCTATTCATGTGCGGATGCTGCGGCCTGTACCGGAGACACCACTGCGCAATGTGCCTCAATCCTGACCTGATACGCGATCAATCCCTATCTCGACACAGGCTGCGTTCACTTGACCACGATGACGCAAGGCATCAGGGTCAGCACGTGCTCATCTCCCATCAACATCATCCCCGACATGGATGCGCGGATCGCCGACCATCGTTGCGTACCCAGAAGTTGCTGAGCCAGCGCGAGCACCGCTGCCTGATCGGGCGGAGCCGACGCCATCGCCATGCCGCCAAGGAACTGTTCCAGATATTCGGAAAGCGACATCGGAGCGGGAAGGTTGACCACGTCGTACGTGCCGGGGCGGAGGTTCAACTCCTTTGCCATGTCACGCACCGCGGTGTCGATTCCACCGACGCGGTCCGCCAGGCCATTGGTCACAGCTTGTCGTCCGGTGAAGACTCTGCCCTGTGCCACGTCATCCATATTTTTGACACGATTCCCCCGGCCAGCCTTGACCCGCTGAACGAACTGGTCATACGTTCGCCTGAACGCTGACTCGAGGGACTTGATCTGTGCGGGGGTGAAAGGCTCGACGCTGTTGAACATATCCCCCATCGGCCCGCGTGACCGCCGGTGGACGCTGAGTCCGATCTTTTCATAGAGTCCGCCGAGGGTGATCTTCCCGCCGACAACACCGATGGAACCGATGAGGCTGTCAGGCCCGACGTAGATTTTTTCGCCGGCACAGGCGAGGTAGTAGCCGCCGCTGGCCGCCATAGGGCCAACGCTAACCCACACGGGCTTTTCATCAGCAGCAGCGCGCATCGCCTGCCAGATCACTTCACTCGCCAGTGCCGAGCCGCCGGGAGAATTAATCCGCAGCACAATGCCCTTGATATTCGGATCAGCGGCGGCTTCGTCGAAGGTCTGTTCCAGCGTTCTGCTGCCGATGCTTTCACTACCCAAAAGACCTGCCCCTTCCGATCTGACACTGTCTCCGCTGCTGATCGGCCCCGAAGCATTGATGACCGCGATCGTCGCACGCTTGGTCTTAACCTTGTTCTCCTGCATCAGGAGTTGGAGCAACGCGAAGGGATTACCCGCAGTCTGGGCAGGCGCTGACGCTTCCAGCATGTCCTCCCACACAAACGCAGCCCCAAAGATTTTTTCCGTTTCGTCCGTCAGCGTGTGTTCGCTCAGCGCATCCACGAGCTTGCGCTCCACGTATTGTTCATCGCTCATCGTCCAGCAATCGGCAAAGGCTTTCTCAACCTCGTCCGCAGTCATGCCTCGACCGGTCGAAATGCGACTGACGATGTTTTGGTAAAGATCATCCAGTACCCGGTCAATATTCTCGCTCCACTCTGCGCTGGGGCCGACGCGCGTGAGCGGCTCAGCGGCGCCCTTGTATTTGCCGACCTGAATAAAGTCCGCCTTTACTCCGAGCTTTTCCAGTAGGCCGGTGAGGTAGATTTCCTCCATGCTCAGGCCGGCCAACTCAATCTGACCTTTGGGTAACAATAAAATCCGATCACCCGCGCAGGCGAGGAGATAACTGCGCAGGTCGTACTGCTCAGCGAAAAAGACGACTTTCTTACCGGCATGACGGACGTGGCTGATCGCCTCTGTCAACTCATCGATCTGCGAAAGCTCAAGCTCCGGCTCATCGAGACAAATCACCAGGCCGGCATATTTCTTGTCGTCAGCGATACGGCGTATTTGCCGCGTGAGATGTCGAAGCGAGGGGTCGGCATCGGCCTCGGTGACCCACGCCAATCCGGGCGGTGCGTCAGGAATCGGGCCGGTCAGATCAATCCATCCGACACGAGGGGTGGAGACCTCAGCCTCCGCCGGTTGCGTTGCAGAGACCGGCGATTTCGGGGCTGGTGCCGTTTCTTTCGCCCACGTCGGCCAACCCATCATCAGGACCACAAGACCCGACAAGAATCCAACGCGACGAATCTGCGTAAGCATGATGGACTCCGTATGAACAGGTGAGAAGAACCCTAAGGATAGCCGGGAAAGATAGGGTTCGTCTCTCGTCAGTTTTTCGAGCTATAACCGCCAGGCAGCGGTTTACATTGAAGCAGCTAGTGACTTGTTTATCACCAGTGCACCACAGGTGGCTGCGTGAGGAGAAAATCGACTGCGGCGCGATGCTGCCGGGAACGGTCCAACTCGCGGGCAATCGCTCCCACTTACATCATTCACGATGATTCGGATACGAAGACTTCACGTGCTGCGAGGACGTGCTGCCCAGTGCATCTTTTTGGCCAGCATCTTCCAGTAGCTCAGTTCCGGGTTATGAATCAGTACCAGTGATCGGGTATAGCGGCGAAGGAATATCTGCTGTCCGGCTTTCAGAGTCAGCGGGAGCTGGCCATCGATCACCAGCGTGGTGCCCTCGTTGGCGCGGTTCACACGAATCAGGACGGGGGTCGCAGCACTGATCACCAGCGGTCGAAACGCCAGCGTGTGCGGACAAATCGGCGTGAGACAAAACGCATCCAGATCAGGGCTGACGATTGCGCCGCCCGCTGCGAGGTTGTAGGCGGTCGAGCCGCTGGGAGTCGAGACGATCAATCCGTCGCCGGTAAACGTCGTCGCCCCGTCCAGACCGGGCCTCGATCCGGGATCAATCGTCATTTCCAGCTCGATCATGCGGAACGGCTGGCCGGCGGTAATCACCGCATCGTTCACCGCAATAAACTCCGATGACGGCTTGGCGGATGATCCGCTGGCGTTGATGACGGCGTCCGCTTCGTGGACCGCGACATCGAGTACCACACGATTCGTCCGCCGGACACGCCCCGCCGCTACTTCATCCCAGTGTCGGCGAAGATCATCCAGACTGTACTCCGCAAGAAAACCGAGTTTGCCGAAGTTCACCCCAAGGATGGGCAATCCCAGGTCGATGACGTTACGCGCCTGCGCTAACAGCGTGCCGTCACCGCCCAGCACCAGCGCCAGGTCGGCATGAGGCATCGCGGATGCCGTCTCGCGCGTCAGCAAAGTGATGTCCGGCTCGCCCACAACTTCCGCATGAGCCGATAGCCACGGACGAAAGCCCTCGAGCGCATCGACCACTGCGGGCTTTCGACGATTTGCAAGGATGAGAACACGCGGTCGCAACATGCGAACAGTTTAACGGCGTCTCACCGGAAAGAGAGAACAGACAGGACGCAATCCGGTCAAATCCCAAAACGCCTGAACTTCCACTGCACCTTTTCGTTTATCGCTCCGCCTCGTTCGACCGATAAAGACGAATCGGAGGAATCCACTTGCACGCACTGGTTTTCGACGGACAAAACGCCCGCTTCCAACCCACCCATGCGGATCCCCGTCCCGCGCCGGGGGAAGCGGTGATCCGGCCGACCCGCATGGGTGTCTGTGCGACCGATCTGGAGCTTTGCCGCGGGTATATGGGTTTCAAGGGCGTCCTTGGTCATGAGTTTGTGGGTGTGGTTGAAGAGGTCAACACCCGCGATGCAAAGGTCGCCCGTCAGTGGACGGGCAAGCGGGTCGTAGGCACGATCAACTGCATCTGCGGTAAATGCGATATGTGCAAGGCCGGCCTGCGCGAACATTGCCGCGACCGGACGGTACTTGGTATCGCCGGGCGCGACGGCTGCTTCGCGCAGCGATTCACCCTTCCGGCCCAGAATCTGCTGGCAGTCCCTGACTCCATCGACGACGACCGCGCGGTATTCACCGAACCGCTCGCGGCTGCCTATCAGATCATCCGGCAACTCACGATCGAGGGGCGACCCTTCATCACCGTGCTCGGTGATGGTCGGTTGGGTCTGCTCTGCGCACAGGTGATGAGCCAGCTCAACGCGACGGTTCGACTCGTAGGCAAGCACCCGGAAAAACTCGCGCTATGTGAGAAATGGGGCGTCAAGCACCGCGTGCTGGATGATGTCGGTCTGCGAGCCGATCAGGACATCGTCGTTGATTGCACCGGTTCAGCCAGCGGTCTGCCCACCGCGATGAAAATGGTCCGGCCGCGCGGGAAAATTGTCATGAAGACCACCGTCGCGCCGGAGCAAAGCGCAAAAGCACCGGTCGATCTCTCGCCGCTGGTCATCAACGAGATTCAGGTCATCGGCAGCCGCTGCGGGCCGTTCGGCGAGGCGTTGACTGCGCTGGCTACCCAGAAAATTGACGTGCTGAGCCTCATCAGTCGGCGCATGAAGCTCGCTGATGGAGTTGATGCGCTGCGTGCCGCGCGGAGTCCCGGAGTCATCAAGGTACTGCTGGAGCCGTGACCTCGATTGCTCTGGGCGGAACGGATACCTTCGTGGATTTGATCTGGTCAGGCAGCCACCCGCTGATGACCAGCAGCCCCACCACCACGCCGATGGCAATCCGGTAATACCCGAATATCGCCAGCCCATGTCGGCGCAGGTAGCTGACCATCCACTTGATTGAAATCCAGGCGGCAAGGGCGGCAACGATGATGCCGATCAAGACGTTGGTCAGCCCCATGTCCATGATGAGCGGACCGGATTGGTAAGCCTTAAGCGCACCAGCCGCCAGCAGCGTGACGACACCAAGCAAAAAGCTGAACTCCACCGCTGCACCAATGCTCATTCCCAGCATCAGGCCGGCTGCGATGGTAATCAGACTACGGCTGGTTCCCGGCCACATCGCCAACGCCTGCGCCAGACCGATGACAGCAGCCTGCTTCCACCCCAGCGTGTCGAGATCAAAACCGACTCGCCCGGGTCGTCCCTGTTTTGACCACGCCACCAGCAGAATGGCAAGCCCGCCGACTAACCAGGCCATCACCACATAACTGACGAGAAACAGGTGTTTCTCGATCCAGTGGCTGAAGGCCAACCCCAGCACGCCGGTAATACCGAATGAAATGGTGAGGTTGAGTGCCAGCTCACGGCCTTGACGATCACGGCCCAATAGCCCCTTGGCCATTTGCCGGAACCTCGCGCGGTACAAACCGAGCACGGCAAGGATCGCGCCGCTCTGGATGCAGATGGCGTAAGCATCCGTAGCTTGAGTTTTCTCCAGTCCGATGGCGCGCATAGCGACGATCAGGTGGCCGGTCGAGCTGACGGGCAGATACTCGGTCGCACCTTCGACGATTCCAAGTATCAGAGCCTGCCACCAATCCATGCGTATTCCTTCATGTCAGGCAGACCGTATGCCCTGCCACGGACCAACCGACGATTGATTGTTGTCTCATCGACAGATAACAGCTATCGGCGAGATACGCCCGATGGTTGGAAGAGCATTTTCATTTCGGAGTTGGCAATCCCGGGTTGTCAGGGCTATCATCCTATTATCCGGATCAATGGATGGATTGTGTCCACCATCATTTACGTTGAAAAGGACGGTTTTTTGTCATGCCGAGCAGATTTACAGACGAGCTTCAGCGACGAGTTCTGGTATTCGATGGGGCCATGGGTACCGCCATCCACGCGATCCCGCTTTCATTGGAGAGCGATTATCTGGGTCGGGAAAACTGCCCGGAAGCCCTGAACCTCACCCGCCCCGATGTGATTCAGGGCATCCATGAGTCGTTCCTGGCCGTCGGTGCCGATGCCGTCGAAACAAATACCTTCGGCGGTAACAAGCTCGTGCTCGCTGAGTTCGACTTTGTTGACCGCATCCATGAAATCAATGTCAAAGCTGCGCAGATCGCTCGAGCCGCATGCGACAAGTATGCAACACCCGATCGGCCGCGTTTTGTCATTGGCTCCATCGGCCCGGGTACCAAACTCATCACGCTGGGTAACACCACCTGGGATGAAATGCTCGACAGCTACCGTGAACAGGTACGCGGGCTAATCGACGGCGGCGTGGATGCCCTGCTCATCGAAACCACACAGGATCTGCTCCAGATTAAATGCACGATCAATGCCTGCCTCGCAGCACTGGCGGATCGCGGCAAGACCACCGACGACATCCCCATCATGGTGCAGGTCACCATCGAGACGACCGGCACGATGCTGCTGGGTACGGAGATCGCCGGTGCGGCTGCTGCGCTGGCGGGCTTCCCGATTCTTTCACTGGGGATGAACTGCGCCACCGGCCCGACGGAGATGGCTGAACATGTTCACTTTTTGGGCAAGCAGTGGCCAAAGCTCATCAGCGTGTTACCCAATGCGGGGCTGCCCGTACTCCTCGATGGCAAAGCGAGCTTCCCTCTCCAGCCGCAGCCGTTCGCCGAAGCGTTGACACGATATGTGGAACACGACGGGGTGAATATCGTCGGCGGATGCTGCGGTACGACACCTGAGCACATCCGACTGCTGGTGCAGTCCGTCAGCGGACGCAAACCGACCCGCATCACTAAAGAGCTGTTCAAGCCCGCCTGCACGTCGCTGTTTTCTGCGACTGAGTTCCGTCAGGACACGTCGATTCTCAACATCGGCGAGCGGACCAATGCTTCAGGATCGCGTGCGTTCAAGAAGCTGCTCGAAAACGAAGACTGGGACGGCATGGTAAGCCTCGCCAAGGAGCAGGTGCGTGAAGGATCGCACGTCATCGATGTCAACGTGGACTACGCCGGCCGCGATAACGCGCGGGATATGGCGGAAATCGTCAAACGGTTCGTTCGACAGGTAAACGTGCCGCTGATGCTCGACTCCACACAACCCAAGACCATCGAAGCTGGTCTGCGGCTTGCTGCGGGCAAGTGCATCATTAACTCCGCGAACCTGGAAGACGGCGAAGAAAAATTTGCTCATATGTGCAAGCTGGCGAAAACCTACGGCGCAGCCCTGGTGCTCGGCACGATCGACGAGGACAAGGAAGAAGCCATGGCACGCACCGCCGATCGCAAACTCGCCATCGCGCGACGGATGTTTGATCTGGCGACAAAGAAATACGGCCTGGCAGCGGCGGACCTGTTCTTCGACCCGCTCGTGCTGCCCATCAGCACGGGTATGGAAAAGGATCGCCGCAGTGCCCTCGAAACCATCGAGGGGACACGCCGCATCGTCAAAGAACTTCCCGATTGCCAGCTCACCTGCGGTCTGTCGAACGTGAGCTTCGGCCTCAAGCCCGCGGCCCGCGTCGTGCTCAACAGCGTCTTTATGCACGAGTTGATCCAGGCGGGAATGTCCAGCGCGATCATTCACGTTTCCAAGATCCTGCCCCGAACAAAAATCGAAGATATCCAGTGGAATGCGGCTCTCGACCTGATCTACAACCGCTGGCCGGACGCTCCGCGTACACTCCGTGACGGCACCGAGACGCGCGATCCGCTCCAGATTTTTGTAGATCTGTTTCCCGACCAGGAGCAATCGGAGAAAGTCGCTAAGCCCGCTGCTGCGTCTCTGTCTCTCGAAGAGCGGCTTCAGCAGCACATCATCGACGGGGAAAAACGACACCTGATCGAGACGCTCGAAGAGGCGAGGGCAAAATACTCGCCGCTCGACATCATTAACGATCACCTGCTCGGCGGGATGAAAGTCGTCGGTGAGCTGTTCGGCTCCGGTCAGATGCAGCTTCCCTTCGTGCTCCAGAGTGCTGAAGTGATGAAGATGGCGGTCGCCCACCTCGAGCAGTACATGGAGAAGGTCGAAGGTCAGACCAAAGGCAAGCTCGTGCTCGCGACGGTCAAAGGCGATGTTCACGATATCGGCAAAAATCTCGTAGACATCATCCTGACCAACAATGGCTACACGGTCTTCAACCTGGGCATCAAGCAGCCGATCTCCGGCATCATCGAAAAGGTCAAGGAAGTCGGTGCCGACGCGGTCGGCCTATCGGGGCTGCTGGTTAAAAGCGTCGGGGTGATGAAGGAAAATCTCGAGGAGCTGAATACGCAGAACATCACGGTGCCGATCATCCTCGGCGGCGCGGCCCTCTCGCGTCATTACTGCGAAACGGATTTGCGGCAGACGTACAAAGGGCAGGTCTATTTTGGTCGTGATGCCTTCGAGGGATTGCGCCTTATGGACTATCTCGTCAGCGGCAGGTCCGCTGAGCTGAACCGTGAAATCGAGGAACGAGTCAACAAGCGTCAGGCTGTGGAGGAAAAGGTCGAGGCGGCACAGCGTGCCAAATCGCAGCCGACGGAGACGGAATCCGCTGTCGGTGCGGGATGCGGTTGCGGCGTGCCGCATGGCGCGACGGCAGCGGTCCGGAGCGAGGTGGGCGAAGCCCCCGTTCCGGTCCCGCCCTTCTGGGGTGACCGCGTGGTCGAAGGACTCCGACTCGACGATATCTATCCCTTTGTGAACAAGGTCGCACTCTTCCGCGGTCAATGGCAGTTCAAGAAACAACGCCAATCCGAGGCTGAGTACGAAGCGCAGCTTGAGGATGAAATCGAACCGCTCTTTGAACGGCTCAAGAAACAGTGCAAAGAGGAAAACATTCTCCGCCCCAGGGTGACTTACGGCTACTTCCCAGCGGGAAGTGAGGGCGATGATCTGATCGTGTTCGATCCGCAGGACCACGACCGCCCGATCGAGCGGTTCACGTTTCCGCGTCAAAGCAGCCGCAAGCGACTGTGCATCAGCGACTTCTTCCGTTCCGCATCATCGGGTGTGCGCGACGTGCTGGCCCTCTCGTGTGTCAGCATGGGGCCTGAGGTCACCAAACGGGAGCGGAAACTTTTCGACGCCAACAACTACTCGGAATACCTCTACCTGCACGGCATGGGGGTCGAATGCGCGGAAGCACTCGCGGAGCTGTGGCATAAACGTATTCGTCAGGAGCTTGGTTTTGCCGGCGAAGACAGCCCGAATATCCGCGAGCTTTTCACGCAGAGCTACCGTGGATCGCGTTACAGCTTCGGCTATCCCGCATGCCCCGAAATGAGTGACCAGGAAAAACTGTTCCGTCTCATCAAGCCCGAACGCATCGGCTGCACGCTGACGGAAAACTGGCAGATCGATCCGGAACAGTCCACAAGCGCGATCATTGTCCATCACCCGCAGGCAAAATACTTCGCTGTGTAGTGAGCAATCGCACCGGGGGCGTTGCTTTGTCGTCGGTGCAGACAAGGATCGAGCGGCGGCGGTTGATCCTGACACGAAGGTGTCAGTTCGCCTCCGGCTCCAGCGGGCCGACGAGCTTACGAATGATGAACAGGCGGCCGGGCATCGTCGGCATCCATGAGCTGGGCACCCAAGTATCCGGCCCGTATCGCAGCGTCATCCAGACCGACTGGCCCTGCCAGTTAAGCGAACCGTGCGCGCCATCCGCTCCGCCGATGCAGTAATCCGCATGAGTAAATAGACCGGGACCGATCGAGTTGGCACGCAACGGAATGAGTGTCATTCGGCTGGCGAATGAGTGCAGCGAGTTCTGCTCGATCGTCAACGGGTGAAGCTGGGCTGCGATACGGTAGGGATCATTACGCCATTGTTTGATGCTGGCGTATTCACCGGCAAAGTGCGGCTCCCAGAATGCGATGTGACACGCTCGACCGATGCCGTACACCACGACGAGCTTTGCGCCCCGCTTTCGCAGCCGTTCGATTTTGTCGGGGTACGTCGGCAGCAGTTTCTTCGTCGCAAAATTCCGCTGAGTTCGGGGCACCGTGAGCTTTTCCAGCGGACCATAAAACGCAGCCTCCATCGCACCCTGAAAGCTGCCCGGAGCATCGGGCGGCGTGGAGTTGCCCTCTGCATCCGACCACTCATCCATGTTGAACCCGTGTACGTGTCGGCAGGAAACATTGTGCTTGCGACAAAAATAGACTGCCCACTTGTACATGCCCATCGGTCCGACAGGCAGAATCAACGCCAACTCGCGCTTGTCGGCGGCAGCCTGACGAATGACATCGAAAATCTCGTAGCCCATCATCGCGTTCATGGACTCGGCGCCGCCGGAGGTGTCGTCACATATCACCGGCTCAAAACCCTTATGCCAGTGCGATTGGCGTTTCACAAACTCACTCGGACCGGTCTTCGCTGTGATGCGATCGATCTTTGCGTAGTCCCAGCCGGCGGGATACACCGGCCCGGCATAAGAGCCTTCACGGGTCGATAGAAAGTTCATTCGCGTTCCTCGATGCAGGTAAACATGCGGCAGGCAGCATCGGATGACACACACGTCAACCGATGCTGCGACAAGTTCTGTTTGATTACGGATGCCGATCCACGACCAGGTCGCCGAGTTCTTTCGCCAGGATGCAGTCATGCGGATACGGGTGGCCGCGATGCTGCCGGAAGGCTTCCGCATATTTCACGCCGATCTGATGACCGCGGCGTTCACCCCATGCCTGCATCGAACGTGTGTATTCATCCATGCCGTGATGCTTCATCAGCCACTCACGCTGCGAGGCGTGTTCCTTGAGCATCTTCGTCTTGATGGCCATGGTCCTGGTGATGTTGACGAAAGTCGATGGCTCGATCGTGTTGCCGTAGTAGTCAAGCCCCTCAAGCGTGTCGGCATAGTAGAGATACGGCACGCCGGAACCTTTGGCGATGGGTCCGGGGGTGGTATTAGGGATGGCGTAACCAAACGAAGCCGTACGTGCCACGCGGGCGGTGACCTCGTGGTCCATCATGTAGCATTGGAGGCTGTGCGTGAACATCACACTCGGAGCGATCATCCGAGTCAGGCTGGTCGCACGACGAAGCGTGTCCTCATCAAAAGTCACATACAGATCGCGCGATTCCAGGCAGTGATACGTCGCGCCCAGGACCTTGGCTGCGTTTGCCCCTTCCTGTCGGCGGATTTTGGCGATCTGCTCCGGCCCCTGATCCATCGACCCGCAGTCTCCGGGCGTCATCGAGACGATGTGAATTTCCCAACCACGGGCTTTGAGATGCGCCATCGTCCCAGCCGCGAGAATTTCACAGTCGTCCGGGTGAGCCATCAGACACATGGCGACCTTGCGAGTAACTTTTGACATTGCATAAACCTCAATGAAGTAAGGGCAACTAGTTTCGGGCTAGGACTCGGAAGATGCAACTGGCGCAGCTGCCCGCCAAGCCCCGCAGGGAAACGTCGCGCCACATCATCACGCGATGGCTGGCCTCACTACGCGCAGACCATGACGCGAATCGCACACCGCTTAAAGCAGGAAATGCGATGTAAGCGAAGGGCTTGTTATCAGCTCAATGAAAACCGGATCGGTTAACGCATACCGGTGCGTTCGAGTAACCGTGCCGCCTCGATGCAGTGTTTCGCCCAGGGTTTTGCGTCGAGCCGCGCCTTGGCGATCGGCACACCCATTTCAACGCACACGCCATAAGTACCCGCTTTGATGCGCAGCAGTGCTTCGTTGATTTCCTGGAGCAATTTTCGCTCGCTCTCCACCAGACCGAGCGTGAACTCCTGCTCGTAGTTGTCGGACCCGATGTCGGCCATATGGAGCGGCATGTTGGACAGGTTGCCGCCGTTGTTGCGGGCATCGGTTTCAAGCGATGCGACATCGCCGAGAATCTCAGCGCGCTTTTGCATGAGCAATTCGCGGTAGTGCTCCAGGTCTTTCTTGGTCAGACCGGTCTTAACCTTACGAAGCTCGTCCTCGGTCAGCGCGACTTCCTTGAGCTGCGTCTCTTCCGCCTGCTCCTTCACAGCCACTCGCTTGATTTCGACAACCGACGGCTTGACGAAGGAAGGAGCCTTGGTCTTGGGAGCTGGCTTGGGAGCTTTGGAAGCGACGACAGCGGTTTTGCCGGGCTTTTTGACGACCTTTGTCGCGGGCTTGGCCTTGGGCTTAGGCTTGGGGGCGGTTTTCACAGCCGGACGGGCCGCGGTTTTTTTCTTGCCGGTGGTCTTTTTGGCCACTTCAAACGCTCCGTGCTAACGTGAAGGCCGCGGGGCGGCCGAGGTGATGACGCGGCGTACCCTACGCCATGCCGCGAGTCGAGAAGTTTATAATGCTCTCGCTCTCTGATCAAGCCGGGACATTTCCTCAAGAGAAGCACGTTTACCGCTGCGGTGAATATTTGCGCTTTGCTCGGATTGAGACACAAAACGACATTCCCGGCTATACTTTCGTATCCTGATATCCGAACCGTATAATTGGCCTCGGTCAGGTTCCTCTTTTTGGAGATCGTCATGGGCGACTGGTGGATGCTGCTTGTTCTTGCCTTCGTCGGCCTGCTCATCTTCGGTAAGCGGCTGCCTGAAGTAGGCAAAAACATGGGTAGAGGTATCGTCGAATTCAAGAAAGGCTTGTCGGGGATCGAGGACCAGATCAACCCCAACACGCCCAGCCAGCCGCAGGCCCGCGTCGAGAACACCGCATCCTCCCGCCAAATTGCCGATCAGAGCAATGCGTCCACCTCTGCCAGCAGCGAGTCAGAGATGGCTGCCATGCGTGAGGAAATGCGTCGCATGCGTGAAGAGCTTAATACCGCTCAAGCCAAGCTCTCTGAAAACAACCCCAAGACGTGATCATCCGTCCGTCGCAGCAAAAACGCTCAGCCTCAAGTACCTCAACGCATGACGATGCCGATTCCCCTGCTCGGCATGTGCGTCAATTTGCCTCACTCGGTTCTTCCTCCCCTTCATCGATATCCCGCTTCTTCCACGCCAGCCGCATCGTCAACAAACCCAGCTCAAAGAGAACCCACATCACGATCGGCAGAAGGATGTTTCCAACAAAGTCCTGATTAGGCGTGGCGATCACACCGACCACGAAAAAGACAAACACGATGTGCTTGCGGTATTTGGCAACCCATCGCGGATCGAGCAGGCCGATCGCTGCAGCCAGCGTCATCACCACAGGCAACTGAAACGCGATGAGCACGAGAATCGCCAGGATGAAAACCAGGCCGAGGTATTCATTAATTTCAATCAGGGGAATCATCATCGAGCCGAGATTGAGCATGACCACGTGGTCCCTGTCATCCACGCGCATTTTGAGTTGATTGGCGGAGTGATTGAACCAAATCTCACCCTCAGCAGGTGCGGCTGGATCATGCTCAAGCACTGGTACACGGAAGCCCGCCCCGCCGCCGTGCGATGTTGTGCTGTCGGGATTAGTCGCCGGCTGGGTCGCCGGAGTGCCCGGCCTCGTCGCCGGTGCGTTGCTGTCGCCAAGCCAGGTTCCCGGCATGAATAGCCGATTCATGTCGTTGAAAAAATGGGTGACACGCTGCAACGAACTGGGTGCGTCAGAAGTCGGCGGCGGAAACGTGGCGGAGAAATAGAGCAGAAACGACACCGTCGCCGGCAGGAAAACGTAGTAGAGAAAGAAAATTCCCAGCAGCACCATCATGCCGCTGAACGGCGCCAGCAACACCGCAAACTTCCGCTCACTCGCATACAGGCCGGTTGAGATAAATCGCCACCCCTGATACACAACCCA
Source organism: Phycisphaeraceae bacterium (assembly GCA_020851465.1). Classification (NCBI taxonomy): domain Bacteria; kingdom Pseudomonadati; phylum Planctomycetota; class Phycisphaerae; order Phycisphaerales; family Phycisphaeraceae; species Phycisphaeraceae bacterium. The sequence goes on along the minus strand of JADZCR010000006.1, from coordinate 201,282 downwards.
CGGTGCGCTGATCGTCAACCCCGCCAGCAGCGAAACTTTCATCCAGACGGTGAAACTGCCCGCGACGGAGTGGTTGTACACCTGCTGCGGGTAGCCGGCCTGTTTGAGAGCTTCAAAAAGCGGCTGACACAACCACGAGAGAATGTCCTTGCCAAACCATGCTGTCACGCACGAGGTCAACGCCACGCCGATGAGCGCGTAGATGAGTCGTCGGCGAAGTTCCTCCAGATGATCGCCGAAGCTCATCGTGAAATCGTCAGGGTCTTGGGGCGGCCGAGCCATGTCACGCATGGTACCGCTTCGTGTGCCGCATGGTTATCTGATAAACGAAAAGTTATCCGTGTCCCACCGCTGCATGATCGCGTCGGGCGAAACATCTCTGCATCAATCACGCGATCCTGACCTTGACTTTCCCCTCTCTGAATTCGTTCTTTATCCCACGACGTATTCGTGAGGCACCTGATGAACACCACCGTTGTTTCCACTTATGTCACTTGTCGAGTGTGCAGCAAGGAGTTCCCCCGCCGCGCATCTCATTGCCCGAATTGCGCCACACCAAACCGTCCGCCAGCCCGCACACCGGGGGCGGAACAGTCCTGCTTCCGTTGCGGACAGCGACTATCCAGAAAATCAAATATCTGCGGCGAGTGCGGCCACGCACATTGACCGATCGCATCGCACGTTGCTGCCACGCTGCACCGGGTTGTAAAGTCGCTACCGGTGGTCGCAGGTCAATTCGAGATCTTGCCGGATAATTCGCGACTGCGATGGAGCGATTTGAAAAACTGCTGAGGACTAATCTCGATTGGTCGCGGGTTGGCGGAGGGCAGCTTTTTAGATGGTTTGTGTGACCATCTGAATTCTGCTGCCACAACATCTAAACTCCATGCAACAGCCTCCGCGCAGATCAAGGCAATTCTTGACCTATGCGATGCTGAAGCTATCCTGACTTAATTGAGGAGGGTTAAAGTCTCCTCATGCGGGCGATTAGCTCAGCTGGCTAGAGCGCACGGATCACACCCGTGAGGTCGTAGGTTCGAGTCCTATATCGCCCACTTGGACAACACATACTGCCACCTCAAATTACGGGGACTTACCTCAGAACGATGGCGACCGTAGCCCCTGGGGGAAATAGGTAGTACCACCACATTCAGACCAAAGAAGATGGCTGGGTTTGCTTCGTCACGTCGGAAAGTTTCCGTGCTGCGGTCGGAAGTCGACTATTGCTTCTAGTTTCTGGCGCATGACTGCTTCGCCTCGGTGAACGGGCGGTACAGCTTCATCCATACGCTCTTTGCTGACAATGGCGGCAACATACATCGGCAAAGTGCCGAGCAGTACGGACAGGAGGTTCGCTACTTGCGCCACAAGTGGACCATATACCTTGATGTTGTGCAGGTAAATGGACCACGCGCCTCGCGGTGATGGTGTGCGATGAGGGCTGCGCTTATCGCTTTTGTGTTGCCGACATCGCCGGCAGATGTGGTTGTAGCGCTGCGTCCAGCTCACGGGTGTCGTAGTTGCGCGATGTCAGCACATGGAGCAGGGGTAGTCCTGCTGCATCCAACACCGCCTCTACATCGGCATCTCGTGACTGTCGTGCAGGTTCAGCATGAGACGGTTCATCCAGTTCAATCGCCACGAGCGGGCGAAGGGTCGCTGACTCGCACAGCACGAAGTCCACGGACTTGGCAGCAACCTTACTTTGCCAAGTGCCACGGCCCTGGTTGCTGCGGTTATTGCCAGGAAACCAGACCAACTGACGAAGTGAAACCTGCGCCAACACATGTGCGCGACCTGCGACGAAGCGCTGTAGGACGCGGAAAAAATTCGCTTCCGCCTCCGAAACAAAATAGCGGTTCACCTGCACCTTGGGCATCGTAGTGGATGGCGCTTCCACCTCAGAGCGAGACCCGAACATCGACAACAAGAACCCCAGGCAGCCCTTTGGAGTATCACTCATGCACTCAGAATACCCAGACAGCCAAAAGAATCCAGCCGTGGAAGTATCGCGGGGAATAGGGTGGAAATACTCAAAAATCTTTCGCCAGTTACCGAAGGCCACTCCCACCAAGTCTGATGCACGGGGAAAACAAATCTTGCCATCCAGTAACATTTTCTGCAGCCGTGCTTACACCATGATGTCGAGGAGCAGGCAACCGAACCGGAGGAGCAAAACCATGATGAAGGTCACGATGCAAGACGGTGTGAGGATTGTCGGATCTGCCGGCGCGCATCGCAGAGTGAACGATCAGCCCAGCCTCGCTTATCTCATCTGCGTTTGATCATTCATTTTCAACCTCGAATGGCCGATAAAGATTGCATCGAGGTTTCTCATGCGCATCCTGATCCGTCTGATAGCGTTGTGCATTTGTGTTGCGAGTGTGTCGTGCGGCGAGAGGGTCGCAACCAGAGCGACAGCTTCCGGTCAAGCAACTGCCGACAAAGCACAAGCCGCGGCGCATCCGATGCCGCCGACGACCAAGCCGTGGTCGGATCACACCGCAGCCACGTTTGAGCCGGATGCGGGCTTCGACCAACTGCCGCTGGGTGATCCGGCCAATCAGTCAAGCCGTTCCGCCAACAGTCACTTCAATGTCGGGCCGTAATCTCAGCTCGATCCAGATCATCATCAGCCGGTGATATGCCATTGCGCACCGGCTCGACGGCTGACCTTCTCGCGGAAGCGAGCCAAGAGCATCTCCCGCTTATTCTCTGCCGCAGCGATGCGGGCGGTTCCGTGGTGAGTGTTGATGAAGCAGGAGGCGAAAGAGAGTTACGTCAGATTCTTTTTGAGCCACGCGAAAGCAGAGTCCTGCATGGGAACGTCGAACTTATGCGGGCCGGGGTAAAACTCGCCGACGTAATTTTTGGGCTTGCCCACCGACCGGTAGTTTTCGCTGATGCGTTTGTGGGCAGCTTTCATCCCCGCGGGAGTGAAGAGCGCATCCTCGTTGTCATACTGACACATCAACGGCGAAGGCGCGCGGCAGCTCACCAGATCAGTCCAGTCACCTCTGCGTGCCCAGCCGGGATCGGGATAGAGCATCCACGTGTGGCTGACGACGTTGTGATCGAGCAGGCCTTCATAGGTACTCATGAGGCCGACAACGACCGCTGCCCGGATGTCGTGGCTGGTCGCCTGAAGGAGAGTCGATCGCAACCCGCCGCCGGAAAGCCCGACGCAACCGACACCGCCGGGCAGCACATCTTTGCGAGCAGCGAGCAGCCTCGCAGCGACGCGATCTTCAAAGGCGATGATGCCCGCCATGCTCGTACCCAGTACGTGACAGTATTTCTGAATGGTGTGTTCGTTAAAGACCGCAGCCCAGCTGTAGCGGCTGATTTCCTCAGCCATCTGATGGGGCGGGTTTGACTCCATTGGTCCCCTGGCGTGCATCGCGTTGCCGATGTCCCGGTCCCATGCGGGGATCGTTCGGAAAGGAATGCGCCGACTTCCCCAGGTGAAGACGTCGGGGACCAGCACCGCAAAGCCCAGTTGGGCGAGGTGATTGGCAAACGCGCGGTTTCCATACACACGTTCGAACCAGTCGTTTTGAAGTTTGGTCGAACCCTCCGGGCCGATGGCGACTTTTTCCTTACCCAAATATTTGAACCCGCCGTGATCGTGCAGCGCGACGACGCCGGGAAGTTTTCCTTTGACGCCAGCAGGCCGCAGAAGCCACGCCTCGGTCCGAGGGCCAAAGCCGACGGAGTAGGTGATCGCCTCACCGACGACACCGTCGCTTTTCCATGTTCGCTCCACTCGCACACCTTTGGCGACAGGCGGGCCGGGGTTGAACGCCAGCGATTCGAGCACCGCTTTTTGCGTAGCCTTGCCCGGCTTGGCGCGCGGATAAAGCTTGTGTGATTTTTTCGCGGCTGCGACCAGATCGCTGAAGACTCCCAGGTCCTGAAAAGTTTTGGCCATGATTAAAATTCCATCCTTAATTACCGGCGATCAGCTTAGCGGTGAGACAAGCAATCTAGCAACCATCGCGGCAGTCGGTCGCATATTTGCAAGCAGGGTAAGCGATGTCATTCACCGTTTGCCCCTCATCATTCACACGGTTTCCTTTTCCTCCTCCGGCGGGGTCACCTGCACACGGAGCACTCGGCGCGAGTCGGCCTCGACCACTCGCAATCGCACACGCTCGATCTCAATTTCTTCGCCGACGGCCGGCACGTGCCCCAACCACTCCTGGAGCAGCCCCCCCACCGTCGCCGCAGTTTCATGATCGCCCCACGAGTCGCGGCCAAGCCTCGTCGCCAGATCATGCCGGGCGGTATCACCGGGAACCGTGAACGTCCGAACTTCCTGCCTCTTGAGATCACTCCCGGCTTCGGATGAGATCGACGGCACCACGGCCGGCTCCCCCACGCCAAGCAGTTCATCAACCACATCGCGCAGCGTCACCAGCCCGGATACCCCGCCATATTCATCGAGCACGACGACCATCTGGGATCGCTTCTCGGAAAACAGCGAGAGCAGTTTGTCCATCGGTGTGCTTTCGGGCACAAAGACCGGCGGACGGGCAATGAGTGAAAGCACGCTCACATCCCCTGCTGCGTTGTACGCGCTGAGGAACTCCTTGGTGTGCAGAATACCGATGACATTATCGATCGAGCCGTCACAGAGGAGCAGACGGGAATAAAGCCGCTCATTGATGATCCGGCGGTTTTCCTCCATGCTGCGTTTGATATCGAGATAAGAGACCCGCACGCGCGGGACCATGATCTGCCGGGCTGAGCGATCAGCCAGCGTCAGCGCGTTGAGGATCACAGCACGTTCACGAGGCGTCAGCTCGCCTTCCTGTGCCGCTTCGGTCGTGAGCAGCCGCAGCTCTTCCGCGGTGATGTGTTCCTGATCCATTTCATCGACACGCCCCAGACCGAGCGGCCTCGTCACGACGTTGGCGATCTTGTTCATCAGCCAGACCATCGGCCAGACGATCCGACCGATAGCCAGCACGGGGGCAGCGGTGAATCGCGCCACGATTTCGACGTTGCGAAGCGTCAACGCCTTGGGCAGCAGCTCACTGAACACGACGGTCAGCAGCGTCACGGCAATGAAGGAAATGCCGAACGACACCGGCCTGAAAATATTGGCTGGGATATGTGACGCCAGCGATCCCATCAGACCGTGGAGCAACCGCCCCATGGCCGGCTCGCCGATCCAACCCAGCAGCAGGTTGGTCATGGTGATACAGACCTGGATCGTGCCGATGGTATTGGCGGTGTTGTCCTTGAGCTTTTCAAGTGCCTGCGCCTGACGACGGCGGCCCGCCTTGCGGAGCGAGTCGATATGAGTCGAGCGAGTCGCCACGACCGCGTACTCGGCGGCAACAAAAAAGGCATTCAGCGCGATCAGCGCAGGGACGGAGAGAATCAGCAGCAAGTCCAAGGGCGATCCCCGAGGTCGAAAAGCCGGTCAAGTGTATCGGAAATCGCCGTCCTCTTTCAGCCGTCAGGCTGCGAAGTCCGTACATCCTTCCGCACAGCCTCGATCAGACGACCTATTCGAGCGGATCCGCACCTTCAACCGGACTTCGCCGCGTGTGCTGATGAAAGGAACGGAAAAATAATTTTCATTGAACACTATTGACTTTATTTGACGACTTGGTAAAATATATTATTAACTGCCACCTATGCCTCACCGCATGGCATGGAGGATGCCGACATGATGCCGCACATTCTTATCGCCGCGATCCTCGCCGCCCTGGGCTGCCATGAACCCCGGCAATGCGCTACTGCGTTTGATCCCGAATTCTTCACACAACGCTTTACGGTTCACAACACCTTCGTTCCTGTCGGCCGCCGATAACCACCGCATGTACCTACACTGGCAGTAGTTAGGAAAACATCTCAATCTTGGCACAAATTGCAGCCCCTCTCGCAATGCGAACTATCTTCATCTCTCACGGAGTATTTGCCATGTTGCACCATGTTCTGCACCGACGCACGTCATCAACAAAACACATTTTTTTGCACCGATCCGGTTGCCGTGGCGGTATCATCATGTTCATGAAAACACCTCTGCGGATTGCCCTCGTTCTGGGATTAGTGCTCATCGCCGCCGCAACGACCGTCCGGGCGGAAGAATTCCGCCACGAGACGTTTCACTTTGGCTTCACGCTCCCGCCGGGCTGGACCCGGATGTCCGTCGAGGACCTTGGTGAAATCAACAAGTTTGCAAAAGGTCGTCTGGGGACCGATTACCAGGCGGGGTTTCGCCCTGTGGGGAAAGGCCCGGGCACCACGCCTTACATCCTCATGCAGATTCAGACAGCGGATATGAGCAGGGTGACCTACGCTGAGATCGAGAAAGAATTCGGAGCTGGCGTCCAGGAAGGGTTCAAGGATGCAGCACAAAAGCTCAGCGATATCGCCTCGGATGTCCGCACCGGCCAGGTTATCGTGGACCGAAAGAATCAGCGCATCATCATGCGCTACAACATGAAAGTCGCCGATCAGAACATGGATGGCATCAGCTTCGGCACGATCGGTACGCCTGGCGTCGTGTTTATCCACTGCTACGACTTATCCGGCAATTTTGCAGCGATGCTGCCGACCTTTACCGCTGCTGCGAACTCTGCTCGATTTGATCCGGGTTATGTGTTCCATCCTTCGGACGCGCCGCCGCCTGATACCACGTCAGAAAACGCCAATAACGTCAACACAGTAACCCCCCCGATCGACAACCCCGCACCTTCAAGCGGAACTGCCAAGCCGTCGTTCTTTTCGAGTGTCGGGCGCACCGCCTTGCTGGGTGCAGTCTTCGGTGCAGTCGGGGCGGTGGTGCTGTTCCTGATCCGCAAGCTGATGAAGTCAAACGAGAGCAGTCCCCCGCCTGGCTCCGGCACACACTGACCACCAGATCACTCAACCCGATACTGCCGATTTACGTCCTTCATCTCGCCCGAATCACGGAGACTTTGACAAGAGTCTGATTCTCTCGTTCCGCGTCAACTCATTCCGGCTTCACCCGGCATCTTCTGATTTTCCCGCTTCGATCCGAGGCTGCGGAACCCGTCGCGTAACAAACCGTGACCGTTTGGCAGCGATCCTTTCGTGACCTTCACCTCATTCGTCCTGCTGACACGTTTTACGTTTCCCGCGTCGGGATGAACTTTCGATACGTGTCTGACTCATTGTGCTGGCTGCGTAGCAGGTGACTCCATCGCTGCTTTGAGCTTTTCTTCGGGAATCGATTCATGAGACAACACGACCAAAACAGGATTTTTCAAGCAGACCCGGGCGACTTCACGAAGGTCGTCGGCTGTCAGCAGATTGATCGCCCGCTGGAAATGGGCAGGTTCATCCTGACCAAGCTCATAAAGCTCATTGAGCGAGGCATCCATCGCGCGATCACCATTGGTCTGCTTTGCCATAAATTCGTCGGTGAGCACCGCAGCCTTGGCGCGGCGGAGAGTCACATCATCCACGAGAATTTCACGCGCACGCTGGATGACGCTGACCGATCGCTTGACCGCTTCGGGTACAGAAGCAGGCTGCGTGTTAAAGAGCAGAGCGAAATAGCCGGGAATCAGCCCCGTCGCATATCCCGCCCCGACCGCGTAAACCAATCCCGGCCCGCGGCCGCGCAGTTCCTCATCAAGCCAGCCGGTCGGAAACGAGCTGAGCACGCGCGAGAGCACCTGAATCTTCGGGTAGTCCGGATCCTTGCGCGTACCAGCCGGGCCGTAACCGATGATCACCGCCGCCAGCGGTTTGTTCGTCGAGAACTGAAGTATCTTTGCCTGCGGCGTCGGAGCCGGATCGATGTGCGACTTTTCCAATGGGTGAGCAGGCAGATCAGCGAACCGCTTTTCGATTTCTTTTTTGACGGCCTCAGGTTCCACGTCGCCGAAAACGGAGATCACCGTATCGGCTGCGCCCAGATGTCGTTGGTAAAAGTCCGCGAGTTGTCCGGTCGTGAGTTTGTCCACGACCTCAGCTCGCCCCAGCGGCAACTGCGACCAGGGATGGCTGCCGAAATACGCCTCGCGGAACTTCGTCCGCAATTCGCCGGACCAGGTGTCATTTTGCCGGGCAATCGCCGCGACGATGCGGGGCCTGAGTTTGGCCCACTCATCATCGGGAAACGACGGATTAAGAGTGACATCTGCAAAGAGATCGAGCAGCCGGGGCAGGTCTTCCTTCAGTGCCAAGCCTCTCGTGATCGAGGTGTTGTTGCCGCACTGCGTGTCGAGAGCTGCGCCCAGATCTTCAATTTCCATAGCGATCTGCTGGGCTGTTCGAGTCTTCGTGCCCTTCATGAGCATCGTCATCGTCGCGCTGGCGATCCCCTCTTTCCCCGGTTCATCAGCGAGCAGCCCGCCCAACTGATACATCTGCACGGCCACGGCAGGGACTACCGTGCTTTTCTGAACCAGCAGCCGCAGACCGTTGGGCAGCACATAGCGGTGGATCGGCCCAAGCGTGATGGCTTCATTCGAGCTGCGCTTTTCAGCAGTCGCTTTCCTGATACGTGCAATGAGCTGCGAATTATCGAGATTGACGGCCTCGGTCATCCCGTCCGGCTTGCCTTCGTCGGCAGGTCGCGTCATCGGAGGGAGCTTCTGCCCCCGCGGTTGCGGCATCAGCCGAATGGTGATCAGGCGGTTTGGATCAAGAAACTTACGGGCGGCAGCCTGCACTTCTTCAGCAGTGATCTTCTGGATGGAGTCGGAGTAGTGCTGGAAATAGTCGGGGTCTCCCGTTCCGATTACATCGGAGGCCAGTTGATTGGCGATCGCCTGTACGGACTGCCCCTCGTAAACCGTCCGCGCCAGAATCTGCCGCTTGGCGCGGGCGAGTTCCTCCGGCGTGATCCCCTCCTTCACGACACGCTCGACAACCTGATCGATCGTATCCTTCACCCCTCGCGCAGCGGCATCCCATCGGGCTTCAGTCGTGAGTTTCTGCTGAGCCTGATTCTCCGCAGGGGAGCCGTACGTGTCGAAGGCGTGTTGCGAAATCTCCGCGTCGATGCCGAAGAACCCTTCACCCCACGTGTAGCTGAGGTTGTAGGCATCAATTCCGTTCACGACGCGGCTTTGGTCGCGGACATTGCGGACCAACCGGCTGGACTCGCCCTGCCCGAGAATTACCGCCAGCACATCCAGCGCATAGTCGCCCGGTGCCGCGACGCGCGTCCCCGGCCAGGCGAGACGAAGCCGCGGTTTATCCATGTCAGCGGTGCCGGTCGCCTCACGCGGCGAGTCGATCTCCGGCTCGATGGGGAACGAAAGCTTCGGCAAATCACGCGGCTCAACCTCTGCCCACAACTGCGCGATGTGGTCCACGACGCGATGCTTATCGATGTCGCCCGCCACGACGAAGACCATGTTGTTAGGGACGTACATCCGCTTGTAAAAGGCGTAGATTTCATCGCGCGTGATTTTGAGGTACTCATCGAGGTAGCCGATGGTCGGATGCCTCGCGGGATGCTGGCGATAGCGGACCTGCTGGGTGATCTTCCAGAAAATCCGCCCCGGCTCTCCATTGCCCATGTCGAACTCGCGCTGGATCACGTCACGCTCCCGCGCGTATTCAGCCTGAGTAATCAGCGCGTTCTGCATCCAGTCGCTCAGCAGTTCCACCGCGGTATCGGTGTGCTCACGGGTGGTGTTGATGTAGTAGCGGACGTTGTCGAGGCTCGTCGAGGCGTTGATCTGAGCGCCGATGTTGCCGAGCGTTGCGTTGTTTTCCTCTTCGGTATGAGTGGAAGTCGATCCGCCCGAAAGCAGGTGTTCGAGGAAATGGGACAGGCCGGCCCCGACATGTTCCTGCTCGTAAACCGATCCCGTTTTGACCCAGACCTGTGCGGAGACCACCGGTGCGGTGCGGATTTCCTGTGCGATCACGATCATACGGTTGGGAAGCACTGCCACGATGCGGTCGGGACGTTCCTGCAAGGTCTGATACTCCTGGGCGGGTTGGGCAGGCGTGGTGCGGAAGGTGGCCGGCTGAGTGGCGGGGTTGGTGCCGCGAGCGGTTTCAGGGTGTACCGGCTGCGCAACGGCCGCAAGCGGCAATCCCATCACCAGAGCCAGCGTCAGCGTTACAGCGATCCGCTTCGTACAACGAAAAATATTTGTCATGTAAACCTTCCGTGGCGGCAAAAACGTCGGAACGACGCGCTTCCAGCCGACGCATTCTATAGAGGTCGAGCTTACCGGGTGCATTCACGCGACAGGAGAAGTTGTCCGATGAATGAGCAGCACCGACGCATCGAGGGGGTGTGTCGGCGGCTGGTAAGCGGGCGGATTGGCCGTATAATTCCGCTCCGTCGCCACCCTAGCTCAGTGGTAGAGCAGCGCTTTCGTAAAGCGCAGGTCGTGGGTTCGAATCCCATGGGTGGCTTTATTGCCGCAGATAGCCGCCAAATCGTCAACTACGAATACCCGCCGCATTTCGATCCATTGCCAGACTATCAGCGAATACCGCGGTACACCTTCGCATCTGCCGCTGCGGTACGGGGACGGAGACGTTCCGCACTGACCAACGGCGTGTTGCCGTCATAGCACGCATCGCCGATAGTTACGAGGTTATTCGATCCGCGGCTGTGGCCGTACTCCTCGCCGTAATAGGTCCATAGTTCTTCCACCTTCTGATCGAAGTACGAGCGCGGGCGGATGTCGCCCTGCTCATCGCAGTAGAACGCGAGGATGTTGTCCGCATCACGGCGAAGCCGCCGTTCGATATTGCCCCGCATGTCAGCCGAATAAACACAGGGGTTCAATGCTTCGTTGAAGTGTTCGGACACAAACGGCTTGAAGATCGGCGCATCAGGCTTCACGTAGTCGTTAAGCCGCCAGTATTCACCGTCACGGACCAGCAGCGGCTGCTGAATTTTGCCGTGTAGCCGGACGCGCTGGGTGAGGTTGAAGTAGAACTTCATGCCGATGTAGTTAGCCGCAAGGTCAGCATTGGAATAGACCCCCGCCGCGATATTCCCGATGAGGCCGCCCTCGGAAAGGATGCCTTTGGAATAAGCGCGGATCGCACCCTGGGCCGCCTCCTCCTGGGTATCGCTGCCGTCGTTCATTGCGCGTTTGAAATAGCTGTACCCGATTTGATGAAAGTGGCCGATCTTGTCAAGGCCGAAATAGATGCCGTAAACCTTGACCGTCGAATTTTTGGCAACCAGAAAAGCGTTGCGTGGATCAATCGGCAGATGGGCGAAGGAGTAGATCGACCTTGAAGGCGCGTAGGCAATGACCTTGCCGGCATAGCGAGCGCGGGCTTCATCGCTCTTGAGGGTTTTTTCGAGGGAAGATGCTTCGACGAAACCCAGGCCATACTCCTTGGCGACCTGACCGGCGATGTACTCCGCCGAGTGCAGACGCTCAAGCTCGTCGCCGTCATTTTCCTCAAGCGCTGCCTGGATTTTTTTATTGGTGGCGTCCCGGAGTTCCGTCAGCGTCAGGTAAAGGTTCCCGGAAAAGAAGTCGCCCAGGTCAGCAAACTCTTCACCGGCCGGGAGCGTGAACTGATCGGTCTCATTCGCCAACGTCCGTGGAGTAAACGTGACAACCGCCATGAGGGCCGCAAGCAGCAGGAGAGTCTTGTTCATGAGGGTTCCATCCCAATCGAGCAAGGGAGAACGACAGCCGTGGACGCTCGCAGGCCGCGGCCGAGTGGACTGACACGAGAACGTCTTTCGCCACGGATGGGCCACCCGTAGCACGGCTGCAAGAATCGCCTGTATGAGCGTCGGTTATCGGCTACTGCCAGCTTCGGTTTTTTCGTACTTATCTGCACGGGTCGGTTTCCATTCCGCAATGGGTGGTTCACGGCGTCTGTGAATTCCCGTCGTGGCCGATTGACTACGATGAGATGACCTGTTTCCAGCCGCCGGTCGAAAAACCACGGCTTACTCCGAGGCGTCTTCATGGCGGATTCCGCTGCATCAACTCCGTCACCCCCCTGCCGATCACGTCGATGGGCACACGGCCTGTGGCGCTGGGTGCGCCGCGGCCTGCTTGTGCTGGCGGTTTTTGTGCTGCTTTATGCCTTCGTGCTGCCGTGGTATGTGCAGAGAAAAATCGTCACGGCGCTGCACGAGGCCGGTCTGAGTGATGCTTCGATCCACGTGCAGCGGATTTCACCCTGGCGGGCGGAGCTGGCGGGATTACAGGTCGGCAGAGAGACGGGACTAAGTGTCGGCAGCATTGCTGTCACCTATGAACCCGACGTGATGGGCACCGGCAAAGCCCACACCGTGACCCTCGACGGAGCGGAGCTTCGCATGGCCATCCAGGATGGCAAGCTCGACCTGGGACCGCTGGCCAATTTCCATGCAACGGACGAACAAGATGGCAGCCCCTTCAGCCTGCCGGTCGAGCGCGTGGAGCTGCGAGCCTCGTCGGTCGTGGTGGAATGGAACGGCCAATCGCTCCGTTTTCCGCTGGCGGGCACCATCGAGCAGCGAAAGGCCGGGCACCTTGAGTTCAAGGCATCCGTGGTGATCGCTGGAGTGCCCCTCACCCTCAACGGCACGCTTTCTGAGAACGGACGACCCTCGCAAGCAGCCACGGCATCCGCCCCATCCGGCTCGGTGTACCAACTCCAGGCGGATGTCAGCGCCTTCGGACAGATCGTTCAGGTGGAGTCCTTTTACAACCCGACAAATGGGGAAATGATGCTCGACGCGGGACTGAAGCACCCCAGCTCCACCAGCAAGCCCAACGCCTCTGGCAAACATCCCAATAACCGATTGCACCTCAACGGTAACTTCGCCGGCAAGGCTGGGCGACGAGTGCTCACCCTTTGGGCGAGTCAACCGCGATGGACGTTTGCGCTACCCGACAACAATCAGGCAACGATGGACGAGTTTCGTTTCACCATTCGCCTTGAAAACATTGAAAACTCATGGACAGCAGATGTTTCGTCGTCGTGTCGATCGGTTTCTGTGGGCAATACCGCCATTCAACAACTCGTTCTATCGCTGAGTCATGGAGACCGTTTCCCTAATGAAACGACTGCGACACAACCCGCGGAAAAATCTTACTCCGCAATGCGCAACGCATGGGCTGTCGCGCTGACCACAGGCCCGATCGAGCATAAGAGTCAAGCAATGGCACTTTCGATCAACACACTCAACGCGGTCGGCGACCTGAACTGGCGCGGATTCTCGACTCCGGATTTTGCCGGCCGGCTTGCGATCCGTGGCGGCTCGTTCACCCACACAAAGTCGGGCGTATCCGTCGCCGATCTGGACGCAGATATTCCCATCCATCAAGGGAGAACGGATTCGAGCGCCGGCATCTTCAAGGCTCCCGTGATTCACTGGCAAAACCGCACGCTTCCATCGCTCGCGGGAAACCTTCAAATACAAGACGGCAAACTCACTGCTGGCGCACGCTGGCCGTTGTTGAAAGAGGCACCGATCGATCTGGCGGCACAGGTGAACATCGACTCCCTGACTCCCACAGGCACGCTGACCGCCAGGATGCCGGAGTCCACCATCGAAGACGAGTCCCAACTGCGCAAGCTGATCCCTGGCGACACGCTCGATGAAACGGACATCGACGGGAAGGTGAGCCTTGACGCATCGTTGACGTTTGGAGCAGGTGCTGTAACGCCGCGTGCGAAGCTGACGCTCAACAACGTCAATCTCCGCAAGAACGCGGATGAGTTCGCCGTCGAGGGGATTTCCGGCTCGGTCACGCTTGACAGCCTCGTTCCCACGACGCTGCCGGACCAGGAGTTGACCGTCAAAAAACTGAAAATGAAAAAGCTCGTGCTCAAGGATGGTACGGTTGCGTTTCGGGTCGAGTCGCCGGACTCGATTCTGATCGAGCGGACGGTCTGGGGTTTTGAGGACGGCCAAGGCTCGTTGCACATCCACGCGCTTCGTTACCATCCTTCGCAGGAGCTTGCTGAGTTCGAAGCGTTCATCGAGAACATCAACGTCAAGCAGTGGATCGCGCTGATGACCGGCGACAGTGCCGTCGGTGAAGGATTGATGTACGGTCGGGTGCCCATCATTTTTCACACCGGCAAGCGGAAGCGGATGAAGTTTGGGCGCGGATTTCTATACGCGAATCCCGGCACGGGCTGGTTTCAGATCAAGAGCCGCACCTGGCTCGATCAGGCGGTAGGACAGGCGTTGCTGGACCCCGGTGCGATCGCAGCGGAAGTTCAGGCCCGCATCAAAGAGGGATTGGGAAACTTCGAGTACTCCTACCTGACCTTTGATTTCGTCCCCGACCCTGAAGGTCTGCGCTGCGTATTGGTAGTCAAGGGAAAAAGTCGCAACCTGGACAAGCCGGTGAACTTCCAAGGCATTACAATCAACATCCGCGGATTAGAGGAAGCCATCAACGCCAACCTCGGCTTCGGGGAGCTTGCACCATGAACGAGAGGCCCAAATTGAAAATAGTGATCCCCCTGATCGCTGCGTCGGCACTGCTGAGCGCAGCAGCCTGCACCCATCATACGGTTCACATCGACCCGATCGAGGTGAAGCCGATGACGCTCAACATCAATATCCGTGTGCAGAAGGAGCTGGATGAGTTTTTCGACTTTGATCAACCCGCCGCCAAGCCCTCCTCTGCTGAGTCAGCGTCAAACCGCCCTGAAGGAGCCACTCAATGAAACGCCACCTGACTCCCGTTCTGCTTTTGGCCGGTCTGCTCGCCACACTGATGATCACGGGGACAGCCCGTGCCGACCGCGAAGCTGACCTGAAGGAAAGTTTCAAGGAGCGGCTGCCACGGCTGATCGAAGCGAAAAACGCCGGCAAAGTCGGAGAGACTTACCTTGGCTACGTCGAAGCAGTCACGGGTGCTGCGGCCTCGGACGCGACGATCCGGGATTTGATCAGCCAGGAAAACAAGGATCGACGGGAAATCTACACGATCATCGCGGAGCGTCAGGGCACCACCGTCGAAAAAGTAGCCGCACTGCGCGGTGAGCAAAACTTCCAGCGTGCCCAGCCAGGCCATTACCTCAAGGGGCCTGACGGCAAGTGGACGCAAAAGAAGTAAAATCCCCCGCGACACACACGGATGATCCAGCTATTGTTTGCCTGCGACCGTTCGCGACTGGGTCAATCAGCGCCACTTTAGCTCAGTGGTAGAGCAGCGGTTTTGTAAACCGCAGGTCGAGGGTTCAAATCCCTCAAGTGGCTTTGCCTATCAACCGCATCGCCGCCTCGCATCCGAAGAAACCGAGACGATCGCCTGTCAGCGTGGAGTTATTCCGCGTGATTTTTGGCTGCGGGTAATTCAAGGATCATCACGCTCATCGGATCGATTGTCTTCTCCTGAGCTGGTGCAGCCACGGAGAGCGTCGCCTTTTGAGCGGCCGGATTTACCACGATGATGAGCAGTTGATCGCCTTCGCGGACCGCCTTGCCGTAGAGTCCCTTGGGCAAGTCTTTGAGTACCGTCGCGGTGACATCCTCACCTTTCTGAAGGCGTGGGCCGGTCTTCGCAGCCTCATGATTCAACGCCTTGACGCTCTGCCAAAGCTCTGGCTGGACCTGGGCGATGGTCTTTTTGGGATGGCCTGTCACCGAGCCGTAGGAGTAGTAACCGATGCCATCCGCACCCTCGACCAGCGACAGGTAAACCATCACGCGCAGCTCCGCAGGTGTCGGGTAACGGTCTTTGAGATCCCACGAAAAAACCTGAAGGATGGGAATGAGCGGCTTTTTTCCGTCCGTTGCTATGCGGGCACGAGCGACGGCATCGCCAACGGTGCTCACCGGCTGATAAGGCACGGGATACAAATACGGCGCGGAAACTTCGATCGCTGCGACCAGATCGTCATAGGTCGCCTTTGACGGCAGCTTGCCTGCGATGACGCCTTCAGGTTCATTCTCCCAGTAGCCGATCGCGTTCATGACCGGACGCCCCGGAATCGCAGCGCGGACCTTATCGTTGGCTTCCTGGGTCTGCTTGACGAGGTTGTCCTTGAAATAAAGGGCGGGGCTGTCCGCACTGATCGCCAGGAAGACACCTCCCAGCTTGTCCATCTTTCCGCTCACATGGGCTGCGGTGTAGAACCCCTGCTCACGCAGGGCATCCGCCTCGGCTGGCGCAACCGTGAGCACATTGAAGCCAAACTCGTGAAGCTGCTTGAGCGTTGCTGCATCGGTCGGCGCGTCATAAAGCAAGATGGGGAAAAATGGTTTGTCGTTAACGAGGAAGTCACCGCGATCGTCAAACCTAACGCTTGAGATGGCGGGCAGCGCGTTTTCTTTGACTGATGCGGCATCCGCGGCAGGTCCGTCGGCTGCGCGGGACGGAACCGTGATACCCAGCGAAAGACCAAGAATGGCGAGAGCAAGGCATGTGCGTTTGATCATGGTTGGATTTCCTGATTCACATCCGAACAGAGACGGATGGGATACTTCTGAGGATAGCAGGTTAGCGGGCGGGTTCGTACGCTTTGATCCTGTCTGGATTTATGCAACTTGTCAGGAATAGAAAGCTGCGTTATTCTGATGGGCTTCCCGTTCGTGTCAATATGATTGTGTCACTGCCCGCTGCTGCACGCCGCGAGCGGGTTTCCAGGAGCTTACCGTTCATGGCCGAGTCGAACACCTCAGCGATGCTGGATCATTCGTCGGTGCGAGATACCGCGACCTCTCAGAAATACCTTGACATCGGCCACAAAGCTGAGACCAAGGGCGATCGCGCCGCGGCAATCGAAGCGTATGAAGCTGCCTACGCAGCCGACCCGGATAACAGCGATGTCTGTTTCCGACTCGCTTACAACCTCGACCTCATCGGCGAGGAGGACGAGGCTCTGCACCTCATGGAGCAATCGGTGCAGACTCCCAGCCCGTCGCTCAACGCTCTGATCAATCTCGCGGTGATGTACGAAGACCGCGGGCAATACGCAGCGGCGGAGCGCTGCATCCGCCAGGTGCTGACCACCGATCCCAATCACGAGCGGGCAAGGCTTTACATCAAAGACATCCTCGCCAGCAAGAGCATGCAGATCGACGACGATCAGGAAGATCGGCTCGCCAAGCAGAGTGCC
Source organism: Phycisphaeraceae bacterium (assembly GCA_020851465.1). NCBI lineage: Bacteria > Pseudomonadati > Planctomycetota > Phycisphaerae > Phycisphaerales > Phycisphaeraceae > Phycisphaeraceae bacterium. The sequence continues at coordinate 184,278 of JADZCR010000006.1, read as the reverse complement.
CTGCTGGAGACGCCGGTGACCGACTTCGATCTGACGGTACGGGCACGCAATGCGCTGCGGAAGATGAACATCCGCACGCTCGCGGACCTGCTCAAAGTCACCGAAGCGGAGCTGCGTAATTTCAAGAACTTCGGCGAAGCGAGCCTTGAGGAAATCCGAACCATGCTCGCGCAGCGCGGACTGCGGCTCGGACAAGCCGTTGAGCAGCAGCAGAATGCCGCCAAGCAAGCCGCCTACGACCAGATCAAGAGCCAGACCGGACAGGATGACGCGGTGTTCAATCGCTCGGTCAACGACCTCAACCTCTCCGTCCGTGCCCGCAAAGCGCTGGCGCTGCTCAATGTTCAATCCATCGGCGATCTGGCGACACGAACCGAAGCTGAACTCATGGGCGTCAAGAACTTCGGCATGACCAGCCTGCTCGAAATCAAAGACAAGCTCGCCGATATGGGCCTTAGCCTGCGGAAACTTGAAGAATAGTTCGCATCATCGCAGTACGGATCTGAAAACCGTCGGCATGCGCGACGGTTTTTTATTTCAACTGATCCGTCTCAATCCGCATCAGCGTGAACGGATAAATTGTCGTCGCGTACACCGTGCCGTCGTGCGCGACGATCGTCGCCATCACCACATACATGGGCGTCATCGTGCCATCGGGCAGCGTGTGGTAGCCGTGAATCGGCCGAAGCGATCCGTCGGGGTTTTTGGCCTGCGGGGCCTTGAAATCAAAGAAGTCCGGGTTTTTCAGACCCAGCACCCCCAGATCGGACATGGTGCCTGCTTTGGGATCGTAGCGCACGAGGTGAAAGAGCGAGCCGCCGCCGAAGCCGGTCCCGTTGGTGATGCCGACTGATGAATACACGCAGCCATCGGGCGCAATGGCGATTGAACCGCGAGAGTCGGGATTTTTCCCTTCGATGCGGTTGCCAAGGCTACGGGCTTTCACAGGTTCGCCAGTTTTACCGGAGAGATCGATTTCAAACATGCGCAGATCGTTAAGCGTCTGCATATACGCAGTCACTCCGTCGGCTGCGAGCCGCCAATCGGGGTGAACTCGACGGTGGGACGGTTCCGTGATGCCTTCGTTGAGAACTTCCGCCATCGGCTTGCCGTCAACCAGCAGAGGATCGACCGTCACCTTGTCGGTACTCGGATCGTAGCGGGCGATTTTGTATTCCGAGGTGATCGCCGCCGCCCTGCCGTAACGATCGACCAGCGTGTTGGGCTGATCTTTGAGTGCGAGACCGGGCTGAAGCTCGCGGAATTTTTTCTCCGGATGCTTCGTGTCGTAAACCATCCAGTGCTGATCTTCGCAGGTAATGACGTAAATCAGCCCGCGTGACTCGTCGGCGGTCACGTCAATAACTCCCTGGCCTTCAGTCTCCCGGGGCGCGCCGGCGGGTTTGCCGGCATCGAGCCGCGGATCACCCAGCGGCATCGGCAAGCCGAGGTTTTCCGCCTTGCCCGTGGCGGGGTCATACACGATGACATAGCCGCCCTGATACACGGGTATCTTTTCGCCGCGTGCGAGCATTTCTTTTTCAGCCGCGGTGGGATAGCCCTGCTTGGTTCCCACGTAAATCTTGCCCGAAGGTCCGACATAGTTTCGCGTATGGATTTTCGACTGGGCCGCGTAGCCGGTGGGAGTCACCGGCAATCCGACAACTTCGTGCGTGCTGAGCACAATCTTCATCTGCTCGGTTTTTGGATCAAACTCGACCAGATACGAGCCAATACCGTATGCGGCGGTGCCGACGTAAATATTGCCGTTATTGCCTTCACAGAGTGAGAAATAACCAGACTCCTCCGTGGTGGTCAACGGCGGGATGTGGTAGGCCTTGGCCCAAACGTACTTGAACGGAGCCTTGGGCGGCGCGGCAGGCTTCACCTCTTCCGCGCGAGCGGCCACAACCACCAAAAGCATCAGCAGTGCACAAACCGCACGGCAAAGTTTCATGGGTATCTCCTCGGAAGGAATGTTCACCGACTCACTTCAACTGGTCTGCTGCGATGTGCAGCAACGTGTAGGGGTACAGGATCGTCGCGTAGAGCGATCCATCTCCTGCAGCGATAAGCCCCATGTGAGCGTGCAGCGGAGTGAGCGTGCCGTCAGGCAGCAGGTGGTAGCCATGCGTCCATGGCCGAACTTTGCCCGCAGCATCCACAGCTCCCTGCGGTGCACCTAGCGGCAGGCCGTAAAAATCCGGATTCTTCACTGCCAGCACACCGAGAGTTTCAATCTTGTTGCTCGCCGGATCGTAGCGAAAGATGTAGTGAAGATAGCCAGCACCGAATCCCGTCTTGTTATCCGTCCGGGCGGTGACGTACACCCGGCCATCCCGCGCGATAGTCAGCGATGAGCGGGAATCAAAACCCGGCAGATCGGTCAGCTTTCCGAGATTCGTCACCGTGATGGCGTCTGTTTCATCACCACCCAGATCGATTTTCAGCAGTTCCGGGTGATTCATTCGAATGAGATACGCCGTGCGTCCGTCCGAAGCCATATTCCATGTCGGAATCCATCCCTGATCGCCAAGTTTGGCGACGAAAGGTTTGTCATCCATCTTGAGCGGAATCACCTTCACCTCCCCGGTGTCAGGGTTGTATCTCGCGATGGAGTAGTCGTTGGTCAAGGCGTTGGCGCGGCCTTTATTGTCAATCAGAGTCGTGGCGTAACTGTAGAGCCGCAGCTTGTCGTTGATCTCGTGATATTTTTTCTGCTTCAGGTCGTAGGTGAGCCAGTGTTGATGCTCACAGGTCACGACGTAAATCAACCCACGCTTCTCATCAGCGACGGTATCGATTACGCCTTCGCCATCCTTATAACCGAGTGCTGCGAGCTTTTCGCTCCAGGGCATCGGCTGGCCATGACTGGTCACGTTGCCAGTCGCAGGGTCATACGTCAGGACGTAGCCTCCGAGATATCGCGGCACACCTGCCTTGATTTCCGCCTCGGTGGGATAGCCCTGCTTCGTACCTACGTAGATCGTCCCGCTGGGGCCGGTGAAATTCCGTGTGTGAATCTTGGCTTGGGCTGCGAAGCCGGTAGGTGTAAGCGGCAGTCCCAGTGTGCGATGAACGTCAATGACGGTTCGCATCTTCTGAGTCTTGGGGTCGAACTCAACCAGATAAGCATTCCGCCCGTATGCTGCGGTGCCGACGTAAATCTTGCCATCGATACCTTCGTTAAGAGAAAAATAGCCCGATTCATCCGTCGTAGTTTCGGACGGGATGTGGTAGGCTGTGCCCCATAAATATTTGAATGGCGCTGGCTGCCCGAATGAGACCACAGCGAACAGCGAAGCGATCAGAAACGCGAAACCCGTATTGCGAAGTTTCATAAGCTCGGCCCTATCGGTATGAAGTTGGCGCGTTGTCGTGGTCTCTCTACCTGCGAAGATTCATCATGGTTCGTACCAATGGCCAGGGGATGGCGTTGCCTTCCACCGCGCGGCCAAGTGCTTATCACATTACGAACCAAACAGTTTTTCCAGTCCCGGTACGCTCAGGCCGCCGGTCGCCTTCTGCATTTCCGCACTGATGAGGCCACGGGCTTTTTCATAAGCGTCGTTGCATGCAGCCGCAATCAGGTCTTCCACGATCCGCTGGTCGGCGTCGGCCCCGCTGCCCGCAAGGGTTGCGAGGATCGTTGGATCGAGCTTGACGCTCTTGACTTCAAGTTTGCCGTTCATGGTCACACGCACAGCACCGGCCCCCGCATCACCTTCCACTGTCCGCCGTGACAACTCCTGCTGCATCTGGTCAGCCTTGGCCTGAAGATCACCCATCTGTGACATCAGGCCGGCGAGGGATTTGAGGTTGTTCAACATAAGTTTCTCAGGATTGAATATCAGGCGGTTGGCCGGTCGTCTTCCACGTCAGCATCGTAGTCTCCATCACTGGCAAAGGGTGACGGTTCCGATCCGGCATGAGAAGGCGGCTCGACTTTGGATGCTTCGCTCGCGCTCTGCGATTCGCCGGTTTTGACCTGCCCCTCTGGGTGGACCGCGACAACCTGCACGTCGAACAGGTCCATCACCTGTCTGACCAGCGGCAGCTCCATCGCCTGCTGGAGCGAAGACTGGCTGGAAGATGGTCCGGCAGATGTCGTGGAGGGATTCACGGCGGACGGCGAGGCCGGCGGCTCAATCTCGATCTTCACCGGCGAACCCAGCACGCTTCCGAAAATCTGTGAAAGCTGCTCACGGCGCTGATCGGTGACAAACTTGTAAATCTCACGGTGTCCCGGTTGGGCGATGAGCTTTGCCACGCCGCCGGCCAGCTGCTTCAACGCGAACGTCCTGATCCAACCCAGCGCGGGCTTGTCGGCAACGAAGGCAAGCACTTCATTCCACGCAGCAGCGGGGTCACCTGCCCCGATTTGCCGTGGAGACTTCGGCACGCCTGGTGTCGGTACCACTGGACGGGCGGTGTTTACCGAGGATGATCCGGTCCTTTGTAAAGGTGACGGGACAGGACGTGCGGATGGAGGCGGAACGGGTGAGACAGATTGGGGAGACTCAACTTCTAACTGAGCTTTTTTTTTTCCGCAGATGAACCCGCCGATGGCGCAGCTGAACCCGCCAGAATCGCGGTTACATCAGCCATCTTTTCAGCCAACGCCAGCCGAACAATGGTCGCATCCAGCAGAGCCCTGGGGTTTGAGCTTGATTTACCGGCCCGCTGGAGGTTTTCACACAAAGCGATCATGTGTACCAGACCCGCTGCGTCGAACTTCGCGCCTTGTGCGGTTGCGATTGCTTTGGCGTCTTCGCTGAGTTCGATCAGTTCGCTCTGCGGGCCGCAGGCTGAAATCAGGAGCAATTGCCGCAATCGCTCGATGAGGACTTCGAGAAATTGGTCCTGTGCGATGCCCTGGTCGAGCAATGCTGCGGATCGATTGAGAGACTCGGCTACGTCCCCCGCTGCCAGTGCGTCCACCAGTGAGACGACCATTTCCTGCGGAGGCAGCCCCAGCATCTGCACCAGCACGTTGGAAGTCAGCGGCGACTCTCCGGTAGCGATAAGTCGATCCAGCAGGCTCAGCGCATCGCGCATCGAGCCATTTCCCAGACGCGCCACCTGCCAGACGATGTCCTCGTCTGCCTTGACTTTCTCGCTCTTGAGTACGTCTTTGAGATGACCGGCGATTTTGGCCGTCGGGATATTGCGGAAATCAAACCGCTGACAGCGCGACTGGATCGTCGCCGGCACCTTGTGCGACTCGGTCGTACAGAGGATGAACTTCACATGAGAAGGAGGCTCCTCCATGGTCTTGAGCAGCGCGTTGAATGCACTGGTCGAGAGCATGTGAACTTCGTCGATGATGTACACCTTGAATCGCGCGTTTCCGGTGGGTGCGAGACTCGCGTTGGCGATGAGCTGGCGCGCATTATCAACGGAGTTGTTGGACGCTCCGTCGATCTCGATGACATTCAGATCGTCGCCGCGCATGATCGCCTCCGCCATGCGCTGCTGAACATCCTGAGGCGGGTATTCAAAGGGATCTTTTTTCGAATCAGGCGGTTTGGGGCAATCGGGCATCGAGTCCGGCGCATTGAGTGCCCGGGCAAAGATGCGGGCCATGGAGGTCTTGCCGACGCCGCGGGTTCCGGTGAACAAATATGCGTGCGCGATCCGCCCCATCGCAATCGCGTTCTTCAAGGTTTTAGCGATCGTCTCCTGCCCCACGACCTCGTCGAAGGCACTCGATCGGTAACGTCTTGCCAGAACGGTGTAGGCCATGGCGTGATTCAACGGGTGAAAGCGAAACCCGGATTTTCGCAGCGTTACAAGCCGCCAATCTGTCTCGGACCCTGCCCTTGGCGTTTTGAGTCTGAGCTGTCAGCCCTTGACTTCACCACGCCACGGGGAGAGATGGCCAGGACACCGACGGCACCGGGCGAACGACACTTAGGGCTGCTCCGGTCAAGGCCTGACCCGGTTCATGAGCCCACCCGTGCACCGGGCCCGGCCACCTCTCCTCGCGGCGAAAAGACTAACCCAACGCCGGATTCGGACTATAGCAGTTTTTTGGCAATCGGCTATCTCCCCCGTTTCAGCTCTGGATAAGGCTATGCGTTCCGACCCATGCAACGGGGAACCGCAGCGAACCAACAGCGTCCATGGCGCGTATGGTGCTTGTTTGGCGAACTCGTCCACGATGCCTATGCTTTAGTTGGCTTTATTCATCCACTTCATACCGCTTGCGGGGTCTCCATCATGATTCTCTACATTTTGCGCGGCGTCTTCGTGCTGCTGGTCGCGTCCGTGGCGATGCTCTACATCCTGCCTTTTCAGAAGGATCGAGGGGCGGACTTCGCAACGGTTATTCTCTTGCTCGGCGGCGCGCTGAGCGTCGGCGCGTTCATCATCGCAGCAGACGTATTCAACCGTCGCAAAAAACTTTCCTCGCTATCGGGAATATTTCTGGGGCTGCTGGGCGGTCTGCTCGCGGCCTATGCGCTCTCCTTTGTCGTGGATCTCGTGGGTGTTTACACCGCACCGGAAGTCACACTGGTACAGCCCGATATCCGGGCGAACTCCGCTGAGTACCTGAGCTTGTCCGCAGACGATCGGATCAAGATTGACGACGCCTGGAAAGCAGTGGACAAACAGACCGAACAGCGCGAGTCCTATCTCAAACTTCTTGAGGGAGTCAAAGTCATCATCGGGCTGGTGACGTGCTACATCGGCATGTCGCTGGTTTTGCAAACCAAAGACGATTTCCGTTTCGTACTGCCCTACGTCGAGTTCGCCAAGCAGGTCCGGGGAAACCGGCCGATCCTTCTCGACACCAGCGTGATCATCGACGGCAGAATCCTCGACCTGCTGAGTACGAAAATTTTTCAGGGAAGCCTGATCGTGCCCAAGTTTGTGCTGACGGAGCTTCAGACCATCGCGGACTCCGCAGACAAGCTCAAACGGGCGCGGGGGCGGCGAGGGCTGGATATTCTGCAAAAGCTTCAGGAAAACCACGAGGTGGACATCACCATTGATGAGAGTGACGCGGAAGGAGCCACCGTGGATCAGAAACTCGTGTCTGCTGCGCAGATTCAGCAGGCACGGCTGATGACCAACGATTTCAACCTCAACAAACTCGCCACCCTGCGCGGGATCGACGTGATCAATCTGAACGATCTGGCCAAGGCGTTGCGTCCGGTCGTGCTGCCGGGTGAACCGATGCGGGTGAAGATCCTCAAGGCTGGCGAGTCTGCCAATCAGGGCGTGGGTTATCTCGACGATGGAACGATGGTGGTCGTGGAAAATGCGCGGGGGCTGATGGGACAGGAGATCGAACTCGTCGTCACAAGCTCTTTGCAGACCTCGGCCGGCCGCATGATTTTCGGACGATCCCAAAGCGGTGAAGCTGAGCAGACACCCTCAACGGCTAACGAGCCGTCCGCTGCGACACCTGCAGCATCGGCGTCAAATACCGCATCGGGTGAACAGATTCCGCACCGGCAAAGCCGTCCCGGTCCCAGTGCAAGAAATCCCCGCAGACTCTGAATCGTTACTCGACAACGCAACGATTCGGGCAGTTGGAAAGTCGCAAAAGGAGGATTGCCGATCTGTGGTGATCCAACCTCTCTGCGTGACAGCCGTTTCAGATACCGAGAGCTTTTGCGATTGTCGCACCGAGATCAGCGGGGCTTTCTGCGATGTGGCATCCAGCCGCACGCAGCGCAGCCAGTTTCGATTCTGCGCCGCCTTCGCCGCCGGAAATAATCGCGCCCGCGTGTCCCATTCGTCGTCCGGGAGGAGCGGTGCGACCGGCGATAAACGCCGCCACCGGCTTTTTGACGTGCTGTTTGATGTACGCTGCGGCCTGTTCCTCGTCGGTACCGCCGATCTCACCGATCATGACGATGCCGTGCGTCTCGGCGTCCGCGTTAAAGAGCGCAAGGCAATCAATGAAACTAGTACCTCGTACCGGGTCGCCGCCGATGCCGACACAGCTCGACTGACCAAGCCCGCGTGAGCTGGTCTGCCAGACTGCTTCGTAAGTCAGCGTGCCGGATCGGCTGATGATGCCGACACCTTTTTTCGTTTTCGATTCCGTAACCGGTGTATGGATGTAGCCGGGCATGATTCCGATCTTGCACTGTCCGGGGGTAATGACACCCGGGCAATTCGGGCCGATGAGCCGGGCGGCCTTGAACTGCGTGTCCATCGCCTGCTTGACGCGGGTCATGTCAATGACCGGGATGCCCTCGGTGATGGCGACGATCAGCTTGATGCCCGCATCCGCTGCTTCAAGGATTGCGTCAGCGGCAAACGGAGGCGGGACAAAGATCATGGTCGCGTTCGCGCCTGTGGCCTGTACCGCTTCAAAGCAGGTGTTGAACACCGGCAGGCCGTTCGCATCCTTCGTCCCACCTTTTCCGGGCGTCACTCCGCCAACCATCTGCGTGCCGTAGTCGAGGCAGCCTTTGGTATGAAACGCACCGGCTGCACCGGTGATGCCCTGGCAGATCACTTTCGTCGATTTATCAACAAGAATGCTCATAAAATGTCTCGATGGTTGGGGGGCTAAAGATAGCGGCATCTCGCGTCAACCACAATGGGGCGGTCTCCACGCTGCCGGCTGGTGCTAACGTTCATGACCCGGTACGGCCCCCACTTCCGCACGAATACGCGACCGGATGCCGCCACGGCCCTTCCAATCCGTGATCAGCACCATCCACCGCGGCTTCATCACTTTGGAAAGATCGTCTGCGATACGATTTGTCACCGCTTCGTAGAAAATCCCTTCCGAGCGAAAACTCTGGTAATACAACTTGAGGCTTTTCAGCTCCACGCAGTGCTTGTCGGGGCTGTATCGCAAGGTCACCGAACCGAAGTCCGGGTGACCGGTCTTCGGACAGACACTGGTGAACTCATCGGACACGTGTTCGATGACGTAATCACGTCCGGGGGCAGGGTTGTCGAACATTTCAAGGAGCGCAGCTTGGGGCATGGGAGACCTCACAGAACCTACAGAATAGCGAAGAACATCCGATCGCGTCGTTTCTCAACCGCTGAAATCGAAAAGAACGGATCGCAACACCGTCATTCGACTGGCAGGTCGCGTCGATCGCGCCTGCCTGATACCTTATGCGCGCACGCCATCGAGCACCGCCATGCCTGAAAAACTCACTGACGATCAAGTACGCCACGTCGCAAAGCTCAGCCGTCTGCGGCTGGGTGAAGATGAAGTATCGCAAATGGCGAGCAGGCTGTCGGCGGTGCTTGATTATGTCTCGAAGCTCAACGAGCTCAATGTGGACGGCGTGGAACCCATGGCCCACGCGATGGAGCTTAACAACGTGCTGCGTGAGGACGAACCGCGAGCTGGGTTACCCAACGATGCGGTGCTGGCCAATGCCCCGGAGAAAACGCCGCCATTCTTCCGTGTCCCCAAAGTGATTGGTGATGGAGGCGGCGCGTAAGCGGTCGCCACGTTATTCGACATGGAAATCAAAGTCCCCAACCTGACTCCGCTGGTCGAGGCGATCGACGCCTTGTCGATCAAAGCCCAACATTTTTTTGTCGTCGGCTTGATCCTCGCATTGACGTCGTTGTTCCGAAGTCAGTCCTCCATCGGCCTGGGGATTGCCTCTGGTGCAGCTTTGCTATCGGCTGCCTGGCTGCAATCGATCACGCTCAGAGCATTCCTGAAACAGGTGCAAAACGCCTCCTCAACAAGTACCGCTTCGTCGACCGTGACACCCCAACCCGTTACCCCAGCGAACAACACGGAGTCCGTACATACAACAGCGAAGCCGTTACCCACAGAGCCTATTGATCTCGAACCGTTACCCCCCTCGCAGACATGATCGACCCCACAAAAACCACCTTGATCCAGACACGGGACGCGATCGCTGCGCGGCAGATTTCCGCGCGTGCGACAGTCGATGCTTACTTTGATCGAATCGACCGCCTGAATCCAAAGCTCACCGCCTATCACGAGACCTATCGCCAGCGAGCGCAGCAGCGGGCAACCGAGGTGGATACCGGGAAGATCACCGGCCCGCTCGCAGGCGTACCGATCGCGATCAAGGACAACATGTGTACCGATTACGGTCGCACAACCTGTTCTTCAAAGATTCTCGAAAACTTCCACGCTCCTTACACGGCAACCGCAGTCCAGCGACTCGAAAATGCAGGCGCGATTGTGCTGGGTAAAACCATCCTGGACGAGTTCGCGATGGGCTCATCCACCGAAAACTCCGCGTTTGGCCCCAGCCGCAATCCTTGGAATACCGCCTGCGTCCCCGGCGGATCGTCAGGCGGATCGGCGGCGGCACTCGCGGCTGACCTCTGCGCCGGCTCGCTGGGGTCCGATACCGGCGGCTCCATCCGACAGCCTGCGGCACTCTGCGGTGTCGTCGGAGTCAAACCGACCTATGGCCGCGTCAGTCGATACGGGCTGGTCGCCTTCGCCAGCAGTCTCGATCAGATCGGGCCGTTCGCTCACACCGTGGCGGATGCAGCATTACTGCTCCAGATCCTGTCGGGACATGATCCGCTTGACTCAACCAGCGCAGACGTATCGGTGCCTGATTACTCAGCTGCATTGGCAGTACCGATGGAGCGCGGCATTCGGATCGGACTAGCCAAGCAATACCTGTCCGACTCCAATCATCCCGCGCTGACCAAAGCCATCGAGACGGCTGTAGCGGCGTATAAGCAAGCCGGCGCACAGATCGTCGAGGTGGACTTGCCGCACACCGAGTACGGCATTCCCACGTACTACATCGTGGCGACGGCGGAAGCGTCCAGCAATCTTGCCCGGTATGACGGTATCCGCTACGGCCATCGCAGCTCACAGGCGAGCGATCTGGCGGATCTCTACTCCCGCTCACGAGCTGAGGGTTTCGGCCCCGAAGTTAAACGACGGATCATGCTGGGCACCTACGCGCTTTCGAGCGGCTATTACGATGCCTATTACCTGCGTGCTCTGAAGGTCCGCAGACTCATCAAACGAGACTTTGATCGGGCTTTTGAAAATTGTGATGCGATTCTCTGCCCCACCACCACGGGGCCGGCCTTCAAGTTCGGTGAAAAGACGGATAACCCGCTCGAAATGTATCTCAACGATGTTTACACCGTAAACGCTAATCTCGCTGGCATTCCTGGCATCAGCATACCCGGCGGCTTCGCCGAAACGGATGGCGGAAGGATGCCGCTGGGCCTGCAATTACTCGGCAATGTCTTCGATGAAGCACGACTGTTCCGCATCGCGCAGTTTCTGGAAAAGTCGCTCGACCTCGCGAAGGAACGTCCGACTCTCTGAGTCAGCTTTGACCGGCGACGCAGACCGTTATACTCACAGTGACGAACCCATCGGAAGGGCTGGCTCGCCCTGCCGCGTGACCTCGGCTGTTGTTGCGTATCGGAATCCACACAGACGGAGGCAGTCATGGCCAAAGTGAATGACAAGCGTCCCTTCGTCGGTATAGATCTAGGCGGGACCAATATCCAGGTCGGCGTTCTGGGAAAAAACCACAAACTCCTGGCCACCACGCGCAGCAAGACAAAAGCGGATGAAGGCTCCGAATCTGTCGTCAAACGCATCGCCAGAACGGCACGTGATGCGCTGGATGAAGCGGGAGTAAAAACGAATGAAGTCGGCGGCATCGGCATCGGTGCTCCGGGTGTCGTGGACATACGCAAAGGTGTGGTCCTTACGGCTGTCAACCTGCGATGGAATGAGTTCCCGCTCGCCAAACTCTTGAGTCGTGAACTCGATCAGTTGCCGGTCACTCTGGACAACGATGTGAATGTTGGCACTTGGGGTGAATACAAAGCTGGAGCTGCGAAAGGATATGACGACGTGCTGGGCGTCTTCGTCGGCACAGGTATCGGCGGAGGACTCGTGCTGGACGGCAAGCTCTACCACGGCCACTTTCTGACTGCGGGGGAAATTGGACACACGGTGCTGATCGCTGACGGACAGCGCGGACGGAGAACGCTTGAAAACCTCGCGAGTCGGACAGCGATCACTTCGTTAATTGTTCAACTAATCCAGTCCAACCACGCGAGCAAAGTACCCCAGATCGCAGGAGGCGACTTGGCCAACGTCCGATCAAAGGTTCTTGCGGAGGCGATGTCCAAGGATGACAAGCTGACCGTCGAAGTGATCCAGAAAGCGGCGCATTATGTGGGAGTGGCAATCGCTAACCTTGTAACGGTCATGAGCTTACCCTGTGTCGTCCTGGGGGGCGGGGTCACCGAAGCATTGGACAAACGATGGGTGGAATGGGTCCGGCAGAGCTTCGAGGCGACAGTTTTTCCACCGGATTTAACTCAATGCCGGATTTTACCCAGCAAACTCGGAGATCATGCTGGTTGCATCGGAGCAGCGTTATTAGCACGGGAAAGGCTGGCTTAAACGACCTCGGAATGCACCGGTATCAAAAAAAATGTTAACTTAGTGAAAAAAGGACTTGAAACCTTGCCTAGAATGGTCAGAATAATTGGAGTTTTTAAGTCGAGGATTCCGATTCTCTAACTACTACCTTGCTTTCTCCCCTCCGCCCCGTTGTCGCTTCGGCGGCAGCGGGGTTTTTTATTTTGCCTAAACCTCCCACTCGTTGCCATTATCGCAACCGGCTAAGTCGGTTTACATTCGTATTGCTTCCACAGTCTGGCCGGCACGCAGCGAGATAATCCAGTCACTTCCCTGGCGAGCTACGCCGCGCTGACTCCATTTCACTTTGTTTCCCACAAACGGATCACGAAGCCGCAGCGTCGTATCTGCGTGTGCTGTTACTCGCACCGAGGAAGTCTTACCATCGCGTCGTACGGCTGACACTCGCATGGCACCTTCCGCGCAAAGATTGTCGAATGAAACATCACGCCAACTTTCCGAGACACACGGAAATACGCGAACCGTTCCACCCCAGCTTTGAAGCAGCATCTCATGAACCGCCTGCGCTGCAGCAAAGTTTCCTTCCAGCGTGAATGGGCGATACTTGAACGCGGACACGCCGAGATTTTTGTAATCACCGTTGAGATGAAACCCATTCCTCGAAGTGCAGGCCTTGAGGTAGGTTTCCAGCATGGTTCGTGACTTTTCCGCTTGTTCGGCACGGGCGGCGATACATGACATCCACGAAAAGCTGTAACCGCACCAGTAGCCGCTGCCGAGCCTGTCGATCTGCGTGAGTGACCCCTTGATGACCGCGCGGTCGTGATCGCTGCCCTCGATGTGCAACGTCCCCAGCGGATGAATCGGCATGAGTTGCGAGAAGTGCCGATGCGACTCAGTCAGGGACTCATCAACTGCCAACCGCAGGGCCGGCCCGCCCCAATCCTCAGCCACAGCAAAGTCATCTAACTGCGCAAGCAGGTTGCTCCAGTGTGTCGCAGCAGCATCGTCCTCAATCTCCCGCGCCATTTCCACCAAGGCTCCAAAAAGCCAGCGCAGCAGGGACAAGTCATACGTGGTGTTAGGTGTCATCCATGCCTTGAGCGTGTTGTCGTGTACTTCCGGTGAAGCGGAGAGCGGTAGTTTGAGTTTTTCGTTTGCGTCGGGTTCGAGCATGGCAGCCAGTGCGGTACCAACCTCCGCACACCATGGATAAGCACGGCTGCGGAGAAACTCCTGGTCCATCGTGTAACGCCAGTGCAGATAAAAGGCGTGCGCCAGCCATGCGGAGTTGATCGGGACCACCGTGTACTGCGCCCAGCCACCCAGCGGCTGTCCGTCCAGAGCTGCGACCCCGGGCAAAATAGCTCCGGGGGTGCCGTAAAATTCCTTCGCAAACTTTCGGCCTCGCGGCAAGAGATCCCACAGAAAATCGAGGAAGCACAACCCCTCCTCCCAGTGCCCGGATTGCAGATACGCCCAATAGGTCAATTGCGTGTTGAGATCGTGGTGATAATCCCCCTTCCAAGGCGGGAGCTTGCCTTCGTCGGCAGTCCACACACCTTGCAGCGGCATCGGTGGAGCACCACGACGCGACGCACTGCCATAGAAATACTGCACGATCTCGTAGTGCTGCTGGATCGCCTTGTCAGGAAGCTTGACGCGGGATTGCGACCAGAATTTTTTCCACCACGCAACGTGAGGACGGAGCATTTTCGAGAAGCCGGCTGCAACTGCGTCCGCTACGCGCGCCTTGCCGATGGCGACGGGATCAGGTCCGTCATTTGTGCAGGTAACGGTGTACGCCACAAGAAGGCCGCCGACAACATTGCGCGTTGCGACCACGATGGCGAACGCGAACGAATCCACGCTGCGCTGAAGTGACCACTGAACGGTCCCTGAGCGACCGACAACCGGCGGCGGGTATCCGAGTACCGCCAGATCGCCGGTCTGTAGCGAACTTTTCTGTGCCACGGTGACATTGCCGCCAAAGGCAGCCGGTACCACCCGCACTTTCGCGGCTGCAGCACCCTTTCCCGTCAGCAACACCATCCCTACCGAGGCGGTTGCGCTGCAAAAAACTTGCGCAGCACCACCCTTCCATCTCGATGATCCGATTGCCCGTGCCAAATCCAGGTTGAAGGATTCCAGCCCAACGCCTCTGCCGAGTGTAATCTCGATTCGGCCCGCGGGAATCTTCGTCGGATAGGGACCGTTGTAAGGCTCATCGAACCGGCGCACGATCTCCGCGTGATTTTTCTCCTTGACGAGCCGCTTGAGCGTCGCCCAGTTCCAATCCGGCTCCTCAAACGTGGGGATTGGACGCAGATCCCACATATCGCCGCGGTCGAGCGAAAGTTTGATTTGATTTTTCGCTCCCCAGAGCAGCGTGCCCATCAGACCGTTACCCAGCGGAATCGCTTCATCCCACCGATCGATCGGAGCAGTCAGGTGCAGGTCTAGCATGTGCTTTCCTTAATCGCGATTTGCCGTGACAAATGACTAAGTTTACCGAATCGACGATCACGATTTGAAGATGCAGCTCAATCGTAAAGTCGGCAATGTCAGGCGAGGACAGGCTTCGTATTTCAATGTCACAGCTGAAATTTGCACTGTACCATGACGCCGCCGCTGGGACTCGGTAAGATTTCTCACCTTTAGAGGAGTCTCTCATGAAAGTAGCCACCTTCGACACCGCCAAGGGAAAAATCCGCGTCAAGCTTCACGCTGACAAGGTTCCCAAGACCGTCGCCAACTTTGAAAAACTAGCTGGCGAGGGTTTTTACGATGACTTGGTCTTCCACCGCGTCATCGCGAACTTCATGATTCAAGGCGGTTGCCCCGAAGGTACGGGACGAGGCGGGCCGGGTTATAAGTTTGCGGATGAGTTCCATCCATCGCTCAAGCATGACAAACCCGGCATCCTTTCGATGGCCAATGCCGGCCCCAACACCAACGGCAGCCAGTTTTTCATCACGCACGAACCAACGCCGTGGCTGGATAATAAACACAGCGTGTTTGGTGAAGTGATCGAAGGTCAGGACGTGGTCAATAAAATCAAACAGGGTGACAAGATCAACAGCATTCAGATCAGCGACGAAAAGTAGCGTCAGCCACGGATGACGGGAGTCACCCTTGCCTCGCGGCTGACTCGTGGCATAGACGTGTTGTTGATCTGAATGAGCGTTCCACGTTCCGCGGTGGCCAGCAACTCATTGTTCGGCGTGCGATCCCTATCCAACAGACGCAGCGGCACTAACCGCCCCCCGCTGTCGCAGAGGGTGCGTTCCATTTTGCCCTTGCTGTTAAGCGCATCACTCACGAGACGACCTGACAGCTCTTCCCACGGATGGAGCGGAGGGGAATTCTGACGGGGCACCATCACGATGAAGGAGTATTTGGTTCGTTCATCGCGCCGTCGTGTGAGAGCCTGAACCTTGGCCACGCGAGGCGTTGGATTCCATTGTCGCATCTCGTGGCACCAGTCACGGTCACCCGCTGCGAGCATCGGGCAACGTTCCTGATGAAGACACGGAGCCAGAACGACAGCACGGCCATCGGCGAGAATCCTGTCGCGTGCGGCGTGAAGTTTCCTCGTAGTCTCTCGGAGGGCTGGCTCAATCACGATGGTCGGGCCTCGTGTCGCCCAATTCAGTATCCAGTCCGTTCGAAGCCGATCCGCCTCCGCTGCGGCGAACGGCAACTCATTGACCACAGCCTGAGCCAGACACAGATCAAATGACCATGTTGTTGAAACTTCCGAGGATTGGGTCAAGTCTGTCACCTGCGATTCACTCTCCAGAGCGATACCGGCTAATTTCGCAACTTCACGAACGATCACCTTCCACATTCGCAAAGCCCGCTCGTCGGCATCGAATCCATGAAGACGAACTGCCTGAACCTTCGTAGGGTCCAGAGAGAGAAGCAGCCCTGCCGACGTAGCTCCTACACCCGCGCCAACATCGACAACACGCAGTAAGTCGTAAGGTTTGCTGCCGTAGCGTTCGTAAAGCTCGCGCAGAATCAGAAACACTTTCGACGCGTCAGAAATCAGGAAATACATGACCTTGGCTACGAGGTGGGCGGGATCATCTATCGCGCCAAGCATGGTGTCGCGGCCGGTTGTGTAAAGATCGGATAAGGCCTCTACCCGCTCAGCGACTCTCTGAGGTGTGGGTTCCGCCCGCGCCAGGCCGAGCTTGCTCGCCCCTTCACACCAGAGCCACTCCTCCAGCAATATGAGTCGATGACGAAATTGATCGAGTGATACCACCGGCAGCATGTGTGGTTCCGTCAGCGCGCTGTTGAAAAATCAACGGGTGTCCTTGTCGGTCCGAACCCATACCTCGCGCGTGCGTGGGCCATCGAACTCGCAGAACCAGATACCCTGCCAGCGGCCGAGTTGAAGTCGGCCTGCTTCGATCAATACCGTCACGCTTGACCCCATCATCGACGCCTTCACGTGAGCTGCACTGTTTCCTTCACCATGACGATAAAAAGGCTGCTCCCAGGGCACCATCGCATCCAGTTGCTTCAGGAAATCATGGACGACATCTGGATCAGCATTTTCGTTGATGGTGATGCCCGCGGTGGTGTGCGGGACGTACACAGTTGCTAAGCCGGTATGTAGCTGGGTGCCGGACACCAGCGACTGCACGCTCTGGGTGATCTCGACCATCTGGCTGCGCGATTGTGTTTTGACTTCGAGACGGTGCATGGCCAAATGACCGGAAAAGTAACGGGATCGTCAATGGAAAACCGTCGAATGCGGTTCTGATGGACCGCCGCAACTGGAAAATATCTTTGGCTCAGGGCGATTGTCGTCACATCCCGCATGAGCCGCGAGGGTCTCCGCATCTGCCGCAACCCGGTCCCGTATGGACATGCTCTCCTGAACCGCCGACCGTGGTGGCGACGAGACTTTTGGCACGCTTGGTTTTTTCGCTGCCGCAGTGTTCGCATGCCTGCGGTTTATCCGCATCACGCATGGCGCGGATGACCTCAGTGACCTTCTTGCAATTCTGACATTCGTATTCGTAAACAGGCATGGGAATCTCCTCGATTACCAATGGCGGCGTGTATGGGTAAAGCTTGCAACTTCCTCATCGGCAAACAATGCTAGATTCTATGTCCCACACCCTCAACGAGAAAACTATGCCTCATCGCACCTCTCCCTCGCGCTTCGATACCTCCAAGTTTGAGTACGTCCACCAGATCGGCGGAATACGTACCGCGACACTCGACGGCCCCGGCGTCGGTTCGCCGCATGGCGGACGGGTTGCCCTTGTGGACACTGGCAGCGGATTGCGCTTCACTGTGGCACTCGACCGAGGCGGAGATATTGTCGATGCCAAATTCAACCAGCACAGCCTCGTCTATCTCTCGCCTAATGGACTGGTCGCGCCGAATCACGCATATCACTTCGGCTTGGCATGGTTGCGAGGTTGGGCAGGCGGACTGGTCACGACTTGCGGTCCGGAGCACATGGGCGGCCCGCGAGTGGAAGACGGGATCGAGACCACGTTGCACGGTCGATTTTCCAACATGCCCGCTGCCATCGAAATGATGATTAATCCCGACCCGCATCGAGGCATCGAGGACATGATGCTTTCGCTCATCATCCGTGATGCACAGGTATTTGGGCCGGTATTGGAAATACGGCGACTCATCCGCGCCCGTCTCGGCGAGTCGGAGATCTTCATTGACGATGAAGTGCTCAACCGCGGTGATGTGCGCACCGCTCACCACTACCTCTATCACTGCAACTTCGGCTATCCGCTGCTGGATCGCGGTACGCGCCTGATTTTTGCCGGGAAAGGTGAATACTGGCAGGTGCCCGGCAGCGGGGATTCCATCATCCGCAAAATCAGCGATGCTCAGATGAATGCCCTCAAACGTGTGCCCGATGTATTACCCGAACACGCGGGAAGCGGCGAACGTGGTGTTATTCTCGATGTTAAACCGCAGCGCGGAGGTGCAGCCCGGATCGGCTTGATCAATGAAAATCTGGGATTGGGTGTTGAGCTCCAATTCCCGACCAAGGCTATGCCTCGTCTGGCCTGCTGGCAGCATTACGGGCCGGCTGGAGCGTATGTCTGCGGCCTCGAACCTTTTTCAGGGTCTCTCTTAGGTAAAGCCAAGGATAACCACCCGACGGCAGAGCAGTACCTCGAGCCGGGAGAGTCGAGAAAATACAGCTTGCGAATCCGTGCCCTGACGACCTCTCAGGAGTTGAAAAGCCTCGCTGCCGCGGACGGCCCGGTGGGTAATCGATAAACACAGAGGTGACCGCTGACCAACAGAGCGGCTGATTGCTTTCCGCTGTCCTACTTTTGCAGATTGCCTTTGTCGTGAGTCAGCGTCCACATGGTCAGCAGGATGTAGTTCGCGCCGCGATAGGTTGTCACTTCACCTGAAGCAACGAAGGGGGTATTGTCGCCTCGCTCCTGAAGCACGTCTTCAAGGTTTTCAAGAGTTTGGCTGGGCAAGACGATCAGCGGGCTTTCGGGTGAGCTTTTGTTTTCCGATTCAAAAACAATCGTGACCTGCGACCCGTTCGCTGCGCGGACGAGCCTTGCTGTACGGTTGACGATGAACTCCCCTTCTCGACGGAGCTTCGCGGTTGAACCGCCTGCACCCGACAAGCTCGGCGCTACACCGACAACGGCCGGATCGAGATTAACCTTGGTACTGGGTGGTGTGCCCTCACCCGAACGATTATCCCGCGCACGGCGAGTCGGTTCGATGATCGGATTGCTCTTGAGCTGAGCATCCAGCTCATTCTTCACATCATCCGCTGAACGAGAGTCACTGGATGAGGAATTTTCGGGTTGTGTGGCCGCATCATTGTCGGCGGGAGCCGTGTCCTGCGCAACAAAGGCCAGCGGTGAAAGGGCTGTTACGGAGAGAGCGAACATCAAAACAAACCGAGACGGCAACGGTTTCATGGGCAAACTCCCTGATCGAACGAGTAACGCACGAGTCCCCATATTATCGAACACTTGCCTGGAGCGACTGAAGAAGGCATAAGCCGTTTCCCGACGGAAGTCAGCCCTAATCATCGCCGCGTAGCTGCTGGAGAATTAAACAACCGGTGCTTTAATCTGCCCAAGGATCAGCTTGGCTGCCTCCGCGGCCAGGTTCCAGACATCGGCAGGAGTCATTTCGGAATATTTGCGATTAGCCTGACCGCTTGGGCCGGTGGCTATGACCGCTGCGGAATGCTGAAGATGCGGCTCAAGGCTGAGCGGTCCATGCCATTGACGCGAAAGCGCATCGGCCAGAATTTCGCGCACTCGCCCCACGCCTGCTCCAACCGGAACATGCTGGCCGCTTACATCGCTGTCTTTCAAGTGGAATGCGTCCGTGTAGTCACGCAGCTCCTGCCAGATTGTCCATGCATCCTTACCCGTACGGTTGAAGTTATCGAAATCGAAAATCATCCGAAATGCGCCAGCCTCGCCGGGCTTTGCATCTCCGCGAATTTCACGGGCGATGACTCGGACATTTTTCGACGTGTCACCAAAGATGTGGCTTTCATTCTCGTGATAGAGCACCAAACCGAGTTCTTCCGCAAGCTCTCGCAACATTTTGAGCCGCGTCAAACTTTCACTCTGCCATTCGGCTAACGGCCGGTTGGTTTTATTGAAGTAGCTGAATATCCGTACCGCTTTACAGCTGAATATCTCGGAAAGCTTTCCCAGATGGGTGAGCTTTGCAAGATCCATTTGCATGTCATCCGTGATGTCGATTTTTCCAATCGGAGAGCCAAACATCGCCACACTGATATTGGCAGCGGCGAGTTTCCGTTGAATATCTTCCGCCTTGTTCAGCGGAAGCTGTGAGATGTTGTGGCCATCGATCCCGCGGAGATCAATATGCCTGAACCCCGCCCGCTTGATAACAGTGATCTGGACATCCGAAGCTTCTCCTGCCTCGTCCGCAAAGCCGCTGAGCGGCCAGGATGTCGTGCAGGATTTGAGTGCTATGGTGGTCATAAAGAAAGATCAATGACTATTTCCGTCAAAAATCCCAGTGCTTTGGGCACATCCGCTGATGACAGGGATTGATGAGTAAGACGAGTTCTAGCGTTGAATTTCGACAGGTCCGTTCGGGCGTTTCTGCAACGCCTTCTCCACGCTTGTATGCCACGACACCACGCGCTTGACCTGCCACTTAGATACCGGATCCCACCCCATATCTACGGTCATGAGTTGGCGTCCCGACTCCGGCACCTTGTAATCCCATGGCCGAATGACATCTACCGCAGCCTGCGACCCGCGAATGCGGATTTCCTTTACTTCCACGACGGTCATGCCCTCGGATATACCACGGCTTGACCACATGGCTGACGGGCTGATGCGCGGCAAAATCGTGTCATAGGTGAGAGGTAACGTACCCGGTGGAAGGACGATCTGAACATCCTGATCGGCAGGCTTATCCGCCAGCGCAGCACGAAGAGCGGCAACTTCAACATGACGCACAGTTTCTTCATTTGGATCGTGGATTGCTGCATCACCCGCATGAGGCGGGATATTCACCCACGTGGCGCAACCAGACAACGAGGTCGCAGTAAATAGACCGATCAACAACACGACAACGCGATGTAGCATGACGATTCCCCTGTGTGCTGTGGCATTGTAACAGCGGGTTTGAGGGAAGGATGAAATATCCGCCGTGTTTGCAAAGTAAAAATAAGTGAACTGTCGGTCGCGGATATTTTGAGCCACAGACGAGCAGTGAATCATTCGACCGTAACGCTCTTGGCCAGGTTGCGCGGTTTATCCACGTCGTGACCGCGCAAAACTGCCGCGTGGTAAGCGACCAGTTGCAACGGTATCACACTGACAAGAGGCTGAAGTGCTTCGGGTACTGCGGGGATGTGAACCACTGAATCCGCATACCTCTCGATGTGTGTGTCACCCTCGGTTGCGACGGCAATCACTTTCCCGCCACGGGCGCGAACCTCTTCGATATTCGACACAACCTTGTCGTACTGGCTACCCTGCGGAGCGATAAAGACCACCGGCATGCCGTCGTCGATTAGTGCAATCGGGCCATGTTTCATCTCGGCGGCAGGCATCCCCTCGGCATGGATGTAGGAGATCTCCTTGAGTTTAAGCGCGCCTTCGAGAGCTACGGGATAGTTGTAGCCGCGACCAAGGAACAGCCAGTTGTCACGGTGGACATGACGCTCGACGCACTTTTTGATGTGGTCACTCTGCTCCAATACACGCGAGATATGTTCCGGGAGTTTTTCAAGATCAGCGAGATAGGTTTTGACCACCTCATCGGCCAGATATCGCCTCTTGCCAATATACAACGCCAGCAGCGTCAGAACGGCAACCTGTCCTACGAAAGCCTTGGTGGATGCGACGCCGATTTCCGGCCCGACGTGCAGGTACACGCCTGCATCTGTTTCGCGTGAGATCGTCGAGCCAACGACATTTACCGCGCCCAGTGCCAGCGCTCCGCGTTCCTTGGCTTCACGAAGGGCAGCCAATGTGTCGGCAGTTTCGCCGGACTGACTTACCGCAATCACAACGGAGCCGTCTTCGATGATCGGGTTGCGATAACGAAACTCGCTGGCATATTCCGCACGGGCGGGAACCTTTGCGAGGTCTTCAAACAAATACTCTCCGATCCGGGCAGCGTGATAGGCGGTGCCCTGACCGGTGAGGAGAAACCGCTTGGCGCGAACGAGATCGCGCGTGAACTTGTTCAACCCACCGAGCACCACACGCGATTCACGTCGGTCAATCCTGCCGCGCAGACAGTTGCGCATTGATTCCGGCTGCTCCATGATTTCCTTGAGCATGTAGTGCGGGTAAATGCCCAATTCGATCTGCTGGAGATCAAGCTCAAGCTCCTGAATCTGTCGGGTAACCCTTACATTGTCGATCGTTGTTGTCTTGAACTCGACTGACCAAGGCCCTCCACTGGGACTGTGTTTGTCCGTCGGGCCGGCGCAGAGTTTCGCTACCTGGTAATCATCGAGCGTAATGACCTGCGTCGTGTGTGAAACGATGGCTGAAGCATCGGAAGCCACGACATAGCTCTGCTCTGCGATGCCGATAATCAATGGTGAACCTTTGCGTGCGCAGATCAGCGTATGTGGTTCGTTATCAGTGATTACCGCTATCGCGTAAGCGCCTGTAATCTCCCGCAGTGCCGCTTGTGTCGCTTTTTCCAGATCACCTTCGTAAAGCTCAGCGATGAGTTTTGATATGACTTCGGTATCGGTCTGCGAGGTGAATACGTGCCCCTTCTCGGTGAGATACTTTTTCAGGGTTGCGTAGTTTTCGATGATGCCGTTGTGAACGACCGCGACCGTGTGATTTTGTTTAGTACGGCCGGTGTGGGGATGGGCGTTCGCCTCTGTTGGCGGGCCATGCGTCGCCCAGCGAGTGTGGGCGATGCCAAGGTGTCCCGCAAATGTCGATTCCCCGCCAGTGCGTTCGAGCAACTCTTCAAGGACACTGACCCGCCCTACCGCTTTACCAATCTGGATGCCGTCCCTGGTCATGATCGCCACACCTGACGAGTCATACCCGCGGTATTCCAGTCGCTTCAAACCTTCAATCAAAAGTGGACCGACATTCCGATTACCGACGTATGCCACAATGCCGCACATGTGATTGTCCCTCCGGCCTGTCTATCCGTCCCTGTTCCGAGTCGAGTTTACGTACCTCCTAGTTATCGACCAGATCGAATAGTGATTTGACCCCCAAAATTCCATGTGCTTTCGACTCCGGCGGAGTCAGCGCGGCCTCCAATCGGCTCGACGGGTACCGTATCCCACAAAATCGGCGGCAAGGGATCACTGCTCACATATCTCGACTCAGGTGATACCCGCTCCGGCGGCTGTGGGATGTGATGAATGAATGTCACTCCGTCGGCTCGTGTCGATGGCGATACCAGATTAATTTCCCAGAAGCCCTGACCGAACGGGAATTCACTGCCGACCTGACACGGTGCTCCAGCATTGAGGTCCATCACATGTCTCAGCAATGGCTCAAGCCGGTGCCAGAGCCAGGGACGATGAACGTGACCATGGACAAAAATTATGCGACTGGGACACTCCGCGAGAATGTTGAGCAATTCCTCCTCATCTTCCAGCCGGTGCCTGCTGGGAGATTCCGGCAGTCCCGGAGGCTTCCCCAGTGTGTAGTGACACAGGATGAGTAAACCATCCAGCGGATCGATTGCGGCGAATATCTCTCGCACCTTCCGCAACTGGCGCGTCCCGACACGCCCCCGTGAGTTAACCACGCGAGGAACGGCAGAATCAATGCAGAGCAGTTTCCATCGGTCGGTAAGCGGGCGCAGATCGGGAAAGGCCGCGGGAACAAGTCCGGGGAAAACGCGCTCCATCCGACGAGTCAACATCGCGGTGAACGTGTACCGATCGTGGTTACCGGGGATGCCGATGACTCGGTAGCGATCCCGTAATGGTTTCAAAAACGTCGCAACGTGTTCAAACTCGCGGCGTGATGCGATCGACGTAAGATCTCCGCTGAGCAGAATGAGATCCGGCTGTATCTGCTCAATCCGCTCGGTCACCGGTCCCATGAGACGAAGATCGAAAACCCGACGGCGTCGCAGCCAGACGTTTGTTTGTCCCGCGATCGCTTTCCCAGCCAAATCCCATGGAGCGTGCATGAGGCGGAACGCGTGGATGTCGCCGATGAGCACGATCCTCATGCGCGCATTGTAGGATCAGCGGCATGGCAGGAAAGAAAGTGATCAAAGTCGCACTCAATCCGATAGACTCAAATCATGGATGAACCCTCGCGAAACATTCTGTGTATCCTCGCGGGCGGCCAAAGCAGCCGGTTTGGCTCATCAAAACTCCGCATTCACATCGACGGGGAACCGATTCTGGCGTGGCAGGTTCGCAGGCTCATTGGTGCGGTGGGCAGGGTAATTCCCGGCAAGGCGGAAGCGTGGATCAGCCTTTCGCCGGATGAGCGTATTCTGCTTCCCGGCATCGCGTGTTTTGATCACCGCATCGTAGATCCTGTCAGGCATCTTGGACCTCTCAACGGAATGTATGCCGTTCTGAGCCGTGCCCGTCCGCAGGACATCGTCACCTTTGTCCCTGCGGACATGCCCCTGCTTGAACCACAGCACCTGCAAGGTTATGCCGCCTTGTTAGCGGAAGATAAGGATCGCACCGCGGTAATGGGCGAATGGACCAGCGGGCCATCGGATGGCTACGTCGAGCCGCTCCCTTCCATTTGGCGCGGCTGGCCGGGCAAACTTCTGATCGAAGCGGCTGTTCGTGCGGGACTCGGACCGCGTGCGCTATCCGACAGGCCGGGAGTGGTTTGTGCCAATCTGAATCATGAAACCCACGCTAAGGCATGGACGAGCATCAACCGTCGCGAAGACATGCTGATCGTCGAACGTGAACTGGGCCTAACGGTAGAGCCGGATGCTCCCGCAGCGTGAGGTGATGGAACACCTTACCTACAAGGTTCTATTACAGAACACCTTTGGTGCTGGGAATGTCAGTACCCGTCACCGCGACCGCCTGACGCAAGGCACGTCCCAACGCCTTAAAGATCGCTTCCGCGACATGGTGGAGATTGCTGCCGTATGGGACTTCGACATGGCAATTGAACTTGCCGCTGTTGGACAAAGCAGTGAGGAACTCACGCACAAGCTGCACATCAAACGTGCCGATTTTTCCACTGCCGGTCAATCCATCGAAAACCAACGCGGCGCGGCCTGACAGATCGATGGTGACGCGAGCCAGCGTTTCGTCCATAGGTACGCTGGCGAATCCGTAGCGTTCAATGCCTTTCTTATCTCCCAGAGCTTGATCCAATGCCTGTCCCAGTGCGATGCCGACATCTTCCACCGTGTGATGGTCGTCGATGTGGTAATCCCCTTTGGCTGTGATTTTCAAACCCAATCGCCCGTGACGGGCGATGTGGTCAAGCATGTGGTCGAAGAAGCCCACACCCGTCTTGTTGGAATAATCTCCCGCGGACTTGGGATCGAGGTTAAGCGAGACTGAGATTTCCGTCTCTTTGGTCTTGCGTGAGATTTCGGCAGTACGGGGCATGAGATAATCGAAAGTTAAGGTTTCGAGGTCGAATACAAATCAAGACGCATTTACATTGAGTCCAACGCCTTCAGCAGAGCGTCATTCTCCGCGGGCGTACCGATGGTAACCCGCAATTTGTCTTGCAAACGGTCCTGGTCAAAATATCGCACTAAGATCGCTCTGCGCTTGAGGGATTCGTAGGTGTCACCAGCTCTGAGATGCGCTGGAGGGACGACAAGGATGAAATTCGACTCGCTTGGATAGACCCGATAACCACGCCGAGTCAGCTCCCCAGTCATCCGAGAGCGTTCCGAGATTACAGCCTGCCACGTTTTTTTCGCCGCAGCCTGCTCGCCTAAAGCTGCGACAGCAGCCGCCTGAGCTAACACATCGGTTGGATAGCTGTCTTTGACCTTGTTGATCGCAGCGACGAGCTTTGCGGAACCAAGTCCATAGCCGAATCGCAACCCCGCCAAGGAGTAACCCTTGCTCAGCGTACGCAGCAGCAGGACGTTATCCAAGCCGCGAGCCGGGTCGAGCAAAGGCAGCGCATCGCGTGTCGAAAAGTTTACATACGCTTCATCGACCAGCAGTACACCCTGAAACGTTCTGGCGATGGATTCGATTTTTTCAAGTGGCTCGAGATATCCCGATGGCGCGTGCGGGTTCACTACCATCGCCAATCGGCAACCTGCTGCATTAAGTCGATCTGCGAAATCCGCAGACAGTGACCAGTCATCGTTGAGCGGCACACGTGTCAACGGCGTGTCTTGAATCGCTGCAAGCACCTGATATAGCGAGTAACTCGGCTCTGCAACACCGACACCTCCACGTGAAGCAGCCGCGTTTCCCTGTCGTGAAGGCGATACCTCCGTGTCGCGGACGGAAGCGGGTACTCCTTCGCTTTCTCCTTTTGGAACACAGAACGCAGTCACCATGAGACGCAGTAGTTCATCGCCGCCGTTGGTAGCGACGACTTGCTCCTCGCTGACTCCGTGGAGCGATGCCGCTGCTTTACGGAAGCGATCCGCATTCGGCGGCGGATAGCGTCGCAGCGATTCCCCGGTGACAGATCGGATAGCCTCCAGCACAGCCGGCGCAGGAGGATAGGGGTTCTCGTTGGTGTTGAGCTTCACCACGTGAAGATCGGTCGGCTGCTCGCCGGGGGTGTACGCAGCCAAGCGGTGGATATTGGTACGTTCGTAAGGCATCGAGCCGAGTATGGTCGCATCCATGAGGCTGAGGGTCAAAACGTCAACACATGAGTACGTCTCATCAGTACGGGTAATGCTGCAGCGACCATCATTTGCTGATCGAAACTTATTCTCCATTAAAACCCTGAGATTTATGTCACCAAGACTCAACACCTCTGGTAAACTGCGCTTCTTATGAGAACTAAATTTCCGCGGTTTTCTCTCCTACTGCTCACGCTGATCTTTCCGCTCTTGAACGGAAATGTTTTTGCTGACACATCTAAGACCGAGGCGGCTGAGACACTTGATTCCGCCGTCTTTTTGCTCAAAGAAAGCATGATGGTCACACGCGACGGCCGACACAACGATTTACTCCGTGCATTGCGCCAACTGGCTGATCCCGAACTCGAACCATTCTTCAGTGAACTGAGTCAATCCGAACATCCCACGCTGAAAATCCACGGGTTACTCGGCCTCGCTGAATGCAGTGAAAATAAGGAACTCGACCTGGTCCGCGTATCAGACATTAAAAATCCGGCGCTTCAGGCTGAGGTCATCAGTGCTGCGATGGACAGCGAAATCCTGTCTGACGAGCAGGCGAAAAAACTCGTTGAGTGGCCCGGCCTCGATAACGGCGTGAAGGTCGTCGTCGCCCAACAACTCGTACAGAAAAAGCTGATCAGCAACACCGACTTTCTCCAGGAAGCAGCTAAGTCCGACAATATCGGCCGCAAAGGAATGGCGCTGCTGCTGCTCACGCAGTTGGGTGATACAAATGCTGCCAACGAGCTGATGAATATTGACAGCTCAACTGATTCTCGCCGTGATGCGGTACGCGAGATGCTTCTCCAGGCAGCCTTGCGGTATGAGTATGACCGCATCGCGCCTTGGGCGATGCGTGTAGCCAACGAACCCAATGTCGGCGCTAAGCTTGGGCTTATTGCCCTCCGAACCGCGATGCGATTCAAATCACCGGGTGCGGACGATCTATGGCGACGACAGT
Source organism: Phycisphaeraceae bacterium (assembly GCA_020851465.1). Taxonomy (NCBI): domain Bacteria; kingdom Pseudomonadati; phylum Planctomycetota; class Phycisphaerae; order Phycisphaerales; family Phycisphaeraceae; species Phycisphaeraceae bacterium. The sequence goes on along the minus strand of JADZCR010000006.1, from coordinate 156,673 downwards.
TTCAATCAACCGATAGCGCCGCTCAAAAAGTCCGACTCGCTGTCATTGCCCTGCAACTTTCCACGTGGATTGATGCCTCTGTATTCAACACGCTGACCACCAGTGATGATGTACTCATCAAACAGATGGGTTTGGTCGGACGTGCAATCGCAAGTAAGCAGTCGGTCGTCGAGCCGACTATTGCACTGATAAAACTGGGGCATTCATTAAGCAATATCTGGATCATTTCTCATCTGCGCCGGTTCGCCAGCAAGGAAGACGCTCTGGCAATTCTGCCCGCAATCGTGCAGGCTGCGGGGCCGGAGCCGGCACGCGGTCGAGCGGAGCGGCTGGATGAAGCCGTCATGGCGACACGCCTTCTCGTCGAGTTGGACACTCCAGCAGCGGTAAAAGCACTACGGCCAATCCTTGAAGATCCTCATACCGACTCCGTTCTGGCACAGGTCATTCTGGTGGGGTTGGTTCGCTCGGATAAAGGCACGCCGGCTGACGTCATCGCGGGGCTGCCGCCGTTTTCCGATCTCAACACCAACAATCTTGCTCTGGTGGTACTGGCTAAAGGCGGGGCCAAACTCACACCCGATCAATTACAAGGCCTCTCGCTGGTCGTGCGCGGCGGCGGGATCCGGCAGGATTCCGTACGGCTCCAGGCTGCATGGACGTACCTCAAGATCACTAAACAGACGCGAACCGCCTTGGCGTCAATTAAATCCTGAGCCAGTGAGCGGCATTTCCCAAGTCGTTTTACCGGGCTGGCCGAAAATGATCATGGAAGATCACGAATCGCATTGCCCGCGGAGTACTCACGGATGAGCTCGATTCCCCTTAGTCAGCCCGATATCACCAGCACCGAAATCGATGCAGTGGTTAATACTTTACGTTCAGGTCGGTTGAGCATCGGCCCACGGCAGGCTCGTTTTGAGGAACTGCTGGCTGACCGAACCAAACGCCGCCACGCTATCGCTGTCAGTTCGGGTACTGCGGGCCTCCACCTGGCGTTGCTGTCTCTGGGAATCGGACCCGGTGACGAAGTCATCACCACGCCGTTCTCCTTCGTTGCCTCTGCCAACTGCATCCTCTTCGTTGGCGCCAAGCCGGTATTTGTTGATATCGACCCGCGCAGCCTGAACATGGATCCCACCAAGGTTGAAGCAGCCATCACGCCTCAGACTAAGGCCATCATCGGGGTCGAAGTCTTCGGCAATCCAACACACATGGACCGACTGGCGCAGATTGCGGGCAAACACGAGATTCCGTTAATCGAAGACTGCTGCGAAGGACTTGGCGGGATGCACATGGGCCGTCCGATCGGATCATTCGGCCGTGTGGGAGTGTTTGGCTTTTACCCCAACAAGCAAATCACCACCGGTGAAGGTGGCATGATCGTCACTGATGATGACAAGATTGCCGACCTCTGCCGCAGCTACCGCAATCAGGGGCGAGGAGACATGCTTGGGCCGAGTAAATCTACAAGCGCTAATCCGCATGACACCCGCACGGGGTCATGGCTTGCCCATGAACGACTGGGTTACAACTATCGCCTGAGCGAGATCAACTGTGCACTGGGTATCGCACAGATGGAGCGTCTCGATCAGATGCTTGCTGCGCGTTGCCGTGTCGCGGGGCTTTATATGCAGCGGCTCATGGATTTTCCTGAGCTGATACTGCCGAATATGGGTATCGACCCTAATTGCGAGGGATCAAGCTGGTTTGTGTTTGTTGTGCGGCTGTTTGATTTGTACGGCCAGGTTGAGCGGGATCGCATTATCGACGGACTTCGACGTCACGACATCGGCGCAGCTAATTACTTCCCCTGCATCCACCTCCAACCGTTCTACCGTCAGCAGTTTGGTTTTACTCCCGGCATGTTCCCCATTGCTGAGTCGATCAGCCAGCGAACGATCGCATTGCCTTTTTACAACAACCTTGATGAAACGCAGATCGAACTAATCACACTGACTCTCAAGGTCATGCTGGACCGGGAAAAACTACTCAAACGGTGATTGCTTTCAAAAAATAAAGCAGCAACGTCGCATCACGTCAGACGTTAAACAGGAAGTGACATACATCACCATCGCGCATGACATAAGCCTTACCTTCCACCCGCAGCTTGCCCGCAGCTTTGATTGCTGCCTCACTCTTGTATTGTTCCAGATCACTGACGCTATAAATTTCCGCACGGATAAATCCCCGCTCAAAGTCGGTGTGAATCACACCCGCAGCCTGCGGAGCTGTCGCGCCGACGGGGATCGTCCACGCCCGAATCTCTTTTGGTCCTGCGGTGAAATAACTTTGAAGACCCAGCAGCTTGTATGCTTCGCGGGCCAGCGACGATAGAGCAGGCTCCGTCAATCCCACGCTTTCAAGCATTTCCTGACGGTCTTTGGCGTCCAACTCCGCCAGCTCACTTTCGAGTTTCGCACAAACGGGAACCACGTGGCCGCCCTCGGCTTTGGCGCGTTCACGAACCTTCATGACCAGGGGGCCTTCGCCATGCAGATCGGTCTCATCCACATTTGCAACATAGAGCACCGATTTACTCGTAATTAAGCCCAGGGATTTGAGCATTTTTGCCGCGTCATCATCTTTGCCTTTTTCGACAATGGTGCGGATTGGTTTTCCTTCGGAAAGAGTCGTGAAGCATCGTTCCAGAACGTCCGCTCGTAGCTTCGCCTCTTTATCACCCGACTTCGCAAGTCGTTTGGCTTTATCAAGAGAACCCTCAACACTCTGAAGGTCCGCGAGCATCAATTCGATATCAATCGTTTCGATATCACGGATCGGATCAACACTGCCTTCAACATGGGTGATATCACCCGCGGCGGTACCTGGAGCACCCTCAAAACAGCGGACCACGTGAAGGATTGCGTCCACATTACGAATATGCGAGAGGAACTTGTTTCCCAAGCCTTCACCCTTGCTTGCACCGCGGACGATACCTGCGATGTCAATGAGCCGCAGCGCAGCAGGAATCACCTTTTCGGTTGCCATCAAACTGTTAATCGTGGCCAGCCGTGCATCGGGTACCGGCACGACGCCGACATTCGGCTCGATCGTGGCAAAGGGATAGTTCGCAGCCAGCGCCCCTGCCGCGGTCAGCGCGTTAAAGAGCGTGGACTTACCGACGTTTGGGAGACCGACGATGCCTGCTTCCATGGTTCCACTTCAGAATTAGAGTTAAGGCGTGGGTGTGGGGGAAGCATGATATCGACGCGGCGGCCACCCTGCTCAAGACCCCACACTGATACCCCCAAATGCCGGAGAAATTCGAGGTTTTACGGTTCCAGAACATCTCGCTTACAGACGGTAAATCAGCTATAATTTACGACTCAAAACCCCCTGTTGAAAACCTTGAAATTCCGGCGGCAGGAGGCCGCATTCGCTATGGCTGAAAATACATCTGATAACGCTCCCGTGCCTCCAGCAGGTGATTCAAAAAATCCTTCCGCAGCGGTCAACGGCGACGATGCCCTGCCGCCTGTCGGTCGCATTGTGGATCTGGCTATCGATCAGGAACTCGCTGAGAGTTACCTCACTTATGCCATGAGCACGATCGTGGATCGTGCCCTACCCGACGCTCGCGACGGATTAAAGCCTTCACAGCGACGCATCCTCGTTGCGATGAACGATCTCAACCTTCGCCCCGGTCGCAAGCACATCAAGTGTGCCAAAATCTGTGGCGATACTTCGGGTAACTATCACCCACACGGTGAAGCTGTCATCTATCCCACGCTTGTCGGCATGGCGCAGCCATGGAAAATGCGCCACCCGCTTATTGACCCGCAAGGCAACTTCGGCTCAATCGATCCTGATCCGCCCGCCGCGATGCGTTACACCGAGGCACGCATGGCCGGTCCCGCGGCCGACATGCTCGACGACCTTGATCTCGACACCGTTGACTTCAAGGAAAACTATGACGGCCGGCTTCAGGAGCCAACCGTACTGCCGAGTAAGTTTCCTAACCTGCTGGTTAACGGCGGCATGGGCATTGCCGTCGGTATGGCTGCGAGTCTGCCTCCGCACAACCTTGGCGAAATCTGCGATGCCATCGTCGCCGTGATTGATAACCCCGAAATTCATCTTGCCGACTTGATCAAAATCGTACCCGGCCCGGATTTCCCCACCGGCGGCACGATACACGGTCGGCGCGGAATCATCGAGGCATACGACACCGGACGAGGCCGTGTCACCATCCGAGCCAAAATCCATCACGAAGAATCTCGAAACGGACGCAATCTCATCGTCGTCACACAGCTTCCCTACCAGGTAAGCAAAAACGATGCGGTTATCCAGAAGATCAAGGAGTGTGTCCGTGAAGATCGCATCACCGACATCGCCAACGTGGTGGATGAGTCATCCAATCGCAGTGGTATGCGGCTGGTCATCGAGCTGAAAAAGGGAGCGGATCCCATCGTCGTTGAAAACCAGCTTTATGAACTTACTCCGCTCCAAAGCAATTTCAGCATCATCAATATCGCACTGGTTCGCGGCCAGCCACGCACACTGGGACTCAAAGCCCTCATCCAGCTCTACATCGACCACCGCATTGAGATTATTCGGAGACGGACAGCCTATCGTCTGCGACAGGCGCAGCAGGAGGCACACCGCATCGAAGGGTTGATCTACGCGGTGTGTGATATCGACGCTGTCATTAAACTGATCCGCGAAAGTCGGACTCGCGATGAAGCCATTGAAAAACTGATGGCGCGAGGATTTCGTATTCCTCCCAATCATGCGTATGCCCCGCAGATCCCTGAGCGGTTCAAGGCACTTTCCGCCTCACAGGATGCACGGCTCTCGCGTGTGCAGGCGGAAGGTATCGGTCGCCTCCAGCTCATCCAACTCGTCGGGCTGGCGATCGAAACGCTGGTCGCTGACTATACGAAATTACTGGCCCAGATTGAGGAGTACGAATCCATCCTCGCCGATCCCGCCAAGGTGCTCGCGATCATTCGTCAGGAGGTCACCGATCTGCGTGCCAAATATGCCGACCCTCGCCGCACACAATTCGGCGAGGAGATCGAAGAGTTCGATATGGCTGCCCTCACGCCTGTCGAGCGTGTCGTCGTAACGATTACCCACCAGGGCTATGTGAAGCGACTGCCCGCCGACCAGTACCGCACGCAAGGACGCGGCGGTAAAGGGGTCATCGGTGCAGATGCGAAAGATGGAGACTTCACCGAACAAGTCTTCGTTGCTTCAACACACGACGATCTCCTCTGCTTCACCGACACCGGCAGAGTTTTCAAAATCAAGGTGTATGACATTCCGGAGGGTGCTCGGACCAGTCGCGGCCGCTCTATCGTCAACCTGCTGGAAATCAAGGAAGGCGAACAAGTCCGGAAATTCATGCCTATCGAGGATTTTGAGCGGGAGGAAAGCTTCCTGCTCTTTGCCACAGCCAACGGCACGGTCAAACGAACCGCCCTGAAGGATTACCGTAACGTCAATCGCAGCGGCATCATTGCCATCACCCTGCGCGAGGGCGACTCCATCGTCGGGGTCACGCACACCAGCGGACAGGACCACATTCTTCTGGGTACCAGACACGGGGTGGCGATTCGGTTTCATGAGGATGACGCACGAGCGATGGGCCGCAGTGCCAGCGGCGTAAGAGGTATTGATCTGGCGGAAAACGATGCCGTTGTCGGACTGGTGTGCTGCAATGCGCAGGATTCCCGTGATCTGCTTGCTGTCACAACCAAAGGCTTCGGTAAACGCACCCCTCTCCTGGAGTACCTCGTACAGCAGGAAGACGGCACAACCCGCGTCCAAAGTCGTGGAGGCAAGGGACGCAAAGGAATCGACCTTACCGACAAGAACGGCGAACTCGTCGCACTGCTGGCTGTCGAACCATCAGACGATCTCATGCTGATCAGTACGGGCGGCATGATCGTTCGTATCAACGCAAACACTGTGCGACAGACCGGACGCGCTGCACAAGGAGTCAAAGTCATCAATCTCGATGCTGGTGATTCCCTGACAGGCGTAGCGCGAATTACGGACGACGGCTCCGATTCGGAAGGCGAAGCTGCCGCGGCTGATCCCTCTCCCACGTCATGAAAAATTATAGATAGGACGAATTACTGAGCTGCATGTTATCCTGTTATCGCACTTAACCCACCGGGCAAAAGGGGTCGCATGCCGATTCAGCAATGGTCCGATCGTATATGGGTAGTCAAACTCTCCGACGAGCCGGCACTATCCGAAGACCTTTCAATGGCGATCACACAAAGCCGCGCCTCAGCCCGTATGCCCGATATTGTGCTCGATCTGTCGAGCGTCAAGCAGGTCAACAGTACCAATCTCTCGCAACTGCTTCGCTTGCGAAAATTGACCCTCGACCGTGATGCGCAACTTCGGATGGCTGCACCAAGCGATACGATCTGGGCTGTTTTCCTGACCACCGGTCTGGACAAAATTTTCGAATTTGCTCAGGACGTACCAACCGCACTGGCGAGCATTCAGATGCGCCATTAACGCAAACGTGATCTGGCTCACCCGCGGTACGCAGTAGGTCGTAACTTACTGATCAATCACCCTTTTTCGCAGGGGTGCGGAGTTGATTGACCAACTGTGAGGCCCGATCGAGCAGGTCACGCTGCGTCTGGGCAGCGATGAGGATGGGATCGTCGGCAGCGGCATCGGCGGGCATCAGTTGTGCGGCCAGTCCCGAACCACCGCTGATGGCGTTGATGGCCTCGTCAAATACCTCGTCACGCTGTTTGGTGATCCGTTCCTTCACTGTACCGATCGTCGCCCGGCCGGGCATCAATCGTTCCGATTGACTGGCGAGGATTTCGATCACATTCGCATAACCCGACGCAGCTACAGCGTGCTGAGCCTGGATATTGGCCAGCGTCGTGTATTTTGAAAGCAGGTCGAGTTGAAGTTGTTTCTGTTCTGTTCCAGATGCAGCTTTAGCCACCGGATCGATCAGCGCAATCGCCTGCTTCACCTGCTCTGCAGCAGCTCCAAACTTTGACTCTACATCTCGCACGTAAGATTCTTCGATCTTGCCTAGCTCTTTCTCCAAATCCTCGATTGTCTGCTTCTGCTGGCTGATCGCATCATCCTGAAGTTTACGGACTCCGCTCTGACGATTCTCCGCAGCCTGAATCTGCTCGCTATAAGCCTGACCGGTCTTCGTCCGCATATCCCGCTGCTTATTGGCGATCGCTAGCTCGGCTGAAACAAGCTCAAGCTGCACAGCAAGTGTGCGCCGCTTCGCTTCGGCAGCCGTACTTTCACGCTGCGCATTGGCGGACGCCTCGTAAAGTTTGAACTGCTCATCCCCCTTGGCGGTGAACCCCTGGTCGTAAAGCTCACGTGACTTTGCGAGTGATTGATCACTGGCGGCCTGAAGTTTGGCAATCTGATCTTTGAGTTTGTCAACCTGCGGCCCCAGCTCTGCCGCGGACTTGTCGAAATCCTGAAGGGTCCGGTCGTTCTCGCTTTTATCCTTTTCAAGCGAGGCCAGCAGTGGCGCGATATTGTCGCCTGAGAGTTCACCAGCGCGAGAGTTCGCCCGATCAACAGAGGTCAACATCGCAAGCAGCTTGCTCGAGTCGTTAGCGAGTTTGCTCCAATTCGCGATAGCGTGACGAGTGAAATAACGAGCCTTAGATGTATAAGTGTCGGCAAGCAGACGACAAGCGATATCACGATCCGATGGTGACGCGGTCGGATCATCTGTGATTTTCGTGAGATCGACTGCTGCTTCGTCGAGCTTGCCCTGACGATAGTCCTGATAGTTCGGCGTCTGAGCTATCGACGCCTGGGGGACAAAGCCCATATCCGCCATCTGGAGCTTGGCCAGCGCCGCATCAAATTTCTTACGGTCTTCCGCCCGTCGTACCGCATCCTGATCGGAGCAACCAATCAGCGGCAATGTAAACGTCGCGGTAACAAGCGCCAGAGGCGCGAGGGTAGTCAGCCATGTCGATCGCACGCGCTATCCCCTTTAAGTCGTGGTATGACGAGAGTTTTCCGTGAACAGTCGGAATCGAAAAGATACACGAAGCAAGGCTCCGAGGGAAGGCGCGGTTGTGGGAAAGCCAGCCATACTCCCTTGATGATTCCTGTATTTACCTGAAAAGCTGGATACCCATTCGTCCAAATCGAGAATTTCGTTATTTTTTCGGGGACGGAGTCGAACTACGCTGACCCGGAGTCGAAGATTTCGCAGCATCCGGCTGCGTTGCTGGAGTTCCCGCCTTCTTAAATTTGGGGGGAGTGTATTGAAACGGGTACTTACGCCGCGTACCCCCGAAGCTGTTAATCCAGTTGTAAACCGTACGGTAACGCGCATCGTCGCGGTTTCTAAATGCCGGCTTCCAACCGGGAACCTCTGGATGGCGATAGGCCGCTGCGTCCTGCGGTAACCCGTATTGAAGCAGATAAGAAGACTCTGGTTTGAAGAAATCCAGAACGTATCCGCGATCGTCATTCCAGCTATGGAGAATGTAGTAATTGGTGTACAGCGTAGCGGTGTCATCCATCCGCTTACGGAATAGAAACATTTCACCCGTCTTGTCACTGCCATGGCACGTTGGAGCGCCGCAATAGGTCATGACATAGGGCTTGTAAACGTCTTTGCGAAAGTCCTGAATCAGCTGTGGATCTTTTTCGATTTTGATTTTGTCATAAAGCGGCTTGGCATCAGCCTCGAATATGACGTGGAGCTGTTGCCAGCCCTTGAGATTGCGGAACTTGACCTGATCCTCACGCCCTCTGGGGACGCCATCCACATCGGAATAATCGCGAAGGAACTGATCAATCACTTCTCTGGGAATAGTCACTGGAGGTTTTTCACGGACCTCATCGACCTCCATGATTCGTATCCAGTTGACTTGATCGTCATTGAGGAGTTTTGAATCCTCTTCCTTTTGACCGCTGGGACGTGATGCTGATTTTCCTGCGGAGACAGTACCGGCAGCCGCGGCTGAACTGTTCGCGGCCAGCTTGAGCTGCTCATCGATGTAACGGTTGAGCAGGTTGATCTTGCGCTTCTGATCCTCATTGGGTGAATGCTTCGGAAGGTCAGCCAATTCTGATTTAGCCAACTCGTAGGCCTGCTGCTCCACCAGCCAGTCCGCCAGAGCAAGGCGATCAATCACGTTGTCGTCGGCAATTGCCTTGCGGCGCTGCTGGTATTGCTCAGCAACGCTGGCTTTGTACTCCACTCGGTCTATCTGGTCTCGTGGAATGGGGGTCTCGATACCGGCAATCATAATTGTCACACCGCCAGCGTCGTCCTTGATGACCTCACCTTCGAGCGGGTTGCCGTCCTTACGGTAAACGACAGCGCGTCGCGCAAAGAGCTCTCCAGCAAGCGAAATTAAAAGAAGCGTAGCCAGTAAAAAAATCCGGGCCCGGCGTGCAGTCGGCATAGTCGTGGCTCCGTTAGTTATCGCCGCACTCCATCTCTGCCCCTCCGCGGCATTTCCTCAGTATATGAAGCACAGCCGAGGATGGAAACTTCGATGATCGGCAAGACCACGAATTTAACAAAGATATTTCTCAGTCATTCACAAAGCGGTGAAACATGTTCGGCGACAGATGTTTTCGTCCGAACTGATATTCACCGTCATGTCGAGTCATGTGCTTACTGCCGATTGTGAAGCGATCTGACGAATCGTGTCGGGTGACAGTGCCCCATCGTAAAGCCTTGCGTCACGGATGCAGCCATGGAATGAATCGGTCTGCCCCATACCGATCCTCAGGGGACACTCGTTCGTCAGATCAAACTCATTTGATGAAAATACGGAAGATTTCGCAGCAAGTTTGCCGTCAAGATAAACCTCTAACCGCTGATCTCGACGGACGGCTGTCAGATGTTTCCAACCTGGACCAATATCTTTTCCATAGGATGCGCACCGACCTGCCTCCATGCTGAATACACGACCGCGAACATCGCAAGGAGCATCGAGTGCTGAACTGGTGCAACTGGCGACCCCCGCAAAAAGTTTGCCGTCATGTACGGTCAAGCACGTTACTCGAGTCCACTCGTTGAGTTCCGCACGACTGGGGCCGGCGTCAGTCAAGGCGCGGGGAGGCGGCGATGGAATCCATCCCTCAGGCGAGTACAACCTGACAAGCGAGGTCCACTCCGCCTTGCCGTCGTATCGACAAACCTCGGCACGCGGGATGGAACCGCCGTATAGCATTCCGTTGTAAACCACCAGCGCGCAAACTTCCGTACCGTCGATACCGACACGACCTATTTCCTCCCACTTTTCTCCGCCGTGATGCACAGCCACTTTGCCATCGGGCCATGTACCTGCACAGAGTCTTCCCTGATGAACATGCAGCGCGTGTGTTTGAAATATTTCATGGGCACCACCCGCGGGGAATCCGACAAATTCCCATTTGTCGGAATCAAATGCGTACACGCCGGGATAGCCAACATAAAGTCGGCCGTTGAATCGAGTCATCGCATGCGGATAACAACGACGCGGGCCTTCATGGCTGAAGTTGATGCTGGCGCGCCAGGCGCCATCACGATCGCGCACATACACGCCAGGCTTTAACGGCCCCCCACCTACGTAAATTTGTCCAACAAAGCTGACGGCACAGGTATTGGTAAGGTTGCTGCCGGCCTCGCCGCAGTCAGTCCAGCGTTCACCGCCCTCGTAGCGATACAGCCGTCCAGGGGTGTAGTCACCTGAACGAACACGAGTCCAATCATATGTCCACGTGACAGCGTAAAGAGAGCCTTCGTGAACGAGTAACGGGCCAACCCCCGTGGCCTTGCCTGAACCGACTTGCCCACAGTCAATCCAGTTCTGACCTCCCGCATATCGATAAACACGACGACGATGAGCGTCGTCCGTCGCATCAGTCGTGGCGGCATAGAGATCGCCATCAAAAACCGTGAGCGAGTTGCTTATGTAATTACTGGACGGGTTCGGCCTGCCGCAATCGCGCCATTCACCTGACTTCGCATCATCAATTCCAAAGTGAACCTGACGATCACTGCCGGGACCTTGGTAACCGCCTGAGCTGGCTCCGATTGAAAACGTCAACCCTCGTCGCCGCGCTGGATCAAACTTATCAAACACATCACCCACGATGTCATCTGGGTGTTCGTGGGTCCAAACCCATGCAGCCAAGGTGAAATCTCGCTTCCCAAGATTCAGCTGGTTGACATGAGATATTTCGATATGCGCTCCGCGTCCGTCAAACACGCTGGAATCAAGCTGAACTCCACGGTTAATTCCATGCAAGCTGTTCCCCGAATGATCACGGCAATCGCCTTTCAGGGGCCAGTGTCCAAGCAATGTGCTGCCATCTTGAGAATGATTCATCGAAAATGCCTTAGCAATCTGTTTTCAATACATTTCGAAACCGTTGCGGCCATCGTACTGATTTCTCTCCTTTGTTTTCAGCAGGTTTTCCCGTATCGCATATTGATTGACGAGTTTTTGCGTCAACGGGTGAAAAAAACTTTTATCGAATCTCGCTACTGGAATTGAGCACCCCTCATCGCCTGCACAGAGCTTGATGCTGCGAGGAATCGTCCCACTGATTTCACGCCACACGCCAGATACGGTCCTCGACTCTAGTTGGCACAATAGCACAACAAAAGTCACCGCCGGGTCGTGAACCGCTCGGACGCAGCGTCACCACCGCCCTGGTTATCCCAAGACAGACTGACAGCATGGCGGCATTCGGCTACAGGTGGTTTTTCCTTACGGACACAGCGATTCACATCGGCTTGTCTTGAATCGTCTGGTCGTACACCGTGAGCAGTTTCTCTTTATCGAAAATCATTTCCGATCGGGTGAGGCCGACGATGTCATAGACAGGAGTCAGCTCGATCGCATCGACCGGGCAAGCCATCTCACACATGCCGCAGTAGATACATCGCAGTTCATCAAGGTCAAACTTAACCGGATACTTTTCCCGATCATCCCAGGGAGATTCCGCACCCTCGATATGGATGCAGTGCGCGGGGCAGGCGGTCTGGCACATGAAGCAGGCGACACACTTGACTCGGCCATCCTCATCCCGGTTAAGCCGATGGACTCCTCGATAATTTCCACGATAGAGACCGCCTTCTTCGACAGAGATGTTCTCCCGCCGCTCCTCGGGGTATTCCATCACTTTGTTGCGCTTGCCACGACCAATCGAACCCATCATGTGTTTGAGCGTGGTACCCAGGCCAGCGATCACTTCGGGAAGGAAGGATGACTCCGACGCCCTAATGGGGGCGGGGTTGAGGACAATAATATCTTCGTTGCGGATAGGCATAGCGAGGTTCCGAATTTCATCAAGCATCTTCAGGATACACATGAAAACGTCAAGTGTAACTGCTTCCGCAAAACAACGAATTGGATGAGAGTAACAAAGACAGAGAATGGCTGAGGTTGGGGTACTGAAAGGTTGCACGTACGGTTCGATTTGCAACCATGACGATTTTAGGTGACAATACTCCGTTCGAATAAGCCCTGAAACCCTACGAGACTGTTCGCAATGCCCAACACACTTTCTGCCAAGAAACGAGTTCGCCAGAACGCCAAACGCCAAGCTATCAATCGTTGGCGCACCAACCGCATCAAAACCGCGATCAAGTCCTTCCGCGCCACGGTCCAGCATGGCGACGTAAGCAAGGCCGACGCCGAACTCAAGGCCATTTACAAATTGCTTGATCAGATCGCGTCCACTGGCACGTTGCACAAGAATACCGCTTCGCGTTACAAGAGCAGGCTCACTACGCGATTCAATGCTCTGAAAAAAGTAAAGGCCGCATAAAGCGACTAAAACTCACTGATCGATTTGGAAACCCGCTGATCCAGGCGGGTTTTTTATTCGATGAGTAATCCCCTGACTTCGAAAGTAACTGAAAAACAGCAGCCTCATAGACTGAAATCAACCGACATCTCAATCCGTCATATCTCAAGTCAATTTCCCACAAAAAATACATCAATCGCTGTAATGATTCCGTTGACGGTTAACTAAATATTTTTCGCTAATGCTAGGTTGTTAATTACTTTATTAACCAGCGGACTCGCCGCAGGGTGGTTATTTATTTTTTTGTCTTAGTTTTTTGGTATCTCGCTCTGCTCAAACCCCTGATATGTCGATATTATTCGGTGGTCTCTTTGTTCCACGTCACAGCGTCAAGTCGGACTTCGGACATGTCACGCTTTCGACGAAACATCGCATTCACACTCGTTGAACTTCTCGTGGTGATTTCAATTATCGCACTGCTGGTGGCGTTGCTGCTTCCAGCACTTGCTGCTGCACGGGACAATGCCCGATTCGTGATCTGCAGAAGTAATCAACGGCAGGTCTATACCCTCGCGGGTTCTTTTCGTGCGGATGAGAACGCATTACTCCCGGCATGGTGGTACAACCATCGACCTACCGGCCCGACTCCCGGTGAATATGTAGATGTTGGGAATCCCTGGTTCGGTTGGAACTATGAGCATTGGGGTCACATGCTGATTGATAAAAATTATCTTAGCAGCGGCTTCCGCCTCAATACGACCGGGCTACCCAATATCTACACCTCGCTGGAGAAACACTCCCGTTCTTCAATTCTTCGCTGTCCTGAAGGCTACGCACCGCAAAACAGTACGGAAGCAAATCGGCCCGCAAATCTGGATCCTGCCACTCGCCGCCGACTGTTGTGGCTCTGGCAAGACACTACTCCTAATGCTGCAGGAACCAACGTCACTTATCCGCCGGTGTATTACTTGAGCAACTATCACATCAACATGAACGCTGGCTCTTTCGTGTGGTATCACAATGCCAGCGTTAATCAGGGTTTTTACCCCCGTCGAGAGTGGACGCGAAAATCAAACGAATCCAAAATTTTTTATATCGGTGAAAATGTAAACTTCGGTATGAACGAGAACCATACCGACACCGCCTGGAAGCATGGCGGCGTATGGGGCACCTCAGGCTTAACCTACAACCCGGCTGCACCACACAGCTCCCTCACACGTGCCAACATCATTTACGCCGATGGCCATGGATCAGTAATGAAAGATAATTACAACGATCCGCCGGTCGCACCCGAGAAATTTCCGTTTGTCTGGTATTGATATCTACAACCCTACGAGATCGTACAGCTACCCATTTTGTTTGGCGTCTATCCTCTGGACTGAAGAGGCCATGGCTCCAGTGGTTGTTATTGGGTTATCGCAGCAATGATCGCATTGAGATCGTCGGGCACCGGAATGGGGCGGCAGGCCATTTTTCCTTTGGGGTCATGACGTGGAGCTGTTTCCTGCACGCTTTTTACATCGATGCCTGTGTGATATTTGACGGTGGCGTCGGGATCCTTCAGAACGTGTCCTGTGAGAATGCAGACGACGCGATCAGTCTTGCCGATGATTCCTTCCTCAATCAGCAGGTGCGCACCAGCGACTGAGGCTGCACTGGCGGGTTCACAGCCGAATCCAAACCGCCCCACCATCGCTTTGTGTTCCAAAATTGTTTCATCATCAACCTGGCGCACAACACCGTTCATCTCATCCAGTGCCCGCAACGCCTTGGGCAGATTCACCGGTCGGCCAATTTCAATGGCACTGGCGATCGTGTGCGCGTGCATGTCCGAGGAGTCCATTCGGGCATAAAAATCTCGGACCATCTGTTGGTCGTACCGTCCGCCGTTCCATCGAAGTCCGCGATTGGTGTAAAGCTCGTAAAGAGTATTGGCACCAGCCGCGTTAATAACCGCTAACCGCGGAATGCGTTTTACCAACCCGAGTTTCTTGAGTTCAGAAAACGCTTTCCCGAACGCGGAACAATTTCCCAAATTACCGCCGGGAACGACGATCCAATCCGGCACTTCCCAGTTCAACGCTTCGAGGACGCGGTACATGATGCTTTTTTGTCCTTCGAGACGGAACGGATTTACGCTGTTCATCAGGTAGATGCCCAGGTCTGTTCGTTCGACAGTGATTTGTCGGACGCGACGGAGACATGCGTCGAAGTCGCCCTGGATCTGAAGAGTCCGCGCACCATATTCCAAAGCCTGCGACAGTTTGCCGTAGGCAATTTTTCCCGAGCCGATAAAGACGATGCCGGTCATTTTCGAAAGCGAAGCAAACATGGCAAGACTGGCCGAGGTGTTGCCAGTGGATGCACAGGCAACTCGAGTGGCACCGACCATGCGGGCATGAGTAAAGGCAGCCGTCATGCCATTGTCTTTGAATGACCCCGAAGGATTAAGCCCCTCATATTGGAGGAAGACCTTACCTCCACGAGCGTAATCCAGCCCAATATGCGGTGCCAAGAGTACCGCATCCTGGAGATTTGTCCGTCCCTCTCCGACGGTCACGATGTCCTGTTCATGGCGAAAAAACGGCATGAGTTCACGAAAACGCCACACGCCGGAGAAATCGAGCGCGCCTTCGCCGCTCTCACCTTTGGTGGACCAGCGATGTTCGAAAAACCCGAAATTCCTGGGTCGGGAGAGATGCTCCCAGTCATACTGAATATCAAGGAGCGACTGCTTACCCGACTTGGAGCAGACAGGGCATGAGACGTGGATCTCATCCACACCAAAAGTCGCACGGCAGTCGGGATCAATGCACTGTTGGAAGGCTAATGGCATGCTGTATCCAGCGTCAAGGAAAGTGCGGCATTGTAGCGATGAGATACGGCACGGATGGGGTATCGTTGCGACGGCGACGCGGCCCTGTTGAGAAAACCATCCTGGGTGCTGGACCTATACCATCGCGCGTCGACGGGTACCGGCAAGCTCATCGCGTTGGAGTTGCGCCAGTGCCAGCCCCAGACGGTCGTGGACCAGCGGCATGCTTTCAGGTCTCATGCGAGGATCGGTCTCCAGACAATTCATCACCAACATGGATAGCGCGGGGGTAACGTCGGGATTGATTTCCTTAGGCGGGATCAATTTTTGTTCCTCGACGAGTTTGATCGCGCCGGGTGAACCTTTGGGTATCAAAGTGGGAATATGTTTGCCAGTGAACAGCCAATAGAGTGTTGCACCGAGATTAAAGACATCCGTCTGAGGCGTGATCGGTCGTCGCATAACCTGCTCAGGTGCGATGTAGTCAGGCGTGCCCTGAATACGCTTTTTGACAGTTCCGATCTCGCAGCTCTGACCAAAGTCAATGATTTTGATGGACTGCCGATCAGTTACCAAAATATTATTCGGTTTGATATCCGCATGAACTACCCCTGCCTTGTGCATTTCACCTAGCCCCACAGCAACCTGCTGGCAGAGTTGGACCAATTCAACCATGCTCAGCGTCTTGTGCTGCTCCATGGTGAATCCATCAACCATTTCCATCAGCACGTAAATTTCACTGACGCGCAGAATTGCTCGTTGACGAATGAGTTTAAAACTCTTGCGAAGGGTGTGATGACTGAACTTCTGCGCGATCTCGTGCTCGGAGATCGCTTGATCTAAAAATCGCTGGTCACTGGGCGAGGTTCGCACGACCTTTTTGAGCGCATAGACACTATTATCGCGGTCTTTAACCGCATAAATGGTACTGCGCGCGCCGTGACCAAGCGTGCCCAGAACCTCGTATCCAAGGATCTCGTGGAGCCGCGACATTGACAAAGGCAAACTTTCTCTCAGACAACTCTTGCGATAACGGGGCCGGGCAAGCACCGGCATGTATGCCGCTATATTAACCGCCTCATCGCACGGTAACAATCATCGACAGCGGAAAATTATCGGCTGGTCACCGCTGCGACTGAATCTGAATCAATCAACAGGGTACTCGGTATTCTGGAAATGTAAGAGAAGTAATAACCTGAACCGGTCAGGGAGCAGACGTTGTGTAGAGTTGCTGCCGAAATGCCGCCGAAGGAAATGCCGAGCCATCATTGGAGCCGGAGATAGTACGTGGTGTCAGTACGTGGTCAGCAGAGATACCGAACTTGGCCTGTAGCTGTTGGACCAACCAGACAAGCTGGCGGAGTTGCATAGGTGTCGGGGGAGATTTGGCCTCTCCAATGAGGCAGATCGAGATGGTACGGCGACCAAGCGGGTCCACCGATCCGCCGGGGAAGGCTCCTCGCTGCTGGCTTGTCCAGCGGAATCCCGCCACGATCTGGCCATCCGGAGCCCCGTGGCCGTTACCCAGCACAAAGTGGTATCCCAACCCACCGAGTCCGAGTTTTTGATGAGTCTGACCCAGTGTCTCAGCCGATCCCCCTGCTGCGCCACTCTGATGGATGACGATCGCTGTCCAGGCATGTGGATCAGGTGACGGGGTGGTGTCGAAGAGACCGTTTGCCAAGTCAGTCTGACGATCCACCACATTGAGTGAGATCGGATAGACACCGGTAGCTGGACGGGGTTCCAGGACCAGTAGCGCACCACTGGCAATGGTCATAGAAACGACCAGCAACGCGAGCACGAGGACGGTACGACGGTTGGACACAGCCATGATTAAAACTCGATGCACAGGTGGCCGGGAATGGCGGATGAAACGGCGACGAACCAAGCCGTGTCACCGGGACTTTTTATCGGCCGCGCTTCACACGCGACTTTGAAACTCTGACCAGAATTTTCTGCGCAAGGCGTTTTCGTTGCCCGTACGCTCGTCATGGACTGCCCAGAGGACGCAGACGGTCACGGATAGAAGGAACCTCACCACCATAGGCATTTTCCACGGTTTGTGACCGCTGCTGGCCTCGAAGCATCAGATAACGATCATAGGGCGAACGCGGGGCTTCCTTGGGGAAAAGAGGCTTTTCGCACCCAGCGGCTGCGCCCAGCACCACCAATACAGCCAGAACAGGTAAAACCCGCGTGATTTGCATGGGAGTGATTCTAGCACCTCTGCTGACTTGTGGGCTACTGATGGAATCTGCCGTCAAAGGCGGGATCACGCTAAACTGCTCCGCTCGATACTTTAAGGACTACCCCGTATGGCCACTCGCTGGACACAAACGCTCATCCCTACCGCTCGCCAGATTCCCGCAGAGGCCGAGGTCCCTTCGCATCAACTCATGCTCCGCGCGGGATTGATCCGCAAACTTGGATCGGGTGTTTACGACTACCTGCCCCTGGGTCTTCGCAGTCTGCAAAAGGCGATGTCCATCATCCGTGAGGAAATGGAGACTGCCGGTGCCGTCGAGCTACTGATGCCGACGCTCATTCCACTCGATCTGTTCCGATCTACCGGCAGGGATGTCGCCTATGGCGACAACCTGTTTCGTTTCAAAGACCGACACGGACGCGAACAGGCACTAGGGCCAACCCACGAGGAAGTCGTCACTGAGATCGTCGGCGCACATATCGAAAGCTACAAGCAACTCCCGCTGACTCTATACCAGATTCAGACCAAGTTCCGCGATGAGTTCCGCCCTCGATTCGGGGTGCTGCGTTCTCGTGAATTTCAGATGAAGGACGCATATTCATTCCACACCTCTGTGGATGGACCGGGCGGCCTTAACGAGGTTTACGAAAAGCAGTACGCTGCCTACGAAAGAATCTTCAAGCGCTGCGGCCTGCCCTACCGGGTTGTTGAAGCCGAGAGCGGACCGATCGGCGGCAGCGCATCACATGAATTCATGGTTCCCAGTCCGACGGGTGAAGACACGATTCTTGAGAGCGATAAGGGAAACTATGCAGCCAATGTTGAGAAAGCGGAAATCGGCCGGCGGGGTGTTTCGGCATCACTAATGAGCAGCATTGCTGGGGATCAGTTTGTCAGCACACCGGCTGCCCCACCTTCGGGTGACCTTGAAAAAATTCATACTCCAAACTGCGCGACTATTGAAGACGTGGGTAAGTTCCTGAAGGTTAAAGCAAAAAATATGCTCAAAACGCTGCTGCGCATCGCGGCGGTAGGTGATACCTCTAATTTGGAAGAGTTCAGCCGCAAGGTTGCCTATGGTGAAGGCCGAATCACCCCCCCGCGTACCCCGTCGGACCTCGCGCCTTCAACATCCTTGCAATGGTGGGTCGTCTGCTGTGTCGTGCGAGGCGACCACGAGTTGAACGAGGGAAAAATTCAACAACATATCAACCGTGAATCAGGGCAAAGGGTCACACTATGGGATACTCGATCACTCTTTGAAAGCCTTAACTTCCCTGTCGGCTTTGTCGGCCCTCAACTGGCGGTATCCAATTCTTTTACTCAACTAGTTATTGATCCCGATGCCGCAGTGGACCAATTCTGGGCTACCGGCGGGAACAAGGTTGACCATCACGTCAAACACTTTCATTGGAAGCGAGATGTTCTGGATCCACTAGGAGAAGATTCATGGCGGATGAAAATTGCTGACATTCGCAACGCCGTCGCCGGCGACCCGTCGCCTCGGAATGACGGCGGCGTACTCAAGACGACCAAGGGCATCGAGATTGGTCACGTTTTCAAGCTCGGTGACAAGTACACCCGTGCTATGAATGTGACCACACTTCTGCCAGACAACACCCGTATTCACCTGATTATGGGCTGCTACGGTATTGGCGTAAATCGTATTCTCGCCAGTGCCATCGAACGCGAGGGCGGCAATGATGAGAACGGGATCGTCTGGCCGTCATCCATCGCACCCTTCCAGATCTGCATCACGCCGATCCGTTACGAGGGACAAGCAAAAGAGGTTGCCGAGCGGATCGCTGCTCAACTGGCACATGAACGATCGCCCACGCAACCACGGGCGTTTTTTCACCCTGACGTAATCATCGATGACCGAGACGAACGGCCGGGGGTCAAGTTCAAGGACGCTGATCTAATCGGGTTCCCCGTACGAATCACATTGGGCGAGAAAACGCTTGCCAACGGTCAGGTTGAGATCAAAGCTCGAACCCAGCCGAAGGCGGAACTGGTCCCCATCGATCAGGCAGCCAAGCGAGCACTTGAACTGCTGGCGACACTCTGATGGCCGAGTTGTCTCCGTAATGCTGAGCACGCTTTAGCCACGGTGGATTTACAATCACACCCATGACTTCTCCTGCCTGCGATGCTGCCACATCAGTCGTCCGCGTACTCCGCGATGCGGGGCACACGGCCTACTTCGCTGGCGGATGCGTGCGTGATCGTCTGCTCGGACTCGATCCGAAAGACTATGACGTTGCGTCCGATGCCCGTCCGCAGCAAGTCAGGGAATTGTTCCGCAAGTCGCGTTATGTGGGTGAGGCTTTCGGTGTGGTTCTCGTACACTTGCGCGGTCACGATATAGAAGTAGCTACGTTTCGCGGAGAAGGCGCATACGAAGACGGACGACGACCAAACGAAGTCTTTTTCACTGATGCTCGACACGATGCTCAGCGGAGAGATTTCACAATCAACGGCCTGTTTGAAGATCCATTCGCAGAAGATCCTGCACAAGCGATTATTGATTACGTCGGCGGTCAGGCAGACCTGCGCAATAAGATCCTCCGCGCCATTGGAGATGCTGATGCGCGATTCTCCGAGGACTACCTGCGCATGCTCCGTGCGATCCGGTTCACAGCAAGGCTGGGATTGACCATAGACCCTGATTCCGAAAATGCCATTCGTCGCTCCGCTGACAAACTTGCACTGATCAGCCGAGAGCGTATCGGTCAGGAATGTCGCTGGATGCTCGCACCCGGAACGCCTGAGCGACCAACGATGCCCGCACGAGCTATTGGTTTGATAGAAGCTCTGTCGCTGGACGCCGCCGTTCTAACCGAACCGCACTTACCCGCTACAAAATTGACTACCGTCGCGGAGTTGCAAGATTCGCCGTACCCCGTTGTCCTGGCGGCGTGGAAGATTGATCGCCATGTAACAGCAACTCACCCAACGACATCAGTCACCCTGGCTGATTTCTGTCAGACGAGAGCAAATAGCATTATCCAGCGATGGCGTAACGCTTTGTGTCTGAGCAACGATGATCGAGATGCGTTGATAGCGATATTTCGGTACTTACCAACAGCACTTCAATGGGAAACGTCAACCATTGCCCAGAAAAAGAGACTTCTGGCTCATCCAGCTTGGTCGCCTATTCACACCCTGATAAAAGCAGCAGCGACAAAATTCGACCTACACAGCTTATTGAGCCGTATCAATGATGAGATACCTGCTTTGAAGCAGTCCGGTATTGCCCCGCCGCCATGGATTACCGGAGACGAACTGGTAGCCTTGGGATTTCGACCGGGACCATCGTTTAAGACATTGTTGGATCGCGTGTACGATCGACAATTGGAAGGAGAGCTGACCTCTCGTGAGGCAGCTTTGGAGTGGGTTAAGCGACACGCTTGAGTTGGCCGACGATTCAAGATGACTCGGCTGCGTGGCCGCGTCCGATACATGCTTTGATTTCGCTACAATTTCCTCCCCCATGGACCTGCTCTTCCAGTACCTGACGAATCCTGCCGTAGCGCACTCCATGGCAATCGCGCTGCTGGCGTTGCTTCTTATCAGCGGTTTGGGGCTTCCAATCCCGGAAGACATTCCGCTGCTCGCTGCTGGTTATCTCTGCTATCTGGGTGATCTTCCTGAGTCACACGGTGCCGGCGTGGACCTCTGGTACATGCTGCCAGCGACCTTCATTGCGGTGCTTGGTGCGGATTGTCTGATTTACTACATGGGACGAAAATACGGCCACCATTTACCACGTCTTAAACTCCTGCGCCGCTACCTCACACAAGACCGACTCCAGAAAGCACAACTCGCTTTCCACAATCACGGAGGTAAGACGCTTTTTGTCGCACGTTTCCTTCCGGGGCTGCGTGCTCCTGTATTTTTTTCAGCAGGGGTTTTCAAGATTCCATTCTGGAAAATGCTCACCTTCGACGGCACTGCTGCCATCATCAGCGTGCCGGCTCTGGTATTGGTCGCCTATTTCGGCGGTCACCAGATAGCAAAGGTAAAACACCTCGCGGGTCAGGCACAATTACTCGTGGGAGCGGTGGCCATTGCGCTGGTCATTTCGTTTGTCGTCTGGAAGATCCGCAAGCGTAAACGCCTCGCCTCCACCCCCGGTACCTGACGGGGTAACAGAAAACATCCTGCCTCCGCCCCTTGCACTTTCCTACTGCCCTCCTATCCTGAATTCATGGCACCAATCAGGATCTCCGGACCCGCTCAGCTCAAGGATGCCTATCGCAAGGTGATGGACAACATCGCCCGCGCGGCAGAACGCTCCGGGCGGCGACCCAGCGATGTCGCTCTCGTGGCGGTGACTAAGACAGCCAGCCCCGATCAAATTCGCACACTTGTCGAGATGGGGCACGTGGACCTGGGTGAGAATCGAGTGCAGCATCTTCAACAGCGTGTTGCTACGCTTGATGAGTTTCTCGCACGCCGGCGCACACTTGGGACACCCTCAGCCCGTGGCGAGAAATCGGATGCAGTACCCGCCAAAGTTCGCTGGCACATGATCGGCCACCTGCAGCGCAACAAGGTCAAGCAGGTCGTCCCCTTGGTGCATCTGATTCATAGCGTTGACAGTCTGCGTCTGGCTGAGGAATTACATAATCTCGGCGCCCGCGGTGAACGAACCATCGAGATTCTCATTCAGGTCAACATCAGCGGCGAAGCGAGCAAATCGGGCGTCGCGGCCCCGGCTGTGATTCATCTGGCGGAGCAGATCGACACGATGATGCACCTCAAACTCCGCGGCCTGATGACGATGGCTCCTCATTTGGACAATCCTGAGGAAGCTCGGCCGATCTTCGCCCGAACTGCTGAGCTCTTTCACGAGATTCGCTCCGCGAAGGTGGGTGGGCCGGAGTTCAACATCCTGTCGATGGGTATGACGGGCGATTATGAAGTCGCCATTCAGGAAGGGGCCAATATCGTCCGGGTTGGGCGGGCGATTTTCGGTGATGAGGAGCAGCCTGAGATTCCCGGATGAGCTGCCGGCGCAGCACATACATGCAATAGCTTCTGCCAGGACAAAAGACGAACGCATCGCCGCATCCGGCCTCCTCTTTCACAGCAGCGAAACGGGATCAACATCCACCGCCATTTTATTGTCGGATCGCAGTGCCTTGGCATTGCGCACCGCTGTAAGAAGCCGCTGCATCGTCGCAGCATCAGGAGCAAACAGCTCAATCTGCTGACGGAAATGGTCGGCTATCCTCGCAATCGGACAAGGCATCGGACCACGAATGCGAACGTGATTTCCCTGGGCTTGATTGGCGGCAGCAAGCTGGTCGGCGAGTTTCTTTACCTCAGCGTGACAGGTTACTTGATTGGTATTACGGACGACGATCCTCGCCATGCGTGAACAAGGAGGAAGGTTGACTTCTTTTCGGAGTGCAATCTCTCGTTTCGCAAACCCAACGTAATCGTGACGACTCGCCAATCCGATCACCGCGTCATCAGGTTTGAATGTCTGCACGATGACCAGGCCGGGGGTGGCGGCATCACCACGTCCAGCTCGACCTGCGACCTGAGCGATCAGTTGAAAGGTTCGTTCGCTTGCACGGAAGTCCGGCAGATGCAGGGACGTGTCTCCGCTGATGACGCCGACGAGTCGGACGTTTGGGAAATCAAGCCCCTTGGCAATCATCTGAGTGCCCAGCAGCACATCCACTTTCTGATTCCGAAATGCCTCAAGACTGCGTTGATAATCCTTTCCGGTGCGCATCGCGTCCGAATCCATTCGGATGAATCGCACACTGGGGAGTTTTCGTTGTAATTCCTCTTCGACGCGCTGAGTTCCCAGACCGAAAGTTGTAACCCTTCTGCCGCAATTTGGACAGGTTGGCGGCAGGAGTTGTTCCGCTTCACAGTGGTGACAGCGAACCAGTCCGCCAACTGGAAGGCGGGCGTCCTTGTGATACACCATCATCGCATCACAGTATTTGCATCCCATCATCCAACCGCATCGGTGGTCGGGGCATGCGAGGTAATTCGCATAGCCGCGCCGATTCAGCATCAGCATCGCCTGACCGCCTTCATCGATTGTCGTCTGAAGGGCCTGTTCGAGGCGCAAACTCATCAGGTGGACACCCTGCCGCTTTCTCCGCTCCTGCCCCATGTCGATGATTTCGACTGCAGGAAGTTTCAACCCCGCCACCCGATCGGGCAGTTCGAGCAGGTGATAGCTTCCACGAACGGTGACGTTGTAATAACTCTCCAGACTTGGAGTGGCGGAACCCAGGACAACTGGAATGTTCAGCAGTTGACCGCGTTTGACCGCCACGTCGCGCGCGTGATACCGGGGCAACTGGTCCTGTTTGAATGAGCTTTCATGTTCTTCATCAACGATGATGACACCCAGGTTCGGCAGTGGTGCGAAAATAGCTGATCGCGCACCAACGACGATGCGGGCACGACCTTCACGGATTCGTCGCCATTCCTCATGACGTTGCGCGCCGCTGAGGCCCGAATGAAGTACCGCCACATCTGGAAATCGCCCCACAAACCGATCTGCGGTCTGCGGTGTCAGCGCAATCTCCGGCACCAGTACGATCGCTCCCGGTTGTGAATTTTCAGAGTCCTTCCTACCTGCACTATTCGCCTTGCCGTATTCCTGAAGGAGATGCTCGATCACACGGAGATATACCTCCGTCTTGCCGCTACCCGTAGCCCCGTGGAGCAGGTGAACAGAAAAGCCCTGATGCACGCTGGCAGCGAGCTTCTGAATGGCGTGAGCCTGGGACGACGTCAACACGTGATTCGGTCTCGCGCTCTCCAGACGAGGTGCTTCCTCGCCCCAATCCGCATGAATCTCCCGTGTCTGCCTGGACTCAAGGTACCCCTTGGCGATGAGTTGCTTAACCGGCGCAACGCTCCGCGCACCAGCCAGATCGGCTACTCGCTTGATTTCACCCCACGTCCTGCCTTCCTTCTCCATCGTGTCGAGCACAGCCAGAACCGCGATCTGAAGTTTGGAATGGCCAGCCTTTTTGCTAGTTATTTCCGCTGGAATATCCGGCTTTCTGCGAACCCATAATTGAGTGATCAGGCCCGTGCCGCGTTTCACCGCTGCGGGCAGCATGGTGGAAAAAACCATCCCCAGCGGACAGCAGTAGTAATTGCTGATCCACCGCGCCAGTTCCACCAGGTCAGGTGTTAAGGAAATGCTGTGAGTGTCACGTCCAACGATGGACTTTACGTGGGCAATATCGGAGTGATGGGTCAGTTCAACAACAAATCCGCTGACCTGTTCATTCCTACGTCCCAGCGGAACGATGACCCGGTCGCCGACAGCGATATCAGACAGGGATTCCGGGATCGAGTAGGTAAGTCCTGTTGAGGAGGAATCAATACCCTGCTCCAGCGCGACTTGTGCATACCGCTGGCTGGATGTCGAGCCAGACATCGCGATGGTATCAAACAACTGAGTCACGACCACGATTATAGACTTCGCGGTTTCAACTCCCTCTACATGTCAAGCCCAACGTGGTGAATACGGCAGGCTTTCATTCATCTTCACGATGCAAACGGTAACCCACTGCAACACGGATCGGTTAGAGTTTCCTCCACAATGGCTGATTCCAGTAAAGCCAACACAAGTCCGTCAGACGGCAATACGCCTGCGATGCGGCAGTATCACGCATTCAAAAAGCAGCATCCTCAATGCGTTCTTTTTTTCCGCATGGGGGATTTTTATGAAATGTTCTTCGATGACGCTTTGCTGGCCCATCGAGTTCTGGGCATTACGCTCACAAGCAGAACCGAAGGCGTTCCCATGGCGGGCGTACCCTTTCACGCTGTTGAGGGCTACCTGCGACGGATGATTCAGGCTGGTCATCGCGTGGCGGTCTGCGAACAAATGGAAGATGCCGCACTGGCCAAGGGTGTGGTGAAACGGGAAGTCACACGGGTCATCACTCCCGGCACTCTGACCGATGAAGCACTGCTCGAAGAGGGCAAAGAAAATCCGCTGGCAGCGATCACGTTCCACCCTGGCGATGACGGCCCGGCGGTCTCAATCGCCTGGGCGGAGTTGAGTACCGGATCATTCACCCTGACGACGATCAATGTCGAGGAAATCGCAGATGAGTTAGCACGCATCCACCCTCGTGAGCTGCTTTACGTCGAGTCTGCCGATGGTCAGCCGCCCACACGGATCAGGAACCTGGTCGAACGAGTCGGTTGTGCCGCGACAGGTCGGCCCGGATGGCATTTTCGTCAGCGCGAAGCGGCAGAGATACTCCGTCAACAATTTCAGGTGGCATCCCTGGCGGGCTTTGGTCTTGATGATGACGATCCAGTGCTTGGGCCGGCGTCGGCGATCATTCATTACCTGCTCGAAACGCAACGAACCCCCGGTACTTCCAGCAGTCAGTCTTCCAGACGCATTGCACACCTTCAACCTCCTAAACGATTCACGCGCACGGATCATCTCATCATTGACCAGACATCGTTGCGCAGTCTGGAGGTCGAACAAACACTCCGCAGCGGAGGAACTGAGGGGAGTCTCCTCGGAGTGTTGCAGGATTGCACGACACCAATGGGCAAGCGGTTACTGCGGCAATGGCTGTGCTACCCACTTGCGAAACAATCTCTCATTGAGGAAAGACAGCGGGTTGTCGCGACACTGGTTGAGGATGAGCGGTTTCTTACAGACCTGCGACAAGCACTCGAAACGGTGCAGGATGTGGAACGAATTCTCGGAAGAATCGCTGTCGGACGAGCAACGCCGCGCGATCTGGTTGCGCTGGGCTCAAGTGTCAAACCGGCCAGTAAAATCGCGGAACTTCTTGCAGATCGACCCTCTGTGCGAGGTTATTACGGACGAGTAGCCAGTGTGTCAGGGCCTCTTGTTCGGTTAACGGAGCTCATCGCCACGGCTTGTATCGATTCCCCGCCTCACCACATGCGAGAAGGCGGCTTGATCCGTGATGGCTATGATGCACAACTCGACGAATATCGCGTCCTCCAACGCGACAGCCACACCTGGCTGGCGGGGTATCAGAAACAGCTTATTGAAGCGACCGGCATCTCGTCATTGAAAGTCGGATTCAACAAGGTTTTTGGTTACTACATCGAATTAATAGCCAGCAATCGTGATAAGGCTCCGCCCGAATGGTCTCGCAAACAGACACTCAAGAATGCGGAACGCTTCATTACTCCCGATCTGAAAGACTTCGAGGGCAAAGTGTTGTCAGCGGAGCAGCGGGCCATCGCACGTGAAGGCGAACTTTTCTTCGGTTTGTGTACCAAGACAGCGGATCACCTCACTGAGTTGCAGTCCTTTGCCGCTGTGGTGGCGGAATTGGATGTCTTGGTCTGCTTTGCTCGACGGGCACGCCGTTATCGTTACGTCAAACCAGCCATCACCAACGAACCGGTGCTGTCCATTCGGGCAGGCAGGCATCCCGTACTGGATGAATTACTGGGTGATCGATTTGTACCTAACGATGTTGAACTTGGCAGCGGAAGCGATAGTGCAAGTCGAATTCCAAACGGCTCCGAGGAATCCTCCTCTCTTAATACGTCATCTTTATCCTCCGCTCGATGGCATTCACTGGCACTGATCACCGGGCCTAACATGGCTGGCAAGTCCACCTACATCCGTCAGACCGCGTTGATCACGTTACTGGCCCAGACTGGTTCCTTCGTCCCTGCGGAGGAAGCGACCATCGGCTTGTGCGACCGCATCTTTACCCGTATCGGCGCCAGCGATGAACTACATGCCGGACAGTCCACTTTCATGGTTGAAATGACGGAGACTTCCAACATCTGCCATCATGCTTCACCGCGCAGCCTGGTGATCCTCGATGAAATAGGACGCGGCACGAGTACGCTCGACGGCCTGTCCCTGGCGTGGGCGATCACCGAACATCTGGCTAGTCGCTCCTGCCGCACCCTTTTTGCGACGCACTACCACGAATTAACCGCGCTGGCAGAGCGTCTGCCGAATGTGACCAACCTGCACGTCACTGTCAGGGAGTGGCAGGACCAGATTGTTTTTCTCCACCGTATCGCCGCAGGCAGCACCGACCGCAGCTACGGCATCCACGTTGCGAAGATTGCTGGCCTACCCCGCACGGTGGTCGATCGCGCCAACGAGGTTCTCGGTCAACTATCGATTAGTCACAGTGCTCCCCAAGTAGTTCCATCACCCGCAAATCCGTATCAAGCAGCGCACTCTCCGGACTCGCAACGCAAAGATGCGCAGCTTTCATTGTTCACCGAATACCTCGATCACCCGGTGATCGAAGACCTGCGCAAAATCGATGTAAACCATCTAAGTCCTCTCGAAGCTTTCGAGCGCCTGCGTAAGTTCATCGAGCGGGTCCAAAATGGGGCCTGACCGCATGAAAATCTGCCTCAGTAACCTTTGCTACACCGCCCGTCATCCATTGCAATAGCTAGCTCTCCAAACGCGGTACTGCTCGATTAGGCTGTTTGCCTTACAATAACCACATGAGCGAACAGGTACTGGGAAACCCGCCTCTCATCGAAACCACACTTATTGAGGGACCGGTTGATGCGCGTTCGTTGGCGTGGCCAACAGATTGCGGAGCCGAGGCGGTTTTTTTAGGTCGTACACGTCACGAGACCCACGCAGAATATGGCGAATTGATTCGTTTGGAATATGAGGTTTATGCGCCGATGGCCGAGCGATTGCTGGAAGCAATGGCACAGGAAGCGGTGCGGCGATGGGATTGTCGTATCGTTCGCATCGCCCATGCTCAAGGAGCTGTTTCACCGGGGCAGGCCAGTGTGGTGATACAGGTCGGCACACCTCATCGCAGCGAAGCGTTTACTGCGTGTCGGTATCTGATCGATCGCATAAAGCATGAGTTACCGATATGGAAACGTGAAATCTGGGAACGAGGAACTACCTTTGTCGAAGGGTGCTGTGCCCACCGTGAATCCGATCATTCTCACTCCGGGGAGGGCCGCCAATGACCGGCCAGACCGCGTTGCGTGCTACTCAGGGGATCTATTGGTTATTTCTAGGACTCTGGCTTGGCTGCATGATTATGCTCGCTGTCGGAGCGGCAATTACCTTCAAGACCGTCAAGAGCTACGAGCCGACAATAGGTCTGGCTCGCTACAATCATCCTGATCTGCGTGATCGCGCGTCGGGGATTCTCGCCGGGGGAATCACGGGAAACATTCTCAAAGCGCTGACGGTCATCCAGGGCCTCTGTATCGCGGTTTTGATGATTTGCATTATCGTCCAATGCACGGTTTTTGCCGATTATCTAGCAGGCGGTGTACGTAGTGCGGCCAATCTCCTTCGCATCGCACTGATCGCACTGCCGATTCTGATTTTCGGAGTTGATACGCTCGTGCTCAGCCATCGAATATGGACTTACCGTGAAACAATGTACGACCCAGCTCAAACCGTCGCTCAGCGGGACGAAGCTAAGTCGCACTTTGATCGCCTGCACTCGATCAATGTTCGCATGGGAGGGATGGCGACGGTGTGCCTGATCGCAGCGGTATTGGTATCACCCTTTGCTTTCACTTGTACCCCGTCAACCGCCACGCCTTCGGGAAGGGAACTTTCGCGTGGATGAGATGGTACTCCGACAACAAGTTTGTGAAGCTGCACGGCAGCTCTGGCTCAAGGGTCTAATCGTCGGTGACGGCGGATTTGTCTGCGCTGAGGTACACCGCCGGCGATTCCTGGTCACTCCACCCGGCCGGCGCCGCGGTGATCTGCAAGAATCAGACCTGCGTATCGTGGACATCGGCGGCATGGAACTCGGTGAAAACCGCGTGCTCGATGAGTCGCTCTGGCGTGCCCACCGCATCGCCCTTCAGATCGGCGTCGAACGGCAAGCCGTCGGCACCGAGCAGGAACTGGGCGCCGTTCGTGCATCGATTCACGCCACACCTCCCATGACGCTCGCACTTCTCCGAATGACCAACGGCACATCATCCATCGCGCTGCACGGCTTGCCCGCACTGGCAATCGTTAATCCCGACGATGAGGTGACACTCAAAACCGAACTCAATCAGTCTGCCGTGGTGTCGCTTGGTAAAGATGGCGGGATTATTTGCGCGGCTGGTGATGTATGGGAAGCTGTCAACCTGATCGAGCGGATCGAACATGCCGCCACGATCGAGATAGCTTGCCGGTGAACTATGCCCAAGCGTTCCAAGTCATCTCGTAAAACCGTTGCGTTAACCGTCAGCCAAACCGCCGGACCGCCGCCAGGGCAGCCTCTCATCAAACCCGCCAAAGCACGAAAACCTTTGCTGGCTGACCGCCTTCGTTCAACACGTATCTATGACAAGCTCTTGGATCTGTATCCCGATGCAGCCTGTGCGCTGCATTATCACAGTCCTTTTGAATTACTCGTCGCGACGATCCTGTCCGCACAATGCACCGATGAACGGGTCAACAAGGTAACTCCGGAGCTTTTTCGTAAGTTTCCCACGATCGCTTCGCTTGCGTCTGCCGACATTGCCGAAATCGAAAAAACAATCCATAGCACAGGTTTTTACCGGAACAAAGCAAAATCCATCAAAGGTGTTGCGCAGCTCATTCTGAAAAAACACGCAGGGCGCGTTCCGCAAACCATGGATGAACTCCTGGAATTGCCCGGTGTAGCGCGCAAAACCGCCAATGTTGTTTTAGGCAATGCCTTCGGCAAGTGTGAAGGCGTCGTGGTCGATACACATATCAACCGACTAAGCGGTCGGCTCGGATTCACACGTCACACTGATCCGGTCAAAATCGAACGTGACCTGATGCGTGAATTCCCGCCGGAGCGATGGACGATGCTGGCTCACCTGCTCATTTTTCATGGGCGACGTGTTTGCGTGGCGAGGCGTCCTCGATGCGGTACCTGTGCTCTCTGGAATGACTGCCCGCAACTCGGTGTGGTTAACCCCGCGCCGATGTCAGACGATGAGACAACATGAGGCTTGCCCGACGTGAACCAATATCCAATACTCTGCCCCAGCGCGATACGCGGCTGGTGCTGCGAGTTTTTCTACCTCTGGTGCTCGTGGCGATCGCGTTCGGACTCTATCACAACGCCATCAATAATCCCTTTGTCATCGATGATATTCCCGGCATTCTGCTCAACCCCAACGTCACTCAGCCTCGCGGACTGACGCAGCTCTGGACACAGGATGTCTGGGCCGGTCATGGCGATGCCGCGACTCTTTACCGGCCGATCACCGTGCTGAGTTATCACCTCAATGCGCGGCTGGGTAATCTGAATCCGACAACATTCCGCGTGGTGAATATCGCGATCTTGGGGATTGCGGGATGGCTCGGTGCCCTATGGATGAGCCGTTATGTGCGTCGAACCGCAGCATGGCTTGCTGCCGCGATGTTTGTTGCTCACCCACTCCATGCCGAATCGATTAATCACATCATCGGACGGGCGGATCTGCTCTCGCTCATCGGCGTCCTAGGGGTGCTTTACCTGCAAAAACGTGCCATCGAAAAAGGTAAATGGGACTGGCTGCGTGCGATTGAAACTCTGCTCTTTGCTGTCATTGCCGTTGGGTCCAAGGAAACCGGCATAGTTCTCTTGCCGTTAGTCCTGGCGCAGGCATGGTTCAACCGTCACGCAGCAGTCGGCCCCGCGCCTATGGTTCCGCCTCGTACAGCCGTACTGGGTGCAGTGGTCTTGCTCGTGCCGCTGGGTGCGTTTCTTGTTGTACGGTTGATCCTCGGAGGTTTACCCGCAGTAAACAAAGCTGCTTCCACTTTTTCACTGAATCCGCTTACCGGAATGCCCATCACACAACGATGGCCGGCTGCAATGGCAACCGTATGGCAATATTTCCGTCAGCTTTTCTGGCCGGAAATGACCTACAACCATATTCCGCCCTTCCCGCCAACTCTTGCTCATCAAGACGCGCTTCTGGGTATCGTCGTCGTCGTCACTTTGCTGGTTGTACTGGTCATCCTGTGGAAACGCCGTAGCTGGCTCGCCCTCGCGTTGATACTGGCGTTGAGTCATCTCGCGATCGTCTGCAATTATTTCGTGCCAACTCGCGCATACATGACGCATCGTTTTGCCGCTCCCTTAGTATTGGCTGCCGTCTGCTTTATTGCTGCATGGATTGACCGCTTCATCCGTAGCTCATCCCGTCGGCGTGCTGCCGCGGTGCTGCCCTGTACGATTTTGATGGTAGCCATGGGCTGGATGATCTACCACGCCAATCTCGCCTGGGCTAGCGAAATCACCCGTTTTGAGACGGACCTTGCGTACCAGCCGAATAATCCTGTCGCAACTTATAACTTTGGTCGGGCTTTAACCCGGAGCGATGACGAGGAGCAGACAGGTCGCGGCATCGTCATGCTCGAAGATCTGGTGAAGCGTCAACCACAGATGACCCAGGCTCGCATGGCCTTGGGTCGAGCCTACCAGAAGCTCGGCGAGACAACAGAAGCAGCCAATCAGTTCCGTGTAATCATCGATCAGTTTCCTAACGATTGGCAGGCACGACTGGCGATCGTGGATGACGATATCCACCAAGGCAATCTCGAAGAGGCATCACTGCAACTGCATGCCGCGCAACTTACCGCACCACTGGAGATTGAAGTCTGTCTCCGTGCCGCGTCTCTGGCCCGCGCGGAAGGCAGGCCAACCGAAGCCCTGGCCATTTACCAGGGAATTCTGCTCCGCTCACCCAATCATGAAGCTGCGCGACAAGGCTACGAAGAGATTAAAGGGCAAAATATCGATGGCATCAGATAGCAGATCACCCCGTAGCAGTTTCACACTTATGGAACGATTTCCAAACGCGCTACTCGATAGTGGCTTCTTTCGCTAATCGAAATGGGATGACTCAAAGCAGACCTGTTGTTTCATCCAGCTCAAATACCAAATTCATATTCTGAATCGCCTGACCGCTGGCACCTTTAATCATGTTGTCGATCGCACTGAATGCAACGATCTTCCGCTGATCGGGTGGCCCCGCCAGCCGTATGGTGAGGTCGCAGAAATTGGTATCCCGGACGTTTTTGACGTTGGGCAGATCCTTGCGGATCCGAACAAACGTATCCTCGGAATACTCCTGACGGTAAGCATCGAAGAGGTCTTCCTGAGTCACATCTGCATTGACCGGGTCGAGATAGATTGTTTCGTGGATCCCTCGATCAAGCGGCAAAAGGTGGGGAACAAAAAGCGTATTGATAGGCTGGCCCGCCACAATCGTCAGCGTCTGCTCTAACTCCGGCTGATGACGATGCCCGCCGATGTTTCCGTAGGCAAGGAACGACTCGTTCTGTTCAGCAAAGTGCAGGTGTGGAGCGGGAGATTTTCCAGCACCAGTAACACCTGAGGCAGCATTAATGATGATGCCCTCAGTCTGGGCGACACCGTGCTTAAGCAACGGGGCGATCGCCAAGGCCGCAGCAGTCGGATAGCAGCCTGGATTGGCGATCAGCATCGCACCGGGAAGATCATCCCGAAATAGTTCGGGTAATCCGTAAACCGCATCCTTAAGGTTTTTGCGATCGTCGTGCGTATGGCCGTAAACCTTCGCGTACAACTCGGCATCACTGAGTCGGTAATCCGCTGACAGGTCGATCACTCGCAAACCGGCGTCCAGAAGTCCCGGAACATACGCCATCGCTGCGCGATGCGGCAGTCCAAGAAAAACTACGTCTGCTGCTTTGGCAATCGCTTCCGGATCAATCGGTCGGCACATTGCTACCGACGGATCGACGCGACCAAGCAACTGCGGAAACACCTGGGTGATATCCGGCAGTTCTTCACGATGACTCGCCAAGTATGTAATTCTTGCCGAAGGGTGATGTGACAAGAGTTGAATCAGAAACAGTCCTGTATAGCCGGTCGGTCCGAGGATGGCAGCACGTATCGTCATAAGGAGAGGTATTGTCGCGGCATTGTGGTGAATATCAACCGAGGCGCAACAAAATTAGCCGCACACAATCGCCGTGAGATAAAGATTGTTAATTGATTACTGATCTTCAAATACCCTCAATACAGCTGCGCTGTCTAACGTGAAATCTTCTCTGCCGGGAATACCAGTTTCTATCAGGCTCATCTTAGCAGACATCGCAACGAGTAACTGCTAATACGGCAGTCGTCGGCAAGAATAGAATTGTTTAACTATTTATAATTACTGATTTTACCGAATATCATCGATGGACTTGGAATTGCATCTCTTAAAGAGGTAAGGCCAAACACACGCGGATCCATGTGTTTGGCTGGTGATCTATCACTGTTACTCATGAAAGGAGAAATATCATGCTACCGATCACGATTCGACGCGGCTACCGTACCGAGAGTCCACTCGACAACCTACAGGACGAGTTCAATCGGACTTTGTCTCGCTGGTGGAGTGATGGAGATCGCTCCGTAACCGGCATTTATCCCGTGGATATTCGCGAGGACAACGATCACATCTATGTCGAAGCTGAATTGCCCGGGTTCAAGAAAGAGGATGTCGAAATAACACTCGAAAACGGTCTGCTCCACATTGTCGCGCAACGCAAGGTGGAAGAGAAAAAAGGTGAAAGCCATCTGGCGGAGCGTCGTTTCACTCGTGTGGCGCGCAGTTTTACCCTCCCCAACACGGTAGATGAAACCAAAGTCGATGCCCGTCTCGACAGCGGCGTGCTTCACCTGACGCTCAACAAACGCGAAGAGGTCAAGCCTCGCAAAATTGAAGTCAAGTGACTTTCGAGGGTACCGAATTTTCGTACGAAAATAATGCCCATCCGAAGCGGGACGGCGAAAGCTGTCCCACTTTTTTATGCGGGAATCATGATCCGATTTCAGATGTTCGTAGCTTAAATCACTATCGTGACAGGGCTGCACTAAGGGCAAGCTGCTTTATCGTTTATCGAAAACGACTTCAATCCAGTACGTAGCGTTTAAGCGCAAAGGCAACGCCGTCTTCGTCATTGGCTGGCACAATGACATCAGCCGCGTTACGGGTTTCCTGCCAAGCGTTTTCGACCGCAACACCTAGTCCTGCCCATGCGATCATGCCGACATCGTTTGGAGCATCGCCAATCGCCATGACACGCTCTGCCGGAATGTCATATCCCTTAGCCACCCGCGCCAGCGCGATAGCTTTGTCCACCTGGGGATGAACAATTTGCAACAGGTGTGCATCACTAACCGCGATACCCACCTGATTACGGCATTTTCTGAGTACTGCGGCTCGAATCTCAGGCATCCACTTCGGCTGGCCCAGCAGCATGACCTTGGTGACCGGCACATGCAGAAACGCATCCAGCGGACCAACAAAATCAGGAGTGAATGCTCGAGATGTCTCCGTCGGGAGCGACTCGTCCACGTGGTCGGTGTACCACTTATCGAGAATTTCAACACTCACGACTGTCTGGGGATAGAGCGACCGAGCAATACGGATTACCTTTTGGGCTACCGTCGAGGAAAGCGGTTGATGGTGAACATGCCGCTTGCGTATCGGGTCATGAATCAGCGCACCGTTGTAGTTAACCTGAAGCGTATCGAGGCCGAGGTATCCGTAGAGCTCCCGCATGGAGCGCGGCGGGCGAGCCGAAGCCAGCACAACGCGCACGCCAGACTTTACAGCGGCTCGGACTGCCTCAATGTTGCGCACACTTACGCGCTTGTCATCGGTAAGCAATGTCCCATCCACATCGATAGCCACCATTTCGATGGCGGGTCTCTCACGAACGGCTGAGCTTTGAATAGATTGATTGTGCCGGGCAGTCATCTGCATGAAATCCACCGGAAACCGTTAGCGGACATCCACAAGCGGCTGCCCATGTTATCGACTAAACGATCCGTCTAACCGAAAAACACGTCAGACTGGAAGCTTAGGCTCGATTAAAGCCCCGTAGGGGCATAATGATCGAATTAAACGATTGACTCCCCTCTTTGTGAAATTACCAGCAGAACGCCTCAAGAATCTAATCTATCGCCCGATTGACGAAAGATTTTGCAATCTGTGCTGGGGGATTCCCTGACACTCCAACACAATGACCAAGACTGGAGCTTTAATAATCGGAGGCTGTACCATCGCAATAATTTAGAACTTGAATACCAAGCGGAGTTATCTGACCGTTTATCTCTTTTTCTTTGCCGCTTGGCGCACTGGATCACAATCCCTAACATCGCTTTTTCGCTTGTTACTTTCACAAATCAAGGAGCCTCATCATGCCTCACGGAAAGTTTTACAACAGCGTCATCGAAACCACTTTCAACACTCCGCTGGTCAAGTTAAACCGCGTTATCCCCGCGGGCGGTGCGACCGTGCTGGTTAAATGCGAGTTCTTCAATCCGCTCGCCAGTGTCAAGGACCGTATCGGTCGTGCCATGATCGAGTCCGCTGAAAAAGCAGGAACGATCAATAAAAACACTCACATCATTGAACCCACCAGTGGAAA
Source organism: Phycisphaeraceae bacterium (assembly GCA_020851465.1). Lineage (NCBI taxonomy): Bacteria > Pseudomonadati > Planctomycetota > Phycisphaerae > Phycisphaerales > Phycisphaeraceae > Phycisphaeraceae bacterium. Next base: position 120,523 of record JADZCR010000006.1, on the reverse strand, counting down.
CACCGGTATCGCGCTGGCATTTGTCTGCGCTGCCAAGGGCTACAAGCTAACCCTGACCATGCCTGAGTCGATGAGTCTCGAACGCCGCGCTTTGCTCCGCATGCTCGGTGCTGACCTCGTGTTGACCCCTGCCGCCAACGGCATGAAGGGGGCCATCGCCAAGGCAGCAGAACTCGTCGGCACCACGGAAAACGCCTGGATGCCTCAGCAATTTGAAAATCCCGCCAATCCCGCGGTTCACGAGGCGACTACAGGTCTTGAAATCTGGGAAGACACCGCAGGCAAGGCGGACATTCTCATCAGCGGTGTCGGCACCGGCGGCACTATCACCGGCGTCGGCAGATACATCAAGCCGCGAAAGCCTTCCTTCAAGTGCATCGCTGTCGAGCCGGTGGATTCACCCGTCATCGCACAACAGATGCGAGGTGAGCCGCTCAAACCCGGCCCGCACAAGATCCAGGGACTAGGTGCCGGTTTTATTCCACGCAATCTCGATATGAGCATTGTCGATGGCGTGGAACTGGTGACCAATGATGAAGCCATCGAGTGGTCACGCCGAACCGCCAAGGAGGAAGGCCTGCTGGTGGGTATCAGCTCCGGTGCAGCTGTGATTGCCGCGGCACGCCAAGCTGCCAAACCTGAAAACAAGGGCAAACTCATCGTTGCGATTCTTCCAAGCTTTGGTGAGCGCTACCTCTCAACGGCTCTCTTCGCGGGATTGGCGTCGTAAGGCCAGTCACTCCGCAGGTAGCCTGCATCAAGCCTCGAGACCTCAACCAACCTCAGGTCTTCGTTATCCTGTGGGTAAATTTCATCAATCGCCCCCAACCACTACGAACAAGCCGGCAACATAGAGCGTTCGGGCATGAGGCCTGATGAGTTAGGCCGTTGCACGGAGGCCCCACTGCTGCGAGTCGAAGGATTTTGATCATAATTGCATAGGTCAAACCAATGCAGAACTACGGAAATAACCAAAATATTCGTGTATCAAATTGCAGTGAAGGCCATCACTGATGGGCGCGAATACCTCTCAATTTGCCAACCTGACCAGCAACACTCGCTTGCCTCGACTGCTGGGTTTATTTGACCGGATCAGCCGCATCAACGATCCACGCCAGATTCAGGTGGTTTTCGTGGACACGATGCGCGAACTGTATGGATCAAAGGGATTCATGTCAGTACGGACGGATGGTTGCAATCCCGGAGAATATCGAATTGATCGGTTGCTCGCCGCTGACTCCGGACCGCAACCGCTGCCGGATGATTTCCGTGAAGGCGATAAACCTCGCTGCTTTCGTGGCGGGTTTATCGGTGAAGTAATCGCGGATGGACTACCCAAACTCATTCGCCGACTTTACGTCCCTGATGATGTGGTGCTTGGCGACCAACTCGCCCGCTATCGCTCGCTGATCGCAGCACCGCTTTTTCTACATGGTCAGACGAACGACTGGGTATTCATTTTTGATACGCAGCCGGATTTCTTTAACGAGACCAATCTGGAAGATCTGCTTTTGCGAGCCAATCTCATCGGAGTCATGGCCCAGAATCTCAGCGTAACACATCAACTTCGTGATGCGAACGCACGAATTCATGCTGAGCTGGACCGCATCGCCCGGATCCAGCGAGCTTTACTACCTGATTCTCTGCCGGAAGTTCCGGGCTTGCTGATGGCATCGAGTTACCAAACCTATGACCGTGCTGGTGGTGATATGTATGACATCGCGCCGCTGGTTCACGAGCAGTCATCCGGCAGCTTCGATCCCAACGGCCGGTGGGCCCTCTTAATAGCCGATGTCTCAGGCCATGGCCCTTCTGCAGCTGTTGTGATGGCAATGGTTCATGCCATCCTGCACGCTTACCCTCATGAACCGCGTGGACCGGCTGAAGTCCTCACTCATCTAAACCACCATCTTTACGCGAAGCGGATCGAAGCCACCTTTGTCACTGCGTTCCTGGCGTTTTACAACCCTCAGGATCGCTCCTTTTCCTACGCTCGAGCTGGTCACAATCCACCTCTGATCAAGCCCAAGGGTTACGGAAAGACTCTTCGGCCGCTTGATGCTGTCGGACATCTACCGCTGGGCATTATGGACGCGGTCGAATATGACGAAGCGAAATTGACGCTGGCCCCCGGCGAAACACTTGTGCTCTATACCGATGGCATCATTGAAGCCGAAGGACCAAACGGATCCATGTTCGGCATTCGGGGACTGGAACATGCTTTGACAAATTGCGCGGGTGATCCTGACTGCGTAATCGCCAGTGTCAATACGGTATTGCGGGAACACGAAGCAGGTATGCAGCAGAAAGATGATCAGACCATGCTGGCTATTCAGGTCAGAGATGAAGCTGCCTCCTGAACACAATTTCTGCTCACTTGGGTTGCGGTTGCGTAGATGGCACTGTGTGCAACCGTTCCACCCACTTCGGCAATTCAACTTTTTCCGATTCACGCCAAGCCGTTAGAAATAGACTGGCTGTGAATGCACTACCTGCACACATCCGCTCCACGCCAAACGCTGTTACACGTTCAGATATTTTTTCGCCCTCCTCAGTAAGGAACTCTCCCTCCATCTCATAACAGGCATCCACCAACCTATGGCTGCACTGGATTTCTTCCACAATGTCGTCAAACAACGACTCAAATACACGCACCTGCCCCGCAGTTAACCGAACCTCGATCGGCTGTCTCAAATAACCGGGTAAAGCATCGACCTTTTCATGGATACCACTGCGCGGTGACTTATTTTTCTTATCCGCTCGGCCATCAAAATGAACGGTCGTGTGCAACGGCATGACTGCATCACCGCTGTAATGCGATAGCAACCCCGCGTAAACCAGACACTTGATCTGAACCGCGCGATCTTCCGGCCAACGGCGATGCTCCGCGAAAGCAACCGTCAATCGTTGCGTCCATTCTGTAATCGCATAAGGCAACATACCCACTCGCGAGGGATTGAGTTTCTTCTGATCGCAAATCTGAACAAACGCATACCGTGTCGGTGGCAGTTTCGTACCGCGCAGATATTCGAGGTCGATGTAATGCTCAGGACTTTCCGCAACATCCAGGGTTCGGAGCGAACACTCCTTGAACAGATCCGGGTCGTTTGCGCAGGATGCAATTACCTCTCGGCCTTCACGGAAAAAGGCGGGAACATCATCAGGTAATACTTTTGTAGCGGAGTCAGCGATATACCAGTGCCCCTGGGCATGCCAGGCACGAAGATCGCTGGAAATGGTGAGTATCAAGACCGCTATAAACGCAGGCCAGATTCGCATATGCCGACTCCTATCGTTACCAGGGGGTCATTGCTTCACCTGGTACGGCTCTTTGGAAGCAGTCACCTAGAATACCTGAGCCATGACCACAAGCTCGCAACAACCCTTAAAAAGCCACTCGGTCAGCTCCGAGGAGCAGTATCGCGGTTTTGTTGAGTACATCTATGCTTTTGACATCGCCTATGACATGAAAGAGGAGCGGATTTTCACTCTGCTGGGGCGGGAGCTAACTCAGTTCGAGATGGAACCCGGCCGACGTAATCCGCGTGACGCATTCTTTTTTCGACCGCAAATGGTAAAGCTCTCTCCCGTGGAGAGAATTGGCCCAAGGGGCGCAGTTCGTGTCGAGAGATCTATCAAGCTATTTCCCGTTGGAGCTATCAGCCTGACTCTGCGGGTACCGTTCGATGGCTTGTCGTTAGAGGAACTGGTGTACTACCACGAGTTGAGCTTCCAGAGCGGACCTCTGCGTGACGAGGCACGCACATTGGCGGAGGAAGTGCGGCGTGAACTTGAAGCTCACACCATTCGACCGCACGACAGAGCACGTTATGAGGAAACCTATACCGTATTCTGCCTTGACGCCCGCGCTTCTCTGATCGACGGCCAGACTGCTGAAGAATGGCTGAGACAACATCGTGTCATGGTTGCACTGCTTTTAACCCAGGAACGACTTCCACTCTCAGAACAGGAAACCGAGGACACCACAAGCCGATACATCAGCTATTACGAGCGTGACATAGTGGTCACTGACTGGAACGCAGCTCTGATCCTTGATGATCCGAAGCACTTCGACGAGTCACTGCACATCATTGAGTTAGCCAACGTCCAGTTGGCGGAACTTCAGGCCTACGATCGGCTGCTAGATGATTCGATTAGTCGCTCTTATGCTGACGTCGCTGCAAGAAGCGTGCGTCGTAAAAATCGTATGCTTGCCAGTCTCCGGGAAATTCGGATCGATCTGACACGGCTTAGCGATGAACTGTCCAACACGACAAAGTTTTTTGGCGACTGGCACCTTGCCCGTCTCTATCAGCAGTTTGCCGGTCGGTTCCATCTGGCGGACTGGCACGCGACTATCGACTCCAAGCTCAAAACGCTCGACGACTTATACCAACTTCTCAAACAGGACCAGATCAACCGCTGGATGATTACACTCGAAGTTACCATCGTGCTGCTCTTTGTGATCGATGTCATTATTATCGCGCTGGAGTGGTCGCGATAAATATCGTCAACCACCAAACGGCACGAGCTTGTACTTGATCGCAGCGTCTTCAACATTAGGCTTGGTTTTATCATCTCGCGGGCCGAGAGGTGTCTCGGCAATGAGCTGGATCATCACTGTGTCACCAGCTCCACGCTTGATCTTCATAGGTTTCTCCAGCTCGATCCGTACGCCATAACCTCCACGGTCGATTACGACCGTCTGGCCTTCAATAAGCGTCTCAGTAAGCACACCCGCTTCAACACCGCCGGCATTTAATACCTTGACGGTCGCGCCCTTGGCGACAAACGGAATCATTTCCCATGCCTGGGCAATTTGGCCACGGAACGGACTCTTGAACCAGAAATTCAATGATTCGTCGTCGTCAGTCATGTGCAGGCTCGCCTGAACCAGTACATGATCCGCGTTATAGGTGTATGAACGCGAGGCATGTACAGAGGAATCACGCACCTCTCCCGAGCCGGACGCAGTATTACCAATGAGTTTGGCGTCAGGATGCTCGCAGTCAGCCCCAATTAGGGGTTTCCCGTCCGCTGTTTCGCCGACAATTGAGTTAATCCGAAACGTCCGCCACTGCGACGGGTGCATATTGGTGCCATAGCCGGGAGGATCGATGGTTGACGCCAGAACCGTTCCTTTGCCGGGCACAACGAACTGACAAAGAACGCCCCCGCTCCAACCCATCTGACCGCGAAAGCTGTCACCCTCCCACTTAGGCGTGATACGCCCGTGATATGAAACGATGTAGTAGTTTTTGCGACGGGCGGCAAAAAACTCGTTGGCGTTATTCACCGATGCCGTCAGATCAGGCCCACCGAGACACTTAAGCGTGTAGGGGCCTTCCGTCGGCGCAGGGTAATCAGGATTATGTGACGTGCGGGCACTCCACGGACACGCCGCGACTTCATTGTTCCGAACATAGCTGTAAAAATTGAGCAAATTATCGCGCATCTCGATGAACTTAGGATCTTGAAAATCCCTTGCTACAGCATCGAGTGTTTTCGTCGGATATGAACCGTAGTGATTGTCATATGCGAACTCTTCCTGGATCGCGCCTGATGCGCCCAATCCCACCCGCTGACCAAAACCGCCATGCGTGAACCGATCGTAGAACGTGTTAAACAACTGTTCGTTAAGTTTGTCCCCCGTTCCCGCGTACACATACCGCAGACCGCAGAGAACGGTAACGAATGCGTTGCCGTTGACACGTTCCCAGTTATCGCAAAACGCAAGTCGATCACCAGCGTTGAGTACCGCATCACGAAGGATTTCTTTCACTTCTTCAGGAGTATCTTTTTCGTGAAGCAGCTTTGATGCTGGTCTCCACCAGTGAAAACGATAGGTGCCGAATTCATAGGCGAGATTCGCCATGCCGCGCCATGTTGTGTCCATGACGTGATCACCCGGACCAATAAGGCGCAATCCTGCTGCTACATCGCGGATCGCCACATTGAGTGCCTGGCGTTGATGATGCAGGTCGTAGCTGAACATGATCGTATCCGAGAGTGGCGGCTGCTCATGCACGCCATTGAGCGGATAAAACTCAGCGTTGCGATTGGGCTTGATGTCATAGGTGAAGAAAGTTCGCCTCTCGTTGGTGTGTGAAACCGGCTGGATTGCCTTGCCATCCTCACCTTTGACCTCAAAATCAGCAGGCGTAAGTTTTTTTAGCCAGTCGTGAAGACGAACCTGTGACGGCTGCCAGAATGTTTGACCATCGTGATATATCGCCCCTCCCTGCAATGCTCTGGCTGTCGCGACATCCGATGCGAAATAAGCCTGAGCCGCAATGTTCGGCCAGGGTCTGGAGATGCCCTCGTGCTTGGGTACAGCAAAGGCCATCTGCACCATGCATTGATTGGAGGCATCGGGAATTTCCAGGCTGAATACCTTGTCATCCCATTCGCCGGGCTTGTCCGGTTTGATCTCAACGTAAGTCACCGTCGTTGCCGAGGTGTTACCGTCAATTAAAACCTTATTCTCCTGATCGCGGAGAATGAACCTCGTAGTACGTGGTCGATCATGTTCGACCACCGACATCATGAGGCTGGTGGCCCCGCGCGGAACGTAAACAAAACGATGGCGAAGAAAGTCCCCCACTGGATGAATAAAAAACGGATTTCCCCCTGCTGCCCACGGAAGCTTTTGGTCAATCTTCACCGTCACCACGTGGTCGCGCACACCAACTAGCACCACCCGGTACATTCCTTTACCCGAAGCTGGGATCTTCGTTTCAAAAGTGCGTACCGGTGTTGCCGCCAGACGATCCAGCGAAGTCATCGCTGACCAACGCAGCATCGGAGTGCCGCCGCGGTTGTAGTCATGTATGTAATACCAGGCCTCGTGATCCCAACCGCCTGTCGGCGAAAGGCTCGCTGGCGAGGTCACGCCATCGTCCGGGATCACTTCACGTACGACCGCTTTGCCTTGTGGGTCATACACCTTGAAAAGAATTTCGCGTGGTCCTGTTTCAAATAAATTCAAATCACGGACATCAAGATTCAGGTTGAACGCCTTGTTGTCCTGATTATTAATCAATAAGGTCAGCCCTTCATAAAGCTGAAAGGTTGTACCCTCTGGATCAAGTAGCGCAAGACGCTGCTTGGGTTGCGGCTGGCGAACGCCCTCCGCTAACGCCGCACACGCAGGCCCGATCACTGTCATAGCCGCGATCACGAGAATTAAAAACAAGGACGAATTCACCCGGTTAGTCCAATGCATACAACTCTTTCTCTATTGGGGGGATAATGACTTTATCAATACCGTTCAATGGTCTATTTTAGACCTAAGCATCATAACCGATCGATTTGCCTCGCGTTAAGGAGCGGAAAAACGTACATCGACCCCGCAAATATCGCCGCGAAAGCGACTATCTTCCACGTTTATCGAACCCATGCAGGCTCGTTTACCGTATCACAACCTGTGATTGAGTAACCGGGCTGTATGCACACGTCACGGCTGCACTCTAGCCAAGGGATCAACTGAGCTGAGTGTTAGTCATTCTGGTAAATGTGAAGTCGTTCATCATCTAAACTCTCTCTGATAGGTTTTGGCAAGCTCTCTAATTCTAAATTGGGTGTGCCAAATGCTGCCTCTCACGCGGTCTAGGATGTCGTAACTTGACTGTCTCGCTGCGTCTTACAACAATCTCAATTCTCGCGGCCGCGTGCCAGAGTGGACTAATGGGGCGGATTGCAAATCCGTTGCGAAAGCTTCGTGGGTTCGAATCCCACCGCGGCCTGTTGGAAGTTCAGGGTGCAATGTTCAACATGCAAAGTCACGACCTAAGAGTCAATACTTCACCTGTTCTTCCACGCCTGGCCTGCTGACCGGATGCACGCGCATCCACGCACTTTGCCTGTTGAACCTTGCACTTTGATCTAACTCATGATCCCTCGCGAACCCTCCCGACGACCACAACTGGGATTCCTCTATGTCCCCCCCTTCCGTGTGCAGGGCTTGTCGATTGCCGGGGAGGAATCAGTCGTACAAATCCCCGAACTCGATATATGTTTTGACATCGGCCGATGCCCGCGAGCCGCACTATCCAGCAATCACGTTGCGCTGACGCATGGTCACATGGACCACTCCGCAGGTCTGGCGTATTACTTTTCGCAGCGCGTCTTTCAAGGCATGGGGGCAGGTAAGGTCATCGTCCATCCCGCACTGGAACAGCCGATTCACAACCTTATGCGTGCATGGGTGGACATCGAAGCGCAGCGCACGCCATACCATGTGATCGCACTTGCCCCCGAAGGTGAAATCGAAATCAAAAACAATATCTTCCTACGCGCCTTCGCCACTAATCACGGGGTGCCCTCGCTGGGTTTCGTGATCGTAGAGCGCCGCAGCAAGCTCAAGCCTGAGCTGGCGAGCCTTTCACAGGAACAGCTCATCGGCCTCAAAAAGAAAGGTCACGAAATCACGCATGCTCTGGAAATTCCGCTGGTTTGCTACACCGGCGACACGATGTGGGGGCCTCATTTCGAGCGATCTGACGTGCTTGAGGCAAAAATTCTGATTACCGAATGTACTTTCACCGAGCCCGATCACGTCAGCCGCGCCACGGTGGGCAGGCATCTGCATCTCAATGATGTGGTCGAATTGCTTAAGCGTTCGAAAGCAGAAGCCGTCATCCTAACGCACCTGTCACGGCGGACACATATGGGGCATGCTCGTAAACAGATCGAAACAGCGCTGGGGGTATCGGATCGTGGACGATTACACATGCTGATGGACGGCAGAACCAACCGCCTGCGTTATGAGCAGCAAGTCGCGGCTGGAGGCGGCGTGGAACCGGCAACCTCAGAGGAAAGCGACGGGTAAAACCGCGTCCTTTTCCCTGGCTGGCTTATCATGTACGTATGACCGATTCACGACGTATCGAGACCGATACCCCGCCGCTCATCGGTGTGTGTGCCGATCCGCCAAAAGACATCAATCTCCTCAAGGCTGCGGCTCGATTGGCTGTCGATCTGAGTCTGCCCTTCCTGGAAAAACCGACCCGGACTCATTTTGAAATGTTGCTGGTGGTCAGTTCGGATCGACTTGCGCTGCGAGTCCTCAAGGGTGATCCAACGATCAAAGGCGGCAACCCGGTATCTGTGGATCTCCTGAAGGTGGACACCACCTCCGGTGCCGGCCGTAGTCTCTCGCAACCCATTGCCAAAGCTGTCGGCTTGAAGAAGCGATCCGACTTGCCACTGACTGTGATCGATACCACTGCGGGTTGGGGTGAAGACGCCTGGTTGCTTGCATCACTCGGATGCAGCGTATTGACCTGCGAACGAAATAAAATCATGGCGACCCTCTTGCGTGATGGTCTTTTCCGAGCCGGCGCAGAACATCCCGATGTTCTTTCACGGTTACATCTGGTGCAGACGGACGCCCGACACATGCTCCGTCGAATCGCTCGCGGCGGCGCTGACCCGGAGACTCCAGGAAGTGATCTGCCCCCTGCTATGCAGGATTTCCTTCAGCCGGATGTTGTGTTTCTGGACCCGATGTTTCCCGACTCTGCCACGCGAAAAACTGCTGAGCGAAAACCGATGAAGGTTGCGCGTCGGCTGGTGGGTGATGATCTTGACGCCGGGGAGCTTTTTGACTGGGCAATCCTCGTCGCCCGAAAGCGTGTCGTGGTAAAGCGACCCCTCAAGGCTGGTCCTCTGCGAGACAAACCCACAACCAGCCACAAAGGCAAAAGCCTTCGCTACGACATCTATGTACCCAAGATCATGTCCACCCGATGATGCTGGCGAACGGGGTAGCCCTCATCAAAGCAATCGCACACGACAGCCATCAACAACCTAAACGTCGGTACTGTGAACGGAGGTTGCTTAAGTCAGGTCGTTGGGCTTGGCAGGTTTGTCTCGGCTGCCTTGGTGGAATGAGGTTTTTCTTTCCTGCGGACGAATAGCAGGATCGGAGATGCCACCGCGATCGAGGAGTAACACCCGACCAGCGCGCCCACGAGCATCACGAATGAAAATCCGTGGATGCCTGGCCCGCCCACGACATACATGGCAAGCACCGCGATCAACACCGTCGCCACCGTCAGAACACTGCGGCTGATGGTCTGATTGATCGAGTCATTGATGACCTTGGGTGAGGCATAAGCAAGGCGACCGCGATTTTCCCTGATGCGATCAAAAACCACGATTGTGTCATTGACCGAATATCCGATGAGCGTCAACGCCGCAGCCACCATCGCCAGATCCACGCGCAAAGGCGTAATCAGCAGTGCGCGTCCCACTGCGGTATCCCAGAAATAGACGGTCAAGGCTGCTAGACCGATAGCGGTAATCACGTCGTGGATCAGAGCCAGAACTGCACCGGCACCATACGCAAGGCTGCCGAAGCGGAACCAAATGTAGGCCATAATCATGAGCCAGCTCAGGATGACCGCGACGATGGCCTGATTTTTCATCGTGGTCGAAATCTGCGAGTCAAACTTGGTGACACCAGCAAGACTCGTATCCTGCTGAGTCGCATCATGCACGAGTTTCCACTCCGTTGCCGCCAAACCTTGCGGGTTCGTAAAGTCGGTCGTGATTGATCCGCTGCCGGTTTCATCCGCATAATTGGTGCGCTCGTCCCGAGCAACCACAGCCACGGAGCGATAGAGCGGCTTTTCCGGCGAGCCGCCGGGAGCCAGATCCAAGCCAATCACAGTAAAGGGTCGATATCCGCCCGACTCATAGCCCGGCTGTGACTGCATTCGACCGATGCGGTCAGATATCTGCTGTGTTGTTGTTGCCGGCTCAAGCTGGTCAAGCACAATCACCACACCGCCCAGGAACGCCGAGACATCCGTCTCGATTTCTGGCCGTCCGATGTTCACTCCGAGCGATGTTACCTTGATCGGGCGGACAATTCCTTCGGGTAGTACCTCTTTTGACTCACTACCCACGAACTTCAACGGGCGCGTCTCCTCCAACAGATCCGAAAAGGCGGTCTTGACCGCACGACTCACCGCCCGCTCATCGGTCAAGAGTGTTTGGATCGTGAAGGTACTGGCTTTGCCGTCTTCAACGGCTCCAACCGTCACCGGGGTGGCGTCGGCGAGAGGCTTAAGTTTGGGATCGGTCGCGGCAACCTCCTCAAGTCTTTTACGAACCTCATGCGCGGTGAGAGTTCGGGGTTTACCTGTCGCCGGATCATTAGCAAACTCGAAAGTCACCTGCGTACCGCTGCGGAATTCGATATCCAGGAAATCCGCGCCACGCACCCAGATGCCAACGAGCCCGCCGAGCGTCAGAACCGCACTGATACCGACGTAAAAATAACGCTTCCCAACCCAGTCGATATTAGGCTCGAAAATCCGGTGAATCGCGGGAAATTCTGTCGTGAGCGTTTTGATGCTGTGCGGTTTGAAAATCTGGATATAGAGATCAACGATGACACGGCTGCAAAAGACCGAAGTGAACAGGTTGGCAACCAGGCCGATACCGAGCGCCACCGCAAAACCCTTAACATCGGCGGTCGCTGTGTAGAAAAGAATCACACAGGTAATCAGCGTAGTAATGTGGGAGTCGATGATGGTTGCAAATGCTTTCTCAAACCCCAGCTTGACCGCACGTTGGACCGAGGCTTTGCGTAACTGCTCCTCACGGATGCGCTCGTAAATCAGCACGTTGGAATCGACCGCCAAACCGATGGTCAGAATGATTCCCGCGATACCTGAAAGCGTGAAGGTCGCGTGGGTCATCGCCATCACCGCCAAAGTCAGCACGATATTGACGACAAGCGCAAATACCGCCACGAAACCCAGCATCCAGTAGTAAATCAGCATGAAGGCGCAGATCAGGCCCGTAGCCCACCAGGCCGCGCGTAGACCCGCATCGAGGTTTTCCTTGCCGAATGTCGGCCCGGTCGTTTCAATGCTGATGGGATCGTCACTGAGCCTCGCTTTGAGCGAACCAGCCTTGAGCGTGCGGACCAGATAGGAAATTTCTTTATCGTCAAAACGCCCGGTGATGATCCCGCTGCCGTGGATCGGTTCATTGATATTCGGCGCGGAAATCACGCGACCGTCGAGCACGATCGCCATCGGCTTATTGGTATGGTCCGTGGTAAGCTGCCCCATGAGCCGTCCACCCACGGCGTTGAGACGGAAAGAGACCGCGGGGTATCCGCGCTGATCCTGATCCTTGAATGCGTCAGTCAATGCCCACGCTTCTCGCCCGTGCATCATTGCGGCATCAGGCGTGTTATGCAGAAGCATGTAAATCGTCTCGCCGTCACGATCGCGCTGGGCAATGAGGCCGCGGCTGGCGAAGTAGCCCTCCGGATTGGCCATCATTGCTTCCTGAAATTTCTTCCCGTCGGCAAATGTCAGCGGATCATCAATGGCGAGCCAGCGGTAGGCTGTCCCCGTAACGCCACGAATCCCTTTTTCCCGAAGCTGATCCCGATAGGTTTGCAGGTCGGCCACCTCACCCGGCGCCGGGGCAATGCGGAACTCTAAAACACCTGAACCTTTGAGGAGCTGCTGGAGGTCACTGGGATCTTCGAGTGCTCCCTTGACCGCTTCGTAGGCTTCGTAGTTCGTCGCCAGATGACGGAGCGCAGCCTCACGGGTCGGATGCTTGGCAATCAGTTCATGCAATCCTTTTTCGCGGAATGTCTCCGCATTAGGGTCACTTGAGACTGGTTTTTTCGGCATCGCGAACAAGCGATCCAGCTCGCTCGAATCCACGTTACCCACCAAGGCCGCTTCAATCGCTGCGTTATAGCGATCACGAGCAGCAATGAATGCCCTCGTCCGCCGTGTCAATTCGTGCTGGGAAGAGATCAACTCCGGGTTGGTGATCTTGCTGTCAAATGGGGAGGTTGTCGGTTGCGTCGAAACCGATGCTTCCAGTGCTTTATGTCGCCGCTGTGCTTCGTTGTAAGGGACGCGAGCGGCTTCGAGATCGGCGTAGGCTTTGCTTACATCCTCAAATACCTTCAGATGATCCGGATGACCGCCAGCCCATGTACGAAAGAGCGCTGACCGCTCCGCCTCAGGAGAACGGAGTGCCGCTTCCAACTGTGTCCGGGAGAGGTTGCCGCTCAGCAGTGCATCACGAGCCTCGGTGTAGTGACGACGCAGGTCTCGCGTCTCAGTCGAAGCATGAGGCATGAGGATTTCGATTCGCGAGCCGGCGGTCGGACGCCAAATCAGATTGCGCTGACCAAGCGGATCCACGCGGTTTCGCAAAACGGCGATCGTATCTTCGATGTCCTGTTTGGCATCGCCGCCTGAAGCGGTATCGACTTGATAGACCAGTGTCGTGCCGCCAGCCAGGTCGGGGCCAGGCTTGAGTGTGCGCTCAATCGGATGAAGAACATACGCGCAAAACGCGATGATCGCGATGATCAGCAGCGGCTTCCAGAGGGGTACTTTTTCCATATTTTTTCAGGATGATTGCGCCGCCCCGGCAGGCCGCAGGCGGATCGTGATGAAGTTGGTTATTGCGCTTTATCGGGAACTTCGGTCTTTTCACCGTTGGCACGTGGTTCGATGACTTGCTGAACCGCCATGCGTGTGAAGCGGCCGCGGGCATTGGTGTTATCATCCAATCGGAGGATCACTTCATTCTCATTGAGTTCAATGATGGTGCCGATCATCCCGCCAACGGTTAAAACCTTATCTCCCTTCTTGAGTGCGGACAGGAGTGCCTCGCGACGTTTCTTTTCCTTCTGCGGGCCTCGGAACATCAGGAAATACATCAGCACCAGCATGATGATCAGGAAGATGGGCATCCCGAACGGACTGCCGCTGCTTTGTGTCTGACCGCTGCCCTGTGTAGTTGGATGCAACTGCTGCTGCGAAGTATTGGTGTTCTGAACCGAAGCGGGATTGGACGGAGCGGTAGGCTGCGGGTCGGCGGTTCCGGTTAGCACCAAAGTCAGTGACGAATAGTCAAACATAGTGGCTCCAGAGATAATTGCGATTACCGTAAGTACCCCAGCGATATTTGCCGGGAGCTTAATGCGTCTGTTTCCAACCGGAAAAACGCTCACAAAAAGACGTTTTACAGTGATCCGGCAACCGGCCAGTGCCGGTTGATTAAAGACCAGTTATTGTCGGTGATAGCTCGCCGGATGTCCAGAAGGTACCGCTGGAAATGCCGGAGATTATGGGCACTGACCAGGATTGGTCCGAGCATTTCGCCGGCCATAAACAGGTGGCGCAAATAAGACCGCGAAAATCCTCCCCCACAAGCTGGACAATCGCACGACGGATCGATGGGCAACGGATCGTGTGCATACGCTGCGTTGCGCAGCCGCATCCGCCCGGTCGGGGTAAAGGCGTTGGCATTTCGTCCATTGCGTGTCGGCAACACGCAATCAAACATATCCACGCCTGCGCGAACCGCGGCCAGAATATCACGTTCGTAGCCAACCCCCATGAGATAACGCGGCCGGTCGGCTGGTAACAACGATACAGTGTGTTCAACAACGATTTTGAGATCTTCAAACGTCTCCCCCACCGCCACACCGCCGATCGCATAGCCGGGAAGGTCGTGTTCGAGCGTCAGCTCAACAGATCGCGTACGCAAGGCCAGGTCTGTTCCACCCTGCACAATCCCAAAGAGCGCCTGATCCGTCTTCCGACCATGCGCAGCCACACATTGACTGAGCCACCGAGCCGATCTCTCAACGGCAGCGGCGATACGGAGTGATGTCTGTTTTTCTTCGTCAGCCTTTTCCTGGTTCGCAGCATCCACCCTGCTTGGCGGGCAGTCATCAAAAGCCATGATGATGTCGGCACCGAGTTGATTCTGCACCGCGATGCTGCGAGCAGGAGTCAGCTCGATCGTCGCACCGTCGAGATGACTTTTGAAGGTAACGCCTGCCTCTCCGATGCGATTGATATCTGCCAGACTGAATACCTGAAATCCACCGGAGTCCGTGAGAATCGGCCGATCCCATTTCATCCACGAGTGTAAGCCGCCCATCCCTGCGATCAGTTCTGATCCAGGCCGCAGCAACAGATGGTACGTATTGGACAAAATGATCTGAGCCCCGATATCTCGCACCATTGCGGGCAGGATCCCTTTGACGGTCGCCTGTGTGCCGACGGGCATAAATGCCGGAGTATCAAACGAACCGTGCGGCGTCGTGACCCGTCCCAACCGAGCGCGGCAGTCGGAGGCAGCAGCGAGTTTTTCATAACGTAGCGGTGCGGACATGCGCAGATCATAAGACATCGGCGAGGATACTTTTGGAGTAACGATCCGCGGGACCTGATGTCAGCAGCAGAATCACCTCTACCACGGAAAGAGATACGCGATCAATCCCAATCCATCGATCAGTCATCCGGTCTGGCGCTGTCGCTGAGTCGCCCGCTGGAGGGCCTTTTTTTCACTGCGTGACAAGCTGTGCAAGCCGTGCTGGCGGACCTTATCGAGAATCCGATCCACCTCAGCTTGCTCACTCTCCTCGCTTGTTCGCATTGCTTTGAGCTTACGTTGCCAGCGACTCTGCTTTCTGCGTTGCGGGAGAAACCGTTTGGGATACTCAGCGAAAGCAAGCCACCCTGGCCGTCGAATCAGTAACGCACCGACTAACGCACCGCCTAGATGCGCCGCTTCACCGCCTTGGTTGTCCACCATCACGAAAAAAGCTGCCAGCGCAACAAGGATGTAAACCAATGTGCGAAGGCGCAGAGTAATGGGCGGGATAATCAGTGAAACCGTCTGGTGCGGAGCGAGCGCAGCCGCAGCCAGCATGACACCAAAAATACCAGCAGACGCCCCCACGAGCGGTGTGTTTGGATTTCCAAAAAGGAGAAACGGCACATGCGTCGCCTGAGTCGCATCACCCAACGCCAAGAGTCCCATGTAAAGTGCAGCTCCGCCTATTCCACAGAGCAGATAAAACGCAAGGTAGCGAAGCGGGGTCAGCGCGCTTTCTACGATTCGACCGAAGAAATACAAAAAGTACATATTGAACGCGATGTGCAGAATATCGGCGTGCAGAAATTGAAAGGTGATGATCCGCCAGAGCTGAAACCGCTGAAGTGTACCTGCGGAAAAGTATCCCCATTCCGTGAGCAGGCCGTTACCGATGGCATGCGACCGTCCAGCCATGCGCCCCGTCAATGCGTCGATCACAAACACTGCGATACATATTGCTATCAGCCATGTCGTGACGGAACGTCCACCCAAACCGCTCATCGAGAACGATCGATCACCTTCGCGATCTTCGCGGTTGTAGGCCCGGTCCTGCCAACTCATCGTTCACCCTCGAGGTACGAGCGATAAAAGAGCAACGTCGCGATACTTTTGCCGTCACGGATTTTTCCTCGCCTTACCATGTCGTACGTTTTCGACAGGCCCATCGGTTCAACTGTGATCTTTTCCCCTTCATCCAGATGTTGACCGACCTGAACCAATCCCTCAGCCACGAATGCGAACATCTTTTCCGTGCAAATTCCAGGGCTGGTGAAGAACATCGTCAGCTGACGGACGCGCTTGGCGCGATAGCCGGTCTCCTCGATCAACTCACGCCTGGCGCAGGATAGAGGCGGCTCACCCGGTTCGAGTGTACCGGCAGGCAATTCCCACAATTTTTCGCCGACAGCCACGCGCTCGTTACGTATCAATGCCACGGTCTCGCGGTCCAGAAACGGCAGGATCACCACGGCACCAGGATGCACGATGATTTCTCGCGGATGTCTGCCCTTCGTACGGGCAATGTCAAAACGCTTGCCTTTGAAAACGATCTTCGCTGACCGGAGATATTTTGGAAGCATGCGGGGAATTGTAGGTAACCCAGCGTGGATGGGAGCAGCGAGTCGTATTTTCCACCAACGAGTCGGGAACGGCATACCTTTCCCAACACACTTTATTGCGTGGATGAGAGCAGCTTCAGATAGTGACGATTCTCACTTCTTCCCGGGATGAGCTGAGATCCAACGCTTTGCATTGGCGTCGAGTGTTTCGTAGTCGTTCTTAAAGAGGTCACCGCCCAGATTCGGGTCCCGAAGACGCAGTGCCTGGATGCGCACCGGAACATCCTCGACGTTTTCCTCCAGTTTCAGATTGATCTGGAGGCGGCGAAGCATCGCTCCCCACCAGATCGGCGGATAGACGCCACCTTTGTCGGGCTTGATGTCCTTGACAATCATCGAGTAGCCACGGGCAGCCTCAACCAGCCGCGACTTGTCACCCGAATCGAAAATGGCGTCGGACTTGTAAAGAATCGCTCGTGCTTCTTTGGGAAATTGTTTTTCCAACGGTGTGACGATCGTCAGGGCTTCTCCAGGGCGACCAGCCATCAGAAGAGACTTCACATAAGTCAACTGGGCCGGCAGGATTTGCTCAGGCGTCAAACCCTTCTTGGGATCCTTCGCCCAAGTCAGGAGCAATTCCGACATCTTCACCGCTGCATCAGCGCGGGCCTTGCGTTGAGCGGTCTTTTCTTCACGGATGCGGTCCACATTAGTCGCAGCGGCTTCGCGGCGGAGCGTATCCATCTGCGTATCGAGCTTGGCGACAACCTGCTCGACGACAGGCGCAGCGGCATCAGGAAAGTTATCAAACATATATGACGCTTCCGATACCGCGTCATCAATACGATCGATGTTCAGGTAAGCGGTGATCCGCCGCTGAAGCATCTGACTGATCAATTCCTTGTCCGTGGCGAAAATACGATCGAAATCCCGGAAGTATTCGAGTCCCTTCGGAATGTCCTTGTCCGCTTCGACGGAGACATCAAAAAGAACCAGCCGTGACCAACCGGCAGCCTGGAGGATGCGCTTGCGAGTTTCCTGATCCTGTGCTCCGGCAAGTGCTGCGTCGGCTTCCTGCATGAGCTGCAATGCGGCTTCCGTCGTTGCCTTGGCAAGCTCCTCCGGCTTGGGCGGAGCAACGGCTGTCTGCCCTTCGACAGGCGCAGGCGGCTGGGTGCTCTCCGGCTGAGGTTTGACCGCTTCGCGCCAAACCTGGAGCATCGAGAAAACACGCAGCCGTTGCGAGGGGAAATAATCCGGATGCGTACGAGGCACTCCCTTGAGTACATCCGCAACTTCTACATAGCGTCCCTGCGGCAGGAGGATCAATTCCGCATAGGGCAGGCGTTGATCATCCGCGGCCTTGCTGACTCCGTAATTCTTGAGCAGAACTTTCATCGCCTTGTCATAGACTTCACCTGTGGCGGAAGGATGATTTTCCTGCTCGAACATGTAACGCGCCAACGGAACAGCATCACTTCCGATCGCCGATTCCGACAACGGCTGTCGCGGAAATCGCTCAGCCATGTCGGTGATGATGCCGATGACTTCCAGCTTTTTGAGATCGTTGCTCTGATTAAGAACATAGGTCGCGTAGGCTTTGCTGTAGAGCGCGTTAGCTTCGACGGCTGGATCGAGCTGCTTTCGCTCTAGAAGTTTATTGGCGACCTCAACGCTGCGCTCAAATTTCTTCTGCGCTTCTTCCGGCTTACCTTCGGCAAGCAGGTCCGCGCCGGCTAGTCTCGCCATTTCCGCCACTGAACCGACGACCACGGGAGGAAGACTCGTCAGGTCTGCACCGGCGGGAATGTTCGCCTCCCAACGGCGATAGATGTACATCCGCAGCGGCTCTTTGTTTTCACCAATCGCGGGATCGTCGAGAAATCTCAAATAGACACGATATGCCCTGTCCATCTCGGCCATTCGCTTATCGGGCGGGGCGGCCTCGGCGGCACGACGAAGTATGCGGTGCTCCGCATCAACGAGCAGCAAACGAAACAGCAATCCTGTCGGCGAATTACCCGCTGGCGGACGCAACGCCCGGTCGTGCAACAACTGGATCGCAGCATCGGATTGCTTTGTCGCATCGAGAAGCTGCGACTTCTTTGCTGTCAACACCAGATTGATCAGATCATTCTGTTCGGTTGACGGGGCAAGCAATTCATCAAGCATGGCGGTGGCTTCGGCGGTTTTTCCCGCCTGCACCAATGCCCGTGCGACAATCGACATCGACTCACGACGAATCTCGAACTTATCACTCTTATCGTCAATGAAGGGCTGACTGCGTTCGACAACCAGTGCCAGCAGACGCGCCCGCTCCTCCGCGGGTGTCTTTTTCTGCACAGCGCCGATCAGCGGATCCTTGCCCAGATTCTGGTAGTACGGATGGCTGTCGGGAAGCAAAGCTGTGTAATAGGCCGCCTGCGCCAGGAAAAGCTGAGTGCGCAGTTTGTAGTAATCGTTAATCATCCGATCCCACAAACCGGTGTTGACCCGCTTATCGACGTGATCTTTTTCTTTTGGCAGTTGCCCCTGAAGGTAAAAAAATCGAAGGTCTGCATCCGTGAGGGAGACCAGAGCTTCCGCCACCAGTTTTTCAAATCGATCACGCTGGGCCTGCGTGGGGACACCTACGTCATAAAACTCCGCGGCAAATTGTTCGTTTTGCAGACCGTCGAACAGAATCTGCTCAGCAAGCTGGGTCTGGAAAATCGGCCGCTGATCGTTATCCCTGAAATCCGCGATGAGTTTACGTCGCGCATCAAGAGCCTGGGTAAATGCATCGAGTGCTTCCTGACGCAGTTCGGCGGCCTTGACCGGGTCGGGTTCCTGTCCTGCAGCTGTTCCCTTGATCGTGTAATCGAGCATGAGCTGCGCGATCAACACGTTGCTTGCGAACATCTTGTCGGTCTTAAACTGCGGATCCGTCTCGGCCAGATGCTTTAACAACTCGCCCATCTTTTCCCGGCGAAGTCCATCGACCAGTGTGTTTTTATCGAGACGGGAGAGTTGTGCGAAAGCAGGCTGCACCATCAAAGCGGTGAACAAAGTAACGGCGACGACTAAGCGGGCAATATGCTTCATGGATGGCTCGAACAGCTATTCGGATCCTTCCGGTTTCCCTCGCGGAGTGACAGGTGCGCGTTACGACGCTGGCAACAGGCCGACACTCGTGTATTTAGCGCGAATGGCGGCATTGAATGCGTTCACCACGTCATTCCACGAACAGTTTCGGTCAGGTTGAATGTTGATCGGCTGGTCCGGCTCATACGCGCCGTTGGGGTTGCTCGGATCCCGTCGCCATTGCTTGAGCATCTGGTAAAACTGCTCATAATCCTGACCCGGACTCGTGGGTACGCCTTCGATGCGGATGAATGCGGACTGACCGGCACCGGGCACCGCCTGGAGGAAAATGCGAACGGGCGGACGATCATCAGGCGGGGTCTCGTCAGGGGTATCGAGTATCGCTTCGCCGCCGCCCCCGCTGCCTTTGGGTAGCGTGGCCAACAGCACACCTTCGGCAGAGGCGAAATTGGCGGTGAGCACGAAGAACAGCAGCAGGTTAAACGTCAAATCCATGAAGGACGTAATGTTGAGTGCTGCCACACGAATATTGGGATTATGTTTTTTGACTCGCTTGGGCGCCTCCTCGTGTGCGGCGGCCTGCGACTCATGCGGCTGATTCGACTTGGGAGGAGTGACTGACATCGTTTCTCCAGGACTACCGGTTACTGTGCGGCAACGGCGCGAATACCGGGTTCAGTTTTTCACTGCGGCCACCAGATTGATCTGTCGTATACCCGCCCGCTGGATCGCAGCCATCACCGGCTGCACCTGATCGTAACGGAGAGCTTGATCAGCACGGAGATCCACGGTGACACCGCGTGCGGCGGAACGATCTTTTTCTTTTACATCACGCAGTGATTTTTCGCGTTCGTAAGCAAGCAGTTGCGTCAGTCGGGCGGTTTCCTGTGGAGCCAGCTCCTGATTGGAGCCAAACTTGATCGCCCGTGCCGCCCCGGTTGGTTGGCCGCTTGCGTCAAGCTCCGGGATGATGTTTACAGTGACCTTGTCAGGTTCAACGCTGGGGCGCGCTTCTGACGAAAGTGGATTGGGCGGAGTCATCGGCGGAAGCTCCGCCATCGAAAAATTCGCCAGCAGCACGAAAAACATTAGCAGATTCAACACCAGATCCATCATGGACGTGATGTTGAGTTCCGCCTTGGGCAGCTCGGTTTTCTTGCGCTTCGCCATGGTGAAAATCAGGGTGAAACCAAGGAATCAAGTCAAGGAAACTTATTAATTAAGACGACGCCAGCGTGAGGCAAGTTCACGCCGTGGTGGTTGCCAAACCTGACTCAGGTCGCAGTGACGGGCTTAGGTGTCGCCGGCGCAGCACTGGGAGCGGGAGTCGAGGGCTTCGACGACTTACCCGCACCGGGCCGGAACGGCGCGATGAGCTGCTTGGCAGCCGCGATCGCCTCAGCGGTACGGCCTTCGGTCATGACGCGGAAGAGTGACGCGGTGATAACGCCCGGAATACCGACGATCAGCCCCCAGAAGGTACACACCAGCGCGGTCGCGATACCGCCCGCCAGAGCCGAAGCCTTGGGCGTACCGCCTGCTTCGACCAGCTTATTAAACGAAACGATCATGCCGTACACCGTTCCGAAGAGACCGATCATCGGGCCGGCGGCACCGGCAAGCTCAAGCCACACAAAACTGCGGACGCGACGGTTGTTGATGTTGTCAGCAGTCTCCTCGATCGCCGCCTCCATCGCCGGATATCCGCGAGGAGCTTCGGCGAGTGCATGTCGCATGATGTGACCGAACGGGCTTGGATCGCTGTTGGCAACTTCGATCGCTTCCTTGAAGTTCTTCTCCGCAATCAGGCGGTCGAGCGTATCGACCAGCGTGCCCGGTGTGTACACCGCTTTTCGAGTTTTTAAGGCTGCCTGGATAATCAACGAGATAATGACGATCGAGATCAGAAAGCAGGCCCAGATAACCGCGGTACCGATGAACTCAATCCCTTGCTCGTCGGCGACCATCATGAACTTCTGGAAGAAGCCTTTGGGCTTGTGCTCCGCCGCTTCTTCCTGCGCAAGGACCGGCGCGACCTGCATCAGGCAAAAGGCAATCGCCAACGCCGCCGCCCAGAGTGAGAGAACGAAGTTCTTACGTTTCGACATGCGTGCTCCTTTTTTGATCAGACAATCACGACTGTATCGTCGATCGTGATTCATCGAGAACCGAGATTCTACAAACGCTTACGAACAGGGTCCAACGGCGGGAGACGTACAAGCGGTTAATGGGGACGACCACCCAACCTTCTCCAGCAACGCTACTACTCCGTCGGCGGGGTCGCGGGCGGTTCCTCATGCGCATCGCCAGCAATCAACTTTTCTAACCGTGCCATTAATGCCGGATCATCATCGGGATTAATCATGTTTCGCGCCCGATCCCATAGCCCCATCGCGATATCGCGGCGGCCAATCTTATCGTGGACCGCCCCCGCCTCAATCAATGCGGGGCCAACCCAAGTCGTATTACGCGGAAAATGAATGACAACCCGCATGAAGCTCAAGCCGGCATCCAGATAGAGATTTTCCTGCGCGGAGCCGCTTGCTTTTTCCGCCAGATTGAATTGCGCGATCCCTCGCTCATAAAGCTGCCGCGAGGTCTGCGGTGCCTGTCCAACGGGTACAGGCTCATCGAGTTTCTTATTAACCTCAGCCAAGGCTTCCTCAAACTTTCCCGCACGGAGCAGTTCCGCGACGGGATCATTTTCAGGCAGTGCTTTGGGCAGAGGAATAACCGAGGCTGGTGCGGGTCCGGATGCCCCTGGTGGGGTCTCATTACTACTGGTGCTATTCGTTGGTGAAGGCGTGGAAGCCGATGCCGCCTGTGCCCCTACCGCTTCGATCATTTTCGCCAAACCGTCTGATGCTTCTTTGCCTGTGACGGCCTCTTTCGCCTCGGTGAGCCGTTTGCGAATTTCCGCCTTTTGTTCCGCACTTGCAGCGGCCAACGATTTCACGGGCGGCTTGGCAAAGAAAAATGATTCGGCCTTCTCATCCTTCGCCAGAGCAAGGTACGCATCCACAGCCTCCACCGGCTGGTGGTTTGCTTCGTTGAATGCCATCAACTGGCTAGAAATCCAACGCTTGAGCCACGGATGCCGCGCAACCGTCAGAGCTTTCTGATACGACGAGTTGGCGCCCTTCACATCACCGACATCGGCGGCTTTTTGTGCGGCTTCAAGATCAGCTTGTCCCGTTAACTTGATTCCTTCTATTTCGGCGAGCGATTTCTCGACTTCCGCACCGGTAGGCGAGACATAAATGAGTTGGCCGTCCTTAACGCTCTGGATCGTCACATCATTCAACCAGCTGCCCGCGATTTTGAGGGAGTCTGCCTCAGCAGTGCATGTCAGACTGAAAGCGACCGCTAACGCGACCCAGATGGACGCAGCACGCCGATACCGTTGCTGAATAGTTTTGCTCATGATGGATTGCCCAGTGTTACCGTCGTTACCTCATGCAGCCTGTTGAACAGCCGGTAGATTACCCTTTCGCACCCTGCTCCTCTTTTAACGGCAGTTTATCAGGGTTCCAAGTTGCGTTGGAGCCAATCCGAACCAACCAATAATACGACGAAACCTTATCTGGAGATTCCACCAAATAAGGTGAGACACGCAAATCGCGGGCAGTCTGGTTGAATACTCTGGCGGATCATCAATCAATCGACGCGGAGACTACGCGGAGGTAATGCAAACGCGTGGTGAAAATACGCTCGTCGCTGAATACTTTTAGAGAGCTTTTTCTGCGATCCACTCTCGATCCGACGCTGCGATCACCTGCCGATGACGCGTCAGATCGTGAATCGTCCCCTCTGCACGGCACGTTCGGCTTCGTTAACCTTAAATTACTGAATACCCAGTTCCTTCGCATCGAGGAACTTATAGATTCCGCCACTCCGCTCGCTGATGAGTTCCAGCGTTCCCTTCATGCCGTAAGATGTAAGCCGGTCGGGATAGAGGAACTGGATGGTGTTGATCTTTGTGCCGCTACGGTTGGCTGCCTGGATGTCGGCAAGCAATCGCTTCTGATCTACTTCATAAACACCCTGTCCCGTGATGTTGTCAGAAAGAATAAACAGCAAGTCGGGCTTGTAGGAGAGGGCTCGCTTGAGAGCGTCGATCGGCTCCGCCAGACCCATTGGCACAATGTTGCCGGCTTTGGGGTCGATCCACTGAATAACCGCCTGTCGCTTGTCGGTGGTTGCTTTGCGCATTCCGGCAGGTGGAGGTTCGATGACCTGAGTCCCCTGGAAAAAGATCACAGTGAACGACTGCGCATCGCTGAGTTCGCCGATGGATCGCTTCAGTTCGGCGATAACAAACGGTAGTGTGTCGATGAGCGAGCCGGATGCGTCGATGAGATAAACGACCTTTCGCGCGTTACCGCCGGAACCGAAGAATTTCGCCTTAGGCCCGCCACCGCCGCCGCCAACGCCTGAACCAAAGGGGCTGCCCTTTCCACCGCCACCGCCGCCGCCACCTGAGCCGAGTGCCCCGCCACCCCAGCCCGCGCCGCCGACACCGGAGCCGGTACCGCCACCGCTACCCCCACCGCTGCCGCCGCCTGACCCTGGCCCTGTGCCCATACCCGCGCCACCGACTCCCGCCGACGAACGCGAAAAAATTGATGTCGAACTGGAAGATGAGGTGGACCGCGAGGGTGCTGCCGAGGTGCTCAGCCCTGAGCTGACTGAGTTCGCATCACTACCCATGGTTAACGACCCGCCGGGCGTGTCACCCAGCCTCGCGATGGGGATAATAACTTCTTCGTTATCGCCTTCCTGATTAATTTCAGTCACGGTGTAAACTGCGAAAACCGCAATGAGAATGATGCCTGCGTGCAGCAGAATCGAAATGCCCCACGGCAGGAGCGCAGTAATAACATCATTGACCTCTTCGCCGACGTTGACACGCTCTTCCGACCGTGTGGGCAATCCCGACTCCGCGGGCGCAGCATCGGGCTTTTCAGGCGTATTCGACGTATCAGCAAATCCAAACCAGAACATGCGCAGCTCCTGATTTCCGGTTACTTAAGTTTAGTACGTTACCTCATAATCGCCAAGGGCAATTCCGCCCATCCTCACTATCGGTCTCTACTCTGATTAGTCGGCCAGGTCCCCTGAAGGTTCTTTCTTAAGAAGGAAAAATTTGTATTGGAACCACCAAACCTTCTCTGATTGGGCTGTGGCCTCATGGCAATGGCTGGAGCCGCGTTGCGGGAAATCGTCCCCTTAATCCATTGCGCCAACACTTTTCACATGTGATTTGCTCCAAAGGGGGCTTGTCTCCATAATTCTCCGCTTCATTCCCACCCCCACCACTAACTCGGAGCATTCCCTTGGCCACTAAAAATTCCAAAAAACTTCGCATCGGAATCATCGGTGCCGGCGGTATCGCAGGCGCGCATATGACCTACCTTCAGCAGATGGACGATGTCGAAATCGTCGCGTTGGCGGATGTCAACGAAGCCGCCATGGCCCGTCACGCAAAAACCTACAACGTCTCGCAAACCTACACCGACTATCACGAGATGCTGGCCAAGGCCAATCTTGATGCCGTCAGTGTTTGCACGCCCAACGGTCTGCATGCCCCCTGCACCATTGCCGCACTCGCTGCCGGTGCGCATGTCCTGGTTGAAAAGCCGCTGGCCATGAACGCTCGCGAGGGTCAGCAGATGCTCGACGCCGCGGCCAAGCATAAAAAGAAACTCGTTATCGGTTTCCAGTGGCGTTTCGGAGCCAACACGGAATACCTCCGCAAGTCGGTAGAAGAAGGCACCTTCGGCAAAATCATGTACGCCCGCTGTCAGGCTCTGCGCCGCCGAGGTATTCCTAACTGGGGTGTCTTTGGTCGCAAAGAGCTTCAAGGCGGCGGACCGATGATCGACATCGGCGTGCATATCCTCGAAGTCACACATTTTGTCATGGGATCGCCTCGCCCAATCGCGGCTACCGGGCAGACATGGACCTATCTCGGAAATAAAAAATCAAACACCATCTCGATGTGGCCGAACTGGGACCACAAAACCTACAACGTCGAGGATCTCGCCGTCGGTCAAATTCGATTTGAAAATGGCGCAGTGCTCTCGCTGGAAAGCAGCTTTGTGTCACATATTGATAAAGACGTATTCGGCTTCTCGATTATGGGTGAAAAAGGCGGGGCGAACTGGGATCCGCCGGTGATTTTCAAGGACGAGGCCGGCTACATGGTGAATCAGACACCCAGCTATCTCTCCCCCAACGGCTACGGCGATCACTTCCAGCTCAAAATGCGCAACTTCGTTGATCATGTGCTGTACAACAAGCCGACCCTCGCACCGGCGGAACACGGCCAGATGGTCCAGAAAATGCTTGACGGGATCTATGAATCGGCGGCAAAGGGTAAAGAGGTCACCATCAACTAAGTCCGTACTGGCGTAAAAGCTCCTTTGCTCCAATAGCGTTCTGTGAAATCGCCTTCCGGCAGGAGGATGCGATCTGCACCGTTGCCGCGTATGACGATCTTATAATTCGGCTATGCGCCATCTCCTGTGCGTGATGATGAGCCTTGTGCTCTATCATGTGATCACCGCCGCTACCCGTGCGGAATCGCTCCCTGTAGTTCGTCAACGCATCGATCAGATCCTCGACGCGGCTGAGTCATCCAAAGATCTCGCTTTGGCTGCGCGCCAACTGGGCAGGCTGTTCGATCAGGTCATCGCGCATGTACCCATCACTGAAACCAATACGTTTGTTGAGGTCGCCAGCGCGAGACGATTAGCTGCACAACTGTCACAAGTCGGCTCCGGTCCTGACTTCGACCGCGTGGAGATGCTCCGCTATCTGCGAGCTAATCCCGACCTGGCGCGAGCCGTGGTATTTGCGGTACGCCCCGAAGATCACCTCGATGCTGTTTACCAGCTCCTGAATAAACTCCGCAAAACGCACGAAAAGCAGCTCGATCCGTTCCACACACTGACTGCCGCGATATGCGTCGTTCACGATCAGGAGCTTTCCCGGCAAATCAACGAAAATGAAGTCAAGGCTCCCGATCCCGTCGCCCTCTTTGACTTTTTTACCGATCACGAGGGGCAGATGCTTTTTGGCCTCAAGTATGTGCCGACTGAAATGCTTGTCTTTGTCGTGGACTCAACCGCGTCGATCCGTGAAATGCAGTGGGCACTCAATAAATACAAGGGTAATTCCGCAGTAGGTCAACTTTTCTACTCCATCAAATACGACTACAGCCATTACTTCCAAAACACACCTAAGGAAGTGACGAGACGCGGCTTCAATCTGCCCAACATTCTTCAATACGGCGGAGTCTGCGCCGATCAGGCCTATTTCGCCTCATCCGTCGGTAAAGCGATCGGTGTGCCGACTGCCTACACCGTCGGCCAAAGCTCGGAGATCGGTCATGCCTGGGTCGGATATCTTCAGGCAAAAGGCACCCGCGGTGCGTGGAATTTCAGAACCGGTCGCTACAGTAATTTCACGACGATCCGCGGCGTCGTCCTCGACCCGCAAACAGGCAAAATGATTCCCGATGCATTGGTGGGGTTGACCGCTGAACTCATCGGCACGAAGGAACCGCAACGACAAGCGGCAGTCGCATTCACCGACGCCGCTGCACGGCTTATGTCACTCGAAAATAATAAAGCGGAATTCTCTCCCCCGCCGCTGTTGGTATCAACCTCTCAACCGCAAACCTCCGCAAGTAAACCGACGGGGAATCAAGCAGCCAATAAAGCGACAAACGGCAAGGATGAAGTTCCCCCGCTTGCCGACACTCTGCCGCGCCGTCCTGGACTCGAAAGTGAGCTTACCTTGCTCGAAGCAGGCCTACGGCAATCACCCGGTTACGCATACGGCTGGTTCGGAATCCGTGAGCTTGCGAAATCCGGCCGAATGTCGCTCGAGCAAAAGCGACGCTGGGCGGACACGCTCAACAAACTCTGCGGCAAGGATTATCCCGATTTCACTCTTGAAATTCTCAAGCCGATGGTCGAGACCGTACCCGATATCGAGGAACAGAACGCTCTCTGGGAGACCGTCTTCAAGATGATGGGTAGCCGTGCGGACCTTTGCGCAGAAACCCGCATGGCGCAGGCGGCGATGTGGGAAAAAGCCGGCGATATCAAGAAAGCGGGAAAGTGTTACGAAGACATCATCAACCGTTACGTCAATGCCGGTCCGTTCATCCTCGTCGCGCTGGAAAAAACCGAGACTTTGTTACGCGACAGCAACCAGGAAAAGAAAATCCCGCTCCTTTACGATCAGACGTGGGCCAAGTGTGAAGAACCCGGTCCTATGTCGCCGGAATTCCGCAAGCAAAGCAACTGGTATCAAGTCGGCCGGCGATATCGAGACTTATTGAAGGATCTCGATATGGACAAGCAGGCCGGTATCGTCGCGGCGCGGATCAACAAGGTGATGAACAGCAGCAACGCGGAACGGGCCGCGGTGCAGGGACGTTGAATCTACGACCGTCGTTACTGAACATCCATTATCCGTGCCCGTGCGGAGCGGTGCCAACTAAAGCCTGCCTCATCATTTGTAACCAAACCGGTCTTTGAGTACGAAACGCAGCGGAGTTGATGGTTTCGATACTTTGCCCTGGGCATCCGTGTAGGTCACAAAGGCGAAGAACGTAATTTCCGGGCGCAGTCCCTGAATCAGCTTGCCCGGCTCAGTCCATGCAGCACCCAATTTCAGTGCGCCACGACCATCCTCATATGGGCTGACCCATACATCGTAGGTCTTCGCACCGGCAACTGGATCAAAATCCACATGGCAACGTGTGCCGTCGTAGAAGTGTTCCGGATCGCGCACTCCTTTGATCGTCGTTGGGGTACCTGTGCCGGTAGCTGCCAGCTCGGCGATCGGATTCGTCAAATCAGGCGCAGAGGCAGGTGGCGGCATCCGCAGACGGGAAAGACGGATGACTTCTTTGCCCTTATCGTCTTCACTGGCGTATTCCGCCCGGAGGTCACCCAGCAACACATCGTCTTTGCTGACTTCAACCAGATCGTTGCCATAGATCGCTTTGGGACGACGCTCAACGATCAACTTTTCAATCGACAACGGCAAATCCACGATGCCATCACCGCCATAATGTCCCCACCAACTTGAACCTCTTTCACGGTACGAGTCATAGGGCAAGTTGGAGGGTAACTGGAAGGTCAGATACCGCCAGCCGTCGAAACAGAAATTACTCCATCCGTGGATGTCATCGTTGTTCCAGTCGTCTTTTGTACCAACGCTGAGCCACTTCTCACCCTTGGCGTCACGCACAACATAAACAACTCGACCCCAATCGCTCGAAGCGTGGACCCACAATCCCAACTGGCTTGCTTTACCGAGAATCGCTATCGGCTTCGTCGGCTCAATCGTGGTGTAGAACGGCATCACGCCGCGATCTTTATCCTGCGGTTCCAGATGTACCGCCAGTGCGCGTCTTCCCTGGGCTTTGGGCGCTTCAACTGAAGTACCCGTCATGTCCGCGAGGAAACGCTCTACCTGAAGCGGCTTATTTCCGGTGTATTCCGCGTCACTTTTTTTCACAATCGTCCACGATCCATCACCGAGGTTGGCGAGTTTTTCGCTTTCCTTGCCGGGCTTCGAATCGGAATGATCGCTCTTACCCAGAGTGATCTTGGCGTCACCTGTCAAACCCTCCACATAGACGGGAAGCTGATCGATATTGAAAGTTACGACGCCATTCTTTTCCCTGAGCGTCGTGACATTGTCGTTGGGGTCATAAACGTCGATGGTCGTTCCGGATGGAACGTGGATGCTGACAGGCCGCGTACCACGGATGGTCCAGAGCACGTGAATAACCTTGCCGGTCTTGTAGTGGTCGTAGCGTTGGCAGTAGGTTGAAGTAGAACCGGTGGGAACATATTTGACGAAATTTGCCCGATTGAGATGGCGGGTCATCGTCGCATATTGGACGTATCCGGGTTTGGGCATCGCCAGCGGCAGCCGGGTGAGCCAGCCGGCCCCGTAGTGGTTCTCACCCCAGTAGTTGGCGCAATCGAAAGGCGCGTTACCGCTCTCCAGGTTGTTGATGCCGTAACCCATGAGCACCAGGAAGTCACGGATACCGATTTCCGCCTGACCGCGTTCACCAGTGTCAAAGTCCTTCGATGAGATGCAGGTTCCTTCAATAAGAGTGAAGTACGGTTCCTTCACGTATTGGCGGATGTCCTTGAGGATCGGATATAGGCGATTGAGCACTACTTGATTAATCTGCTGTTCGGGTAATCGCTCAAAGCCCGGCAGATCAAGTGCGCAGCCATCGATGTATTCACGTGTCTCCGGCGCGAGACGGAGGAAGACCGCAGCCACCATCGGATCGCCATAGGGCAGGAGCAGTTTCAGGTCGGGCCACTCCTTGCGGATAGCTTTGGCACCGGCCAAAAACTTGACCTTCATATCATCGAAAATCTTCTGCTCAGCCTCGGTGAGCGTGTATGGTTCGCCGTAGTACGACGGCCAGATTCCCGTGGTGATATTGCCAAAATGAGGTTCGGCGAAGAAGGGAACATAAGTCGGCCGGCTGATTTTGCTAGGCTGCGCCTTGCCTCCCTTTTTCATCGCCTCGACCAGAGCCTTACCCGAACCTTCAGGATCAGCGGGGTTGAACTTCGGCGCGCCGGAGTACCAATCGTAAAAGCCGTTGTAGTACATCACGCCACCAAAAAATGCCGCTTCGGAAACGAAGTTGTGTTTCTCCGCCATCGCCTGAACTTCGGGTGTGCCGAGTTCATAATTGGCTGTCGAGGTTTCCGCGCCGGCAGCAGCCATCACGGATATTTCCTTGTCAGCCTTGGGTGTGTCGTGTGCGCCTCCCCAACCCCAGTAACCCAGAATGGGACCGTGACCGTGCTGCCAAGGTTCCTTGTCCCGCGTGTCCTCGTGAAAGAACGCCAGGTTCCGTTCGTAGCTCGCGTTTTCATCACCAGCCTTAACCGTCACCGTCAGTTGGTGCAGACCGTAGCGGGTTGGATTGAGTGTGATGGGTGTCTTGACCAGTGTTCCATCCGCAGGCAGCGTGACATTTACTTCTTTCCGACTGGTGTCCTTTCCGTCTTCGCTTGTCGTGGCGATGACAAGTTTTGCCTTAGTCATCTTGCCCGTGTCATTGCGCAGGTCGATTGAGTACTTCGGCATTGAGGGCGCGGTCCACACATGCCCGAAATTTTCAGGCACGATGTCAATGTCCACGCCTGCCCGCTCAAGAGTCATGGCGTAGATCTGCACCGAGCTGGGCAGGCCGCCGCCGTGCCAACTGTATTCAAGCGGGTCGGGGTAACCACGGTAGTAATGAATCTGCTTGGTGATCTCCAGGCCGATGAGGTCCAGATCGCTCAGCCAGGAAAACGCATCGGGATCAAGTGGAATTGTGACATGATAGAGCTTGGCACTCTTGCCATTGGCGAGTTTGATCGGAACTGCTTTGCCCTCGCCTCCCTTGCCTTTATTGTTGGGCACCGTACCGGAAAAATTCATCGGATGGCCGGCATTGGGGCGGTAAAACTGGACACCCACAACCGGGACCCCGTCCTGGCGATCATCTGCAACCGCGATCAAATGCAGTGCCTTATAACGACCTTGTGGAACATAAAAACAAAGCCGCGACGGATCGATGCGGTCAGCCGATATCCAACGCCCGCCGAATGAACCAAAGTTGCCCGCGATGTACCCCGGAATCGAACCGAATCGCGTCCAACTCTGACCTACGTCAAGATGGTCGCCTCTCGAATTGGCCGGCGGGACAAACTGAAATGGCACGCCATCAACCTGATGATCACCGGTCAATGACGACAAATCAACCTTTGATCCGTTGAGCGTATCGCTATTGGTATGGCCTTCGATGGGAATCGGCTCAAACAACGTCGGCTGCGCTGCTAGCGGTCTGACCTGAACCGAAACCAGCTCACATCCTGACGCAGCCAGGATCCGTACTTTGCCCGTGGCGTTGTAGTCAGAGGCGAGTTTCGTTTCGCTCACAAAGCGGCCATTGACCCACGACCGCACTCGTCCGTTGGTGATGGACAGCTTAGCGGTGAGGAGCGACTCCTCGATCTTTGGTGAAGCGGCAATCTGGGCATCAATCGCCCGCCGCATTTCTTCCGTCCACCCCAGACTGCGCTCGCTCACAGCCGCAAAGTGCAGATATCCCGACGCTGCGGGACCAACCGTACCGCCCTTCACCGTTGTTGTGTATCGAAGATAGTTTGTTGCGTCTGTTGAGCTGACGGATAAGTCAATCGACTGTGGTTTCTTGTCCTGGTGCTCGCCGACCGCCAGTTGAAGCTGGACATAGGTTGATAAGCCTTTCGGCGCGATCAGGCGATACTTGACTTCCAACTCTACCGGGGCTGCGACGACGTCCGAGCTTTCAACCGTCAGAACCGTCGAAGCCGGCCCCGTCAAGGTAGGGACACCGGCTTTCGTTCCCAAGACGTATCCTGTTGCCGGAGTCAGCTTCCACTTGTCGGACGCCCCAAGTATCTGCGTGAGCTTCGCGGCGCCATCCGTGGGCATATCAGCGGCACGACTTGGCGTAAGCTGCAACAGTGACAGAACAATCAACAGAAGCAACGCTGAGGAGATTCGATGACGCATAAGGATGCTCCGATATGAGGCCCGTGTTCTCATTGCTTGAAGCGGATGATATTGATTTTTCGTACCTCGATCCGCAGCAAGTTGATGCACAACATAATCGAAACGCTCACAAGTGAGTGAGGGAATTCTTATGAATAATCCGCAGATATAAAAGATAATGAATGATCCGTTCCCTATCGACGCGGGACATCAAGCAGGCGTTTGTAGTAATAGTCGCTAACTTTATTGGTTCCCAAATCCAGGTGAATAACCCATGATCTCACGCCCTGACCTGCTGGACCGTCGCTCCCCTGCCGGCCTTGAAGTTTTCCAACTGACTCACGAGGCGATTCCCTCGTGCCATATTTACATGGAAGCGCAGATTTTCACGCCTGATTCAAAGCGGTTTGTCATGCACCGATCTGCGCATCCGCATGGATCGAACAGGCATGACCCCGCTCATCGCTACCTGCTTTACAATGCTGAATCGCCAGGAGATCAACCCGTACCGTTGACTGATGAGCTGGGGCCGACCGCGCCGTCGATTTCCCCTGACGGCAAGTGGTTTTATTACTTTCAGGATCAAACCGAGCTTAACGCCGGACGACTTTCACTGAAACGAGTCCGTCTTGACGGCACCGACCGAGAAACCATTCTTGTACTCGACACGCCGCTTCCCGGCGCCAAAGCAAAAATCAGCATGATATATCCGCTCTCGACCATTTCGTCGGATAGCAAGCGGATTGCCACGTCGGGGTTTTTTGGAGATGGAAAAACCAACCTCGCCCCTTGGGGCATGATCGTGTGTGATATTGAAAAGGCGACAGCAGACCTCGTACTTGCGGGGCCGTCCTGGTGCAATGTGCACCCGCAATATTGCCGCTCGCTTGATCCGATCGCTTCTCACGACATCATGGTGCAGCAGAATCATGACAACGTCTGTGATCCCGACGGCAATATCCGCATCCTCTGCGGCGGAAGGAGTAAAGGAGCTGCCGGCGCGGACATCCATGTGATCCGCGATGACGGCAGCAACTTCCGAAACTTACCGTGGGGACGTGATGGATTGGAGTATTGCCAGGGACATCAGTGCTGGCGTGGGCGCGGTACCAGTGCAATCAGCACCTGCGGCCTGCCCGATCAGATCGTGACCACAACCGCAGCAGATGGCTCGACAGAAAAAACTTCCACGGAGCAAATCGTCGAAGGAGTAGCGGCACCGTTCGATGGACATGTCGGCCTGCGCACAACCGGCGCGAGACGAAACGTGCTGTCACGAACATTTGAGCAACCTCGCTTTTTTCACTTTGCCACTGATATTGCCGGCAAACGATTCGTCACCGATTGTCACCCGCACAGAGATCGCGGCTGCTCACTCTATATCGCTGAGTTTGGACGGGAGATGCAGGATCCGCTGGATCACTGGGTCTATCTTCTCGACACGCGCACCGCTTTCTGGAAAAGCATGCATTCGCATCCGTTTCTTTCTCCGGACGGAAAATGTGCATTCTTCAACTCTGATGAATCGGGCGTGCTTCAGGGTTACATGATTCGCGGGCTGGCGTAAGGAAATTCTGCTTCATTCAACCGATGGCGGGTTCCCGCACAGCCGGGCGATGTGTTCTCATGTCGTTCGCGTCTGCATCCCCAGCCCCGAACGGTTGTACACGCTGACAAACACCAGCGAAGCTGCTGACAGTGCTATCACCGCGAGAGTCGCTTTCTGCATCTGCCCCTGCTCGTAGTCGAGATAGATCACGATGGGCAGCGTAGTGCGGTCTGCCTGAAGCCCAAACACCATCATTGTCGCACCGAATTCTCCCAACGCCCGCGCGAACGCCAGCACAACACCGCTACCGATGCCACGACCAGCCAGCGGGAGACTGACGCGCCAGAACAGTTGCCAACGAGTCGAACCAAGCAGGCGTGCGATGTCTTCGAGGTCGCGGTTAACACCTGCGAAACCAGCCTTGGCGGGCAGATAGAGCATCGGCAGCGCCACCAGTGCCGCCGCCAGCACCGCCCCCTCGAACCGGAACAAAATCGAATATCCCAGCGCATCGTGCAGCCATCTGCCGATCCAGCCACGCGATCCAAGCGTCATGATGATCAGGTAGCCGACGACCGTTGGCGGCAGTACCAGCGGCACCGTCACAATCGCTTCCACCACGCTGCGCCCCGGAAAACGACGACGACTCAGCACATACGCCAGCGGTACTGCGAAGATCGCTGCCAGCACTGTCGCCGAAAGCGCGATCTCCAGTGAGAGAAAGAGTGGGTGGAGCAGTTCAGTCATGAATACAAGGATTCGACCCGGGTAACCAGACCCGACGCATCACACAGGACGCCCGCTCCCGACTGATGGCTTACATTCGGCAACCGACTCTCTCTTTCACTCGGTCGAGTCTCTGGTTGTTTGTCTGGTTGAGTGGCAGCTGGTTTCTCCGTCGGTGCAGAAAACCCGAATCTCTTCAACACTTCCTGCGAAGACGGTCCAGCCAGATAATCGAGAAACCGTCCGGATGCGACGCCCTGTGAACTGCCCTTGATCAGCGCTGCTGGATAGTGAATCGGCTCGTGAGCACCAGCCGGTGCAATCGCGATGACCTTCACTTTGTCGCCCGCTTCCCTGGCGTCGGTGGCGTACACCAGTCCAGCTGATACCTCTCCACGGATCACATAGTCGAGTACTTGTCTTACGTTTGTGCCATACACGATCCGCTTTTGGAGCGTATCTTCGAGCTTGAAATATCTGAGCGTCTGTTCTGCGTACATGCCGGCCGGAACCGTGCGCGGTTCACCCATAGCCAGTCGAGTCACTTTGTCCGTTACCAATTCTGTGAAGTCCCTGGGAGGGTCTTTCGCGTCTGCGGAAACGATCAACACCAGTTCGTTTCCCGCAACCACACGAACACTTTGGGCATCAACCTGCCCCGCTTCCACTAACTCGTTCACCTGACGATCAGCGGCGGAGATGAATACATCCACCGGCGCACCGCCTTTGATCTGCGTCATGATCTGGCCGGATGAACCGAAGCGCAACTCGATGCGCTCGCCCGTTTCCTTTTCATAATTTTTTGCGATGGTTTCGAGCACGCCGCGCAGACTGATCGCAGCCGACACCCGGATCGTCTCAGCCGAGGCGACGACCGATATCAACAGGCTCAAGATGACTGCTCGCAACATCACGCGAACCCTCCATCCGAACATCACTCCTCGCCCTTCACCACTGGATCACCGCGCCCAGGATTTCGCTGGTATCACCGCCTGCGTTGATCCGAGTGTAAAGCGCGGGGGCCTCCGCAGCTTTGACCCGATGGGTGATGACCTCGTGCCACTTGAGCGTTCCTGTCGCCAGATGCGCCATTACAGCCTGACGGCAAGGCTGGTAACCGTCATCACACGGGAAGTATGCTGTCACCCGTTTGGAGTGTGGGACCAGAAAGTTAAACGACAGTGGTTTGGCTCCGTAATTACCCTGAAAAACGAATTTTCCGGTTGTCTTGCACAGTCCCATCGCCATGTCCACGCACATGGGCACGCCGGTGGACTCGAATACCACGTCTGCGCCGCCGGGAGCGATTTTGCTCACTTCCACGGATGCATTTTCCTTTGAGGAGTCAATCAGGTGTCTCGCGCCGAGCTTACCGGCAATCTCAAGCTTTCTCGCGTCTAGATCAATGACGGTCACGACCGCGCCTCTCAGCGCA
This sequence comes from Phycisphaeraceae bacterium, assembly GCA_020851465.1. NCBI lineage: Bacteria > Pseudomonadati > Planctomycetota > Phycisphaerae > Phycisphaerales > Phycisphaeraceae > Phycisphaeraceae bacterium. Next base: position 84,414 of record JADZCR010000006.1, on the reverse strand, counting down.
GCAGCCGCCACGACTCCCAGACCAATCAACCCGGAGCCGAATACAACGACACGGTCGCCCGTTTGCACTTGAGCCATATTCACGCCGTTGTAGCCGACTGCTGCGACGACGAACAACGACGCCACGGCCTCATCCACACCCGGCGGCAGAATCGCGGCCGTATGCGTACCTTCCGTCGAATCAACCACGGAATGTGAAGCATGTCCGCCCGAGGCGCACGAGACGTTTTGATTACCCATCTTGAGTGGACCGCGGCCTCCGCGATGGTAAACCTTGTCCCCCACCTTGAATCGTGTCACACCCTCACCGATGCGCTCGACGGTACTCACCGACTGATAGCCCGTGCAGAGCGGAAACGCTCCCCAGTTAAGCTTTCCTCGGATCACTGCGAATTCGGTGCCGATACTGACACCCGACCAGTGATTGCGAACCAGAATGTCCTGTGGTCGCAACTGAGGCAGTTCGACCGGTGCGATCTGAAACTTTTGATCCTGTGAGCAGACGAGAGCGGTTGCGTTCATTGGAAATCAATACTCCTGAGTATGAGTCGAACATGATATCGAGACAGGGGATATAAGTTACCGTGTCTTCACTACGGTACGGGCCATAATGCTTGCTGGCCAACTGACGACATACATAATGCATTGATGAATCAAACTCTAACTAATCCCGTACTCGTTCTCCCCGACTGGTCCGGCCAGCCAGCTCATCAAATGCTTGCCCCTCGGTTCACCGGGCATACCTTGCCATCCGTATCCGCCAGCGCAGAACTAATCGTCGGTGATGCGATAATCGCCCTGTCCGCCGACGATGCCCTGTCACGCGAACTGGCACAGCGTCTGACGGTGTCGCTGGACGGACTGGGCGATGGGGCGTTTGCGATCGTTCCGCAAGATCGGCGGCTTTACGTGCTCGGCGGCAACAAGCGTGGACTCCTGCACGGACTGGCGGAGCTTCTCAACCGCGCGCAGGTTCATAAGGGTGTGCTTACCTGGTCCGCTGGTGAGATGCGCGAGACACCCGCCCTGCCCTTGAACTATTACTGGACATGGGATCACTCAACCAACTGGTGGCTCATGGCCGACGGTCAGCAGGAAACCGGCTGCAACAACCACTACACCAAAACAGCCGACGATTTTATCCGTGATTACAAGTTGCTGATCGATCATTGTGTCCGTACGCGGGTCGGCGGAATCGTGATCTGGGGCTTCATCCGGGATGCACACGGCGGCATCGCGGCCAGCCAGGAGATCTGCCGGTACGCTGCTGATCGCGGCATCAGAATTCTTCCGGGCGTCGGCACCAGCGTTTACGGCGGCGTGTACTACGGCTCTGATGATTCAACCGACACCACCGCCCACCCGCTGAATGCCAAATGCTTTGTGCGCACGCACCCGAAAGCTGGTTTGGTTGAAGAGAGCGGATCGCTATCGACGCTCTATCCATGCCCGACACATCCGTCCACGATTAACTGGCTCAAGCAATGCGCCGACTGGCTTTTCAGTACCTTTGAAATCGGGGGAGTTAACGTAGAACACGGGGACTTCATCGTCTGCTACTGCGACCGTTGCACTGCGGCGCGCAAGGACCAGCGACAGGCCGGCTACTTCTCCACGATGCAACTCGCCAACACGCCGTTTATCGACCAGGCATTGCGGATTAAACCCGATGCGTGGATCACCTACGCCACTTATACCGGCTTTGCACCCGATCCAAGCCCGGAGCGCGGCTACCTGCCCCCAAGGACTTGGCACACAGCGGAACCATGGCGGATTCACGGAGCGGACCCGGAGTTCGCACACGATCTCGACCCGCGCAGCATCTGCCAATGGACACTTACGCGCATGGTCAACCAGCAGCAACGACCGCTGGCTGAATGGCTCGATAATGGGCAGCCCGCGTCGATGCTGCATAACGATCACTGGCCTGCTGACCATCAGCCGCCCACCCGGCGCAATGTCGGATTTATTCACCAGGGCAGCCAGTGGTCCAGCCAGGGCGTGTATCTGAAGGGCTTGCCCTGCGACCGTTACAGCCTGCAGATCTCATGCATCAAAGAGGCGTGCCTGCGCGCGTCACGCGCCAACATCACGGGAGTGTCGATCCACGGCGAGGTGTCCAACCGCTGCATCCCCTACTCCTTGAACTACCTGGCACACACCTACTTCAGTTACCACCCGGAGGCATCACTGCGACAGTTTGGTCGCGATGTGCTGAGCCCGATTCTCACCGATGGCCTTTCGGACAATGCTCACGGGAGTGCCTCCGAGGGTAATGCCAGGAGTGATGCCAAAGACAATTCAGGAAAAAATGTTGAAGACGGCAAATCCGTCGGCGAGCAATTTGTCGAATGGCTTGCCCGTGCCGAACCCGGCAACTGCACTGCGGATGAGTTGAAGAAAATTGAAGAGTTCTTCCTAGCCGCCATCCGCCGAACGGCAACACGTAGCGCATCGGTGACACCCGCACGCTATTGGCGTTGGCTCCGCTTCGCCGCTGAGCCTGGCCAGTGGGTAGCAGCACAGGTGTTCCAAATCTCCGCGTGAGCGCGGGGTGAGTATCCCAACAATAATAGGTAGTGCAAACGCTTCGGCCTGCGTCTTTGTCAATCAACCGCTGTCACAATTACCGCCCAAAAGTTTCGTGTTCCATTCCCTGATCCGCTGGGAATCAGGGGTATGTTCAGTATTTAAACTATTAAAATACACTAGGTTATCACTCTCCCTCGTCACTTCTTTAACGATCCTCACCACTGACCCAGCCTCTGGGACCTCACCGAACGGTTACTTTCAATATCAAGCCCTCGGATCACCAGTCACCCTGACGGGGGGAACTACATACCGCATCGCCGCGGTCACATTCGGTTTTGATCCCTGGCCATACAACGGATTCTCCAGCCTGTCGAGCGACCCGCTTATTACCTTGGGTAATGGCTACTACGTAACCGGTAGTTCCTTGGTTATGCCAACGAACAGTGCCCCGCCGGAGTTTTACGCGACCTCCAACTTTCTCTTCACTGAAGTGCCCGAGCCTGCTTCGCTTGTTCTCCTGATCGCGGGCGGCACGATGATGCTCCAGAGGCAGAGAAAGTCCGCGTAAACAGTGCTTTCTCTATAACGCGGCAAGCATGGTCCAAAATATTTCCACATAAGCAGCGGCACAGCCATTTCGTAAGCAACTTGCACAGGTATGTTGTAACTCCGTGCACATCCGCCGCGAGACTTCGCGTGGAACTGCAATCGCGTCTCTAAATGGTTTCATGTGCAAACCAAGATCGTCTATCGCCGTCTTTTTCAGATACGCAACGAGTTGATTCTAAAATAGCACTGCCAGATCTGCGGCAGCAATGGTCGGCTTTGACCAGAGATGAGAAACAAGCCACCAACGAACGATTATCAAAACGGGCTATATTTTCCGAAAATTACAACAAATTTCCGTTTACTTCCGGCAAAGTAAGTGGGCCATACTGGACTCGAACCAGTGACCTCTTCCATGTCAAGGAAGCGCGCTAGCCAACTGCGCTAATGGCCCGGTGATGGCAGCAGTATAGCGGCGTACCGTTGTGTCGCCAACCGTAGATCCCATCCGTATCAATCGCATCAGTTGTCGCCGAAAATGCTGCGATCTCTGTTTCTACGTCCGACGCCCTTATTCAAAGCAAAAAACATTTTTCATCACGCAAGATTTTCGCGACGTTCAATCATCGCTCCCATGGCTGCAAAGCATCGACACGTAAATGACGCGCTCCGTCGAGAGCGAGTGCTGCGGGACCGACACTGGGTAATCGAGTCGGTGCTGATGTCTCCACCAGACCCGCCGGGAAATCGCGGGATTGCTGCGGATGTCCCGCGATCTGATTATTCACCGCGCTGATCTCGCGTACGCCGGACTCAACTGAAACGGCACTGGCGACGCCGCCGGCTGGCTCAATGATGTTCTCCGCCAGATGAATATTGGCAAGACCTCGCGGTATGACGATCTCCGCCGCTCCGAAACGAGTGCAATTGTTTCGCAGCGTGTTGTTGAGTACCAAGGTTCGGTCGCCACTCTGTCGATTCGGCACGCGAAAGTCGATACCGGGTCCTGCGTTGTTGCTGATCGAGTTGGAACGAATGAGGTGATCTGTGTCACGCTCACCGATGCTGATACCCGCGAGGTGGTTGTGATGGATCAGATTTTCCTCGCAAATCGAATGGGTCGTGCGCAGACAGTAAAAGACGCCGTACCCACCGTTGTTATGCAGGTGATTTTTGCGCATCACGTAGCGTACGCTGCCGCTGCCGGGGTGCAAGCCTGACGCCGTGTTGTGATGGATTTCGCACGACTCGACTCTGATGTCGCTGCACTGCTGGAAACTGAGTGCATCCCCCCGATAGTGATGAATCTCGACATTCCGGATGCTCACACGGTGGGACATAATCAAGAAGATTCCACCGCCCCGGCAGCCATTGAGTTGGAAAGGCTCCTTCTCGTTGTTGCCGTCAAGCGATAATCCCGTCACTGACACATCCTGAACTCCGTCACCTTCGATGAGGGAGTAAACGGAAACGGCTCTGCCGTTGAATAGAAACCCATAGTCATGTGAGAACGGACGGTTGATGAAAAACGTATCGCCGATCTTGTCGGTGATCGTTGCCACCGTCGTGTAAAACCCGCCTGCATTGTCATCGAGCAGGTGAACACCCATCCCGACACGAAACCTATCCGGCTCAGCGACACGAAATTCATAATGTCCAAAGCCGAGGCAATCGATCAGGCTGGAGCTCACGCTTGGCACTTTTTTCAGCACTGCGCCAGGCTCGCCGACCAGGTGCACCCCGCTGCGCAGGTGCAGTGCATCGTGCATGTGATAGATGCCTGCTCGGATTTTGACCGTTCCTCCGCCGCGTCGGGCTGCCGCATCAACCAGATTCTGAATGGTCAGGTTCGTCAGTTTTGCAGATGATTTTTGTGTGCGATGCCCGGATTTCCGACGCGTCATGGTCGCTTCCTTATCCGTGTTGGTGAATGCAGATAATAATCACGATTCAGGTCGCCCCTGGGACACAACATCCGCGTTGCCCGCTCCGCTTGGTATGACCATGCGACGATTTTCTCAAACTGACTTCGGTGATACGTCACATAGGTATCGTGGCCATTGGCAATGAGATCCGGTTTCCAAGACATGACAAGCCGTGCACTTTGACGGAAGCCCGCGAATGATGAACCGTTCAGGGCGCAGAACCCGCCCGTGCCGTTCCATCGTGAAGCGGGCTGAAAGCTGTCTCCGCCAAAGAACACCCGCTGTCCGTCAATGTCAGCCATCAGGCACGCGTGCCAGCGAGTCTGACCGGGGTACGGTGCGACTCGAAACGTGAACTCATTCCAGCGAAAGGGGCCGTTCTCCGGCAGCAGACGGTCGGCGATGATCGGCTTAGCAGGAAGAAACGGCACGTCGTGCTGACTCGGCTGCCGCAACGGCGCAGCGACCCAGGGATGAAGGACGATCTGCGTTCCGTATCTGTGTTGAAGATACGGCAGACCGTCCGCATGATCGAAATGACAGTGCGTAGCCGTTGCTGCGGTGATGCTCGCACCACTCAAATCTGCAAGTAGTCTTTCAATCGTTGGCCCGTCGCTGTGCATCGCGTCGATTGCCATCGCTTCGCCTGTGGACGAAAGGATGAGATAACCATTAACTGAAAATTGATAGAGCGAAGGCAATAATTTTTTGGCTCCGCCAGGCTGTGGTTCGGCTGTGATGTAGTGATCCGGTTCACCCGCAACGATCGAACCCTTGGCGTGATAGAAATCCAGCAATCGCTTTGCGAGCTTTCTGAGCATCGTTCGAGGATGACGTTTGATCACTGGCCCATGAGCCGGGCAGAGCAGATCGATCGCCAGGCTGGAGATTCGCACGATACCTTCCCATGCGGCCAGTGCCCCGCTGCCTGTCCAATGGTCCCACTCCAGTTGAAAAGGTTCATGGATCGTTGCGTTGGCGTGGGCTGCATCACCGCAGAAGACGATCTGCTTTCCGTGATGATCGAGAAGGATGGAAATCGCGTTTTGACTATGGCCGGGAGTTGAGATGAAACGCACCCGCTTATCGTTCCATAGCGTGTCGGTGAAACCCTCCATGCTGAACCTGACCATGCCGTTCGGCAAGCCGCGAGGTAACACTGCATAGCTCGAGGGCACACCATTCGCGTAGCGGTGTTTCCAATACTTCGTAACTCCCTGTCGAGTAAGAAATACCTGATCGTTGGCAGGTGCGTCAATGATGAACGGCCACTTCCTGCGTCGGAGCAGGCCCGCACACTGATCGGGGTGGTGATGGGTGAGCATGACCCGCTCAATGGGCAGCAGTCCGAGAGCCTTTGCTGCGCTGAGCCATCTTCCTGAACCAAAGTCGATGGCCAGACTCCCCTGCTTACCGCGCACGACATAGACGTTGCAGGTGTCATGAAAACGGTACAACCCTTCGTCGAGACGCTCAGCTTTAATCGGTGCGGGCATGAAACCTCTCGACTAGACTGCGGTACAAAGACGATACTTCATTCTAATTTGATGGTGTCCGGCCATCTCTATCTCAGGCAGTACCGTAGAAATGTGTCCCCCCAGAAGGATTTTGCAGAATGTCTCCACTCACCGCAAGGACTTTTCTTGTCGATGTCACGCCTCCCGTGGGAGGGTATCTCTGCGGCGGTCTGCACACATTACCGTCACTTGGTATCGAGCAGACACTGTCATTACGCGGCATGATTCTGGACACCGGCGGATCGCGGGTCGTTATCGCGGCTGTCGAGTTTTGTTATCTCTGCGGGCGATCACACCAGCGTCTGATCGAGACACTCGCTGAAGCAGCGGATGTACCGACGAGCCACGTGACCGTCCATAGCGTTCACACTCATGATGCGCCGCTGATCTATGAGGAAGTCCACCATCTCTACCAGCCGGCCGTCCATGATGAAGAATACTTTTGGTCGATCCTTGGAAAAGCTCGTCTGGCTGTTCGCGCTGCGATGGCGTCGCCTGGTACGACGGTTGGGAGTATTTCTTTCGCCAGCGAAAGCGTGATTCAGTTTGCCAGCAGCCGTAGAATTATTGACGAGAACAATCGCTGCCATATCCGCTTCAGCAAATGTCAGGATCCGAAGATCAAGACTGCGCCTGAAGGCAGGATCGATCCGATGCTGGATCAGATTGCCTTTCATAACCCGGCGGGCAAGGCCTTCGCGTGTTGGAGTTTTTACGCGAGTCACCCGCAAGTCTCAGACGGGCGCAGGCTGGTATCAGGTGATACGGTGGGTGTGTGTCTTGAGCTATTCGAAAAATCCAATCCCGGAGTGTTCCCGATCTATTTCACCGGTTGTGCGGGCGACGTCACCGCGGGGAAATATACGACGACACATCCAAGCCGTGACCGACTCGCCTTTGGCGTGCGTTTGTTCGACGCGATGCAGGCTGCTTTTCAAAGACAGGTTTCACATTCCGTACCCATCAAGATGGCGTGGCGTGACGCAACATTCCCCATGCCGCTGCGCAGCGAGTCAAACGATCTCACCCACTATGAACGTGTGCTGAACGATCCCGCAGCTCTTACGAATTTCAAGTACCTCGCGGGACTCAAAGCGCACAAGCTCCGCAATCGAATCACCAGCTATCCCTTCCGCCTGTCACGGCTCACACTCGGCCCGTACGACGTGCTTTTTCTCCCCTCGGAGTTGGTCATCGACTATCAGTTTTTCGCCAAATCCCTTACTCCCGATCCCGGAGTCAGAAAGATTGCAGTGAGTGCTTACGGTGACAGCTTCCTCAACTATGTCGGGACCGACAAAATGTTTGACCAAGGCGGCTACGAGGTTGACCCCGCATGGACAGAAGTCGATCGCGGTTGCGAGGGTCTGATTAAAGATGCGATCCGCAAAATACTCACCAATTAAAACAACACGCATGACGCTGCGTTTGCCGTCCGTTTCTCATGTGCCGTTTTTCCGGGTGACTGCGCGTGCGCTGCCCTCACTGGCAGCATCCGGCAAGGAGGGAGCCACGGGACGCTGAGTAGCTTCCATCTTCACTTCAACCGGCACACCCGTAGCCAGCTTGTTTGTGCCTTCTACGACCACGGACTCCCCCGCTTTCAACCCCTTGACGATCTCGACCCAATCGCCCTCAATACCACCCAAATCCACACGGACTTCCCTGGCTTTGCCGTCGGCGACAAGGAAAACTTTACTCACACCCGCAAAGCTGAGGACCGCCTCTCTGGGTACAAAGACCACGTCTTTGTCGATGTGGGTCTGGATAAACGCTCGTACAAACGCGCCGGGCTTAAAGACACGATCCGAATTGGGCACAACAACTTCGATCTCGAAAGTCCGACTAGCAGGATCAATCTGCGAATTGATGCGGGCAATCTGACCAACGCCTTGCCTGGAGGCTGACTCAACCTGGATTGTTACCTTCTGGCTGACTTTGATCTGATCTGCGAAGCGTTCGGGGACGGCGGCGCGGAGTTTGACGATACTGTCATCCACCAGACGATAGAGACGGTCCCCTTCCTTGACATACTCGCCGACCGAAAACATACGGGCAGCAACGGTGTAGGATCGCTGCGTTTCGTTGCTGACGGATGAAGGCGCGGTAATGGACGCATCACGGAGACGTTGCTGCGCGACAAGCAGATCACCCTGCCGCGCCCGAGCCTCTTCCACCACGGCCCTGGCGGTAAGTACCGCCACGTCATAATCACGTTGGGCGACTTCCAGCGCGGTGCGCAGATCGTCGAACTCCTGTTGGCTGATGCGTGGCGACGACTGCTCGAACAGCATCTTGCCACGGTTGAACTTCGCCTCCGCGTTTTCTGCCTGTACCTTGGCGCGCAGAACAGTCGGGACAGAGGCTGGATCGAATGAATCCGCAGGCAGTTGGGTTAAACCAACCTTGGCCAGCGATTCGCGCACTGCGAGTTGTCGCTGCGTGACCGCCAGCTCGTAATCGGTCGTTTCAATCTGCGCCAGCTTTTCCCCTGACTTGACGCGATCACCCATATCGCAGGTCAACTCGACAATCTTACCGGGAACTTTGGCGGATACGGTGGTGTCCTCATCGCCATAGAGAGTGCCTACCACCTCGATTTGACGTTGCACTCCCTGCACACGCACCTGTCGCAGCACGACGGGCACCGGGGCACGGGAATCGATACCCGGCCGGCTGGCGCTGTCCTTCTTCTCACATCCTCCCGTCACGATGGACAGCAAAGCCGCCGCGATAAACCACAGCGCACAGGTCAATACGGATAATTTCATATCGGGGAGCATGGGTTGCTGATCTTAGCTTCGTCTCACGATACAAACACAGTAGAGGCCCTAGAATAACGGGTTCAACCATAGGACATTGCAGCAATGCAAAACCAATGGCTCCGTTGAACTTAAATTCAGTACCCTACCCCGGACGAATCATCCATTTACTACGATACTCCACCCTCCCATGGGGTAGGCCAATCGCGATGAACCTTCTCCATCTGTTGAAAGTTTCTGTGTTCGTGATTGGCTTCATGTTCGTGACAAGCGTGATGCACGGCTGCAAGGTGGATCAAGAGAAAGAAATCGCAACCTATCGCCGTGTGCTTGAAGCCGATGTCAAGGGAAACGTGATTCGTCTCGCACAGGGCGAACCTGTTTCGCTTACACGTGTGATGCTGCTGGCTAATCAGGACAACGAGCGGCTGAACATCGAAGGTGAAAATTATCTTCAAGCGATCATCGCCAAGAAACGTCTGCTCGCAGACTTCATGCCGACGGTGAGTTTCGGCCCGACGACCGTGATGCGTGATCCCGTCTCCGGCGGGACAAGCAGTTCAAAACGCACAACGACGGATGCGGTAGTCGGGAGCGGCTATGTGAACTTCAATCCTGTGCAGAATCTTCAGGACGTTCGCGCCGCAGATTTTACGATTGAGCAACGTCGTGCCATTCTGCTCGATGCCAAGGCAACTCTTTTGATCGACGTAGCGCAGGCGTTTTATCAGGTTCTTCGTTCAGAACGACAGGTTGAGGTTCTGGCAAACTCGCTGGCTGTGCAGGAAGAACGAGTAGCCGATGTTCGGGCACTGCTCGAAGTGGGTACTGGCCGGCCGCTCGAACTCTCTCAAGCTCAGGCTCAAGCTGCCGACACGCGCGTACAGGTTGCCCAGGCGCGAGGCGACGTCACCAACGCCAGATCGGTACTCGCGTTTCTCGTTGGAACGCCTCAGGTGACTGGCCCGCTCGTAGATGACTTCGACGTTTCTGCTGATCTGCCGACGGAGGCGGAGTTCCTGCAAGCCGCCTACCGCTTGCGGCAGGACCTTGCCGCGGTTAACGCTAAAGTGAGGGCGCAGCGATATGGGGTCGACTCCGCCATGGCGCAGCATTACCCGTCCGTTTCTCTGAATCTCGACTACTTTGTTTATCGCGAGAGCGTGCCATCTGCGAGCCTCTATACCGCACTCATCGAAGCCAACGTTCCCGTCTTCACCGCAGGACGGATTCATCAGGAAGTTCGTGCTGCGTGGTCCGCTTTTCGACAAGCGAAATTCGAAGAATCACTGACCCGGCGGCAGGTGAAGCAGGACATCGAAATCGCCTACCAAAACCTGATCACCAGTGAGCATCGCTTAAAAGAGCTGCGCGTCCAGGTGGATACCGCGCAGGAGGCTTTTGACCAGGCTGCGGATCTGGTTCGAGTCGGTCGTGCGACAAACCTCGAACGACTCGTTGCACAGGATCAGTTGCTCAATGCCCAACTTCTATTGACCAGTGAGTTATTCACACGCAAGGTTGATTTCCTTGAGCTTCAACGTGCGGCTGGATTGCTGGGTGTCGATCCCATCACACCCGCGACTCAGCCGACAACAACCCCCGCGACCGCTCCATCACCCTAGTCATAAATAATTTCCACTCTGCTAGCCACGAAATTCCTTCAGGAGTACGCCATGTCAACCCGTAACGCGCCGCGTTCCCGTACCATCCGCTCCAAAGTCCTCCGGGCATCGATCCCAGCTTCTCCTGACCCTTTCATCAACACCCCATTGATCTCGCTGGGGCCTGATGAAAAAGGCAAAGATCGCTTCTGGATCTCTACGTGGAACGCCAACGTCGGCCCACTTGCTGTGCTGGTCAATGAAGACGGCGACACGAGGGTGTACCGGTTTCCTTCCAATGGAAACTGGACGCGAGGTGGTTTCTACAGTGCGGCTCAGGAAGATGCTGACACTCTCTGGCTGTGCGGTAACCTTTCTCGCGTCGAACGACTTTCACTCAAGAGCGGCAAAACGGAGATTTACGAAACCGGTGCGCCGGCTGCGCTCAACTTTCAAGGCATGATTATTGACCGCGATCACGGCAAGCTCTTTGCGGTCGCCTTCCCGCCGCCTCATACGGTCGGCTTCTCCTTCGACATACGCAAACGTAAACCGATCAAGGTCCATCAGCTCGATACGCTCGACCACTACGCCCGAACCAGCTTTCCCAATGGAGACGGGACGTGGACGCTGCTGCTCGCCTGTCCCGGCGAGACCATGGCGCGGTGGGATCCGGTCAGCGAAAAAGTGACGCTTCGGAAATACGCCGAATCGATCGATGTCCACGACTTGTCCGGCGGAACCATCTATCGTGTCATCACCGACGAGCAGGGACGAGCTTACATCCCCAGAGATGGCTGCGGTTGGTACGACGGCCGTACCGATACGTTCGACCAGACAGGCCCAAAGCCCATGCGTGAGATGTCCTGGTTCGCACGTCAGGGAAAAATCGCATGGGGTGTGGTGATTGAATCGGGAGAAACATCCGTTGGTCGCTGGGATATGACCACCGGTGAGGTGAAAAATCTTTGCCGTCCCGGCGCCGCACAGGCTTTCAATATCAACCTGACGCGGTCAGGGAAGATCGTTTTTGTCGGCTTATACGGTGAGTTCAAGAGATTCGATGCTCACACCGGCGCACTCGAACTATGCAAGCAGCTCCCCACCTGTTCCTGGGGTACCACGGACTGCATTCAACGCATCGACCGCGACCGCGTACTGGGAACGCCTTTCATCACGCAGCGATTCTGGGAAGTCAATCTCAAAACGAAAAAAGGAGTGGATTGCGGCCGGGCTGCGCCCGGATTCGGCGAGATCTTGCAGACGTGGAAAATAGGCAAGAAGGTTTACATGAGTGCCTACACCGGCGGCGAGCTGATGGAATATGACCCCGCCAAGCCGGCCCGCTTCCCGGAAAATCCTCGCGTGGTCGCTGATCCCCCCGAAGGTATGCGACCCGTCGGCAAGACGGACGACGGCCGACGAATCTTTTACTCGTGCAGCGTCACCTACGGCTCTCTCGGCTCCGTGCTTACTCGGTATGACACCCGCACAGGCATCGCCACCTATTCACAAAATCCTCTACCCGATCAGCAGATCGTGTCGCTGTTCTACGACCGTTCATCGAAATCGATCATTGCCGGCACTACGCGCCACGCGGATTGCCAGAGCTGCCCGCCCACCATGGAACGATGCATGATCGCGCAGATCGATCCGGAGACATTGAAGGTCATGCGCCATGTCGAAGCGCCGGCCGGAACCGAATATGTCCATGTGCGCGGTCCCATGGGAAGCGGAAAGTTCCTTTGCCAGCTGAATGGGTCTTTCGGAGGTGGGCAAAGATGGTTTGTCCTGGATCTCAAGACGTGGGAAGTACCCAAGCCTTCGGAGCTGCGACAAGTGCCGGAGGGGTTCGGTTACATGCACTGGGCAGGTGTGCCGGGTTATTTCGTCCTCAACCGTACAAAAGCCATCGAGCTTTGGGATATGCGAAAACCGGAAGTGGTGGCCTTGCTTCTTCAGAGTCACGATCACCTCATCGCGGTGGAAGATGAAACCGTCTATGCCGTGTCACCAAAAGAAGTCATCGTCCTCGAAGGCTGTCTGAAGGGCTTGATGAAAAAATGACGCTGCATCCCTTCGGATGCGAGCAATCATCCAGCAGCAGTACCCCTGCTTCTATTTGAGGAGATATCCATCCTTCCCACCGATCGCGACATCAATCAGCCGGCCGGTGCGCCGTGACTTTCGTACCACGATCCATTGTCCGCGAGCTTTGACATCGCCGGCTTCCAGCAGGCCGTGTTCATACGCCCAGATCAGGGTGTCCTGAACATCGTTGAAGGTGATGCGTACCGCCAGCGCGTTGTCTAATGTCGGAAGTTGCTCCACTTTTGCAGGCTTTTCTCTCTTCCGTCGTGGAATCATGATCGAGAGGAAACGGCCGTTGTAACCGTGAACCTTACCGATGAGTCGCGGCCGTGCGAACACGGGGCCATATTGCAGGTTACCGATGGTCTTCGAATATTTCCGGGCAAGATCGAGCGCATCAGGTCCGAGATAATTCTGAGAACCGGCGAGCTTGACATCCTGCTCCAATGAAAGCTTGTGAGGTGTCGGGTAATTACCGCTACACGGCAGCGAGAAGTGGACATCGAGCATGTTGCCATGGTCATTACCCACGACCGTGGCAGAATCGCCGTTGATCTTGATTTTGTGGTTCGGGTTGACGTTCATCGTCCACCAGAACTCACGAGGCCCCTTCATGCAGTGGTCCGCATTGACGTCGTCCGCGATCCAGACGTAAGGATGCGTGCCCTTGACCAGCCCCAGCGTGCGATAGGACCAGTAGCAGTTGCTCTGGTGCGAGTTGTCCACCGAGGCGGTGTCCACAAACTTGCCGGGGTGATATCCGGTGAGCACCGCGTGGTAGTAGCTCATCCGCCAATCCCCGCCGGTGGATTGGCCGCTCTTGCCCTCCATGAGCACCAGATTGTGTTGATCCTGTTCGATGTTGTACCGACCGGTGTCGATCGCAAAATACTCACCGAGTGCGGAGATGCTGAAATGTCCGCCGCTGTCGTGTTCGTGTCCTGCTGAGGATGGGCTGCGCTGTGAGCCGTCGAACACGACGAAGGTTGCATCATTCTTCCAACTGCTGCGGAAAGTAACGATCCCTCGCTGCGGGTCCATGAACTGCGTCGGAATCGACTTGCGAGCTTTCGATGGATGGACCGGCTTTTTGAGGTCATCAAGCGTCAGTAGTGCATACGTATCTACACACGCGCGATTACCCGGAGACAACTCCACTTCAGGAAAAGTTCCGCGATATCGCTTCATGTTGCCGGCCCACGCGCTGGCAATGGGATACGTCAATGTGCTCGACAGCCATAAAATCGTCGGGTCATTCGTCTCCGTCGCCAGTCGTGGCAGCACCATGCTGCGCGGGCCAAAGTCCGCACCGTAATCGCCAGTGTTCGATGTATAAGTACCCCACGGCTGGATGAAGTGCAGCAAAGCCTGGCCAAAGCGCGTGTAGCGAGGACACTGCGTGTAAACATCAAAAAGCCCCGCGCGACGCACTGCCTCGGCGACGCGAGCCATGTAACAGACCATCGCAGTGCCATAGCCGATGTCCTCATTGGGATACCCGCCCGGCCCAAGCGATGCGTAAACCGACGCCTCGAAATACTGAAGCAACGCAGCCTTTTCCGTACTGAGATCGGGAACTCCCGGATCACCTTCGATCGCCAGCAGTGTCGGCAGTGAACTGAAAAGACCGACCATGCATTGGTTGTGCGCAGAGGAACGGAGAAAGTTATTTTTTGTGATTCTTTCGAGACTGCCTCTGACCGACTGATCCACCGCCCAACGACAGAAAATCGCCCGCTCGTCGGGAGTCATCGCGTTGTACGCCAGATCGTAAGCCGGGGCGATCGTGCCGAAGTTAGCAAAGGACAGGCTATAGCTGTCGTTTGGTCCCTCCGCATCCGCATCAGGAATACCTACGAGTACCCGTCGGATAGCTCGCATCGCGCGTTGATCGTTTTCAAGAATGCCAACCAGTGCTATATCTGGAAGTGATCCCACGACCTGAACGCCACGGGGATCTTTACGGATCTGCAGATGACCGATCAGCGGTGCCAACTTATCGGGATGATCTTCAATCGCTTCGACCATCACCCGAACTTTGCGGCGAAACTCTGAATAAATCTTCTTGCCCTGACCGGTGCGGACCTGTTTTTTGATCCGTTCAAGGTCAGCTTCATCGCAGAGCAACCGTGGATGACGATGTGCCTTATAGAGACTTCTGGCGATTCCGAATTGAAATGTCATGAATGAGCTTCCAATGCGCAGTAACAATAATCATGTCGTAGCGGACATGATACGACCGATTATACCACTTGTCGTGACATAATTGAACGACGAGACTTTGTGGCTGGGTCGTTCACCAGACTTTGAGAGCATCCATTGAATCGAGTTACTCGTCGCTGCGCCAACGGATGCCGCCATCACCACCCACCGTTGATTCACGCCATTCTGACGTAACAACGTGTGCAGCGAAAAAGCGTCGTATCACGACATCCAGACATAAGTCAGAGTCAACGCGCAGAGAGGCATCAACCTCAGAGTTGAGCCTGGGCGGAACGAATGCGCAGGATCAATGCTCCGCGCGCCCAGGGATAGGCAGCCTTGGCTCGTTTGGCAAACTCGCCCTCAAGCTCAACGTCTCCCTCGCCTTCGAGCAGGTAACCTTGGCCGGGGGTGCCGCGGCTGCCGTTGACTTGCCGCGATGCGAGGATCACCTGCACGCGCTTGTCACGTCGTAGATTGGACTCCGTCTGATGGTATCGGCCGGCAGGCATCACCAGCGTGTCGGAGCCGGCATCGCTCAGTTTTCGGACGTAGTCTCCCCAGTTGGCGACGGTGTGTGCCTGCTGGCCATCCCATGTCACGATTGCAACCCATTCGGTCTTTTCCAAAACCTCATGCCAATTTCCTGTAGCTGCTGTTGTCATGACGAACTGACTCCTGTAGTGGTTAACTGATACTTCTGAATCCACTTACTTCACTGCGGCGGAAAACGTGACCATTCTCGATTAGTCTTTCCTTTCGCCCCCCGGTGTCGCGGTTCGCGCGGCGAGCTACTCGCGTTCCTGATTCGGTCCCAAGGGGTCTATCCATATTACATATTTTTTGATCCAGATATTCTTTTATTGAGAACCATTGACTATCCGCATCAACCGTTACGATTCCGCTTCACACGCTGCATAACCAGCAATTTTGACCATTCACACAGATTTCGTGGTTTCGATACCATTGCGCGATTTAATAGGCTGATGACCATGGATAAAAATCACCTTCGCATACGGGCTGGTTACTACCAGCAATTCGACGCGGACCTGACACTCGACGTGTCCGGAGAAGGCTACGGCGGATGGAAGGAAGCGGAATTGACCTTTGATCGCCGCCGCACCGCGATGGTGGTTATGCACGCGTGGGACTGTGGCACGCCGGAGCAGTTCCCCGGCTGGTATCGCTGTGTCGAATACATCCCCCGCGCAACGAAAATCGCCAGGACCGTTTTCCCGCCGCTCCTTCGTGCTGTCCGCGAGTCGGGGATGACCCTCTACCACGTGGTCGGCGGTGGAAATACCTATCAGAATTTACCCGGCTACCAGCGTGCCACCTCTCTGGCAAATCATCAACCTAAACCACAGCGAATTCGTTTTGATGATCCACTGATGGCTGCGGTACAACAGTTCCGCAACGAACATTCGTTCGTCGGTGCTCACAACGTCAACGACGTGAACCGTGGATTCAAGGATATTGATTTCATGGAAGAGGCCCGGCCTCAGGGTAGCGAAGGCATCGCGGAAAACGCAGACCAACTCGCAGGCCTCTGTGCCGCCGACGGCATCAATCACCTGGTTTATATCGGCTTTGCCATCAACTGGTGCCTGCTGCTCTCGCCCGGCGGCATGGCAGACATGTCTTCTCGCTCCATCATGTGCTCAACAATCCGCCAAGCGGTCACCGCTGTCGAAAACAAAGAGACCGCTCGACGTGAAGTTTGCAAAGAGATCGCCCTGTGGCGCGTAGCACTGGCATTCGGCTTTGTTTTCGATGATCACGAGTTCATCCGTGCGGTGAAAGCCAACGGCAACTAATTCCCATCAACCGTGGATTGGTAAGCCCGCGAAATCGGCAACACAACCCCGCCTTCAAGTATTATCGCTCGTGAGATGAGAGATCATGCGCGAACCTTTCCCGTAATCGTCCGACTCCAATCCACATCACCGCGAGGTGACATCGCAGGCGCATTTTCGCTGTAGTCCGTCGGATCGGGCACACCTGCCAGCAAAAATGCCTCACGCCGCTCGATACAAGTCCCGCACGCGCCGCAATGCAACGATTCGCCTTGATAACAGCTCCATGTCCTGGCGAACGGGACTCCGAGGCTGTGGCCAAGGGTGACGATTTGCGTTTTGCTCATGTTCACAAACGGCCGGATGAGTTCCACGCTGCGCCAATCGCAGAGGCTGATGGCAAGCGCAAGTGCGTCAGCAAACTGCGGTCGACAATCCGGGTATATGGCGTGATCGCCGGAATGCGCTCCGTAAGCGACTGCCGATGCCTGCTGCGTAATCGCCCAGCCTGCCGCAACCGCGAGCATGATCATGTTGCGGTTGGGAACGACGGTGGCCTTCATCGACTCATCGGTGTAGTGTCCCAGCGGAACCTGAACCGCAGGATCGGTCTGACTTGATCCCGCGAGCAGACGGGTGATCGCGCGGAGGTCGGCGGTCTCAAGCGGGATCGACCATGCCTCAGCGATCCGAGCAGCTCGTGACAGCTCCGTGCGATGACGTTGGCCGTAGTCCACACACAAGGCAAGCACTTCGTGGCCGGCCTGTCGCAGGTGAAAGAGCATCGTGGTCGAGTCGATGCCGCCGGAAAACAGCACCACGGTTTTAGGTTGATGCAAAACGGTTCTCCACAGCCGTCATGAGGCGGTTTGCGAAATCTCGATGCGCCGCCCGCCGGTGAAATGCGAAGGACGCAACCTGTGATCCAGAACTGCTTCAAAGTACCAAAATAAAAGACCCGGCACCGTCAGGCACCGGGTCTTTATCAAAGCGGGTGAAGGGACTTGAACCCTCGACATTCACGTTGGCAACGTGACGCTCTACCACTGAGCTACACCCGCACAAGCGTACTTTCTCAACGCTGTACGTCGGCAATTATACGGGTAGGGTTGAGCCCGGCAAGTCACCAGCCCGCTGATGATAAATGACAATCGCACCCGCTCACGGTTTGCATATCGCGTTTTCCGAGATTGCCCTCCTACAATAGTGGTGAGGTCGTTACGTCGATCCCCGCATGTCGGGCGGTCTCAAACCGGAACGAGCGGGCAAGTTCGACCTCAGGAAGTTCCATTCGTAAGCATGAGCGGCTCAGCAGTTCGCAGCCTCACCGTGAGGCTGTGGATGGCGGAGCGATCACAGCCGCGGTTCGGCCGCGAGCAGTGCAGCGCCTAATCAGCGCATGAAAAGTCCGACGATCGGGGAATTGAAAACACATGAGCATCAAAGTCCTACTGGCAGACGATCATCGAATGATGCTTCAAGGCCTGCGGTCTCTTTTCGACAGAGAACCCGACATGCGGGTTGTCGGCGAGGCATCGGGCGGCAGGGCTGCGCTTGAAATGGTGCGTGAGCGATCGCCGGACGTTGTGGTGATGGAAATCGGGATGGCGGATCTGAACGGCATCGACGCTACGCGGCAGATCCGCAAGCAGTTTCCTGATGTGAAGGTGATCGCTCTTTCCGCATTTTCCGACAAGCGATTCATCATGGAAACCCTGGAAGCCGGCGCTTCGGGTTACGTGCTCAAAACCGCGACCAGCGATGAACTGCTCAGTGCCATCCGCGCAGCCAATGTCAACCAGCGCTACCTTAGTCCTGAAATCGCCAGCTCCGTAGTGGACAGTTACCTGTCGCGGCGTTTGCCGTTCGACACTTCGAGTAAATCCGTTCTGGGTGCCCGTGAACGCGAGGTGTTGCAACTGCTCGCCGAAGGGAAGACCTCCAAAGAAATGGCGGCGGTACTGCACATTTCCGCCAGCACTGTCGAAGCGCACCGGCGCAACATCATGAAGAAACTCAACATCCACAGCGTCGCGGGGCTGACCAAGTACGCCATTCGGCACGGATTGACGACGTTGTAGGCTGCCGAGACCGCTTCGCGGCGCGTCGATGCTTACTTGGCAAGTAAATCTGTGATTTCGCGTTTGAGTCGTTCCTCGGCATCGCGTCCCAACCCCGGAATGACGCGCACCACTGTGCCCTTGTGGATGACCACCGTCGCTGGCGCGCCGTCGATGTGAAACGCCCGTGCGACCTTGCCGCTCTTGTCGAGCAGCACCGGCAGCTTCAATTCCTTTTGCTCCCAAAATTCCTTCACGACGTCTGCTTCTTCCTCGCAATTGATTGCATAGATTGCGACGGATG
Organism: Phycisphaeraceae bacterium; assembly: GCA_020851465.1. Classification (NCBI taxonomy): domain Bacteria; kingdom Pseudomonadati; phylum Planctomycetota; class Phycisphaerae; order Phycisphaerales; family Phycisphaeraceae; species Phycisphaeraceae bacterium. The sequence continues at coordinate 65,076 of JADZCR010000006.1, read as the reverse complement.
ATTTTTCCTGAGCTGCCCACGCGCTGACCTTCTGCAAAGCAGGGAGCAGGTAGGAATCCGCACGGCACCAGGTCGCCCAGAACTCCAGCACGACCACGTCTGCCTTCTCCTCCGCCAGCGACGCAGGACGCCCATCGAGAGTGACCGCATCGAGCGGCGGCGCAGGCTGTCCCTCCAGAGATGGCCCCATGTCCGCAGCCTCGTGCATCAATTCCGCCAACGAACCGACCGCTACCGATCCGCTCGTGTCTATCGTGAACACCTTCTCTTCAATCGGCTGGTCACGCACGACATGATCGAATCGGTAATACAGCGAAGCCTTCGTCTGCTCGTCGGCTGTATCCGCGGGCAGATCGATGGTGACCTCGGCGATCAGGTGCGTCGTCGAGTCAGCGACGATCCTCACGCGGCCGACTTTGGAATCAAAGGTAATCGTCGGCCGCTTGTCCGCGTCATCTTCCTTTGCTGGCGGTACGACGATATCGGGCGATTCACCGTCGTTGATGGATTCGAGCGGCTTGTCGCCGATCAAAAACAACAGATCCCACAACGGGGGCTTGGCGACGAAAGGCATTTTTTTTGCCAGTGCTTCATACTCCAGCAGAACTGAAGCGTTGGCGTCAGCGGTGCTCAGCGTCGTTTCAACGTGTCGGCCTTCAAACCCTTCCTCTGAACTTTTGATGAACAGCTTGCTGTGATTGATGGCGATGATGACGTCCGGTTTGTCGATCAGCAGCCGGCCGGCCTTGCGGTCAAACGCGACCTTGATCTCCGTCTCCTGCGTCGTGCGCCAGCGGCCCTGCGTCTGACGTAACTCGAAGTGGACCGTGGCGGAATACGTTTTTATCCCCGCGTAGGCCTGAGCGATGGTGTCTTTGATCGCTTCACCTGCTGCATCCGCGTTCGCTGGTGAAATAAACGTCATCAGGCTCAATGCAGCGATGAAAAATGAGGATGGGTATTTCATGGAGGCTCCGGGGCGGATCGCTGTGGGCGGCTGTGGAATCAGGCTGTCTGACGCGCATAAGCTGCCGACAGGCACTACCGATCATATCGCGGCTGATGGTCATAGTTGCGACGCAAAATACATCGCCCTACCATGCCCCCCTACTCAATTTTGATCTCATCACCCTTTGCAGGAGTTTGACATGGCTGGTTCCCTCATCGCGCCGCATGGCGGCACTCTCGTCAATCGCATCCTTCCCGCTGACCGTGCCGCAAAGGTCAGACAGGAGGCTGCTTCTCTCCCCGTCATCACGCTCTCCGCCAAGCAGGCCTGCGACCTGGAAATGATCGCCATCGGAGCGTTCAGCCCGCTTCAGGGCTTTGTCGGTCAGGCGGACTTCGAGTCGATTTGTAAAAACCTTCGGTTCAGCAATACCCGCAAGGCGCGTGGTCTTGACGGCGACAGCCTGCCGTGGTCGATCCCGATCACCCTCGCAGTCAACGATCAGGTCAAGGGCACGCTGAAGGTCGGCTCCAAGGCTGCACTCAAGCACGCAGACGGCACGTTGATGGGCACCATTGATGTCAAGGAAATTTACGCCCATGACAAAAAGCTCGAAATTCCCAATGTCTTCGGCACCGAAGACGCGGCTCACCCCGGTGCCAAAGCGGTCATGGAGGAAGGTAACTGGCTCGTCGCCGGCCCGATCGATGTCATCACCGTGACACCCGACAAGGACAAGGGCGAGCAGTTCACCGAGTACCGACTCACACCCGCGCAGACTCGTGCGGAGTTTGAGAAACGCGGCTGGAAAACAATCATCGCTTTCCAGACCCGTAATCCCATCCACCGCGCTCACGAGTACCTCACCAAGGTCGCGCAGGAAATCGTGGACGGCCTGCTCATTCACCCGCTCGTCGGCGAGACCAAGCCCGGCGATATTCCTGCGGACGTCCGCATGGAATGCTACAAGGCTCTGGTGAGCAAGTACTACGTCCCTGCGCGAACGATGCTGACGGTCATGCCCTCGGCGATGCGCTACGCCGGCCCGCGCGAAGCCATCCAGCACGCGCTGGTACGCAAGAACTACGGCTGCTCACACTTCATCGTCGGCCGCGACCACGCGGGCGTCGGGAACTACTACGGCACCTATGACGCACAAAAGATTTTCGATCGCTTCGACCCCAAAGACATCGGCATCGAAATCTACAAGTTTGAGCACACCGCCTGGTGCAAGGCGTGCGAAGCGGTCGTCAGCAGCAAGACCTGCCCGCATGGGCCGGAGCTGAAAGTAAGCGTCGCGGGCACGAAGGTGCGCGAGATGCTCAAGGCTGGTCAGCGACCTCCGCAGGAGTTCAGCCGTCCAGAAGTGGCGGACATCCTCATGCACTCGGCGTGGGCTAAAGCCTGAGACTCTCTCCGCGAGTCTGACGACAAAATCGCTCTGAACCGCAGGAGTTATTGTGCGCCCGGCAAGCTCGCCTTGCGCGCTTTTTGCGGCTTGTGCGGTGAACCGCTCACTTGCGGAGATGAAGCCGAAATTGAAGATAACGGCAGCGGCTGCACGTTTTCCGCTCTGCATAGTGTGCCCGGGAAGACGTGTTGGACAGCCCAAGCTCAATCATGCGTGAAGGGCAAAACGCCATCGAAGTCTCCCACCACGGCCAAACCATCCGTGGCATGGTCTATCTGCCCGAATCAACCCGGCGCGTGCCGACTGTGCTGTTACTCCACGGCTTCACCGGCAGCCGTACCGAGGCGGGGTTTGTGTGGATTCGGCTCGCCCGTGAGCTGACAAAGCACGGGATCGCGGCTGTCACGTTCGACTTCCTCAACTCCGGCGAATCCGACGGCTCTTTTGACCGGGCACTGGTCTCAGGTGAGGTTGCCGACGCTGTTCACATGACCCAGTGGACGAGCGGCCAACCATTCGCGGACCGCTCGCGCATCGGGGTGATCGGGTTTTCGCTGGGCGGACTGGTTGCTGCATGTGCCGATGCGAGGATGGCCGGCTTTGCCGCGATGGCGTTGATCGCGCCGACCACTGTGAAAAATCTCTGCCGCTACGAAACTCCGCCAGCCGCAGGCAGTCGTTCTGAGCCATTGACGGTCGGCACCCAGGTGCTCCACTCCCGCTTCTTCGATGATTTGCGACAGCTTGATCCGATCGCGGACATCACCCGCCACTCCGCCCGCCCGACTCTGCTTGTGCAGGGCACGGCTGACAGCGCGGTGGCACCGAATATCTCCGATGAATATGTGCAGGCCATGCGCCGAGTCGGCGTGCCGTTGACAGTGAAGATGGTCCCCGGAGCCGATCACAGCTTCACCAAACCAACCCTGCGTCAGCAGATGATCGACCACGTTTCCGGTTGGCTGGCTCAGACGCTGAGGCCTGATGGCGTCGGTCAGCCGTCTTCGCTGCGATAGAGCCAGAATCGTTGCAGTCAATATCGGATGACATAGCCGACGCGCTGTGCCATAATTGTCATGACCGGTGGCGTATGCGCTGCCCTCACATCTCAATCTGGAGGCCACATGACTGAAAAGTTCGTGTTCAACAGCTCGATGCCGCGTTCCGGCTCGACCTTGATGCAAAATATTCTTTTTCAGAATCCGAGATTTTATTGCAGCCCTACCAGCGGCTTGTTTGAGTTACTCCTGCTGGCGCGAACCGGTTACTCAACCGTCCCGGAGTTCAAGGCCCAGGACCCGCAACTCATGCGCAAAGCCTTCATGGGGCTGTGTCGTGAATCCGTTTATGGCTGGTATCGACCGATCACGGACAAACCGGTGGTCTGCGACAAGTGTCGAGGATGGTTCCACTATTACGAGTGGGTCGAGCAATTCATGCCCAACCCCAAAATCATCGTCTGCATCCGCGATCTGCGCGCAGTGCTCTCGTCGATGGAGAAACTCTGGCGCAAGAATCGCCATCAACAGGACGGGTTCGACCAGCAGGCGAAGATGAACATGATCACCATCGACAACCGCGTCCGGCAATGGCTCAACACCCCGCCGGTCGGTCTCCAGATGATGAGGCTCCGCGATGCTTTCCAAACCGGCCTGAACAAGCACCTGCATTTTGTCCGCTATGAAGACCTGACCACCAAGCCCAAAGAAACCATGGATAAGGTCTATGACTTCCTGGAAGAAGAACACTTTGGACATGACTTCGATAACGTAGAACAAAAGACACAGGAAGATGACGCGGTATTCGCCTTTTACGGCGACCATCAGATCCGACAGCAGGTCAAGCCCTTAAAGGCCGACTGGAACGAAGTGCTGGGCCGCGATATCAGCAACCACATTCGTGAAGCCAACGCCTGGTTTTATCAGGTGTTTTACCCCGAGGTGAAGTGAATCAAAGTCAATGCGCGTACAAGTGTTGGAAGGTTATTTAGATCGCTGATCTGTTTTCCGCAAAATCACTTTCCAGCCGAGCAGACCCTCACCGGAAGTGAGGTGTTCGCAGGTTTCCATTTTGAACCCCTGCGATTCAAACTCCGCCCGCATCGCCTGTTGTTGCTCGTCACCCCAGCGGGAGGCTTCTTGAGCCAGCAGGGACCATTGCCGCAACGGGATCGGCAACCGTCCGCACTGGGCGTCATAAAACGCCAATACCTCCTGCAAATCCTGTTGGGGCGCCATCTCCAGAGTTTTCTGGAGCAAGGCATGGGCCCCACTGAAGGCGATGCTGATGGCTTTCCGCGCACCACAGCGTGTGTATTCCGCCACAAACCCGGCATACACCGCTTTCCACGCCTCATCCGTCGCCGGCTCCGGAGAAACCAGTAAGGCTCGGAAGGTTTCAAGCAACCGATGCTCGCGCATCCAGCGGGCCTGTTCGATGCAACTGCGGGCGTGCTCAGCCAGTATCGAGTCGGGGTGGTGCATCAATAATCCAAAAACTCCCTTCGGCCTGACGATGCGAGCCGCCTCTCGAACAGCACGGGAAAAGTCCTCCGCATATTCCACCGCGTACATTGATGTCACCACATCAAAGAACCCGTCCGGGAAGCCGGTATCGTCAAATGAAGCGCGACGGAACCGTACTCCTTCCGCGCCGGGGATTGTTGCGGGGTTGATCTGTGCGTAGTCAACGGCGTGAATTTCCGCTGCTGCGCCGAGTTTCCGCGCCATGGACGACGCCAGGACTGGCACGAACAATCGGCCGGTGCCCAGATCAACCATCCGCACGCTGACGCCAGCGGCAAAATGACCGGCGAACAACGCCTCCCAGAACTTCACTGCGGGACCACGCAAATGATCCGAAAGCGTGGTTGAAAATCCTTCCGTCCAATAGGCGGTCCAGACCTCCTGCGAGCTGTGCGGCGATGAGGCGGCGTCGGATGAAGTGGTGTTCACTGATGCGGTCCTAAATCACGCCGCGAAATGGCTGACCTGTATCCTGATTGAGCAGCCTGCATTTTCGGTGAATCGGCCCGACGTCATGCCTGCTCAAAACCATCAACCAACACTGACTCCCGGCGAAACATCACATCAAAATGCGAGCTTCACAAATAAAGACTCCCCAGCCGGTTTCCCGGCTGAGGAGTGTAGGGTACAAGCAGACAGACGAAACTCAGGCCTTCTTATTCTTACGGCGGAGCATCAACGCACTGCCTGCGGCAAAGAGTGCAGCCGAGGCAGGCTCCGGGATGAACAACGGGGTCACGCCGCTGACAAGGTTGTCAATGGCGATACCGGTCGGGTTGGTCATCGCTTCATTGTTGCTGTAGTTGCCGTTAAAGAACCAGCCCGCGGTGCGCGGCCCACCAATCGTGGTGCCGTACGCACCGTTAGCGTAATCCGGGGCGGTGAAGCTGGCGAGCAGATTGTTGCTCACCCCGTCGATGACGTTGTAGTGGATCCAGACCTTGCTGGCGTCCATCGTCGAGTCGAACACCATCTCCAGGATGTACCACTGGTCAACGTTCGCCGTGTCGTAGATACCGGGGCCGGTGGCGCCGGCAACGTGGAAGCGATAGCCCTTGGCCACGCCGTTGTAGTTGCCGCCACCATCGACGGAATAGAGCGGTTCGAATTCCCAGCGGCCTTCGGTCATGTATCCGCCACCCAGAGCGTTGACGGATGAGTCCCACTGGCCGTTGTAGATTCCGTCGTTGGTGAATTTCTGATTGCTGTCAGCGTAGATCGCCACACGAGCAGCGAGCATCCCGCCTGACACACCGCCGCCGGTGTTATTACGACCTGCCCGTGAGAGAGGGCCACCGTAGTAACCGTTGACGTTCGGATACTCCCAGTAAATGATGCCGTGGTTGCTGCCTGCATAAGAGGTGACGCCGTTGAATCCGCTGGGAACTTCTTCGATCAGGCCGGCACCGGTGCCAAAAGTACCGCCGCGGATGTCCGTCCAGTCATCAGCTCCCGGAGTCAAGTCCCCGGGACGCACGCCCGGATAGCCGTTCGTACCGCCTGTACCAAAGGTGGTGTCGACAAACGAGGGGTCATCAGGAGTGAAACCATCAGCATCGCTCTCAAACCCTTCAGTGACGCCGGGAGCCGTATATGCGTGGGCCTGGCTCCCCATCACCAGCGCTGCGCCGGCGGCAAAACTCGCGATCGTCTTTAAGTGCTTCTTTTTCTGCATGAGTGCATCTCCCTTTGATTGGGGGTCCGGCCCCATTACCGTTCACGAGAATGTGAATTATCGAAGATGATGAAACAGGATCGCCATCCCATTTCCGTGAAAACAACGCTTTATTGATTGGCCACTTCACTCAAGAATCAATGTGCCGTACCTCATTTCGGTGTCTCGGCTCCACCTCCTCCCGTTTCGAGAAATCTGCTCTCGCTCCTCTGGCCATTGATGTTTGCTAACTACCCGGACTGTGTCAAAATAACCCCGTCCTGTCCCGGATGCAATAAAAATATTCTAAAAAAAATTAGTTTTTTTACATGACCAACTTCGAGAGACGAAACGAGTTAAACCATTTATCTCAAGCAAAGTTACCGTATTGATCCATCCTACCCCCGATAAAATATCCAAATACATTTTCAATTCTATTAAATTCAGGGATCAAAAATTAGTGCTAAAACGATGCTATTTTCTATTTTTCAGGTACTTACCTCGATATTCTCGTCGTTTCCCAGTTACCGTTCGATCGGCCCATTTCCCGTGCATCACGCCGCGGCTGCCGGATTACTCGACTGCGTTGGCATCACCCGGATGGACAGGCATCACCGTTTAGAGTTGGCTCAGAATCAGTCTCACAGACGAATGCAGTTTGCACCTTCGACATCCGACAACAACACCGGCTACACCACGTCTGACACTTCTCGAAATTTTGCACGACTTGTGACGGTCCATTAAAAGTATTTGACCGATACGACAACAATCCGTGGACCTGCGCGGGATGCTTACGACCCGTTATCGTTAGAGCATTGTCACGGAGTTGTATGATGATTTAGCCGGATTTTTCTATGACCACCGCCGAATCACCGCATCGAGCAGTCGAACTTAGTCCGGTCATGGCTGCGGTCGGCATCGCGCACAATGGCTTCAAGGTCATCCTGAAAAACGGCTCCGATCAGTGGCTCCTGGCGCTGATGCTCAACGGATACCTTCGCTTTCATCACCCGCAGGGATTTCTGCTCGCGGCTCCGGGTGATGTCGTCGCCATCGAACCCGGTACGCCGCATCGCTACGGCGTCGAGGACGGCGGGCCGACGCTTGCGATGTTCGCATCCTTCCACGCTCGACCGCACTGGCTTGAATGGCTGAACTGGCCGGAGGTTTCTCCCGGTCTGCTCCATTTGCGCATCGAGGATGCTGCAATTCTGCGCCGCGTCAGAAGCAGCTTTCGTCGTGCGACGAAACTTATTGATATCCAGAATCCTCTGCGCGAGGACTTGACGCTCAACGCTCTCGAACAAGTTCTGATGTGGTGTTACATGGCCCACCCGAAAAACCCGGGGACGCGGCTCGACCCACGCATCCGGCTGGCGGTCGAATATCTCTCGACGAACCTTGAAAAACCTATCTCGGTCTCTGATCTTGCCGAGGTATGTCAGGTCTCATCGTCCCATCTTTATCCGATGTTCCGCAGTCAGTTGGGCATGACGCCGCAGAAGTTTCTTGAGCAGCAGCGCATGAACCGGGCGATGAAGCTGCTGCGCATGACGAATGATTCGATCCAGGCGGTTTCCGTCGCCGTCGGCTTTGTTGATCCCTTCCACTTTTCGACACGCTTCAAAAAGTACGTCGGCCAGAGTCCGCGTGAATATCGACGCGGCGCGGATCGAGAGCCGACCGAATCGTGATAATCCTGTACCTCTCATGCGGCGGCAGGACGGCCCTTTTGTAGGCGTCGCCCTGTGCCTTTATCATGGGCTGTGATTCACACGGAGTATCCGCATGGCATCGCCTTCCGACCGACGTTTTCTCGACACGCACGAATGGCATCTGAATCAGGCTGGCATCGTCACGCTCGGCATCAGCCAGTTTGCTGTCGAGGAGCTGACTGACATTACCTACCTGGATATCAAGAAAAAATCCGGGCCGATCAAAGCCGGCGAGTCGTTTGGCGAGATCGAGTCGGTCAAAGCCACCAGCGAACTTTACAGCGGGATCGACGGAACCATCGTCGAAGTCAATCAGGCGGCGATCTCCAACCCGGCCATCATCAATCAGGATGCGTACGGCCAGGGCTGGCTGATCAAAATCAAGGCAAGCAATCCGTCGCAGCTCGACGCTCTTCTCAGCGCGGCGGATTACGACAAGAAACACTGATCCACCCGGCGGAAAACGAGCCGGCCATCGTCATGGTTTCGGCTTCCGCCTTTCATCCGGCTGCTTCCATGATGATTGATGCGCACACTCACGTCTGGGAGTCGCCTGAGCAACTCGGCCGCGGCGCGGCGGCGGGCATACGGCGACTGGTCGATCAGCCATGGGACCAAATCGACGGCTCGATCGCAGCGTTTGAACGCGCCATGCAGCCCGTGCGCTGTGCCTTCGTACTCGGTTCCGTCAGCTCTTCGCGCGGCGCGTCGATCACCTCCGAGCAGGTCGCACGGATCGTGACACATCGGCCGGGGAAGTATGTCGGATTTGCCTCCATCGATCCGACACAGAAAGACGCCCTCGCCCAGCTCGACCGGGCGCAAGAGTTGGGACTCGTCGGCGTGACAGTCAGCCCGTCAGGGCAGACCTTCCACCCGATGCAGGATGAGGCGATGCGGATTTTCGAGACCTGCCGGGATCGCGGCCTGCCGGTCATCGTGCAAAATGACGCGCTCCTCGATGGGGCTGCTTCCCTGACCCTGGCGCAGCCGCACCTGTTTGATGAATTGGCGCAGAAGCTGCCCGATCTGCGTCTGGTCATCAGTCACCTGGGTGATCCGTGGATTTCCCAGACGCTGGTGATGCTCAGCCGTCATACTCATGTATTCGCGGATATTTCCGGGCTGGTCAACCATCCGCAGCGACTTTATGTCGCATTGCTCGAAGCGAGCCAGCGTCGTGTGATGGACAAGATTCTCTTTGCCAGCGGATTTCCCTTTTTGTCGCCGTCTGAGGCAGTCATGAATGTTTATTCTTGTCATACGATGGGACGGGGCAGCGGAATGCCTGCCGTGCCTCGTGAGGCATTGAGGGGAATTGTCGAGCGTGACACGATGAGCATGCTTGGCCTTGCGCTGCCAAGACTCGAAGATAATGCGCGGCTCACCGAGGAGCAGCCGACCCATGAACCACCGGCTCCACCAACGAAGATTCACGGAGGCATCGGTTGAAGCGACTTGATTCAGGAAAAATCGGCTGGCTCACGGCACTGGCTCTGGCGGCCCTCCTCTCAGGCGGATGCGGCATCCAGAACATCGTGAGAAATTCCCAGGCTGGCGGATCGCTGGCGATCCGCAGTCAGGCGGAGGTTAACACCGTTCTCAAGGGCGGATTCAAAACCGGCCTGTACAGTTACGACGATAAAAATAATCTCACCATCGTGCTGCTCGACGGTTCCATCGACAACCCGACGCAGGCGGTGACGATCCGGCTGTTCTGGGCACCGCGTGCCGGCCGGACACCCATCGATTCCTCGGCGACCAACGCCACCGTGCATTACATCGTCTTCACCGGCGATACCAAACAGGCAGGGGTTTACAGCGGTGCTGGATTTATGTTTCCCGATACGGAGATCGGCGGCAGTCGAATCCAGGCGGGAGTCTGGGACGCCAACCTCGTGCTCTCCGATCGCAGCGAAAGGTTTAACGATCTGCTCGGCCAGGCAAAGCTCGAAGGAAGCTTCAGCGCCCGTCGCAATGATGCGGAGACGCTTCATCTGGTGCGGCAGCTGAATATTCTGGTCCGCGAGCGGCTTGGATATCCCCGGCTGGTGATGGCGCGGTAGCGTGGGGTCACCTGTTAAAGTCGCCACCCTCTGCTGGAGGGATTGATGGAGATGCCATGCGGACGACGCACGATCATTCAGCGGTCGAAATCTTGATGCAAATCGTTTCCGTCTCTGACCGCTCTGCCGATAATCAAGTCAACTACTGGAGAGTCTTCATGTCAAAGTTTCGCGGGATCATCGGGATGATGCTGGCGCTAGCTGCGTCAGTGATGACAGGTTGCGGAGACAACCAGAACGGCGGCACGCAGTCCGGTTCGTCGCCAGCGACAGGCCCCATTCTGATCGGCCAATACGCCTCCATGACCGGCTCTGAGGCAACCTTCGGCCAAACAACAAACGAAGGCATCATGATCGCTCTCGAGGAGCAGAACGCCAAAGGCGGTATCCACGGCAGAAAAATCGAGATCATCACCTACGACGATCAAAGCAAGGCACAGGAAGCAGGATCGGCTGTCACCCGGCTCATCACGCAGGACAAAGTCGTCGCGGTGCTTGGTGAGGTCGCTTCAACGCGATCGCTCGTCGGCGGAAAAATCGCCCAGCAATTCGGTGTCCCGATGATCAGTCCCTCTTCCACCAATCCGGCGGTGACGGAAATCGGCGACATGGTTTTCCGTGTCTGCTTCATCGACCCGTTTCAGGGAACGGTGATGGCAAAATTCGCCCATGAAAATCTGAAGCTCTCCAAGGTCGCCATCCTCTACGACAAGGGGCAGGCTTACTCCACCGGCCTGCGCGACTTCTTTGAGGAGTCTTTCAAAGCGATGGGCGGAACGATCACCACCGTCCAGACGTACAAGGGCGGCGATCCCGACTTCAACGCTCAACTGACATCCATCCGCGAAAGCGGCGCGGAAGCGATCTACATTCCCGGCTACTACAACGAAGTGGCGAGCATCGCACTGCAGGCACGCAAGCTGGGGATCACCGTCCCGTTGATGGGTGGTGACGGCTGGGAGTCTCCCAAGCTGGCGGAGATCGCCGGCGATGCGGTGGAGGGTTGCTACTTCTCCAACCATTACGCCCCGGAAGCGGACACGCCGGAAGTCAAGGAGTTCGTGAAGAAGTACGAGGCGAAATACAAGAGCGTGCCCGGTGCCCTGGCTGCGTGCGGCTACGATGCGGCGATGATCCTGTTTTCCGCGATGGAAAAAGCCAAATCACTTGACGGTAAAGACCTCGCCGCCGCCATCGCGCAGACCAAAGACTACAAAGGCGTCACCGGCGTCATCACGCTCGATAAGCATCGCAATGCAAATAAGTCGGCCGTCGTGCTCAAAATGAAGGGCGGCGTGCCGGTCTATGAAACCACCGTCGCGCCGGACAGCACGCCATGATCTTTCGCGGTCGTCATACCGCGATTTGCGCTCAGCAATGACTCGATTACTTCAAACGCTCATGGATGGGCTTTCCGTCGGCAGCCTCTACGCGCTGATCGCGCTGGGCTACACGATGGTGTATGGCGTGCTTCAGTTCATCAATTTCTCGCATGGTGATGTGTTCATGCTCGGCGCGTGGTTTTCCTTCTGGCTCGCCACCCGTGCGGGATGGGCCGGTCAAAACGCGCACCCCTCACTCTTTCGCGCTGCGGTCGTGCTTTCGACGGCGATGCTCCTCTGCGGCATCCTCGGCTTTCTCATCGAGCGGCTTGCCTATCGTCCGCTGCGCAATGCGCCGCGACTCAATGTGCTGATCACTGCGATCGGCGTCTCGCTGTTTCTGGAAAATGCCGGCCAGCTCAAATTTATTTTCGGCACCCAGAATCAGCTCATGCCCGCCCTGCTGCCCTCGACGACGCTCGCCACTGTCGCCGATGTTCACATCACGCTCATCAACGTCATCATCATCGTTTTTTCGCTTGCCTTGATGGCAGCTCTGGATTGGGTCGTGCATCGCACACGGGCGGGGATGGCGATGCGGGCGGTCGCGTTCGACACGCGCACCGCTTCGCTCATGGGAGTCAATGTCAACCGCGTGGTCAGCACGACGTTTGTCGTCGGATCGATGCTCGCCGCCGCCGCCGGCTTTCTCTATGCGATCAAATACGAAAACATCAACCAGCCCGCTTTTCCCACATGGATCCTGCTGGGGCTTAAGGCCTTCGTTGCGGCAGTCGTCGGCGGGATCGGCAACATCCGCGGGGCCATGCTCGGCGGCCTGCTCATCGGGCTGATCGAAATGTTCGGAGCAGCCTACATCAGCAGCGAGTACCGCGATGTCTATGTCTTCTCCCTGCTGATTCTCGTCCTGCTCGTCCGACCCACCGGCCTGCTCGGTCGCTCAACCGTGGAGAAAGTCTGAATGGGTGACGGCTCCGCTAAACTCGCACCGCCCTCGCTGGCATCCAACCTGTCGAAGCGGGCACGCGAGCTTGCGCCGTCTCGTGTCGAAGCCTTCATCCGCAGCGTCCTGCCGCTGGTGATTGGCCTGACAGTGGCTCTCGTTCTCCATTGCTACGCCGAGCGATGGTTCGGTGCGTACCCTCAGAAAATCCTCATCGATATCGGCATCAACATCGTCCTGGCGGTGTCGCTCAACATCGTCAACGGGTACACAGGACAGTTCTCCATCGGTCACGCGGGCTTCATGGCACTGGGCGGTTATGCCGCTGGTTACGTCATGTATTACGGCTCGTTTTATTTCTGGGGCGATCCCAATACCTTTCACGGCGGATTTCTCAGTCTGACGCTCGATCCGAGCCGATATGTCGGTCCCTACTTCGGCTGGGGTGATCTACTCTTTGTCGGCGCAATGATTGCAGGCGGTCTGGTCGCAGCCTTTTTCGGGCTGCTCGTGGGGTTGCCGTCATTGCGGCTGCGCGGCGATTATCTTGCTATCGTCACGCTCGGCTTCGGCGAAATCGTGCGAGTGATCATCGAATCGACCCGTCCCGTCATTGACCGGCCGCAAAAGTTAACCGCACTTCGCTGGTACGAATTATTCAACCATGTCGGCGGGCCGCTGGGGTTCACGCTCCCGTTTTATTCCAGCCTGTTCTGGGTGGGAACGGCCGTGACCGTCATGCTCCTGGTCGCCTATCGGATCAAAAACTCAACCTTTGGCCGCGCTTTCCTGGCGATCCGTGAAAACGAGATCGCCGCCGCCGCAATCGGCGTACCGACGACACGGTACAAGGTCCGCGCCTTCGTCATCGCGGCATTCTTCGCGGGAGTGGCGGGTGCTCTGTTTGCCCATCAGGTCGGCAACCTGCTCAACCCCGGCGAGCTTGGATTCCAGAAATCATTCGACATCGTCATCATGGTCGTCCTCGGCGGGATGGGTTCGATTTCCGGCGCAGTCCTTGCCGCCGCAGTGCTGACGATCCTGCCCGAAGCTCTGCGGCAATTCGCCGACTACCGCATGGTGATTTATGCGGCCATGCTCATCGTCATCATGATCGTTCGACCGCAGGGACTCTTTGGCGTGCGTGAAATCTGGGATCTGCCGATCTGGTCTCGCTGGCGGGCACGTCGTCATCCGGGGGGACAGCCGTGACCCCAATCCTGCGACTGAATCAGGTATCGCTTTCCTTCGGCGGCCTCAAAGCTGTTCAGGATGTCTGTCTCGATCTCTTTCCGGGTGATTTGCACGGCCTCATCGGACCCAACGGTGCGGGAAAAACGACGATCTTCAACCTCGTGACCGGCGTCTATCACCCACAGGCGGGCCGGATCGAGCTTCACGGTCGGACGATTAACGGATTAAGGCCGCATCGTGTCGCACATGCCGGAATCGCCCGGACATTTCAGAACATCCGGCTGTTTCCCGATCTATCGGTCCTCGATAACGTCCGGGTCGCCTGTCATCTCCGCGCCCGACATGGCATCGCGGCTGCGCTGCTCCGCACGGCAAGACATCGCGGAGAGGAACGCGCGGTCACCGATCATTCCCTCGACCTGCTGCATAAGTTCAACCTCGACTCGCGCCGACATGAGACCGCGAGAAACCTGCCCTATGGCGACCAGCGCCGCCTGGAAATCGCGCGGGCATTGGCGACTGGTCCTGCGGTCCTGCTGCTGGACGAACCGGCAGCGGGCATGAATACCGGTGAAAAACGCGCGCTGGCGGAGCTTATCCGCCAGATCCGTCAGGAGTTCAACCTGACAATCCTGCTGATCGATCACGACATGGGGTTGATTATGAATATCTGCGATCGCATCACCGTGCTCGACCATGGAGAAGTGATCTGCTGCGGCACCGCCAGTCAGGTGCAGAGCGACCCGCAAGTAATCGAGGCGTACCTCGGAGAAAGCAGCAAGACAACCGATCACCCAAACCCCTGACCGCGTGAGGAACTCCGCAAGCGGAAACTTCCACCGCAAGCAGTATTGACGATCCATGAACCTCTGACTCCGAATGCTGGCACACGATGGCACTCCTTGAGCTAAATCAACTCGATGTCCACTACGGCGCAATCCGCGGATTGCACGATGTGACGCTGCAGGTGGAGGCAGGCCAGGTCGTCGCACTGTTGGGGGCTAACGGAGCAGGTAAATCCACGACGCTCCGCGCGATCTCCGGCCTCATCAGGCCGACACGCGGGCGGATCACCTTTGATGGCCGATCCATCGTCGGCCTGCAGCCCCACCGTATCGTTGAGATGGGAATCGCCCACGTCCCTGAGGGGCGGGGTATTTTTGCCAACTTCACCGTTGCGGAAAATCTGCGGATCGGCGGCCATGCGCACCGACTCACAGCCAGGCAATATGCCGACCGGCTTGAAGAGGCTCTGCATCTGTTCCCTCGTTTGCGCGAACGACTCACTCAAAATGCCGGCACGCTTTCAGGCGGGGAGCAGCAGATGCTCGCCATCGCACGGGCGCTGATCGGCAAGCCTCGCCTGCTTCTGCTCGACGAACCTTCGCTGGGTCTGGCGCCGCAGATCGTCCAGTTAATTTTCAAAATCATTCGTCAGATCAACGCCCATGAGGGCGGAGGTACGACGGTGCTGCTGGTGGAGCAGAATGTTCACATGGCCTTGCAAGCGGCGAATTACGCCTATGTCCTCGAAGTCGGCTCAATCGCCATGGCGGATACAGCCGATCGACTAGCAGCCAGCGATCAGATCAGGAAGGCCTATCTGGGTGCCACATGATCGGGGATTCATCGGAAGCCGTACGGACACGGCTTCCGTGGCTTTGGCCGCGGCTTACAATGCCGCCCCACGACCGGAGCATTCATGGACACCATCCGCCATTTCATCGACCTGTTCCTCCACCTCGACAAACATCTGGCGGAACTCGTGCAGAACTACGGTGTCTGGACGTACGGGATTCTCTTTCTGATCATCTTTGCGGAAACCGGCCTTGTCGTGACGCCGTTCCTCCCCGGCGATTCGCTGCTCTTTGCCGCAGGCGCTATCGCAGCCAACCCGGAAATGGGTCTCAACGTGTTTTATCTGGGCGGCCTGCTGCTGGCGGCTGCGATCATCGGCGACACGGTGAACTACCACATCGGAAAGTTTGTCGGCCCGCGCGCGATGGCTAAAGACCGCTGGTTTCTCAAACGCTCGCACCTCGAACGTACACACCGTTTTTTCGAAAAGCATGGCGGTAAGACGATCATCATCGCCCGCTTCGTGCCCATCGTGCGTACCTTTGCCCCGTTCGTGGCTGGTATCGGCGCGATGAGTTACGGAAAGTTCATCGCGTTCAACGTCATCGGTGCTGTCGCGTGGGTCGTCGGGTTCATGGCGGCGGGTTACTGGTTCGGCAACCTCGAATACGTCAAACGTAATTTCACGCTGGTGATCCTCGCTATCATCGTGATCTCGATTCTCCCCGGCCTGATCGAAGTGCTCCGGGCCAGGAGAGCGAAATCCGAAGAAAGTCCGCAGAGGAGTGATTCGCAATGAATGTTCTGGTCACCGGCGGTGCCGGTTACATCGGCTCACACGCGGTTAAGCGGCTGCTGGCGGGCGGTCACTTTGTGGTCGTCATCGACAACCTGTTCCGCGGTCACTCCCTGGCGGTGCTCCAGCCGGCGATATTCGAGAAAATCGATCTCCGCGACACGCCGGCCATCGAGCGGATTCTCAAGGAACACCGCATCGAGTGTGTCATGCACTTTGCTGCGCTGGCGTATGTCGGCGAATCGGTCCATGAGCCGCTGCGCTACTACGACAACAACACCGCCGGCACGCTCAGCCTGCTGCGCGCCATGAATGCTGCGGGGGTTCAGCGGCTGGTCTTCAGTTCCACCTGTGCGACCTACGGCGAACCGGAGCGCATGCCGATCACCGAAGACATGCCGCAGCGACCGATCAATCCCTACGGCTGGTCAAAGCTCTTCGTTGAGCGGATCCTGATGGATTACGCAACCGCCAATAAGTCGTTCGGATTCGTCGCGCCGCGCTATTTCAATGTCGCCGGTGCTGCGAGCGATGGCGCGATCGGCGAGGATCACGAACCCGAAACGCACATCATTCCCGTACTCATTCACACCGCATTGGGCAAGCGGCCCAGCGCGACGATTTTCGGCGTCGATTACCCCACGGCTGACGGTACGTGCATCCGCGATTACATCCATGTCGAAGACCTCGTTGACGCGCACGCGGTGGCGATGGAAGCGATCAAGCCGGGAGATCAGCGGTTCTACAACCTCGGCATCGGTCGGGGTTACAGTGTCAAGGAAGTGGTCGCCGCGGTGAAACAGGTCACGGGAATCGACTTCAAGGTGGAGATCGGCCCGCGCCGACCGGGTGACCCGCCGCAACTTTACGCCAATGCCGACAAAATCAAACGCGAGCTAGGCTGGTCCGCCAAACAAACGGATATCCGTCAGATTGTCGAGACGGCGTGGCGATGGTTCAAGGCTCACCCGAACGGCTATCCGAAATGATCCCGCAGGAGAGCGGCACATCTCTCCGCAAAGGCAAGCGCGTTTCGTTACCCGGAACTCAACTGCGCCAGGGAGTGCGGGTTCCTTCAAATCCCCAGACCGGCAAGCTCCGCGTCAGCAGCCACCCCAGCGGGATCGCCGCGACAGCGGTGTAAAGCATCTCGAAAAAGCGGCGATAAAGCTGATCGCCGATGCTCCAGCCGTCGATCCGTCCGGGAAATCCCGGCAATGGCAGGCCGCGCATCGTCAGGGCCGCGACGATCACCAGATGCACAAACACTCCGGCAACGACCACGCTGATGGCGACCGCCAACGGTGACTGACGAAACAGGAACGTGCGCACCTGGAGCACCGCGTAGCCTCCCAGCATGTAACCCAGTGTCGCCGGGCCGATCATGGAAGGCACACTCACCGGATCGACCACGGGGATCGGCTGGAGGTCTGTCACCAACCCGATGGTCAGCATCACCCAGGGCACGATACGGGACGGTGCCCACAACGCGACGAAGGTCGCAAGCACCAGCAAAAAGCTCGGACAAATTTCACCGGCTGAAGTATTGATGCGCAGCAGCGAACGCAACCCGGTCTCCAGCACCAGCAGCACAAAGGTGAAAATAAAAAACACGTACCAGCGCATCAGCCGCGTTTCTCCATGAGACGATGCGGGGTCGATGATTCGGATGAGGCATCGAACCAACCCACCGGTCCCGGTGCCGCGCCGGGGGTCGTCCTGGTCAGCAGTACCTGCACATGGTCGAGCGTATCCAGTTCACGGATCGGCTCGACAATCACACGCTCGCGCAGGAATGGGTCGTTGGGCAGCTTTTCGCGGCGCGTCACCTTGCCGACGATGAATCCGCGCGATTCGCTCGGCCAAGCCTGCTCCGCCATGCGGACCACATCGCCGATCTGTGTCGCGTTGACGGCCGTTTCGATCCAGAACTCCTTGCCGTCAGGTGAAGCGGTCGCCGCGCCGTTTTGCCGTACGACGCCGTTTGGATCAATGATGCGAACCTCGAAAGGCATCGATCGAGGCATCGGCGCGCTGAGCAACCGGACCACCGAGGTAAACTCGCCGACCTCGGCAACGCGACCGACGAGGAACTCGCCGGAGACGACCACCGCCCCTTCGACGATGCCGGACCTCGCGCCGTGATTGATGGTGAGCAGCCCCCGCGCAGACCCGCCGGGAGCGGCGACGACATCCACGGGCAGCGGCGTTCCGACGATCGGCTTGAAAATGCGGCGTAACGCACTGATGTCAACAAGCTGGGCCCGTGACGCCTCCAGATCGTGAAGCAGTTGCTCATTGAGCCTTTCGAGTGCCCAGACCCGCTGCTGGAGATCGTTGGCTGTGGTGATCGGCGCGGGCAGGTCGGCGCGGCCGCGCACGGCGTTACTCATCGTCGTCAGCTTGTGGGTAAACGGCGAGAGTGCGAATCGCAGAATCTCCGCCGGCCCGCGCGCAATAGCGGTTGCTACCGACGCTTTAAGGAAGCAGCCGACGAGCAGCAGGAACACGATCCCAGCCAGAACCCGGTGATAAGTGAAAAAGCGGAGCATGGCACAAACGCCTTGCGCTAGACCCCTCTTGCCTGAGAGAGAGGAAATCGGAATCTGTCTCCGCGCATCATCGCGGAAGGCGGGTGGTTTATCCCTCGTCCGAATCGCTCGGCAGGTATCGCTTCCACTCCTCAAGGTGTTCGAGATAGAAAGCGGTGCCGCGAGCCACGCAGGTAAGCGGGTCATCGGCCTGACGAGCGTCGAGGCCGGTCGCATCCGCGATGACCTTGCAGATGCCGCGGAGCAGCGCTCCGCCGCCCGCGAGGGTGATGCCGTTGTCCACGAGGTCCGCCGCCAGTTCGGGGTCAGCGCGTTCCAGTGTGCGGATGACCGTTTCGCTGATGGCCGAGATCGGCTCAAGCAGACACTGCCTCACTTCCTCGCTGGTGATGACGGTTTTTCGCGGCAAGCCGGAGATCATGTCACGGCCGCGGACATCCATGGTCATTTCTTCACCAAACGGCGCCGCCGAGCCGATTTCGATCTTGACACGTTCAGCGGTCTGCTCACCGATGTTCAGGTTGTAGGCCTTCTTCATGTGATTGATGATGGCTTCGTCGAAGTCATCTCCCGCCACACGCACGCTCTCGCACTGGGCGATGTCCGCCAGTGAGAGGATGGCCACTTCGGTCGTACCGCCGCCGATGTCCACGATCATCGATGCGGTCGCCTCACGCACGGGCAATCCGGCACCGACGGCCGCGGCCATCGGCTCCTCGATCAGATGCACGCTTCGGGCACCGGCGCGTCGAGCTGACTCGATCACCGCGCGCTTTTCGACAGCGGTGATCCCGCTGGGCACTGCAATGACGACTCTGGGGCCGATCACCGTGCTGCGACCCTGAACTTTCTGGATGAAGTATTTGAGGAGCACCTCGGTGATGTCGAAGTCGCTGATCACGCCGTCTTTCATGGGGCGGATAGCGGAGATCGATCCGGGTGTCTTGCCGAGCATCTCCTTGGCGGCCCAGCCTACGGCCAGCGTGCCGTCGGGATTGCGCAGGACGTGGTTGGTTCCCTTGTGAACGGCGACGACGCTTGGCTCATTAAGCACGATACCCTCGCCGCGCACACACACGAGTGTGTTACACGTACCAAGGTCGATACCCATATCGACGCTGAACCAGCTTAGGAGATTGTCAAAAATCAAAGAGGCGAACCCTCCATGGCGACGGCACGAAGCGCGGCGCAAACAAGGCTGGAGAACCCCAGGCGGCGCGTCAGGCGTGATCCTCTGGAGGAACGTCGCACTGAGAAACGATCGCCTACCTCAAGTGGTCGGCATGTTAACCGATTCCGCACGCCCATGCTGTCCATCATCGGTGTCGCAGGCTATCGGACTTGTGTTTTAGGAGACACGGAAAACCACCGGCGAGGGATCACCGCAGGCCGGGAGTGGTCGTCTTGATTTCGGGAGCGACGAAGGGGTTATCGCCGTAGAGTTGGGAGCTGCGGTACCAGATGAATCCAACGCCGCACACGAGGATCAGCAGCGATACGAGCATGAGCACGGTGTAGATGTTGCTGGAGGCACCGCTGCGAGTGGGAGTAACCACGGGTCCGGGGGCTTGTGTCATCGCCAGAATCTCCGCAGGGCAACGGCTTTTGCCGTCAACCGATTATCAATCGAGAAATTACACGCGGGTTAAGCCGTCCCATCGACGGGCGGCCGTGGGAAACCCATCATTGACCGCCTGACAGAACCTTGTCACCCGCCTGGATGTCGCCGGTGGACAGCGTCATGCGGCCCGAAGCGGCATTGGTATCCACCGCGGTGATCACGAGCGTTCCGAGGTACACATCACCCCGGTGAACGAGGAATCTCATGTTCTCCTCGACGCCGCCAGCCGAGCCGACGTTGATCTGGGCGAAGCTGTCGCCTTCGACTTTATCGACTTTGGTGACCGAGCCGTTGATCGTCACGGAAGACTCAAAGGTAGCCGGAGCGGTCGGACCTGCTGTGTTCGCCGCGACGGCGCTGCCGCCCTGAGCGAGACGCTTGGTGGTTTCCGCCAACTGTGTTTCGAGATCGACGAGGCGTTCCGCGTCACGCTTGCGCTGACGCTCCGCTGCCTGGAGCTGGCTGGTGATCTCCTCGATGCGGTCCTGCAGCTCGATCATGCGTGTCTGCTGACTGACCATCGCGGTCCGACGGTCACGCAGCTCAGCCTCCATCGCTTCTTGAAGCTGGGTGCTGAGTTTCGCCGCAGCGGAAAGCTGTGTAAGGTCAGCCTCACGCTTTACGAGATCAGCCTTGGCCTCAAGCCCTTCCTTCTCAGACTGGGCAAGGCGATCGTTCAGAGCCAGAACCTGCTGGTCAACCAGAGCCTTGGCACTCTGAAGTTGCACATAGGCTTCGGTCTGCTTGTTCTGCATCGTGTTGATTTCGGTCTGCCGCTGCGCTGCGGTCTGGCGTGCGCCTTCGGCTTCCGTCTTGGCCAGCCGGACCTGTTCTTTATAGTTCTCGGTCTTGGCGACGAACGGCACGAACAGCGCGACCAGCAGGATCGAGAGCACCGTCACGAGCACAACGAAGACTTTGGTCAGTACGCTCAAGGTGACCTCCACTTAACGGTGGCATGAAAGCCGGTTGAGGATTCGCGGCTGCGGGCCCCGGCAACCAACCCAGCCGATCTGAATGATAAGTTAACCGGGGCAAAGGTCTTGTCAACCTCCCCCTATTTTGCACAAGGGCCGGCGGGGAGTTTTTACACCATCCATTCAAAACTGCTCCCGCCAGCAAGCCAACCCCAGATTCAGCGGATACCTCATAAACCTAAGCGTTATCCCCGTCTGCTCACTGACCCGCCTCCGAGGGCTGCCGCCGATCATCGCCGCCGGCGCGTTATTTCCCGCCGCCTGGAAACTTTTCCAACAACACCCCCGCCACCACTGGAGCGATCAACCGCGACACCTCACGGGCACCCGCCTCATTGAAGTGGCAGTCATCAATAAAAAGCTCGCTCCTGCCGTTCATCGAAGCCAGGTCAGCCAGCGCGATGCTGCGACGAGCAGCGATTTCGCGCAGCACCTTGTTGTAACGGTCCATTGTCGCCCGTAATACTGTGATGGAAAGGTATCGTCCGTCATCCAGCCAGCCGAACCACAACAGATTTCGCTCCTTTTCACCCAGCGACTCATCCCAGAGCACGGGTTGCGTGACAAGTATGAGCTTGACGTTTTTTCGCGCACAGACATCCGCGATCTTTTCAATCCGATGGCGATAGCTCTCGATGGCAGCATCGAAGTTCGGCACGTCGTCCGTCTTTGCCGCAGTGCGTCTGCGCTCACGACGCGAGATGTAGCTGGCACCGCCCTCATCTTCGACGTTGAGTTGATCGCCTTTGAGTTTTTTGAGGAGTTGTTTGACCAGCACACCGCCGCGAATCAGCAAAACCGACCGCCGCCAGATCGGGCGGCCGACGAGTTCCGGCCGGGCAAGTTCGCCGACAGCATCCGGGGTTGGCGACACCAGTGCCTTGGATAAATCGTTGATCCCCACGAGCAGGACGATCGCACTGACACGGCTCATGAGGTCGCTGTTTTCCACAAACAGCAGATGCGCATCGGACGCTAACCCGCTCGCACCCGCACTTCCGGTCCAGACCGGCCGCCCCAGGCTCGTCTCCAAATCCGACGTGAGGAGATGGGTCCACGTTTCGTCATCATCCAGATAAAGACATTCCGTTGTGCTCCCGCCGAGGCAGAGCACTCGGAGCGAATCTTTATCCAAAGGCATCTTCGGGCCGCGCACGCCGTCAGCGTTGGTGGTGTATCGAGAGTCGCCGGTAATTCCCGGCATGACCTGAGGCGTGGGACGAAAAATCCACTGATGATCGGGTGTGCGGAGATGAAACGGCGCGTCACCGGTTGGCAGAGAGCGAACGACGCTTTCGGCGACAGCTAACGCCAGCACCGAAAAAAACACCAGCACCACGAGTCGCGTCCAGTGTTTGAGGTAAAACGCCCTGCCTCGCGCAACGCAGACGAGCAGCACCGCCGCCATCATCCAAACAGCGACCCCAGCCACGATCGCCTGTTCCTGGCGATAAACCATGCGCCAACCGCGGGCGAACCCAACGAGCGTATCGAGCAGGATCAAGGCGGGGACGATCGCTGCGGCCACATAGCCGATCAGCACTTTCTTCCGCACGAGGGGATCGGACATAGCTGCGATTTTACTACAAGACACACCCCTGCCGCCGTCTCACGCGACCGGCGCGATGTGGAGTCGCCCTGTCATGAAATGCTTACATCGTCGCCGGGGCAGGCGTGGGCAGCCCGTAAACTCGCGCAGCGCGCTTGGACCCGCTGGGCAGGCCGATCGTCTGCTTGGAGATTTTGTCCTGTAACCGCATCAGCCCTTCGATCAGAGCTTCGGGGCGAGGCGGGCAGCCGGGTACATACACATCGACAGGCACCACGAGGTCCACACCTTTGACGACGCTGTAACCGTACTTGAAGTAAGGTCCGCCGCCGACGGTACACGCGCCCATCGCTATGACGTACTTCGGATCGGGCATCTGGTTATAGAGCCTGCGGAGTCGTGAAGCCATTTTGTAGTTGACGGTACCCGCGACAATCATCAGGTCCGCCTGTCGCGGCGTGGCGCGAAACGCACCGGCTCCGAACCGGTCGAGATCAAATCGCGACGCGCCGACAGCCATCATCTCGATTGCGCAGCACGCCAGACCGAAAGTCATCGGCCAGAGGCTGCTCTTACGCGCCCAGTTAATCGCCCAATCGACGCTCGTGATGATCAGGCCTTCTTCAAAACGATTTTCAATCCAGCTCATAGCGGTCCTTTGGCGGGTGACATGATGAGTATAAGCGGTGATCGACCGCGGAGCCAAGGGTCAGCAGACCGAACCGTGCAAAATCAACAACCTCTTTGTACGCGTTACCTGCCCTCTCATCCGCCGTCATGCTCGTTTCCCGTTAACATCGCAGCGTGAGTCGTCGGGATTCCCAACCATCACCCTTGCAGTCCGCTACACCGCTGCCAACGCTGATCCAGACGGTTTGCAGCAGTTTGGTGATACTCGCTCTGTTTGCCGCAGCTCTGCTGCGACAACCGATGTGTCATCAGCCGGGGCCGCCTCTTTCCGTTGTCGAAGCCCTCTTTCTGGCCCTGAGCGCGCTCACCGCCAACGGTCTGTCGATTGCGGAGCCTGCATCGACCCTGACGCCGCTGGGCTGTCAGGTCGTGCTGGTGCTAACGATGATCGGCGGAACGTCCATGATGGTCATGGCTGCGTGGATCATCGAAGAACTCCTCAACGACGAAGCGGACGTGACGGCTGATCATGTGCAACGCATCAGCCGCAGCCGGATCGCCTGGCGCACCACCCTGCTGTTGTTCATCCTCCATCTGGTCGGAGCTGCGCTGATAGTTCCCATGTGGCGTGACGTGGAAGGCGTCGAGCGGATTCTGTTGAGTCAGACTCTCGCGGTGGATGCCGTCTATCACGCGGGGTTCTGGTTTTCCTATCACTCGCTCGATGCGTATCGCTACGGCTGGGCAATGCACGCTGTCGTGTCTCCGCTCATTCTCATCAGCGTGTTGGGTTATCCGATTCTTCGCCGTATCGCTTGCGCGTTGCGGCATCGTAAACGACTCGACGGCTACGCTCGTGCAGCGATTGGTGTGACAGCGTTGATTTACGTGGCGGGAACGCTGGCGATCGTCAGCGCCCGGATTGCTCCTTATTTTTATCAATCACTCAAACTCGGCATCGCATCGAACATGCCCCACGCAGGACCGCTGACTTTTTCAGCCGTCTCCGCCACGGTTGCCGACGCCAGCCTGCTGACCATTTCCGCCCAGAACGTCGGCCTGGCCGCGATCCCTCTGGAGCAACTCGAACCCGCAGCATGGCTGGCGTTGATCCTGCTCATGATCCTGGCGGGAGTGACTCCGCTGGCGTTCGCGGCTGTCGTCTCCCACACCTGCCGCACCACACGCGGCAAGGCCTCCTTGATTTCGGAAACAGCAATCCGTTGCGCGACGGCTGTCATCCTGTGGTTTGCGCTGCTCGTTGCCGCCGGCCTGTTCATGCTCTGTCTTTTCGAGCCTTATCCGTTCCGATCATTGCTCACTGAAGCCGTGGCTGCCTGTACCTCGACGAGTCTGACGCTGGGCGTCACGGCTGAGGTGACGACGTTCAGCAAAGTAATCCTCATGTTGCTGATGCTCGGCGGTGCATACGGCCCCCTGCTGCTGGCATCGACGATCATCGATCGCCGCAACAGCCGGTGAAATTACCCGATCAGCTTCAATCTCCCGCAAATCTGGCACGGCCTATCCGCAACCGCTATGCTCATCGTGCTTAACCACGGGCAGCTTATGTCAGCCACCATTCCCTACGACATTCCGACTCCTGCTTTGGTCATTGACGAAGTTGCCGTCAAACGCAACATCGCGAGGCTCGCTGATTACGGCCGCAAACATCTGATCGGCATCCGCCCGCATACCAAGACGCATAAATCAATCCGCATGGCCAAGGCGCAACTGGACGCCGGAGCGGTCGGCCTGACGGTGGCGAAAGTCGGCGAGGCTGAAGTCATGGCCGTGACCGGCGGCGATCTGTTGCTGGCCTATCCCGCGCTCGACCCCTTCCGCACGGGCCGTATCGCTGAACTGGCAAAGGCGCACTCAGTCCGCGTGAGTCTCGACTCGACCCTGGCGGCGGACAACATCGCATCCGCAGCCGACAAAATCGGTGTCACTGTCGGCATGCTCGCGGACATCGACGTGGGCATGCACCGGACGGGTGTGCAGACCATCGAGCAGTCGCTCGCGCTGGCGCAGCATATTTCCCGACTCAAGGGAGCGCGACTCGACGGCATCATGTTTTACGTCGGACACATCTGGGGACCGCCGGCGGACATGGTGACTAAGCTCGGCGAGGTGAACCGGTTCATCCAGTCCGCGATAGACCTCTGGAAAAAGCACGGACTCGAAGCGCGTATCGTCACCGGCGGATCGACGCCCACCGCCTTTGAATCGCATCACGTACCGGCCCAGACAGAAATACGGCCCGGCACCTACATCTATTACGACCGGAATTGTCTGGCGGGGAACTGGTGTACGCTCGATGACTGTGCCGCTCGCATCATTGCGACCGTGATGAGCGACGCGGTGCCTGACAAAGTCATCGTGGATGCGGGCAACAAGACCTTGACGATGGACCCGCTCGCGACAGACGCAAAGACCGGCGGTCACGGTCTGGTCGTCGAGTACCCCCTCGCCAAGCTCACCCGTCTGAGCGAGGAGCACGGCGAGATGGACCTCTCCGCTTACACCCGGAGACCGAAGCTCGGCGACCGTGTTCAGATCGTGCCCAACCACGTCTGCCCCTGCGTCAATCTTCACAACTCCGCGTGGCTTCGCCGTGAGGACGGCAAGCTCGAAAAACTACCCATCGACGCACGCGGATTGCTTTCCTGATTTTGCGGTGAAACTCAACCATGGCTAAGAAACGTGAGCTTCAGGGCGTTCTGCCTGTTTTTCAGACGCCATACAAAAAAGATGAGTCGATCGACGCGACCACGCTCGAAAAGGAAATCGAGTGGATCTATGACCTCGGTGCTGACGGCATCGTCATGGCGATGGTGTCGGAAATCCTGCGGCTCTCCAGCGAGGAGCGTGAACAGCTCGCCGAACTGGCGTGCCGATTCGGACGCAAGCGCGGCGTCGTGGTCATCAGCGTCGGAGCGGAGAGCAGCAAGCTGGCGGAACGCTATGCAAAACAAGCGCAGGCTGTCGGCGCCGATGCGGTCATGGCGATCCCGCCTGTGTCGATCGGCATCGGTGAAAGCGAGCTGCTGGCGTATTACCGACGAATCATTGAAGCCATCCGCATACCGGTCATCGTGCAGGACGCCAGCGGCTACGTCGGCAAACCCATGTCCATCGGCCTTCAGGCGAAACTCCTCGCGGAGTACGGCCCGACCCGTGTGCAATACAAGCCGGAAGCGACACCGATCGGCCCGAAGCTTTCCGAGTTGCGTGACGCCACCAAGGGTAAGGCCCGCGTATTCGAGGGCACCGGCGGCATCGCACTGGTGGACAGCTACCGTCGCGGAATTGTCGGCACCATGCCCGGCGCGGATCTGCTCCGAGCCATCGTCCCGCTCTGGCATGCACTGGAAATCGGCAAGTGGGATCGCGCCTACGCGATCTGGCAACCGCTGGCGTGCCTGGTGGACCAGCAGAAAAGCCTCGACGCTTTCCTGGCTGTCGAAAAGTACCTGCTGGTGAAGCAAGGCGTGTTCAAGAACACCATCGTGCGCGGGCCGGTCGGCTATCACATGGATGCGGAGACCCGTGCTGAGGTCGATCGCCTGTTTGATCTGATGATCGAAGCTGTGGAAAACGTGTAGGTCCGTGCCATCGAGTTGATCTTTTCCGTAAGGGATCGCAGGAAACTTCAATGCCCGTCATTCTTGATGTTCATTCCCACGCCTGGCAATTTCCCGATGACATGTCGGACGATTTTCGTCAACAGGCGGTGCGAGGCAGAGCGGATGTGAAACTTGACCTTCGCATCTCACTGGGCGACTACCGCGCCAAGTCGAGGCCGGGTGTCAAGACCGTGGTTTTCGGGGGCAAGGCTCGTTTAAGCGGCTTGTGGGTCGATGACCGCTTCGTTGCCAGATATTGCACGCAGGACTCAAAGAACCTCATACCGTTTCTCTCGGTGGATCCGACGCAGGACGGCTGGCTGGCGGAAATGCGTCACGGTCACGAAGAGCTGGGAATGCGCGGCATCAAGCTGCTGCCGATGTACGCAGGTTTCTATCCGCATGACGCACGGCTCGATCCGCTCTGGCGTTACGCCGCTCGAAACAATCTGCCCGTGCTGCTCCACACCGGAACGACATTCATCGCGCAGGCTCCGCTCGACTGCACGCTCCCGCGACACCTCGATGCGGTCGCATCACGTTTTCCCGATGTGAAAATCATCCTCGCTCACCTGGGCCATCCTTACGAGGGCGAGTGCATCGTCACGATCCGCAAACACGACAATGTTTACGCTGACATCAGCGCGCTGCACTACCGGCCATTCCAGCTCTACCAATCTCTGATGCTGGTGCAGGAATACGGCGTGTGGCACAAGGTACTCTTCGGCACTGACTACCCGTTCACCACGGTCAACTCGACCATTGACGGTCTGCACAACCTCAACAAGATGCTCGAAGGAACCGCTCTGCCGCGACTCGACACCCGACAGATCGACGCGATGATATACCGCGACTCAATGAGTCTCCTGAATCTCAAATAGACCCGTCCGGGAAACCCCAACATGCCCAAACCGATCAAAAAACTCACTCGTCAAAACCTCCGCGGCGTCTGGTGCGCGCTGATCGTCCCCTGGACGCAGAATGACCAGCTCGATGCGCGGCGATACATCAAAGAAGTCCGTTCCTACGGCGGCACGGGAGTCAGCGGGATTTACACCGGCGGCACCACCGGCGAGTGGTACGCGCAGGACGACGACACCTTCACCCGCATCACTGAAATCACCTGCGAACACGGCCACGATGTCGGCTTGCCGGTGCAGATTGGCGCCACTGCGATGAGTACCCGCGTCGCAAGGCAGCGCATCCGCATCGCGTTGCGCAACGGTGCTGATGCGATTCAGATCGCGCTGCCCTTCTGGCTGGAATTGAAGGACGATGAGGTCAAGAGCTTTATCCGTGGGATCGCCGACGAAGCGGGTAAGACGCCGATTATTCTGTACTTGACCAGCCGGTCAAAAAGAAAGATGTCCCCTGAGCTGCTCGGTGAAGTCACCGCAGAGCAGAAAACGGTGATCGGCACCAAGGACACAGGATGCGATCTGCCGACGCTCAAGAAAATTCTCAAACTTTCGCCTGATCTGGCGGTCTTTGGCGGTGAGGACTTTTTCCAGCGTATCCCGGCGGGCGGTACGGGCGGCTACTGCTCCGTCACCGGTTTCAACGTGGCAAAGGTTGTCGAGCTTTACCAGCTCTGTGCAGCAGGTCGCCTCAAAGAGGCCAAACCTCTGGCCGATGCGATGCACCGTTTCCTCTATGAAGCATTGGTCCCGATGGTGAGCAAGGACGGACTCTGGGACTCGGCGATTGACCGCATCCAGCGCGTCGCCGGCGGCGGAGATGTCGGCCTGCGCTGCCAGTCACCCTATCGCAGCGGCACCGAAAAGCACGTCCGTCAGGTCATCGCCTGGTGTCGAAAAAACACACCCATGCTCCTGCCCGCACACCTGGCGTAACCATGACGACCTCAGTCCTGGACAATGCGTTGCTCTGGACCGGCGACGGTTCCTCCTTTGCCGGTCATGTCGTGATCGACGGTGAAGAAATCGCGTCGGTCGGCCGAGGACGATATACCGGTCCGGCAGCGAAAATTGATCTGAACGGTTCCGCTGTCTCGCCGGGCTTGATCGACCTGATGGTGCTCGGCGGATTTGACAAGAGCATCTTGCGCGATGATCCGCTCGACATCGCGCGAGCGTACCTGCGGCTGGGTGTGACGAGTTGTCAGTTCTGTTCGGGGACTCTTCCTTGGTCGGGCATGGTGCGCATCACGGAAAACATCACCCGCGCGATGACCTACGCGGGACACGACGCCGCCACCACGCTGGGCTATTACCTCGAAGGGCCGTTTCAGGATCCCGATCTCACCGGAGCGAGTCTGCGTGAGAATGCGTTACCGCCGACACCCGACCATGTTCGCCGTGTGATCGAGGAACTCGGTGGGCCACTGACGATGATCAACGTCTCACCGGGCGTGGAAGGTGACGCAGCAGCGGTGAAGATGCTCAGGCAGGCCGGGAAAACGGTATCAATGGCGCACTCGGAAGCGTCGGCTGACCGCGTCCTCGCGTGCATCGAGGCGGGCACCACGGTCTGCGGGCATTCCTTCAACAACAACTACGGCGGAGGCCAGATCGAGCCGGGCGTGCAGCGTCCGACGATCGAACACGTCGCGATGACGGATGACCGCGTGCGCTTCATGCACCTGATCTGCGACGGCTCGCACGTACACCCGGTGTACGTGCGGTTACTGCTCCGCGCCAAAGGGGTGAGCGGCATCTGTCTGGTCACCGATTGCGTACCTCGCGCGGGAATGCCCGATGGTCCCTACACGTGGGACGACGGCAGGCCGTTCTACAAAAAAGGCGGTGTCGGCCGAACCGACAAACACCACCTGACCGGCAGTGCCCTGCTGCTGCCGGACCACTTCCGTAATTTTGTGAAGTTCACGGGACTTCCGCCTGCCGAGGCGATCCGTACCGTCACGCTGAATCCTGCTGCATCAATCGGCGTCGAGAATCGAATCGGCCAAATCGCGGTCGGTCGGGACGCGGACCTGGTGATGTGGGATGCCAACCTCACGATCAAGCGAGTCTGGCGTCGCGGCCGCGAGGTCACGGATGTTTCCGCATATGCGGAGATCGTGCTTTAACCGCCAGCCAGAGGAATCTCGCCCGGATATCCCGCACGTTATACGTACTTGGTTTTAGTTCCTCGGCTTGCCGCGACTATCCTCCTCCTTACGAATCCCCGTTAAATCCACTACGCTATTACTTCTCATGAGCACCAACCGATTTGATCTATCCGGCAAGACGGCACTGGTTACCGGCGGCAGTCGCGGCATCGGTCGCGGCATCGCACTGGGTCTGGCGGAGCACGGCGCGGATGTGGCGATCGTGTATCACTCCGCCCAGACGCAGGCGGAAGAAATCGCCGCACAAATCCGACAGTTGAGTCGCAAGGCCTGGATTTTTCAGCAGGACCTCGGAAAGATCGACGAGCTTCACGCTCTGGCTGACCGCGTCTGGAAGGCGTGCGACAAGATCGACATCCTCGTCAACAACGCGGGCATGGCTTACCTCGAACGGGTCAATGAAATCAGCATCGAACACTTCCGCCGAGTGATGAGCGTCAATCTCGAAGCTCCCTTTTTTCTCACACAGAGAATCAGCGAACAGATGATCGCGGCGGGGATCAAAGGCCGAGTCATCAACGTCTCTTCCAAAAATGGTCTGGTCGCCGAAGCCGGCCTTTCGCATTACAACGCATCAAAGGGCGCGCTCGAACTGCTCACGCAGAGTCTGGCCATCGAGCTGGGCGAGCATGGCATCACAGTTAACACGATCGCGCCGGGCATCATCGAGACGGAGATCGGCGGTGACTTCGAGATCGATGTGCAAAGTTTCGTGAAGTACTACTACGAGCACATCCCGCTGGAGCGACGCTTCGGCAAGGTCGAAGAGTGCGTCGGCGCGGTGGTATATCTGGCTTCCGGGGCCGGGTCATACACCACCGGCCAGCATATCGTGATGGATGGCGGCGTCCTCGCGGAACAGGTACCCCGCATGCAGTTCATGAAGCGATACCGAAATACGATCAACGGTAAACCCGGCCCGATCGAGACAAGCTATCAACCCAAGCCATAACATTTAACCTTGAGGAATCAACGATGAGTCATCGCGATGCGAAACTGGAATCACTCGGATATCCGCTCGACAAAGTGAAATACACCCCCGGCGGCATCATCGAGCCTCTGTCGGTGGATGGTGACACGATGTATCTCTCCGGTCAGGTGCCCTTTGATGGTGAGGATCTCAAGTACGTCGGCAAGGTGCCGTCCAAAGTGAGCGTCGAAGATGCGAGCAAGGCCGCAGCCCTTTGTGCCGCCAACCTGCTGCGGGTGGCGCGTAAATACCTCGGCACGCTCGACCGGGTGGACCGCGTGCTGCGCATCACCGGGTATGTGAACGCGGATCCCTCTTTCACCGATTGCCATGTCGTCATCAACGGGGCGACCAATCTCATTCGTGAAGTGCTCGGTCAACCGGGCCG
This sequence comes from Phycisphaeraceae bacterium, assembly GCA_020851465.1. Classification (NCBI taxonomy): domain Bacteria; kingdom Pseudomonadati; phylum Planctomycetota; class Phycisphaerae; order Phycisphaerales; family Phycisphaeraceae; species Phycisphaeraceae bacterium. The sequence goes on along the minus strand of JADZCR010000006.1, from coordinate 33,495 downwards.
CCACGCCCGAACCGCGCTGGGGATGGGCCAGCTTCCGCTGGGGGTGAGCGTTGAAGTGGAAATGATTCTGAAGATTAAAAACTAAACACGAATATCCGGGGCACACCACCCTCTTAACCTTAAGGATTTTCTCATGCGTCATTCCGTCGTCCGTGCCAAAATAAAGAAAAATGAACCGGTGCTCATCACCTGTCTGCACCTGCTGGATCCGTCGGTATTTGAGCTGGCGGGGCTGATGGGATTCGACGGCATCTGGATGGATCTGGAACATCACGCCTACACCGTCGAGACCGCGAACAACCTGATGCGTGCGTCCCGTGTCGGTCGGACTGACATCATGGTTCGTCCCGCCAAGGGCGAGTTCATGCGGATGGGCAGGATGCTTGAATCCGGCGCACACGGCGTGATGTATCCGCGTTGCAGCGGGCCTGAAGAGGCGGCTGAGGTTGTCCGGTGGGCGAAGTTCGCCCCGATGGGTGAGCGCGGCTTTGACGGCGCGAATCCTGATGCCCCTTACCTCGCCATGACCATGCCCGAGTACGTCAAGATGGCTAACGAGGAAAACTGGATCGTCATTCAGATCGAGGACAACAAGGCCTTGGAACGGGTGGAGGAGATCGCAGCCGTTCCCGGCGTTGACGTGCTGCTGCTGGGGCAGGCGGACTTCTCGGTTCTGGGCGGCTTCCCCGGCGATTTTGGAAATATCAAAATCCAAAAAGCACTGGAAAAGATCGGTGCGGCGGCGGCAAAGCACAAAAAATACTGGGGCACTCCGTGCGGCACCCCGGAGCGGTCCCGGCAGCTCATGGATATGGGAGCCAAGTTCATCTGTCATGGCGGCGACATCGTCTGGGTCCTCAACAGCATGAAGCAGATTCAGGCTGACTTCTCCAAGCTTGGCTTTACCTTCAACAACCAGTTCGATACACACGCCAAGAGCTATCTGGAGAAGTGAGATGGCTGGACATCGTGTCGTGATCGTAGGCGTCGGGTCGATCGGCGAGAGGCACACGCGGTGCTTCCTGGCGACACGGCGCTGCGAGGTTGGCATCGTTGAGCCGAACGCCGACCTGTGTCGGACTGTCTCCGATCGTTATCAGCTTCGACACGCCTTTGCCAGTTTCGATGAAGCGTTGACGACAGGCTTCACAGCCGCGTTGATCGCCACACCGGCGCAACTGCATATTCCGATGACCGCCAAAGCCGTCGAATGCGGACTGCACGTGTTGATCGAGAAACCCTTGAGCACGAGTCTGGAGGGCATCGCGGAGCTTAAATCGCTGGTGGCCAAAATGGGTGTGAAGGTCGGGGTGGCCTACACCTACCGTGCATTCAAGGCCCTGCGTGCGATGCGCAATGCCATCCTTTCGGGGAAGTTTGGCAAGCCGTTGGACATCGTGGTCGTCGCCGGCCAGCACTTTCCGTTTTTCCGGCCGGCCTACCGGGAGATTTACTACAAGGACCACCGAACGGGTGGCGGCGGGATACAGGACGGGCTGACGCATCTGATCAACGCCTGCGAGTGGATCGTCGGGCCGATCGATCGACTCGCCTGCGACGCAGAGCATCAGGCACTCGACGGCGTCACCGTCGAGGACAACGTGCACCTGATTGCCCGCCACGGTCGAGTGATGGCGAGCTACACCTTCAACCAGTACCAGTATCACAACGAAGTGTCGATTACGGTGAATTGCGAACGCGGCTCCGCACGATTTGAAGCGCACAGCAACCGCTGGAAATGGACGACACAGATCAACGAGCCGTGGACAGTCGAGGAGTTCGGCCAACTCGAACGTGACACGCTCTACGTGGATCAAGCCCATGCCTTCCTTGATGCCATCGAAGGCAAGGGTGATGTTTCGTGTACGCTCGACGAGGGTGAACAGACGCTCCGGGTCAACCTTGCTGCGCTGAGGTCCAGCGACGAAGGCGCGTTACGGACGATTTAATTTTTCCTCCTCCCGTGCTGATGACGCAGCGCATCCGCATATCGAATTGAGCCACTCATGCCCCCCACCATCCAGCAACTCTTCGATCTAACCGGCAAGACCGCGCTGCTCACCGGAGCCACGGGTTATCTGGGCAGCGCGTTCGGCGCGGCACTGGCGGAGGCGGGAGCGTCCGTGATCACCAGCAGTCGTGATCTTGAGAAATCGCGCGGAGTTGCGGCCGGCCTGCCGACACCCAAAGGCCAGAAACATCATTCCGTGTCGTTGGATCACATGGACGAAACGAGTGCCGCCAGCGGTTTCGCCGATGCGCTGGCAGCCACAGGCAAGATCGACATTCTGGTTAACAACGGCCACGAGGCACTCGGCAAGGATTTGACCAACGTCACACCCGCCGAGTTTTCCCGTCAACTCGTCAACGCCACCGGATATTTTCAACTCGCTCGACTGCTGCACGACCATGCGGTCGCGCGGAAAGTACCGGCGAGCATCATCATGATCGGGTCGATGTACGGCGTCGTCGGTTCATACCCCGATGCTTACGCGGGAGTCTGTGCCGCCAGTCCCGTCGCTTACCACACACTCAAAGGCGGCATCGTTCACATGACCCGGCATCTGGGTGTCTATTGGGCAAAAGATCAGGTCCGCGTGAACTGCCTCAGCCCCGGCCCATTTCCCAACCGTCCGAAATGTTCGCCGGAGATGGTCCGCCGACTCGAAGGCAAAAGTCCCATGGGCCGAATGGGTGAGCCGCACGAGCTTAAGGGGGCATTGCTCTTTTTCGCCAGCGACGCCAGCAGCTACGTCACGGGACAAAATCTGCTGGTCGATGGCGGCTGGACCTCGTGGTGATCGATTCCGGCTTTGCGCAAACATCGCGGAACAAAGCCGCGCGTGCGGTGCGATCGCCCAGCTCACCTGACTCGCTGGTCGCTCTGAGGTGACGCCAGCGCGGCGCGTACCTCGGCCATGAGAGTCATGTTCGCTTCGGGGAACTGATAATTTTCCAACTCCGCCAACCGCACCCAGCGATGCTCTGTCACCTGAAGATTGCGCGGCTGGCCGTCAACGCAACGACAGAAAAACGGATGCAGTCGAACATGAGCGTGCGGATAGTGATGCTCGATCACGGACAGCTCAGCGCCCACCTCGATATCCAGATCGACTTCTTCACGAAACTCTCGCCGCAGACAATCACGGGGCGACTCTCCGGGTTCGATTTTTCCTCCGGGCAGCTCCCAATAGCCCGCATAGACGACGTGGTCCGGTCGGCGAGTGATAAAAACGCGCCAGCCGTCATCGCCTCGCTCGACCAATACTCCCACTGCTACATCTACCCGCTTGGCCATTGATTGCTTTTCCGTCAAAGGCGACAGCCTCATCTCCGTGAAGTCACGCTGTTGCTGGATGTGACAGCCAGCCGTCTCGGCATCGAGTCAAAATCTGTAGAAAATTTTTTGGCAACTCCTGCCTGGTTATCCATTCAACTTCATAAAATACAAGAGTTTGCACGAATCAACAAATGTTTTGTTGTCAGCGTTGAACCGGACAAGGAAGACCGATACGATGGTGTCTCGCAATGCCATTCTCGGTTGATCTTGGCTAACTTTGTTAGCCGTGGCGCGCCTCCGCCCACAGGATCGGAGCCCTGTGGCGGAGGCCTTTTTCTACCTGCACCTCCCAATCAACCAAACACGCCGCCCACGCTTGCCTCGGATACCAAACAAAATCTGAACAATTTTGTTGACTCTGATCCGATGTTAGGTTATAATTAGGTATGTGAGCCTAATCCCGGTCAAGGGACTGATCTTCCAGCCCGATGCGGGCTGATTTCAAGGAGCTTTTCCATGCTCAGCATCAACCTGATCCAGCGTCACTTTCAAGCCAATCACCTCGACTCCCTTCTCGATGCATTGTCCGCCAACGGCTTGGAATTGCCTCTGCCCTTGCGGATTCGACTCGGACAGGCCAATGCCTCCGCGGTTGCGATGGCGTTACGCCGGGTCATCGAGTTGACCTATGGCCCGACCGGTCTTAGCCGCGAGTTAACCGCACACCTGCTCAAGGATCAGCAGCCCGATGGCTCGTACAGCCAGGATCCACTCGCCACCGCGGCGGTCGTTAGTGCGTTCGGACGACTTCGGGCGGAGCAGCCCGGCGCGGCTGGTGAACCCGTCCACGCGGCCTATGACCACGCGCTGGCTGCTCTGGCGTCAATGCAGGGCGAGGATGGTCTCTTTCGTTCTCCGGCTCTGGGAGTGGACCGTACCCGGCAGGAGCGAGCACTGTGTTCAGCCTTCATCATCTTCCTTCTTGCGGAAGATCAGGATTTCCGTCATGCAGTGCGGTTTGCTGATCTGCTCAACTGGTTCGAGCAAAATCAGGACGATCTCGAAGCTGACACCAATCGGCTATGGCTCATGGCTCGGACGGATACCAGCAGCAGGCCGCGGCCAAGCTCCAGCCTCGCCGCTATCGCCGCCTGATCGCTTCGTCGATTGTCTGCCCTCTGCTGTGCCATCTCTTTCCGTCTGAGTCGGCAGCTTTCAACATTTCTTCGCATCCGTTGCCTTTTGCCGTCGGCTGCAAACCTCCTATCTGTTACATTTCCTCCTTCTCAAAGGGACTTCCATGAAAACGCACTGGTGGATCATCGTCCTGTTAATGGCGACCTGTCTGGCCCGCGCGGAAAATTCAAACCAGCCGCAATCCGAAACTACGCTGACGTGCGATGAGAAATTCGCTGATTGCAACCTCGACTCGCCGCGGATCGACGTGCCGGTGATTCAGATTTTCTGGGAGAACGACGGCACTTTTTTCAAACCTAATCACAAAACCGATCGCCACTACACCAACGGCGTTGCGATCGGTGCGGCTGGGAAACCCGCTTTCGCGTCAGACCTCGCCGACTGGATGCCGTTTCATGAACAGTTTGCGGCGCAGGCTGCCCAGCGCGGCGGAGCGGAGTACGGAGTCGGCGGAATCATCGGGCAGCTTATGTTTACCCCTACCGATATTCAGGCGGTCAATCTCATCGCGGATGACTGGCCCTACGGCGGCTATCTCTTTGGCTCCGTGTACTTCCAGCGGGCAGACAGTTTCACCCTCGATCATTTTCGAGCGGAAATCGGGCTGACCGGCCGCGCATCGCTGGCGGAGGATGCGCAGGAAGCCGTGCATGAATTGCGAAACATCGACGAAGCACGCGGCTGGCAAAATCAGAGTGCCAATGAATTCGAGGTCCAGTTCTACCTCCGAAAAAAATGGAAGCTCATTGACACTCTCCAGGCGCCTGACGGCACAATCCGCCACAGCCCGCAGGGGCTTAATTTCCAGGCAATTCCAGCGGTCGGCGTCGCGCTGGGAACCACCTATCGCAATCTCGAAGGCGGTGTGCTCGTACGTCTGGGATTCAACCTGCCCGACGACTTTGGCCCGGCGCGACTGGCGGACCTGGCGACCATGACGGGCAAGCGAAAAGTGTGCGGGCTGGGCGCGTATGCATTCGCCCGTGTCAGCGGCAAATACGTCGAGCACGACATTTTTCTCGAAGGTGCCAACTGGACCCACAGTCACGGCGTGGATCTGATCAACGCGACCGGCGAGGTTCAAGGCGGCATCGCGGTGCAATATCACTGGAATCAGGCGGTCATCGAGGCCACCTATTCCCAGACATACATGTCTAAGCAGTTCCACGGTCAGCACGGCACCGACTCCATCGGCGCAGCAATGCTGACCATGTCCTGGCCGTTTTAATCACGCCCCGCCGAGTGCGGCACGCACAGCCTGGGCGACAGCTCGCCCCAGAATCGCGGAGCCTTCCGGCTGGAAGTGGACGCCGTCCTCCGTCAGCAGACGGTCGCGTCCGGCACGCATCACCACGTTGTAGAGATCGTTGACCTCCACCTTGGCTGCACGAGCCGCACGAAGACCCGACTCGTTATAGGCGTCCAAATCCCGCTCGAACCGTTCAAACCCCTTTCGCAGGCTGTGCCGCTGTTCATTCACCGGCGTGATGGTCGCCCAGATCACTTTCGCACCTGTCTGCTGGCGAATGGAGTTCAAAATCTGGAGGACGTTTAGCTCATACTCCTCCTGAGGCACGTTGAGAATTCCACCCGCGGAGCGTGAGCGCATGATGTCATGCAGACCGCAGTTGACGTGGACCAGATCAGGCTTGGGCTGACGAGACAATACGCAGGAGTCGAGCGTCAGCAGCACATTTCGGCTCGTACCGCCGTTGGCGGTCGGCGAAAACACCTCGGCAAAATCACCCAGCTCCGCACGGACGTTCTCGGTATATCCCATGCGGATCGAATCACCCAGGAGTGTTACTTGATGCGGCATCTGAAAAATCCTTTATGGAGTCTGGTTGTTTTCTTAGCGTTGAATTCTTGCCGACCCGCCCGCAGCGACGTGTTTCAACTCGCTCAAGGTGATCTGGCTCGTGTCGCCGCGTGTGGTCATGAGCAGCGCGCCGTGGGCGACGCCGGTGTTGACGCAATCCTGCGGCGTCATACCGGTGAGGAATCCGTAAGTGAATCCGCTGGCGAATCCGTCACCGCCGCCTACACGGTCTTCGATCTCCAGTCCGTCGAACTGGATACCGTCATAGAACGTGCCCTCATGCCACATGATGGCCGACCAGTCGTTGATGAGTCCCGACTTGACGCCGCGGATCGTCGTGCCGACGACTTTGATATTGGGATAATCCTTGACGACACGTTCAACCATTTTTTTGAACGCCCTGGTGTCAAGCTCATTCTTTTCGACATTGACGCCCTGGGCTTCGTAGCCGAGCACCTTGTGAAAATCCTCCTCGTTACCGATGAGGCAGTCCACGTAGGGAATCAGCGGCTTGGTAGTCGCGATGGCATCCTTGCTCGACCAGAGTTTGGATCGGAAATTGAGATCGTAGGAGACGATGGTGCCCGCCTCGTGGGCAGCCTTGACCGCCTCGGCCACGACCTGCCGCGTCGAAGCCGAGAGCGAAGCCATAATTCCGCCGGTGTGAAACCAGCGAACGCCCCGCTTGTTGAACAGATTGTTCCAATCGACCTGTCCGGGCTGCATCTTGCTGGTGGCCGAGTGGCCCCGGTCATACATCGTGACCGATGCGCGCACGCCCGTTCCGACTTCGGTGAAGTTGAGGCCGATCCGCGCTTCGCGGCCGACGCCATCGTATTTCATGTTGACGACGTGGCCGACATCCACTCCCGCGGAACGAGCGTGATTGAGAACGATCGAACCCACGGGATTATCCACCAGACCGCCGACCCATCCGGTGCGCAGACCGAGCCGGGAAAGAGCATAAGCGACGTTGTATTCGCCGCCGCCAACCCAGACTTCGAGCATGTTGGCGAACTCGATGCGTCCATGGCCGGGCGGACTGAGGCGAATCATGCACTCGCCGAGGGCAACCAGATCGAGCTGAGTATCGGAGACGGAACGAATCTTCAACGGCATGCGGACTCCTCCTGAGTTACAGGGCTTTAGGGCCAGCCATTCTGTTGGGCGTTTGCTGCGCTGTCAAAGCCGTGCAAGACCTCAGCCAGATGCAAGACAAACAAACCAGACGGGTATAACATCACACAAGTCTGAATCGATCATTTTGCTCGCATGAGAGGAAGACCTTGACCGCCAACACAACCATCATGGAACCGCCTGTGCTTTCCGCTGCGGAGGTATCGCACTTTTTCCATCAGGGATTTATCGCGGTCGAGCGGCTGGCGACCCTCGACGATCTGGCACAGGTACAGGAGCTGCTCGACGGACTCTTTGCGCGATTCCGTGATCTGCCGCCTGACCTGGCGTTTGATCTGGGTGGCCAAAAGAACCACGACGGGACGCAGGTGACGCCGCAGATCAACGTCGCAACGCGCTTCGAGCCGCGTCTGCTGGAGACGCAGGTATTTCGCAACGCTCGCGCCATTGCCCGGCAGATTCTGGGGCCGGAAGCGGTTTTCAGCTTCGATCATGCGATTTACAAACCACCCCGCATGGGTAAAGCCGTGCCTTGGCATCAGGACCTGGCGTACGGTCGCAACCCGAATCACATCGCCTATAACGCCAATTTCTGGATCCCGCTACAGGAAGCGACTCCGGAAAACGGCTGCATGCAGTTCATCCCGTTCAGCCACTGGGGAAATCTCCTGCCGCATCGACCGGTCGGCGGCGATCCAAAGGTCCACACACTGGAAGTCTGGCCGCCGATCGACCCGCGCGCCGTCGTGGTGTGTCCGCTCAAGCCGGGCGGAGCGACCATCCAGCACGGCAAGACGCTCCACTACACCGCTCCGAACAACACCGACAAACCTCGCCGGGCCTGGATACTCAACTTTTCCATGCCCGTGGAAAATACCTGGACGACCTCAGAGCAAAAGTCAGTCGCCGGCGGTTGGTAAGACCCGCACGGATGTTCCCGCGAGTCTGGAAGTTCCATCCGCCAATTTTTTTACGCCGGCAAATCCGGCCAAATGGATCGAAAAATATGATGACGCAGACAAAGCCGACCGTTCACCTGACACCACAGCAGATCGTGAAGTATCACCGCGAAGGATTTCTCGTCCTCGAATCGATCACCACACCCGAAGATGTCGAGTTGATCCGCGAACTGCTCGATGGCTTGTTCGACCGCTACGAACAGTTACCCAAAGACCTCACCGTCGATCTGGGTGAAGAGATTGGTCACAAGGGAAAGCTGCGCAGCCCGCAGATCAATAATCCGATCCAGCTTGAGCCGCGTCTTGCGGAGACGCTCTATTACCGCAACGCGATGCACGTCGCTGAGCAGTTGCTGGGCGAAGGGGTTCGCAACACGTGGAATCACGCGATTCTCAAACCGCCGCACAATGGCCGAGCGACGCCTTGGCATCAAGACCTGGCTTATCCGATGAGAACGTCCAAAGACCCGAATATCCTGCGGTTTGGCTGCAACTTCTGGATGCCGCTGCAAAAGGCGACCGTGGAGAGCGGCTGCATGCAGTTCATTCCGTACAGCCACCTGAGCAACCTCAGGCCGCACTTCCCCGCCGGTCACAATCCCAACAACTACACACTCGAAACAGACGAAGTGGACCCGCGTCTGGCGGTAGCCGGTCCGATTCCGGCGGGCGGCTGCACCATTCACTCACCCAAGACGCTGCACTACACCGCGCCTAACGACACGGATGTACCTCGCCGCACCTTCATTCTCAATATCGCCCACCCGCTGGAATAGCGCAGGGCTTACCACGTTACGTGCCGTGAATTGTCACGGGATATCGAACTGCATGATTCATCACCCAGGGATCCAAAACCGCCATGAACGTACTACTCTGCTCACTCAGCGACTCCCTGAACAACCCCTCACGACTGCACGCAGCGATCGTCCACATGCCCATTGCCATCGCACTGCTGGGATTTGTGCTGGTGGTCGCGTTGGCGTTGACACGCGGCCGATCCAGCACGTTACGCACCATCGCACTGGTGCTTTATCTGTTGGGTGCCGTGAGCGGATTCATGGCCGGCAGATCGGGAGAAGCCGCTGAGGATTTTTCCACGCAGCGCACCACGCTGAGCGCGGAGGCCGATGCGACTCTTGAAAAACATGAGGACATGGGCAAGAAAGCGTGGTTGTTTCTCGCAGGTTCGATGCTGGCGGTCGGCCTGACTGCCATCAACCGGCCAGTGTGGCGCGGGACATTTGTGGTCATCGCCCTCGTGGTGAGTCTATCCGCCGCAGGCTGGGTAACCCTCACAGGACACCTGGGCGGTGAGCTGGTGTATGAGCACGGTATCGGTGTGCCGGCAAGTACCAACAACATCCCCGCCACGACACAGCCAGCCTCGTAACCGTCAACGGAGAACTGCGGCAGATTTACGGCTTAGTTCCGCGATAGATAACCGCAATCCCCATTGTCAGAGGCTTGACCACTGGATCGGTGAAGCCGGCTTGGGTCATCAGCGTCACCATCGTCTCACGACCGATGAAGGTGTTCACGCTCTGCGGCAGGTAGCGGTAGGCGCCGCTCTTGTCCCGTGCGATCCATGTCGCAGTTCGCGGCATGATGTGCTTGAAATAAAAGTTGTACACGCCGCGCGTCAGGGGATTCGTCGGCAAACTGAACTCAAGAACGATCACCCGGCCACCCGGACGCAGCACCCGATAAAACTCCCGCATCGCCCGCGCGGGGTCAGCGACGTTACGAATACCAAAGGCGATCGACACCACATCACAACACGCATCGGACAACGGAAGCGACATCGCATCACCACAGCCGAAGAGCGCCGCAGCGGCCGGCCCCCTGCCGGTGGAATCCGTCTGGCTTGCTTTCCGCACCGCGATGGGAAGCATGGCAAAGGTGAAGTCAATGCCGAGCACTGGCGCAGGGGTCGGATTCTCCTGCCGCAGCCGCGATGCAAAAGCGAGCGACAAATCTCCCGTACCGCAGGCGACATCCACAACACGATCGGTCTTTTGGAGTTCCGCGAGTTTCACCGCAGCTCGGCGCCAAGCCTGATCCCGCCCCAGTGAATGCACTCGATTGTTCAGGTCATAGCTGGGGGCGATCGCAGCAAACATCGCCTCGACACGACGCGCCTTGTCCGCCACGAGATGCGGATTGGATAGATTTTGATCGTCCCACGCGGCGCGCGGACTGGAGGGTGAAGCGGGCATCGGGGCATCGTAGCACAGGGCTGGCCAGCGATGATCGAAGCATGCCGATTTCACCGGCTGCGAGCAGCCAGGCCACCTCGACATACGATTGATTTTCCTCGCCGACCATCAGCGGAAGATGTCGGCAATCATGGTCGTCCTGCGTTTACTTGCCGGTGTGTTTCGGAGGAGGCAGCTTGGAGAGGGCTGCGCGAATCGGCTGGAAGCTCGCTTCGCCATAAGTGTACTTTCCGGGGGCGTCGGCATCGGGATACGTCCGCTTGATCAACGCATTAAGCCTGTCGATGCGCGTCGATGGCAGCGGGTGCGTCGAGAGCATTTCCGGCGTGCTGCCGCCTTTCCCGGATGCAGCTTTGAGAATCTGCATGACTTCGACCTGAGCCTTGGGATTAAATCCCAACTTGGACATGTAACGCACGCCGAGTTCATCAGCCTGTGATTCCTGATCGCGTCCGAATTTCAGCAGGTATAGCGAACCTCCCGCCTGTGCGCCGACACCCAGCGCCTGCATGTACGCGCTTTGCCCGCCGGCTGCGCCAAGTACAGCCAGGCCAACCTGAAGTGCTGTCTGTTGTGACATTTGCTGGCCGATGTGCTGCGCGGTCACGTGTCCGACTTCGTGTCCAAGGACACCGGCCAGTTGTGCTTCGTTGGTCATTTTTTCCATCAGGGCACGTGACATAAACACCTTGCCGCCCGGCAAAGCGAACGCGTTGATCACTGAGGAGTCCACAACGTGAAACTCCCAAGGCAGGTCAGGCCGCTCACTCACCGCAGCCAGCCGCTGTCCCAGGCTGCTCACATAGTTTCGTATTTCAGGCGAAGGGATTTCGCCGCCATAGCTGGCGAGAAACTCCGGCTGGATCTTATTACCCATCTGGATTTCTTCTGCCTGACCGAGCATGTTGAAGTTTTTCTCGCCCGTCGCTGGATTCGTCGTGCAGGCGGATACCAGCAGTGTCAGCGCAAGACCCAATGAAAGAAGAATGCGGCGTGTCATGGATGTAACCCCCAACTGTTGCGTACCAAAGACCTCAATGTCTCCGAGATTCTAGTTTGAAGCAGCGACCTGAGCACGATTGTCACAACCTTAAGAGAGTAACGCGAGCAACGCACTCATGATGCTCGTGACTCACCCACGTCATCGACGCGATCAACGCGAACCTGAGTCGAGACATTTCCCGCTGCATACGGGACAAAACCATGAGTGCATAAAGTCACCCAGCCGCATGCGTTCGAGAGTGCGTCGAGAGCAGTAAAGCCCTCCATATCTCAAAATCCATCACGATTTTTGGTTAACGAGAATGTTTTTCTTAAATAATGCAAGAGTATATTTTATAGTTGTTTACAACGATTTGTATTTGATTCCCAAATGTTAATCTAGATAATTTGCGTTATTTAGTGAAGATTTTTTAGCCTGATATTCGATGACTTGGGTGTTCAGTACGAGTCGGCGAAAGTCGTCGGCCGGATCGGGAAGCGGATTTGCCCGGTCGAACAACTAAAAATTAGCGGGGCCTAGCAAGGAAGCCGGAACCCGCGTCGCCCCTGACTCCAAAATCGGAGCGGGGACTCTTGGAGCCACCTATGCGACGCGACGTGCTCATCGAACGTTTCTTCACCGCCCTCATCGCTGGTAACCGTCCTGCCGCCCGCGCTATTGTCGATGAACTTCTCCAGGCAGACTGCGCAGCCGATCAGATTCTCATCAAACTCTTCTGGCCGACACTCGAACATATCCAGTCTCTCTACAAGCACGATCAGCTCAGCGACTTGGCGCACCACTATGCGACGCGGCTGCTCCGCTCGCTGGCGGACCAGATGCAGATCCGCCTCGAACAGAAAGATCGCCGCAACAAGAAAGTCATGGTGGTCTGCGGACCGGAGGAGAGCGAGGAGATCGGCGCACAGATCACCTGCGATCTGCTCGAAGCTGACGGCTACGAAGTGCTCTTCGTCGGAGGAGCGGTAGCCAACGATGAAATCGTCGCACAGCTCGGCGAAACACAGACTGATGCATTGGTCATCTTCGGCGTGATTCCCAGCACCGTGCCCTTCACGCGGCTGCTCATCGATCGTCTGCATGAAATCGGCGTGTGCCCCAAACTCCAGATCGCGGTGGGAGGCGGCGTGTTCAACCGAGCCGACGGACTGGCGGAAGAAATCGGCGCGGACCTCTGGGCCACCGACCCCGAAGAATTGGTTCAATCGCTGGGTGAAAATCCCACTCAACGGATGGGACAGGATCAGCGCACGGTTGGCCGTAAACGCCGAACGATGAAGCAGACTGAAGCAGCGTGAGATTTCTCCGCTGCGCCGCCATCCGTCGCACGTAACCATCCGATTCTGAAAATTTCAGCATCAGTCGCGGTTCGCAGGGGCGGACACCCAACGAGTCGCAAAGAGACGCCGGTCAAGGACGACCGGCGTTTTTTATTTGAGATGCAATCCTGCTGCCGCGCCCATACTCAGCCGTTACCGCGCTTTGGCTACCGTCGGGCCATTGGGCTTGGGTTGAAGCGTGTCCTTCGCGTTGGAAAACTGCTTGATCATGTCATCAAGCCGCTTCTTGGCGTCAGGCAGATATTCCTCCGCCGGTGCCAGGCTGGGCAGCCAAAGGCGATCCCATTCAACAGTGATATAGCCATCGTAGCCGATGCCGATGAGCCGACGGACGAAGTGTTGCACGCCGACGGTGCCTTCACCAAGCGGGACGAAGCCGCTGCCTTCGCCGACGAGCGTGTCTTTTACTTTCGCAAGTCGAATGCGCTGATTGAGCGTCGGGACTGAGACGCTCGGCGGCTCACCACCCGCAGCGGCGTTGGCGACGTTCCAGCAGAGTCCGAGCATCGGATTATCCACGATGTTGAACAGCCACCACCATTCCTTGGCTTTGTTGAAACTCCCGCCGTTTTCGAGAAGCACCTGCACACCCAGGCGGCCGGCTTGATCGAGCAGGGTGCCGACGTAATGGGCGATCGTCTGCATCGCACTTTGACGGCTATCGCCTGGCTTGACTTCGTAGCCGAACAATCGCACGAATGAGCAGCCAATCGCAGCGGCGAGTTGAATCGCTTCCTGCGCTTCCCATGCTGCGGCACGGGCGTCGGACTCACTCTTATGATTGAGTGCGATCGAGGTGCTGAGGCAGACAGGTTCAATGCCTGTCGCTTTGAAGATACCCGCTGCTTTGGCTGGATTGGTCAGAGCCGGATCGGACGCCAACGCAGTTGAGCCAGCACCGAGCGTGCGGAGTTCAACGCCTGCGTAACCCATCTCCTGCGCTTTGCGGGCGACTTCTTCGAGTGTCCATTCGGGGCAGGCAACAGTACTGAATGCGAGCTTGATGGCCATAGGCTGGCAAATCTCCAAAGCGAATCAGAGTCGGTAGGTTACTGGAAAATGCGCGTGTGAGCGAGACGAACTCTGCCGCGATTTGTTACGGCATGGTCGCCCTACTGTTGATGTCCGAATGAGAACTATCCGAATGGCGGGGCATTGCGATTTTTCCCCGCCCATTCACCACACAGAACTCCGTCGGAATCGAGCTTCACTCCACGCAAGAAGCTGATAAACAAAACATATTATTTGCATTTCACAGAATCCGGGTTATACCTTATCCTGAGTTACCCTACCCTTGAAGGAGAGAAAGAACTCGTAATCGTCATTTCATGTCGAGGATTCCTCGACAACGCTGCACATAGCAAACGGTTTTGCTACGTAATCATTTGCAGCGATTTTTAACGGATTGTTTGGTATCTACCCTCATCAGGAGAACCGACATGCATTTTGGTATGACCAATTCAAAAAGTATCAAAACAACACTAATCTTGACCATCATCGTCTTATTACCAACGACGAAGGCATCGGCCTTTACGGACTTGTACTGGGGTGCCGGTTCCGGATCGCCGGGGGTAGGCGATCAGTATTGGGATGTCGCGGGGAACTGGACTTCGGACAACATTCCTAATTCAGGTTCAGAGCAGGCATTCATCGGTGATACGACTTCAGATCGCAATATCATCACGCCATCGACACCCACCACCATCGGCGACCTGGACTTCACTCAGACATCAAACGCAGTCAACAAGATCACGCTGGGTAATGATCTGACTCTTACCGGCTATCAGCCGGGACATTACCACAACTCCAGCTCTTCGATCTCCAACATGGTCATCGACCTCAACGGTTACACCCTCAACGAACCGTCATCTGTGAACGGGAATATCGGCCAAGTCTCCTACCAGACCAGTGCCCCCGGCGGGACTCTCAAACTCTACAGCCTCTATTACGGAGGCAGCATCATCGGCCCTGGCGTCACAGTGGAACTCTCGACAGGCTCATCCTTCTACCCCAATGCGACCTTCGATCCGACATCCCGGCTCGTTCTCGCTCCCGGCAGTGGAACATCTTCCTTTTTCTATGGAGGCACACTCGGTCATCTCGACATCGGGAAGGATGGTGCCGCGACAGAGGCCAAGCTCGCCTTCCAATACGGCTACGCCTTGACCACCCTGGGAGATGTGAACATCTACGCGCCTACCGGATCGAACAACGCCAACCTGCAACTGCATGTTAATGCTGACGGCTACTTCTATGCGCGCGGTAACTTCCTCGACCACGGAGCAGCAACCGCAGCCGGCTACGGCACGGGCTACATTTATTTCACCGGCGCGCCGGTGACGCCGCGTACCATCTCGATCGCCCGTACAACTCTGACCAATCATTTCTACGTCGGAAATCCCAGTGTTCCCAGTGATACCGGCAATATCAAACTGGATCAGGATCTGGCTACCACCGGCGCTTTTACCGTCACGGCCAATTCGCGGCTCGATCTGGATGTCAACACGCTGAATGTAGGATCGTTCACCGGTTCGCCAAACATGAAGCTGGCGTTGAGCTTCGGTGCGGATGACGGCGTCGTCAATGTCACCAATACTCTTACGCTCAATGCGTTTACCCTCGACCTCAACTTCATCGAAGGCGGCGGCTATGTCGATGGACAAGACCTGGTGCTTTTCACCTACGGCTCGCTCAGCGGGACACCTTCGGTCACGCTTGGTAACGTGCCGGCCACCTTCCACTACGACCAACTCCTCACCAACGGCGGAAGCGTAAGGCTGACCAATATCTTTGTGCCTGAGCCGGCAAGTCTCGCGTTACTGGCGGTTGGAGGACTGCTGCTTATGCGCGGACGCCGTTGAGAATGAGAAATGAATCCGAGGTGAACGCCGAGGCGGGGATGCTCCAGTTCGCGCAAGACATCGCGTACCTGCGGCATGTTGTCTTGATGAAATCTCGTTTGGGTAACTCACCGAGTCGTGAGGCTGCTTCATGCAGCACCGGCACGAACCGTCAGTTGGACCACCGCCTGACCGTGCTTATGCGTCGGCTTGTGATCCTTGAGTTTTTTGCCTGCTGACGGATTGGCGTAGGTGTTGAAGATCATGGCTTTGATCGTCGCCCACATCCCGCCGAAGCTGGAAAACGTGTGATTCACCGCGCTGGCTTCATAGCCTGAGTGGACCATGCAGTCCTGGCACTTGGGGTTACCGCTCTTGTGGCCGTAATTATCCCACTGCGTTTCACGCATCAACTCGTCAAAGGTCTCCGCGTACCCTTCCTGAAGCAGGTAGCAGGGTTTCTGCCAGCCAAAGAGGTTGTAGGTCGGCATGCCCCAGGGGGTGCATTCGTAATTTCGCCGACCCATGAGGAACTCCAGAAACAGCGGGCTCTGGTTGAAGTTCCATCCCTTCTTGCGGTTCGACAGGATCATCTCAAAGAGATTGTTCGTTTCTTCGCGGTGCAGAAAGCTGCCCTGATCGGGGGCCTTGGAGTAGCTGTAGCCCGGGCTGACCATCATGCCCTCAACACCCAGCGCGGTCATCTCATCGAAGAACTGTCGCACCTCATTGGGGTCCGCACCCTGAAAGAGCGTGCAGTTGGTCGTGACACGAAAACCCATCGAGACAGCTAAGCGAATCGCTTCGGTGGCGGTTTTGTATGTTCCTTCTCGGCAGACGGCAAAATCATGGTTCTCCTCAATGCCGTCCATGTGTACGCTGAAGGTGAGATACTTGGAAGGCTTGAAAAGACCAGCTTCGAGCTTTTCCTTCAGCAGCAGCGCGTTGGTGCAGAGGTAGATGTATTTTTTCCGCGCGATGAGTCCCTCGACGATCTGACCGATCTGCGGGTGCATGAGCGGTTCACCGCCGGGGATGGAAACCATCGGAGCGCCGCATTCCTCGACTGCCTTGAAGCAGTCGTCGGGGCTGAGGTTCTTTTTGAGAATGTGGGCGGGGTACTGAATTTTTCCGCAGCCCGCGCAGGCGAGATTGCAACGGAATAGCGGCTCGAGCATCAGTACCAGCGGATATCGCTTGCGGCCTTTGAGCTTCTGACCCAGCACGTAGGTCGCCACCGTGTACATCTGCGAAATCGGAACGGCCATGAAGCTGGTCCTTACAACAACCCCGGCGGGAAAGACTGACCAAACAAGCTCTGAAAACTAAACACCCAAAAACCTAAGCCACCCGGAATCACAAAACCCAGGAACCTCCCGAAACACCAGGAATGCCTCAATCTTCCGGGATGTCCCGAAGAGACTGAAAAGCCCATAGATACTGGGAAACGTCCTTAATAGTATCCGTCTGGAACCAATGTTCAAGAATCAGCGCTGGCGCATCGCGTAGCGATCGTGCATGGTGCTGATCCGTTGACAAATCGCCACGTGCCTTTCCTTACTGGTAGAAGTTGGATGCTTCGGTCTCGGTCACGGGACGTTCGAGCTGGTCGCTGTTCATCTCGACGCGGAAGCGCACGTCGCCGGTCTTAACCGCCTTAACGACGACTTTCCATTCAGCCGCAGCCTTGGGGGCTAGTGACTTGAGTGCTGCGAATGCAACATTCTGCCCGCTGGCGGAGCCGGGGGTCTGCCCTGTCGCGGAGACGAACTGCATGGTGTCTTCGAGGCCAGCCGTGATCTTGATGTTCGTTCCCGTAGCTGAGCCTTGGTTTGTAACGCGGATCGTGTAGGTCACTTCCCCACCCACCGGAATCGGATCAGGATCATCCACGACTTCGAGAAGGATTGCCGGCACACCACGCACCGCAGTGGTGATCGTCGAAGATACCTCTGCTGCGCACTGAGCGCGGGCGGTCGCGGTGTTGACGACAGACGTCGCCTGTTCAACACGAAGCGTAACCGTGACCTTGCGGGCGTCGCGGGGCTTGAGTGTGCCGAGGTTCCAGGAGATTTTCCCGTTAGCTGAAGTGCCGCCGCCGGTGGCGCTGACGAGTTGGGCGTTACCGGGCAGCGTATCTTCGACGACGGCGTCGCGGGCGTCTCCATCACCGATGTTGGTGACAACGATGTCATAAGAAAAATCGCGGCCGAGGAAGAGTGTCTGCGGTCCCGTCTTTTTGATGCTCAGTACCGGCTCACGAACAACGGTCGAAGCAGTCGCGTTGGCATTGAGTCCTCCGTCCGCAGCAGCCGCGATGCTCTGGGTGTATCTGCCGGTCTTGCTGGCGTTGACGTTGGCGACGAATGACCGCGACTCACCGGGAGCCAGCGATTCCACACGCGCTTCGAGTTGCTCAGCGGTGGAGCCGCGCGGTGCGACGCCGGTCGGCAGCGCATGCCGGATCACCACGTTACGCGCAGCACCCGTGCCGCGGTTGGTCACCGTGTATTTCACGGGAATCCTCTCGCAGAGCAGCACCTCCGCCGGCGCGGAAGCGACGAGTTCGAGCATGGGCTGCACAACCTGAACCGGCACGCACGCCCAGGGCACGTAAGTCACCGAGATGCACTCGCGAGCGGTCGCTGCTGCCTGATCTTCGGCACGAGCTGCGGCTGTCGCACGGATACGCACGCTCCGGGTTTCCCGCGGCCCAAGTGAACCCATGGCCCAGCGGAGTTCGCCATCGTTCCGCGAAGTGGCGTCCGGGGTTGAGCCGCTGATTTTCAGATTTGCCGGCGTGCGCTCCACCAGCACGACCTCGTTGAGAGCCACGGAAGTGAGATTCGTTACGTGGAGGTCGTAGTCATAGGCCTGCCCAGCGGTCCACTCAGTCGGCGCGACGCGATCGACTGCCACGACACTCGTCGCACGGTCGCCGGTTGGGAAAGCGAGCGATGTCCGTCCGTCGGAGGTGACAGACGCAGCAACGGGAGTCGGCTGCTGCGCAGTCGTGTAGCGAGGCTGGGGCGTATCGGTGCGCAGCGTCGCCGAATCACCGGAGCTTTCGTAGCTCGTGCAGCCAAACAGAAACGAAGTGAAGATCGCCCCCACCGCTGCCAGTCGTATCGTTTTCATAATGTCCCCTTTGAATTGAAATCGCTTCCCCTTGGTAAACCAGAATAACGATGCGAGCCTTTTCTGTCAGCAGCGATTCCGACCGAAGCGATGAGATGTCCTTGATGTCCTGCGTTTGAGCGACTCTTCGATATACTCGCCCCACATGTCCTCGATCAATCTGCAATCCCGTGTCATCACCGGCGACCGATCCGGCCCGCATCTGCTGATCGTCGGAGGCGTACACGGTGACGAATTTGAGCCGATGGTCACAGTTCGCCGCCTGATCCGTGAGATCAAGCCGGCACAGCTTCGCGGTCGGCTCACGCTTATCCCGGTCGTCAATGAAAGTGCTTTTTGGCGCGGGCACCGCACGGCTGAGGACGGCCTCGATCTGGCGCGAACCTTCCCCGGCAGGCCGGACGGCTCCATCACACAGCGCACCGCGCACGCAGCCACGGCATTTATCCGCAGCGCGGACTACTTCATCGATCTTCACACCGGCGGGACGACGATGGCACTATGGCCCCTCGCTGGTTACGGATTGGTGTCCGACCCCAAAACGCTCGAAGCACAACGCCGCATGGCGAGGGCGTTCAACCTCCCGCTGGTCTGGGGGACGACGCTTCATCCGGGCCGCTCTCTCTCGGCTGCGAGTGACGCCAACATCCCCGCCATCTACTCCGAATGGGGCGGCGCCGCCACCTGTCTCGACGATGCCGTCACCGGATATATCGAAGGTTGTCTCAACGTGATGGCTGTGCTGGGAATGATCGACCGTACCCTGCCGCGTAATCGCGTGAAGCATGTCATCGAGGACAACCGCGACCAGGCGGGTCACCTGCAAGTCAACAATCCCTCGCCGATGTCGGGATGTTTTATCCCCAGAGTCAAACTCGGCGATGTCGTCAAGAAGGGGCAGATCTACGGAACCGTCAGCGACATCCTCGGCGATCAAGTGATCGACATGCCCTCACCTGTTGACGGGCTGGTCATTCTTCTTCGAACATTTCCCATGGTCAAGGAAAATGAAACGCTGGCTGTCATCATCGAACTCGATCAGGCGGAGGTTCTCTCGTGAGCGATAAACCAGTGGCCATCGTGACGGGAGCCTCACGCGGGATCGGGGCGGAAGCGGCTGTGGAATTCGCCCGGCGAGGTTATCGCGTCGCAATCGCGGCACGCGGAACCGATGCGCTAAAACACACTGCCGCACGAATACAGGAGAACGGCGGCGAATCACTGACCATCGCGGGTGATCTTTTCGATCTCGATTACGCTCAGCGGATCATCAGCCATACCGCGCAGAAATGGGGCCGCATCGACGTACTGGTCAACAACGCTGCGTGGCGTGACCTCGACACGATGCGTCGAATCACTCTCGAATCATGGGAAAAGACGCTGCGTATCTGCGTCACAGCACCGGCCTTCATGACACGATGGGCTGCGGAACACATGGAACCACGCCGTAAGGGCGTCGTCATTAACATCTCCAGCGTGCAGTCCGAGCGTGTATCAGGCATGGCACCGGCTTATATCGCTGCCAAGGGCGCACTCGACGCGCTGACCTACGATCTGGCAGCCACCTACGGTGCCCGCGGCATACGAGTCGTCGCGCTCAACCCCGGCGCGATCGACACGGAAATGAGCAACGACTATCCCTCGGATGAAAACGTCCGCAACGCAGCTACGGTTCGCGGCTATACCGAGGATTTGATTCCGCTCCGACGCTGGGGTACTGCCGCCGAGATCGCCAGAACGATCGTATGGCTGGCGAGTGACGATGCCTCCTACATCACCGGCACGACGATCCTGGCAGATGGTGGCCTCAAGACCACACTGATGCCCTACAGTCTGCGCGGTTTGAATCATCCGCGCGACTACCCGCCGGACATTCCTTCGAAAACTGCAAAGGACTCCTGATGAGCATCTGGCGTTGGGCTGATCTTTTTTCCAACACGCCGGAGCGATTCCGCATCACTCTGGGTGAAGGGAATACGCCGCTGGTGCGATCGAAGCGTATCGGCCCGGCGGCCGGCCTGCAGAATCTCCATTTCAAGTTGGAAACAGCCAACCCGACGGGTTCGTACAAAGATCGCTTTGCCGCCGCCGCCATCGCCGCCATGCTCGAACAGGGGCAGTCACACTGCGTCGCCACATCGAGCGGCAATACCGGGTCAGCACTGGCGGCATACTGCGCCGCAGCGGACATCAAGTGTGAAATCGCCATCGTCGAATCCGCGCCCATCGGCAAGCTGAGCCAGATGATGATCTACGGCGCGGACATTTATAAAATCCGCGGCTTCGGGCTTGATACCGCGATCACCCTGGAGTGTTTCACCTGCATCAAAGACCGAGCAGCAAGACCCGGTGCGGCATTGCAGATCAGCGCTTTTGCGTATAGCCCGGTCGGCATGGCGGGTGTGCAAACCATCAGCTATGAGTTGGCTCAGCAGGTCTCGGCGTCGCTGGATCATGTTTTTGTGCCGGCGGGTGGCGGCGGGCTTACACTCGCTATTGCACGTGGATTTGAAGGCCTAGTCGCAGACCGCCGACTTCCACGCAGCCCGTGCATCGAATGTGTCCAACCGGAAGGCAATGACACGATTGCCTCGCCTTTACGCCAAGGCGCAGCTACTGCACAAGAGGTGTCCTGCACAAGCGGTATCAGCGGGCTGCAGGTGCCCTCGGTGATCGACGGAAATCACGTCATCGCGGCATGTCGAGCAACCGGCGGCACCGGACACACCGTCAGCGATCACGAGGTATGGGCCGCGCAAAAACGACTTGCTCTGGAGGAAGGAATTTTCTGCGAGCCGGCAGGTGCCGCCGCGCTGGCTGGCGCGTTGCGTGCTGTCTCGGACGGTCGGATCAACCGCGACGCACAGATTGTCTGCCTCGTTACCGGTTCGGGCTTCAAGGATTCACCCTCTATCGAGCGGATGCTTGAAGGGAAATCATGCCCGACGTATTCACTCGCTGAACTCCGACAGCGCAATTCCTAGCAACGACGGCGGTAAAGCCGCCACGATTTCATCACAACAGTCGGACTGCATCACCTGAGGCAGAGTTCAGGTATGCGATGTCGTCGATGCTGCCTGCGCATCGGGCACCGGGAAGTGCGGCTTGCGCACATGCGTGGAGCGGAAGAAGGAGAAGCGATTGAGTACGTGTTCCTGGAAATCTTCGAGGTATAGATAAATCGCCGGCGTGATGAAGAGCGTGATGAACTGCGACACGATCAACCCGCCGATGATGACCAGCCCCAGCGGTCGGCGCGACGCACCGTCGGCACCGAGACCCAGCGCGATCGGAACCGCGCCCATCAGTGCGGCAAGCGTGGTCATGATGATCGGTCGGAAACGGTCAACGCTGGCTTCGTGGATGGCCACGTCGTCGGCCTGACCCTCCGCTACCCGCTGATTGGCGAAGTCCACGATCATGATGCCGTTTTTCTTGACGATGCCCATGAGCATGAAGACGCCGACCCAGCCGTAAAGTGACATTTCCTCGCCGAAAATCCAGAGCGTCAGCAGTCCGCCGACCAGCGCGACTGGCAGGGATGAGAGCACCGTGATCGGGTGCAGGTAGCTCTCGTAAAGAATGCCGAGGATGACATACATCACAAAGACAGCGACCAGCCCCAGAATCGCCAGATCGCGGACGGTGTTACGGAAAGTCAGAGCCTCACCCTGAAGATCGCCGCGGATGTAGGAAGGGACGACTTCCTTGGCCTGCGCTTCGATGAAACTGGTCGCGTTACCGATAGGCACGCCGGGGTTGAGATTGAAGGCAATCGAAACGCTCGTGAACTGGTTGATGTGGTTGACCGCTTGCGGTCCGACGCCCGGTTCCCAATCGGCGACGGCCTTGAGAGGCACGATCCGTTTCCCGTCGTCGCTCTTGATGTAGAGCAGCGAAAGATCCGCAGGATCCTTGCGCATATTGTCGGCGACTTCGAGGATTACCTGGTACTGGTCGTTGGGGCGCTTAATCAGATAAACGTAGTTCTGTGAGTAGGCGTTTCGCAACAGCGCGAGGATACGCGACTCGGACACGCCGTTCATCTTGGCCTGCTCACGGTTGAGGGTCACTTTGAGATTCGGCGTGTTGGTGTAAAGGTCTGAGAGCACCGTCTGGAACATCTTGCCAGGCCCCAGCTCCGCGTACATGCGATTCATCAGCTTATGCGCGGTGGCGTAAACCTCTGCGGGGTCGATACCCGAAACCGCATAGGAAAACTTTCCCTGTTGCGTGGATGATGCGCCGGTGCTGATCTGAAGTACGGGGTCTGGTTGCAGAGCAGGAAAAATACCGGGGACGTTCGAGGCGATCCGGCCCATGAGATCCGCTGCGACGAGCTGAATCGGCGGATGCTCAACCGTCGTGCCGTCGAAGGTCTTCAGCGGCGGGCGATCCTTGGGATCATCGAGGAACGCCAGCAGGAAACCCATGTTCGATCCGATGAACTGGCCGTTGCCGCTCATCGAAAACGTCATCTTGACTGACGGGTTTGCCTGCATCTGCTGCTCGGCCATGCCCTGATACGTGTGCATCTGCTCGGGCGATGCGCTTTCCTCTGCGATCATGACGCCACGGATAAACGAGCTGTCACCGGCGGGAAGAAAGGACTTGGGCACCTGGACGTAAAACCAGAACGTGCCGCCCAGACAGGCGATCCAGATCAGCATCGACACCCAACGATGGCGGAGAAAAAACCAGAGCGATCCGCCGTAGCCCCGGAGGATGAAGTGCTCGATGGGATCGATCACACGCTCCACCAGCGATTTCTTCATGCCGTGTCCGCGCTGGCTGAGCAGGCGGGCACACATCAGCGGTGTCAGCGTCAGCGACACCACGCCTGACGCCATGATCGCCACGATGATGGTGACGGCGAACTCTCGGAAGATGCGGCCAACGAGTCCCGTCATGAACACCAGCGGGATGAACACCGCCGCCAGCGAGATGGTCATGGACAAAATCGTGAAGCTGATTTCCCGCGCGCCGTTGACGGCGGCAACCAGCGGTGTTTCGTTGAACTTCTCCATGCGGCGCACCGCGTTTTCAAGAAATACGATCGCGTCGTCCACCAGGAAGCCGATCGCCAGCGTCAAGGCCATCAGCGATAAGTTGTCGAGGCTGTAGTCCAGCATGCGCATGACGATGAACGTCAGCAGCAGTGACAGAGGCAGTGCCACGGCGGGGATCACGGTGTCCGTCGCGCGTCCCAGAAAGATGAAGATCACCGCCACCACGAGGATGAACGCGATGACCAATGTTTCTTCCACATCCTTGATGCTGTTGACGATGGACCGCGACCGATCGTAAATCGGCACGATCGACACCGAGCTGGGAAGCTGCGCGGAAACGATCGGAACCAGTGCCCGGATCGAGTCGGCGACTTCTACCGCGTTGGCACCGGCCTGACGGAAAACCGCAATCACGACCGTGGCTTTGGGAACCGTCTTCCCGCGAACCCAGAAACGCATGTCGATGCGTTCGTCCTGTACGGTTTCCACCGCGGTGGCCACATCCTTGAGATAGACCGGCGAGCCGCCATGAGTGCCGACGATCAGATCGTTGTAGCTCTCCGCGGTGTCGAGCTGGCCCTGCGGTTGAATGAGGAAGCTCTTATGCGGGCCGTCGATCTGGCCGGCACCGGAGTAGCTCGTGCCGCGCTGAACCGCATTGTGCAGATCGTCAATCGTGATGCCGCGTGCCGCCATCGCAGACGGGTCAGCCTTGATCCTCATTGCGGATTGTGTGCCGTAAACCTGCACACGGCTCACACCCGGCAGGATGCTGATGCGCTGTCCAGCCTGCGTGCTCGCGTAGTCGTAGAGCTGTCCGCGCGTCACCGAGTCGCTGGTCAGACCGATGTACATGATCGGCTGATCGTTCGGATTGGTCTTGCTGAAGGTCGGCGGGCTGGGCAGGTCGGCGGGCAGCTTTCCAGTCGCCTGACTGATGGCGGTCTGTACGTCCGTCGCGGCAGCGTCGATGCTCTTGGACAATGCAAATTGAAGCGTGAAGCTGGTGAATCCCTGACGGCTAGTTGAAGTCACCAGCTCAAGGCCGGGAATCTGCATGAACTGACGTTCGAGCGGTGTGGCGACGGTGTTCGCCATGGTCTCAGGGGTCGCGCCGGGATAACCGACGCTCACCTGAATGACGGGGTAGTCCACCACGGGCAGGTCGTTAACGGGTAACTGCGTGTACGCCAGCACGCCGAACAGAATCGACGAGAGCGTCAGCAGCGCGGTCATGACCGGGCGTTGAATGAACGGCTGAGAAAGATTCATCGCGCCTCACCGGGCTGTGACGCCGGCTCTCCTGCTGTGGAGTGTTCCGACGGTGCGGAGGCCGTCGCGGCCTGCTGTACCCGGACGTGTCCGCCGGGCATGACTCCCATGTGTCCGCTGAGGACAACCACTTCACCCTCATGCAGTCCTTCTGTCACGGTAACCAGATCGCCCTGCCGCTGACCGGTTTTCACCAGTCTCAATTCCGCGGTGGTGTCGGGCTTAATGACGTAAACAAACGGTCCCTGCTGCCCGATCTGAACGGATTGACCGGGCACCAGTGTGGCACCCTTGATGATGTTGAGTACCAGACGGACACGAACAAACTGTCCCGGCCAGAAGTGGTAATCCGAATTGGGAATCGTGGCACGCAGCCGCACGGTTCCCGTAGCGTCCTGCACAGCATTGTCGAGAAACGTCAACTCACCATCACGCGGTTCGGTATCGCTGGGCAAGGCTACATGCGCAGTCAGCACCCCTTTAGTCATCATCTGACGGACCCGCGGAAGCTCGCCCTCGGTAACCGTGAAGTCGGCATAAATTGGATCAAGGTCCTGGATCACCAGCAGAGACGTGTTGCCGTCGGACTTGATGACGTTACCCACATCGACGAGACGTTGACCGGCGCGGCCATCCATCGGCGACTTGATGTAGCAGTAATTCAGGTTGAGCTTCGAGACCTCAACGGCCGCCAGCGCAGATTGAATGCGTGCCTCCGCCACCGCCATTTCGCTTTTGCTGACGTCATACTCCGCCTGCGAAGCGGCATGAACATTGAGCATCCCAGCGATGCGGGCGAACTCGGTCTTTTTCAGCTCCAGACCGGCTTTGGCTTCCTCAACCGCAGCTACCCGCTGAGCCAGTTCCGCCTCATAAGGCCGGGGGTCAATGGTGAAAAGCATCTCCCCTTTTTTAATCATTGCGCCGTCCTGGAAGTGGATCTGTGTGATCCGGCCTTCGACCTGCGGCTTGATCGACACGACCTCACGCGCGACACATCGACCGATTTCATCCAGATAGACCGGGATGTCCCGCGTCACCACCGCTGCGGCAGTCACCAGCGCGGGGGGACGCTCGTGGGAGACGGCTGGAGCGGGCTGCTTCTTTTCGCAGCCGGACAGCATCGCCCAGCACGACACCGTGAAAAGGATCGTCAACAGGTGGAACCGTCTTGATTGAGGGCACATCAGGTGGGAGGTCATGAATCGCTCGTTAGATCGCAGACAATAGATCGTTCTCTCATTAACGTCAACGGATCAAACTCATCATCCTCTCCGCTCGCCTTGACCAGCCATGCACACTCCGCGGACAACATCGATCTGGGTTTACACAGCATCAAGTCGATGCGAATCAGTGAGGCATCGATCAACAGCTTGAACAATTCAGAATAAAAAAATTAAACCAAAAACGGCGTCACGGCCGCACTTTGGTTTACCCCGGAATTCTGCTCCCCCTGAGCATCTTCCCGAAAGAGCTCGACGACGATCGGACAGAATAGGCAGAACAAAGACACCAGGTCAAGGAGTAAAGCGGCAAATTTCAATCGATTTTATCGGTTTATCGTGTCCTATACGAGGTCTCGCGTTTAGCCAAGTCCTCGACGAAATCTATTTAGCTTCTGCTTTTTTGGAACCCTTGGATTCCGATGCTTTGGTTGAGCTTGAAGCGGGTTCCGTCTTTGCTGGCTTGGCATCCGGTTTCGCTGCGGAGTCGCTCTTTGTGGTCGAGTCAGACTTGGTGTCCGATTTCGACTCGGACTTACCTTCGGCTTCTTTCGCTGCCTTTTTATAACCCTCGGAGCGATAGTCTGTCTCGTAGAAACCAGACCCCTTGAAAATGACACCCGCACCGGTTCCGATCAGTCGAACCAGCTTTGCCTTTCCGCACTTAGGGCACTTCTTCAGGGGTGCGGCTGTGATCGACTGGAACTCCTCGAATTCGTGACCGCAGCCGGAACATCGATAGTCATAAGTAGGCATAGTTATCCAAAGTCAGGGATGAACTTATTCCGCCACGCTCACCTTGACGGGGCGAAGCGTCTTATCACCAATGGCATAACCGGGTGAAAGCTGAGCCGCGATGTGCTGACTGGCGATACCCTGTACCGACTGTCGCATCATGGCCTCGTGCCGCCGCGGATCGAATTCCTCACCCGGTTTAACATCGATACGTTGAATATCAAACCTGTTGAGCACCTTCAGCAATTCGTCACGCACCATGCCGACACCCTTAAGCAGCGTCTCGGCTGAGGCTTTCGACGTGTCCACCGCCAACGCCAGATCAAACGTGTCGAGTACGGAAAGGAGTGCCCGCGCGACATCCATGAGCTGCTGCTCACGGGCGTCGTTGATGCTCTGCTGTGATCGACGGGCGAAGTTTTGATAGTCGGCTGCGGCGCGCAGAAGCTGAGCTTTCAAGTCCGTGATCTCATTCTGCAAAGCTGCATGGGCATCGGACGCCTTTGGCGCAGCCTCGGCCGATGAACCGGGCTTTGCGGATGGTCCGGGGGTGCCGGGCTGCGAAGCGTCATCCGAGCTGTCCGTTCCCATGTCCACTGGGTTGAATTTCATCGCGCACCTCCGTACATCATAGCGCGATTCCTGCTGGTCCGCGCCATCATGTTTTGTCTCATGATTTCAGAGAGTCTTTGATCTTGTCCCAGAATTTTTTACTGTGCGGCAATACCTCCGCGTTTTCCGTTTCCGCGAACTCGCGCAGCAGTTGTTCCTGTCGATCCGAAAGTTTCTTAGGTATCTCCACCAGCAGCACAACCGCCAGATCACCTTTCCGCCCGCTCCGCAGGTTGGGTAAGCCTTTGCCCTGAAGCCGGAAAAGCTCGCCGTGCTGAGTACCGGGCTTGATGGTCAGCTCCGTTTCATCGTTGAGGGTCGGCACCTTCACAGTTGCGCCGAGTGCTGCCTGCGTGAAACTCACCGGCATCTTGAGAACCAGATGGTCATCCTCGCGGGTGAAAAGCTTGTGCTCCTGCACGTGAATCACTACATGCAGATCGCCCTGCGGTCCGCCGCCGATTCCCGGCTCGCCCTCACCCGTGACACGAATCGCCTGCCCGTCGTGAATACCAGGCGGTACTTTCACGCTCAGCTTGCGCTTTTTCGGTTTTCGTCCTGATCCACGGCAGTCGGCACATTTATCTTTATAAACCTTACCAGCGCCTTGACAGGCCGGGCAGGTGGTGACCATGCGGAACATCCCGCCGAATCCCGCCTGCTGAACCTGCCCCACACCGCCGCAGGTCACACACGCGATCGGCTGGGTACCAGGTTTGGCTCCGTTACCGCCGCAGGTCGTACAGAGATCTTGCCGTGTGAACTCCACTTCGTGTTCAGCACCGCTATCGACCTCTTCAAGCGTGATCTCAACTTGCGTTTCGAGGTCGTAACCGGGCTGTCCGCGCTGCCGCCCGCCGCCGCGTCGTCCCCGTCCCCCGGAGCCTCCGAATCCGCCCATGTCACCAAAGATGTCCTCGAACATCGAGAAGATGTCGTTGGGATCCATGTGGCGGAAGTTGTGACCGCTGGTTCCCCGCAGTCCTTCGTGACCAAAGCGATCGTAACGGGATCGCTTGTCGGTATCCGACAGCACCTCGTATGCCTCGGCACATTCCTTGAACCGTGCTTCACATTCCGTATCGCCGGGGTTGCGATCAGGATGATATTTAAGCGCGAGCTTGCGATACGACCGCTTGATGGTTTCACCATCAGCGGTTCGTTCGACATTCAAAATCTCGTAGTAGTCGCGCTGAGTGGCCATTGTTTTCAAAAAAGGCCCGAAGACCTTCTGGTCTCCGGGCCCCGATTAGTTTGACAGAGAAAGTATTACGACACCGCGCCGACAACCGCGTCCTTGTCTTCCTTGAGTTCGCTGACAAGGACGTTGGTCGTCAGCATCAGGCCCGCAACCGAGGCCCCATTCAACAATGCGGTACGGGCAACCAGGGCTGGGTCAATGATGCCAGCCTTGACCATATCCACATATTGACCGGTCGCCGCGTCGTAGCCCGCACTGCCCTTCTTTTCGAGTACGTTTTCGACGACCAGATAGCCATCCTCACCTGAGTTGGTGACGATCTGGCGCAGCGGGGCCTCCAGTGCAGCGATAACGATGTCGAAGCCATTCTTCTCATCGCCCTTGGCCTTGCTCTTGGCGGCCTCGACAGCGGGAATCGCACGTAGGAAAGCGACGCCGCCACCGGGCACGTAGCCCTCCTGCGCTGCGGCCTTGGTCGCGTGAAGCGCATCGTCCACGCGATCCTTTCGCTCTTTCATCGCTGTCTCAGTCGCGCCGCCCACATGCAGGATCGCCACGCCGCCGGTGAGCTTAGCGAGTCGCTCCTGAAGTTTTTCACGGTCGTAGTCACTGGTGGTCTTTTCGATCTGTCCGCGAATCTGCTCGATACGGCCCTCGATGTCTTTCTTCTTGCCAGCACCCTGGATGATCGTGGTGTTGTCTTTGTCGATGACGATCTTCGCGGCCTTACCCAGAGCATCAAGCTCAAGATTTTCGAGCGTCTGCCCCAGGTCTTCGCTCAGGAAAGTGCCGCCGGTGAGTACGGCGATATCGCCGAGCATGGCCTTGCGGCGGTCGCCGAAGCCCGGTGCTTTGACCGCACAAACCTTCAACACGCCGCGGAGACGATTGACGACCAGTGCCGCCAGCGCTTCGTTTTCCACTTCCTCCGCAATAATCAGCAGCGGCTTCTGCGCCATCGCCACTTTGTTGAGCAGCGGGAGCAGGTCGGGAAGGTTGCTGATTTTCTTTTCGTTGATGAGGATCAACGCATCCTCGAGCACACATTCCTGAGTGCCTGGATCAGTCATGAAATAAGGCGACAGGTAACCCTTGTCGAACGACATACCCTCGACATATTCGAGTGACGTGTCAGCCGTTTTGCCTTCTTCGATCTCGACGACGCCATCCTTGCCGACCTTTTCAATCGCTTCTGCGATGAGCGCGCCGATCTGGCTGTCACCGTTGGCGGAAATGGTCGCAACCTTCTGGTAGTCATCCTTGCCTTTGGTCTTGATCGCCATTTCCTTGATGGCTTCACTGGCGGCATCGGCGGCGGCGAGAATGCCGCGCTGCAAGGACACGGGATTCAATCCCGACGTCACGTGCTTGATTCCTTCCAAATAAATCGCCTCGGCGAGCACGGTCGCAGTGGTGGTGCCGTCACCGGCTTTGTCAGAGGTCTTCTTGGCGACCTCGACAACCATTTTCGCGCCCATGTTCTGAAACGGTTCGGCGAGTTCGATCTCTTTGGCGACCGAGACGCCGTCCTTGGTGACAGCCGGACTGCCGTAGCTCTTCTGGAGCACGACGTTGCGACCGGCGGGACCGAGGGTGCTCTTGACCGCGGCTGCAAGTTGCTCAAGCCCCTTGCGAAGCTCGACTGCCGCCTCGTTACCGAATATGAGTTGTTTCTTGGCCATGTTTCAATCCTGAATAGGTTTCGTTTGAACTTACTTCTCGACCACGCCGAGCAATTCACTCTCGCGGACGATCATGCACTTGTCCCCATTTAGCTCGATCTCGGTGCCCGCATACTTGCCGTAAACGACCGTATCGCCCGGCTTAACCGACAGCGGTGTCCGACGACCCTCATCGTCGAGCTTGCCGGGACCGGCTGCGAGCACGCGCCCCATCATCGGCTTTTCTTTTGCGCCTTCGGGCAGATAGATGCCGGTCTTGGTTTTTTCTTCCGCCTCGTGCGGCTTAACGATCAGACGATCATCAAGAGGACGGACGTTGATCTTCGTTTTTGGTTCAGCAGTCGCGGTTGCCATGTTTCGTTGCTCCGTTTGATCCTTGTTGGGTGGAAATACCCACCGATTTATTTGTCAGAACCACGTTACGCATTGATGGCGGCATTCAGGGCCGTCAAATTTTTTACATCATGCCCGGCATGCCACCCATGCCGCCCATTCCTCCCATGCCACCCATACCGCCCATGCCTGGAGGGCCGCCGTGACTATGACCGTGGCCGGCGTGGTCGTCCTTATCCTTGGGGGCCTCGGTAACGACGCAATCGGTGGTCAACAGAAGCGTGGCGACGCTCGCTGCGTTCTGAAGCGCAGTGCGATCAACCTTGCTCGGCGTAATAATGCCTTTGGCGACCATGTCGCCGTATTCCAACGCCAGAGCGTCGAATCCAAAATTGCCCTTGCCATCCTGAACTTTTCGCACAACCACTGTGCCTCGCTCGCCCGCGTTGTCTGCGATGGTCTGGAGCGGCACGAGCAAAGCCCGGCGCACGACTTCCACACCCGCAGCTTCATCGCTGCAGCAGGTCTGCACATTCTTCAGGGAAGGTAACGCACGGATAAAGCTCACGCCGCCGCCGGGCACGATGCCCTCTTCAACGGCTGCACGGGTCGCGTGCAGAGCGTCCTCAACACGTGCTTTTTTCTCTTTAAGCTCAGCCTCACTGGCTGCGCCGACATTCACCTGCGCAACGCCGCCGGCGAGCTTCGCCAGACGCTCCTGGAGTTTCTCGCGGTCGTAGTCGCTCGTCGTGATCTCGATTTCACGGCGAATCTGTACGATGCGGCCCTGGATGTCCTTCGAGCTGCCCGCACCTTCGATAATCGTGGTGTTTTCCGAGTCGATCGTTACCTTCTTCGCCAGACCCAACTGGTCCAGTTCGACTTTGTCCAGCTCGATACTCAGGTCTTTCATGATGGCTGTCGCGCCGGTGAGAATCGCGATGTCTTCAAGCATCGCCTTGCGCCGATCGCCGTAGCCGGGGGCTTTGACAGCCGCCACGTTGAGTACGCCACGGAGTTTGTTCACCACCAGGGTCGCCAGTGCTTCACCCTCGACATCTTCCGCGATGATCAGCAGCGGCTTCTTGGCCTGTTGAACTTTTTCCAGCAGAGGAACGAGTTTCTGAATGCTGGAAATCTTGTCTTCAAACACGAGAACCAGACAGCGATCAAACTCGACGAGCAGATCATCTGTGTTGGTGACAAAATTCGGAGAGAGGAACCCGCGATCAAACTGCATGCCCTCGACGACATCGACATAGGTCTCAAGGCTCTTGCCTTCTTCGACCGTGATGACGCCATCCTTGCCGACCTTCATGAATGCGTCGGCCATAATGTTGCCGATCTCGCGATCGTTGTTTGCACTGATGGCCGCGACTGAGGCGATCTCATCTTTCTTGGAAACATCGATAGGCTTCGACTGCTTGTGGATGCTATCCACTACCGCATCGACCGCTTTGCGCATGCCGCGAACCAGAGCGTTCGCATCAACACCCGCGGTGATCTGACGAAGCCCTTCCTTGAAGAGGGCTTCGGCGAGAACGGTTGAAGTGGTGGTGCCGTCACCGGCCTTGTCGGAAGTCTTGCTTGCCGCTTCCTTCACGAGCTGTGCGCCCATGTTTTCAGCTTTGTCACCAAGCTCGATTTCCTCGGCGACCGACACGCCGTCTTTGGTCACCGTCGGACCACCCCAAGACTTGTCGAGTACCGCATTCCGGCCGCGAGGGCCAAGAGTGCTTTTCACCGCCGCTGCGAGTTTTTCGACACCCGCGAGCAGCCCCTTCCGTGCGTCAGCTTCAAATGCCAGTTCTTTCGCCGCCATGAAATCGTCTCCGCTGTTAGTTCGTCGTTGTTGCGACCCTGACCCACCCGACAGCACCCAACGTATGAGGAACGAGCCGGGCCGACATGATAGTGCAATGGGAGTACCTTATTTAAGGATAAGCCAAGATGGGAAATAATCATCTCTAACTCTTGTATTTAAATTAGGTTGACGCGCATTCATAGTGTGGAGCTTCACGTTGTGGGACTCATGCCAGCCTGACAGCCACGGAAGGAAACGCCAACCGCCCTGCCACCCTGACAGGACATTCGCAACGCTCCAACTGACGCGGCCTTCTGATATGGGTGCAACTCATCCGAATGATTTGGTGTCTGAGAACCAACCAGACCATCCATAAACAAGATGGGGCATCCACGACTAGGCGGGTGAAGAAGTGATAAGACAAAGACGCAGTTCAACAAACTGCACGCAGTAAGCAACTGCGCTCGATTGAGAATTGGGCTTTCACTAGAAAACTTTGTCGATTGAGTCTGCTGATGCGGATAAGTTTTCAATGTGATCTTGCGAGATGGATGTCAACATAGTGTGTGTATGTTTGACCTCTGAGAAAGTTTCGTTAAAGTTAGGAACTCCAGATTGCGGGGTAGAGCAGCCTGGTAGCTCGTCGGGCTCATAACCCGGAGGTCGTAGGTTCGAATCCTACCCCCGCTACTTTT